>JAFTCA010000038.1 GCA_017454945.1 Bacteroidales bacterium
TCGTTTTTTATTTTCTTTTCAGCTCCTGGCTTATCGGGGATTTCGGCAGTTTTCTGGTCGTTATTTGCCAATAGTCAACATGTCCCCAATATAAAAAGGTGTGTAAAATTACGAATATCTATGCAAAGAACCATCATAAATGCGTATTTTTTTTATTTTTTTTACTTTCCAACTTGAAAAAAATGATTATCTTTGTCATCTCTTAAACTCCTTTAAGTCCCATTTGATATGAATAAAACAATTAAATATTGGCTCATAGCCTTTGTGCTTCTAACAGCAAATACCATTATGCAGACATCCTGTTCTTCCAGTCAAAAATTAGAGCAAGCTGCCAAACCGACCATGCAGCGGCTCAACTGTATGCAACCCGACTATCTGAAAGCTGGCGACAAGGTAGCGCTCATCTCGCCGTCGTATTTCACATCGATGGAGAATGTGACAAAAGCGGCTGATGTGTTGCGCTCCTGGGGGTTGGACCCCGTTATCGGACCGAATGTGGGCAAGCAGTTTGTGGGCAAGTATGCCGGCACCGTTGCCGAGCGTGTGAGTGATATCCGATGGGCGTTGAGCGACCCTTCTGTCAAAGCCATCGTTTGCAATCGTGGCGGCTATGGTAGCATTCAGATGATCAACGACCTTACGCTGCGCGAGTTGGCAACCTCTCCCAAATGGATTGTCGGCTTCAGCGATATAACCACCTTTCACGGCTTGTGGCAGAACGCAGGTGTGATGAGCATTCACGGCACGATGTGTTCGTTTCTGGCCAAAGGCGGTACCGACGACACCAGCACGCTGATGCGCGACCTGTTGATGGGTAAGGTGCCGCGTTATGAGTTGCCTGCTCATCCGCAGAATATTACGGGAAGAGCAACGGGTGTCCTTGTGGGCGGCAACCTTTGTACGTTTGCACCCAATCTGAGTTCACAGGCCGATGCCACAGCCCATCCCGACATCATCCTGTTCATAGAGGAAGTAGAGGAGTCGATGCACAATATCGACCGCCAGTTTAATATCCTGATGATGAACGGCGTACTGTCGCGTTGCCGAGGCATCATCCTGGGCGAGTTCACCGATTGCAACCAGGAGTTCACCTACGATAGTGTGGAGGCGATGCTCCATGAATACCTGAAAAAATACAATATCCCTGTCCTCTGCGGCTTCCCGGGCGGTCATGGCGATGTCAACCTGCCGTTGGTGATGGGCGCTCCTGTAACGATGGATGTGCGTAGTGATGGGGCTACCCTGCAGTTCGATATTGACGGAGAGTAACCGGAATCCCTCTTCAAGTTTAGGGAAAATCCTCTTGTGAATTAGGATTTTTCCTTTCGCCACGTGTGGAAAATGTCGTTACTTTGCCACCAGAAAACAAATCCTGTCGAAAGACGGAAGCGTTGAAAAAAGATCGTCTAACATTAAAAAGGTACAATTATGAAAAAGATGATGATTCTGGTGATGCTGACAACGATAGTTGTTTCCACCAAAGCGATGACATACTCACAGGCTCGCGACGAAGCTTTGTTCCTCACCGACAAGATGGCCTACGAACTGGTTCTTTCCGACAGCCAGTATGAGGATGTCTATAAAGTCAATCTCGACTATCTGATGGCGATTACCTCAGGCAGTAATCTCTATGGCGCCTACTGGACGCACCGCAACACCGAGCTGCGTTATATCCTCTCAGCCTATCAGTACGACAAGTATCTGTCCATCAGTTACTTCTATCGTCCTGTTGACTGGTACAACAACACGTTTGCCTTTGGTGTCTATCGCACCTACAGCAACCGTCATCACTACTATCGTCCGCGTCCGGCAGCCTATCATGCCTATCATGGTCCGAGCGTAAGAGGACAGATCAACTGGCACTCGAATGCGCCGAAGACTCCTCACGCAGGTCCGGCTCCAAAGAACCATGTTGCAACAACTGCTCCGAACCACCACACCGGTACGATTTCGAACTATCATCGTTCAGGCTCGACTTCACACGGCTCGACAACCTTCGGTTCAGGTTCGTCTAATAGAAGCGGTGGTTCCTTCGGAAGCGCTACGGCGAAAGCTCCATCCACCAACCGTTCATCGAGCACCACCTTCGGCGGTCGCCGCTAATGTTCGAACATCATAACCTTTACCCCTGACACAATCAACATATATTCCCCAAGCCTCCATCCGAAAGGGTGAGGGTTTTTTTGTGTGTGAAAGTCAACCACCGTGTGCATGGCGTAAGCCTTGCACTGCCACCTCCGTAGTATGGCTAATGGCACAGATGGTCTCGGCCAGATGGTTGAGGTAATGGAAACGTTCGTAGTCGCTGGTGAAGTTGGGTATATCCTCAGGCCACGGAGCAAGAATCAGAAGTGAGCCATGAGCGCAGGCTTCGAAGCGGCTGTATTCCGGTTTCCAGTATCGGCCGATGGGGTTGATTTGCACGTGAATCATTCGCAGTTTCTGTTTCAAAGCGGTTTCCTTTATCCGTTTCTCGCATTCAGAAATGCCTGGATTAACCAACACGTCACCGCTATTGGCAGCAGAAATCAATCGCCGGCTTTCGGTCTTCCAAAAATCGGTATCTTCTGTAGGTATGCCATTCGTGCGTCGGTGGAAGAACACCTGATGCTTTTCAGGTTGCCGAAGGAGAAGCATATTCCCGAATGCGCTGTATCGTATGCCGCCGATAGTGATACATAAGGTACGCTGGAACAAATCGGGATATTCGCGTTGCATCATGTAACGGCGAGGGTTATCGCGAAGGTACCGCTTCCAATTCTCCAGCTGACCGTCGCGCATAAGGATATGGTCATTATAATTAGGTCCGAAGAGCGAAGGGCGTGATTCTCCGGCTGATGCCGCAGACACGGTGGCGTCTAATTTCCACCAAGCGCGACTGATGCCGCCTTTGAATGCGCCAACGATAATACCGAGGTGCTTGCTCGGAGGTAGCGGTTGATTAATACGGATGATCAAATGTATATGGTCTGGCATGATGCATACCTGCCAAATACTAACCATCGGATAATAGTGGTTTATCTTCGGAATCTCGTTATCAAGAACGGCTTGCCCAAGTATTGATGGTTTGAGACGAGGCTCATTTCCATCCATCTTCGTGGTGCCTATAATCTCGCCAAAAACAGGACGTCTGCCAGCAACCACAATGGTTACCTCGTATGTTCCAGGCACAGCGTAGTCGTGCCCAAACATGCGTCGTGTCTGACAACTTTCGTTCATGTCTTCATCTTTTGTTTGCAAATTTAGTGCAAGTCGAACGAAAAGCCAAGTTTATTTTGGTTTTTCTGAGACGCAGCCTAACCATTCCCGTCCAAAGGGGCGCCTACCCGTAGCCTTTCGAGCTTTGAAA
Organism: Bacteroidales bacterium; assembly: GCA_017454945.1. Lineage (GTDB taxonomy): Bacteria > Bacteroidota > Bacteroidia > Bacteroidales > WCHB1-69 > JAFTCA01. Next base: position 3,350 of record JAFTCA010000038.1, read on the forward strand.
AAGCTCAAAGATAACGCATCTTTTCCTTTTCTTCCAAATGTTTTCGAAGAAAATACGATTCCCGTTTTCCTGCCTCCTGGGATTTTTAAATAAATATCCTACATCCTACGCTGCATTTATAAGGTGTTGATTATCAAGTGTTTGCAATTCGGTTGCTCGAAAATATCCTACAATTTCAGACAATTTTGTTACACATGTCTCTGAAAGAGGCCCTTTTACCCTCCCAAAGAGCCTCTTTTGGTCACCAACGGAGCCTCTTTCACTGATCAAAAAAGCCTCTTTTGCCAGACAACTGTATTATACCCCCAAAATTAGGGTGTTGAAGGGGTAAAACAAGCAATTTTGAGCATCATAAAGCAATCTCTTTGTAATTGTAGAAGCGAGTGCACAGTCATTATAGAATATAAGTATCCTTTTCGCTAATTGTTTTCACTTTTTTGTGCTTTTCGATGTTTACGGAATAATACTCCCCAAAATTTGTAGGAAGTTTGTAGGGTTGTGAAGGATAAAACCATCGTAAAACCCTGTATTTATAGGGCTTGTGCACGATGTAGGATTTTTATTGAAAAGGTCTGGGTAATACGCGCGCGCGAGGAAGACTCGTTGAACTCACGTCGTACTGCCACCTAATACAATATAACAAAAAAAGTGGAAGCACCAATTGATGCTTCCACCTTATTGTATATAAGCCTTATGCTTTTGAAAGTCTTCCCATACTCCCTCCCTTGGGGAGGGGTAGGGTGGGGTCGTTAGGGGTTCGGTTAAATTCCCAGCTTCTTGCGGATATCCTTTGGAATGGCGTTTTTGTTGACGAGGAAGTCCATTGTCTTGCCGGCGATATAGGCTTTGGTCATGTACCAGATGCCTTTGTAGTCGCCGTACTCGCCCCATGAGTTCTTCACCATGTAGTACTCCTTGCCGTTCTGGTCTTTTGCCAAACCGAAGATGTGCATACCGTGATCGTCGGTCAGCTCCCAGTTGTCGAAGCCCTGCTGACGGTATTCCTGTGTGGGAACAACCTCAGGAGCGTCAACGCCAAGTGAAGCGAGCTTGTTCTTCTTCTCGGTGGCAGTGAGCTTCAGCCAA
>JAFTCA010000039.1 GCA_017454945.1 Bacteroidales bacterium
TGGCCTACGGTCTGGACAAGAAGAAATCGGACTCCAAAGTTGCCGTATTCGACCTCGGTGGCGGTACTTTCGATATCTCCATCCTGGAACTGGGCGACGGCGTGTTTGAAGTAAAATCGACCAACGGTGATACCCACCTCGGCGGTGACGACTTCGACCATAAGATCATCGACTGGCTGGCCGATGAGTTCAAGAAGGACTTCAACGTGGATTTGAGAAAAGACGCCATGGCCCTGCAGCGTCTGAAAGAGGCTGCCGAAAAGGCCAAGATTGAGCTGTCAAGCTCCAACTCCACCGAAATCAACCTGCCTTACATCATGCCTATCGACGGTGTGCCGCAACACTTGGTAAGAACACTGACCCGTGCCCAATTCGAGCAGTTGTGCGACGACTTGATCCGTGCCACCATTGAACCGTGCAAGAAAGCTTTGGCAGATGCCAACCTGAAGACATCTGATATTGACGAAGTTATCCTCGTCGGCGGTTCGACACGTATCCCCGCCATCCAGAAGATAGTGGAAGAGTTCTTCGGCAAAGTGCCTTCAAAGGGCGTTAACCCCGACGAAGTAGTAGCCGTAGGTGCTGCTATCCAGGGCGGTGTGCTCAGCGGTGATGTTACCGACATCCTGTTGCTGGATGTAACACCTCTGTCATTAGGTCTGGAAACCCTTGGCGGCGTGATGACAAAGCTGATTGAAGCCAACACCACCATTCCTACAAAGAAGACCGAGACCTTCACCACGGCAGTCGATAATCAGACTTCGGTTGAGATCCACGTGCTGCAAGGCGAGCGTCCGATGGCCGCACAGAACAAGAGCATCGGCCGTTTCCACCTCGACGGCATACCCGCAGCCATGAGAGGCGTGCCTCAAATTGAGGTAACCTTCGATATCGACAGCAACGGCATCTTGAACGTAACCGCCAAGGATAAAGCCAGCGGCAAGGAGCAGAAGATCAGAATTGAAGCTTCCTCTGGCTTGTCAGACGACGAAATCAAGCGTATGAAAGCCGAAGCAGAAGCCAACGCCGAAGCCGACAAGAAGGCTAAGGAAGAGATCGACAAACTGAATGCCGCCGACAGTCTGGTATTCCAGACCGAAAAGCAGCTGAAGGAATTTGGCGACAAGGTTCCCGCTGACGACAAGGCTAAGATTGAAGCCGCTGCTGCCAAGTTGAAAGAGGCTCACGGCAAGAAGGACATGGCCGGCATTGACGCTGCCACAGCCGAACTGCAAGCCGCATGGCAGGCCGCTTCAGCCAAGATGTACCAACAGAATGGCGGTGCACAACAACAGCCCGGCGCCGACTTCAACGGCGGTTTCAACCAGCAAGCCGGCGGTGCCCAAGGCGGTAACACCAACAACGGCAACGACCAAGAAGTTCAAGACGTGGACTTCGAGGAGGTAAAATAACGACGAACCGAGTGCAAAGCCAAGCGAAAGCTTGAGCTTTGCCGAGGTGAGGAAGTTATTGCGGGATTTGCGAAGCAAAGACCGAACTAAAAATAAAGGTTTTGCGAAGCAAAAACCGAACTAAAACAACAAATAAATAGGGGCGAATTTTTCTTTCGCCCCTACTTTTTTTTCAAAAGAATCAACCAACATTTTCCCTATTTTTGCAATGACAATATCGCATCTATTAACCTTTTAAAACATAAAATCATGGATTTAAGCAAACTCATCTCATCCCTCACCGACAACGAAATGATTGGCGAGATCAGCAAAAAATTAAACATCGACAAAAACCAGATCACTTCGGTCATCCAATCTGCCATTCCCCAGTTTCTGAATGCCATGAAGAAGAACGCCGCCACGGCTGACGGTGCCGCCGCGCTGACGCAAGCCCTTGGCAACCACGCAGGACAATCGTTCGCATTGAACCTTGAAGACGGTAAAAAGATTCTGTCGAAAGTTTTCGGCGGCAATCTTGAATCCATCCTCTCATCGCTGGGCAAACAGACCGGCGTTGCCAAAGATCAGGTATCCAACATTTTGGCTTCCATCGCTCCGAAACTGCTCTCCGTACTGGGCAGCCTCAAACTCTCGGGCAACATTGGCGACCTTCTGGGCTCAATTCTGGGTGGCAGCACGGCTCAGGGCTCAGGCAAAAGTATTCTTGGAGGACTGCTAAACAAACTGATAAAGAAATAACAGATTGACTTTATAGAAAAACGGGTGCGAAAAAATCGCACCCGTTTTTTTATGACACTATAGCTTTAAAATCATCATTTTTAGGTATTGCGTCTGCAACTGCCTAATTCTACTTTTGCATGTAAAAACAAACAAGAGTCATGAGATCATCAAAAAGCTATAAAGAATTATCTGTAAGCGAGTTTAGTCGTGCTGCAGAAAAATACGAAACCGACCATGCCGGTGTTTATAACATCTGCAAAAAAGATTATCCAGACATCCTGGAAGAAATTGAAAAGGAACCATTTACAGACCTTCTGGATGCAGGATGTGGCACGGCGCCCATGCTTTCGCTATTAAGCAGCCGCTTCCCCGAAGCCCATTTTACAGGCATCGACCTCACACCCAAGATGATAGAAGTAGCGAAGCGCAAGCAACTGCCCAACACCATCTTCGTTTGCGGCGATTGCGAGAATCTACCCTTCGACGACAACAGTTTCGATGTCATCATCTGTTCGCAAAGCATACACCACTACCCTCACCCGCAAGATTTTTTTCAAAGTGTTAAACGCTGCTTGCGCCCTGGTGGGAGACTCATTCTTCGCGATATGACGATGAAAAACCCCATTGTACACTGGTTCGTCAACAAAATTGAGCTACCTTTCCTCAACCTCCTCGGCTACGGTGATGTTCACTGCTATAATCAAGCGGAGATAAAACAGCTTTGTCAGGAGGCAGACCTTATTCTGGAATCGTTTGAGCAGCGTAAAGGACTGAAATTGCATGCGGTAATCCGCAAAAAGAAAGAATAACCCTAATTACAGGAGATATTTCCAAACTCCGATAAACTGCAGCACAGCGGCAATCACCACAAACACGTGGAATACCGTGTGCATATATCGGCATTGTCTCTTCTTGCCTACCATATAAAGGATGGCGCCGATGGTGTAAGCCACACCGCCAGCAATAATCCACATAAAGCCGGTCAGTGTCATGGCTTGGATGGTTTCGCGCAAACTGATCAGCACGCACCAGCCCATACCCAGATAGCAAGCCATAGAGAATTTGGAATACTTTTTCAAGTCGATGGCATTGAAGACAATGCCCACCAGTGCCAGTCCCCACTCTATACCGAAAATCCACCATCCCAGAGTTGGATTCACAGAGCAGATTCCCAACAACGTAATAGGCGTATAAGTACCTGCAATAGTGATAAATATATTGCAATGATCGACCACCCGCATCACTTGTTTGGGCATCCCTTTAGGCAAACCGTGGTAGATGGCCGACAGGGAAAACATGGCCAATATGGCCACCATATACACCACCGTGCTGACCACCGCCAACGATGATCCGCTGAGAAGGGCCGAACGCACAGCGATATACATCATCGCCAACGTGCAGAAGGCCCCAAACAGATGGGTGCCCATATTCCACATTTCTTCGCTATGGGTATAGTCGGGGAAAGGACGTTCGCTTAAAGGGGTTCGCTGTAATTTTGCCATTGTTGCTATGTTTGTGGCAGCAAAGATACACTTTTTATGGAGAACGGAAAACTGAAAATGGGAAACGGAGAGATGAATTCAAGAACAAAGAACAAATAACAAAGAACAAATAATTATCAATTGTACATTATCAATTATAAATTGTAAATTGCACTTCGTTATTTCTTATTTTTGCGAATGAGGTTAAACGACCGCTTAAAAGATAACGATTTCATTTATAAATCAACCTATAAAACTATATATCATGAGTTTAGAACAACAAATAAATAATGACATCAAGGCCGCCATGCTGGCCAAGGAGAAAGAAAAACTGAATGCATTACGTGCCATCAAATCAGCCATTTTGCTGCTTAAGACCGAGAAGGGCGGCAGTGCTGAGCTGACCACCGAAGCCGAGATGGGCCTGATACAGAAGTTGGTGAAACAGCGCAAAGAGTCGGCCGAGCTGTACAAAGCGCAGAACCGCCAGGACTTGTACGACGAAGAGATGGCGCAATACGAAGTCATTGCCAAGTACTTGCCCAAGCAGCTGTCGGTTGACGAAATCAAGGCGGTGGTGCAAGGACTGATTGCCGAGCACAACATCTCGGGCATCAAGGAGATGGGCAAACTGATGGGCCTCACCACCAAGAAGCTGGCCGGCCAGGCCGACAACAAGACCATCGCCGAAGTGGTGAAGGGGTTGTTATCGTAACACACTATTAAACAGGCGCATAAAAAAGATATTTCTTATCGCAACTATGCTTGTTACCACTGTTCTGTTGACAGGTTGCGAACGTTTAAACGTCAGATACTACATCCGATACGAAGTTGACGTGAACACCAACTATACAGGCGACATCAGTTTTATCACAGTCAACACTGAATACGGTGCACAGTCGTTCAATACGGGCAAGTATTTTTCAGAGACTTTTGGCCCTGTAACACCTAATTTCGTTGCCAAAGTCATAGCTTATACTTCCGCATATCAAGCGGATGTCAACGTGCGCATATATGCATGCCGCGGAGAAGAGAGCTTTGTGCTGAAACGGACGGCTACGTTCAAGGGTCCGACAGACAGATATCCGGGCATTCTCGAATACGCTATTGATTTCTAACATCACCCTATTATATTGTGAATTGCATTCACTAATTGGCTGCGCCTCGGCGCAGCCAATCTGCTCCAAATTTTGTAATTTTGCCAAACAACTAAAACACACGGCCACTGTGATGCTGTCGGCGGTGGGTTGTGAATTGCTTTCAAATTTTGTAATTTTGCCAAACAACTAAAACTAACACTACGATTTAAACGCCAAAGCATTTGTTGTGAATTGCTTTCAAATTTTGTAATTTTGCCAAACAACTAAAACGCCGATTTTAGCATAGTCGCCGCTGCTGCCGTTGTGAATTGCTTTCAAATTTTGTAATTTTGCCAAACAACTAAAACTTGTGAAATTCTATTGCGCGCGCAATATCCGTTGTGAATTGCTTTCAAATTTTGTAATTTTGCCAAACAACTAAAACATATCGTTCATATACAACCTGAACATAATCGTTGTGAATTGCTTTCAAATTTTGTAATTTTGCCAAACAACTAAAACCCGTTCGGAACTTCGTGTTTACCAGTTCGCGTTGTGAATTGCTTTCAAATTTTGTAATTTTGCCAAACAACTAAAACAGAACATGGGCAAACAACATTAAAAGAACAACTTACGAGGATTTTTAGAAAAGAAAAAAACAGCAGTTTTGGTTGTAAACAGACTCCTTGCGGAGTAAATTTTTCATCGCAAAGAGTCTGTTTCTTTGTTTGTAATATGCTGTTTTTGACTAAAAAAGTTCCAACTGCTGCGGCACTGGTTGGGCTTCAGCCGGTTTTCGTCCATAAAACAACTCAATACTTCCAAATTGTTTGTCAGTAATGCATAATATGCCTACTTGACCATATTCAGGCAATAAGCGTTTTACCCGTTTCACATGCACATCAGCATTTTCAGCGCTGGCACAATGGCGCACATATATCGAAAACTGGAACATATTAAATCCGTCTTTCTGCAAATTTTTGCGAAAATCGGCGTATGCTTTGCGCTCTTTTTTAGTTTCGGTAGGCAAATCGAAAAATACCAGCACCCACATGATTCTATATTCGCTGAAACGATCCATAATGAATAATGGACTTTCAACGCATACAGATGTTTATTTCATCATAGGATAAATCAGATTGCGGAGTTCTCCGGAATAACATTTCTGCAGTGAAGCAACTGTCTTTGACACCGCCACCATCAATACCCCACTATTCCCGTCAATCATCACATCCATAACTGGTATGGTAAGCAATGCGGCTTTTACTTCCTTAGAGATTTCTTTTTCATCGGGCATATCTTTCATCATTTGCTTTATCCGCTCATCCACAAACGGACGATATGGCTCCATTATGTCATCGGCCAAACAATAGGCATTGTAGCGGTTATGATGGTGAATGCCCAGTGTAGGCAGCAATCCCGCCGACACCAACGCGCGTGCCACCGTGGCTCTCAAAATAGCATAACCGTAATTGAGCCAATTGTTTGGATATGCGCCATCTCGACGGCGTGTAAAATCAGGTATATCAGGAAATATATTAGCCCAATAATAAGCAGCTGCACGAGCCTCCATATTATCGGCATCGCCACTACGCACGGCCGCTGCCCATTTGTCCATGTTGCCCGTTTCACATCCCACATATTTGCGCAACACCGCCGCCTGATTCTCTATTTTGCGCACCACCGTCTGCTGCCACAACTGTTTGCGAAGCGGCAACGAGACCTCAATTTGTTGTGTAAAACGTTCCTGCTGTATGGTATGACCTTCAAGGGGCAACATCAGTCCACACGGCATACTGCGATTATCACAGGTGATTACCGCGCAATTATTCTCTAACAATGCCTCCAGCAAACCCTGCGTAATAGTGATACGCTTATTGTCTAAAAGAACAACTCCAATGTCTTCCACCGGAATGGTTCGCACAGCATTTTGCTTAAAGCTGTCAGGCAGAGTATCGTTGTTTTCCACTTCGGGAAGACGAATCACCAGCTGATTGTCTTTGAGAGACAAATAGGCCGGGTTGCTAAAACTGAGGGTTCGTTTCTTCATTTGATTCAATGGCTTTGGGTTGTTCCGACGACGGCAAGAAGTTGTTAGGATTGGACACGCTGCGACCAAGTTCTTTCTCGGTTTCCTTGCGGGCAATCCCGGCCACTCTACCACCACGCTTGGCTACCTTACGACTCTCATCAAAACCCTTCGGATTCTCCTTTTGTGAAATTTCGGTAGTGACACGTTCGCCCAACATAGTGAAAATCAGCTCCAAGTCATCCATGTGGTCGCGAAGGTTCTGATTCTTCTTGGTCAGACCTTTGAACTCCTTGTACTCCGATGGTGTCATACCGAAAGTGGCTTTGGAAATCTCTGCGGTAAGGATGGCATAATCCTGGTCTTTGGTAATGCCTCGCCGTTTCCATTCATCGGTCAAATTCTGGCGAATGGCAATACCGCGCAAACGCTTGTCAATCCAATCTTTTGGGTAGCCCTTCTTTTCATAGAGCTCCTTCATTCGTTCCTGAGCCAATTCAGGATTCTCTATTTCGAGCATACGCTCATAGCCCACTTGTGCCAGCCACTGCTTGAACGGTTCGGCCTTTGGCGACGGGATGGACTGGATGATGCGGAAAAGTCCCTTGACGTTGGCACAATCAGTTGCGCGGTTTTTCCCATCTAGTGCAGTCAATTTCAACTGTACCCAAAATGGGTACGTTTCATATTCTTTCAAATCGCGATCTTTCATTTTCCGCCAATACTGACGAGGGTTGGGTGAATCTGTCAAAGCCTCAACCACATCCACAACGGAAAAATACCATTGTTCCTCTTCATCGTTCCAAATGGAGCGGATTTTCTTGTCTTGAAATAGTTTTATGTTGCTCATAGAATTTCATTTTTAATATTCGCCCACAGAAACTATTTGCCCAATATGATTTACACGAACTTTGACAATCTTGTCAGCAAAAGCTAATGATTTATGTTGTTGATAAGTAAATCCTTTTAACTTGGATGTAACCGTAGTTTCCAAATGGTACCTGAATATGTAATCGCGAACGGCATTATTCCCATACATAACTTTGGAAATTGACTGCACCCTAAACAAATTTGGGCTTATCTCAGCATAGTTTTCTGGATTCTTGAACCATGCCTCATCGTGTTCCAAGGGGTTGAATGTCATGTTGCCATCAGCATCGTAGCGCGGAAACACAAAGTACTCGTTCTGTTTCATTGTGAACAGGAACTGCCAACCTTCTGACTGTTTATAAGTCTTGTCGATGATAGGCAAATGCTGCATGGCGCGCGAAGTGGCTTCGTAAAACGAAACTATCTTCTCGTCAAGTTCATAGACGATGTCGCCATTCTCGTCGAGCACAGGCTGGTCGTTCTTGTCCAATTTCGGCTTGCGGTAGATAGCCACATGGTGGTTGTTGCCCGTATTCACGTAATCGACCGGTTGTTTGTTGCCTTTTTCATCAAGAATCAGGTTGCCATCTTTGTCGCGTTTGTCGTGCAAAGGTTCGCCATTGCTGATGCCCGTTATCGTCACTCGCTTGATGGCTATGCCTTTTTCTTGGTTGAGCCAAATTGGGTTTTCGGTAAGATTTGAGAAGGCTTTCTTTGCATCGCCGCCATACTCTGCTAATCTATCTTCCAATATTTTGCGGATACGCGCATCTACAACTTTGTCCAACTTCAAGTCGGGCGAAACCTCTTTACGGATGGTATAGATGGTTTCAAAGCTAACGGTTTTAACCTTTTCTGGCACTTTTTCGGTGTGCTGAGCATTGAGCCAAATCGGATTTTTGTCCAATGTATTTTTGCCAGTAAAGGCTTTTTTTGCATCACCGCCAAACTGGTTCAGTCGAGACAGCAATGCCTCACGGTAGCGTTTGCTTGCCACCGTCTGAATCTTCTCTGCATCAAAACTTGCGTTTACTTTTTCCTCTTTTGTTTCATATCGCTTGCTGCTGCCGTAGATTGTTTCCAAATGCAGTTGCCCACGTGGAGTGAGCTGCACTTTCTTGTTCACACCCGACTTCTTTTTCGATATGTTTATATTGCGCGTTACTACCTTGTTCTTCGCCTTGATTGAAATCAAGGTATTTTCAAGTTGACGTTTGGCTTCGGCGCGGAACTCATTGAGCGGCATTGGTGGATTGAAACGCAATTTGCCGTGATTATCACGATAAAGTTCTTTCCTTTCAATGGCATAAACCGCCTTTGTTTTATCCTCTTTGCTCAAGTCGGAAATCTCAACCATGTCGAGGTCAATCCAATCATCAACACCTTTTTGCACGCGGGCGTTCAAGTTGTTCAGATATTGAATGAACGAGCGTTTGGTGAAGGCGATTGTGAGAGCGTCCATAGCATGGTGGCGATGGTCGTTGCGCTTGGTCCAATCCTTTATGCGGCGGATGCGTTGTCCATCACGACCTTCAATTATTTCTGTCATCCCCAGTTGGTCGTACTTATTCCAATTGAGTTCCTGCATAACATCAACAAGTTGCCAATCATCGCGTAAGCGGTCGGTAACGGAGCCTGTTGTCGGCACAACAAAACGCACCAACTCTTCCAAAATCTCACGTGCTTTCTTGGCAATGTATTGTGAATCGCGCAAGTCACGATTGATGAAGCCGCTTGGAATGTCAGCCTCTTTCATCAGCAATTTATCATGTTTAGTTTTACTGATAACTTTATCAGCCAGTAACTTATCAATACGCGCCTTATACTCTCCATTGGCAAATTCTTCGCCATACTTAGTGGCTACAAAATCGAAAGCCGTAGTATTCGATTTATCCAAATTGGCTTGGCGAGCCTCCAATGTTTTATTTGAGAATGAATCGTCGAACAACTTAGCTTGTGGAATGATGTGCTCAATGTCAAACTCCTTGCTGAAGAGTTTTTCGTGAGGAATATATGTATTGGTGTAAAGCGTATGGTAGCTTGTGTCCTTCAATTCTTCATACAATTTGTAACGAATAATGTCGTTTCGGCTCACGTGCGAAAGTCCGAACTCTTTCTGCAACAAATTGACGTATTCATCGTGCAGTCGAGTTGTTTCGTTGATTGACTTCGAAAGTTCTTCTCGTTCCTTTGCTGATTTTTTTAGTTCACGTGCCAACTCAATGCGGATCTCGTCGGGTTTGCCATATTCAGCAACGATGCTATTGACTACGTTAATCATCTGATTGAGAATCTTTTCAACCACAGGATTGCGCAAACTATTGCGTGGAAGAAGTTCCAACTTGTCTTTCAGAACTTTATTTTGAATTTCCTCTTTTGTAAGCGACTGCTTGGAATGACGATAACCAGCATATTCGCAAGCCACACTATAGTCGTTGCCATCTTTCAAATGAGGCAGAATTTTTCGTATAGCCTTTGTACTCAGGCTACTATAATCGCCCGCCTCTTTGAATACAACATTGGCAAGAATAGCGGCATATTCTTTTTCAAAACCGAATGTATCATGCAATTTTTCAATCAATTTCTCGTTACCCAAAGCTGAATTGTCGCCTTCAAACGAATAGAGCAGATGCCACAAACGGAACATGGGTTGTTGCTCAAAATCCTTACCTTCAAGGTCAGAATCGAATGTCAATATGTCGGTATTGATGCCAATAGCGCTAAAAATAGCAGAAATGCGACTAAGCATCTCATTTGCTGACATTTTTGACAAATCTCCAACATCGTGGCCGCTTCTTTCGGCAATGGCCTGATATGCTTTGAACAATTCGGCTTGGGTGCGATTGCCGTCCAACTCTTTGAAATTCATATCGACATCTTTCTGTTGTGGAAACAGCAGTTTTTGAACTTCGTTTTTCGAGAGTTTCTCTTTGTAGTTCAACTCGGCGAACAACAATTCTTTCTCTTCTTGGAATAAGCGACGTTTGCCGTATGTATAATCTTTTTCCAATCCTAACAAATCGTTCTGCTGATTTGGCACAATCATGCCCGACACTTCCACATCGTTCAGCCTTTGCCAAATTTTGAACTCTTGGAATAACGGCGACGATTTTGGACACACGCGGCAGCCGATGGTTTTCATTTTTTTCTTGCCATCGACCTCAACCTCAATTTGTCGGCTCTCAAACTCGCAGAACGAAATCAAACCCTTTTGCGACTTGAGCGGACGCTGGTAGAAAATAACCACATCGCGAATCTCTTTCTTGAGTTCGGGCGTTAGTTCCTTATGAAATTTTGCTTGCGTTTCCCAAATCCGTTCAAACTCATTCAGATAGTCCTGACGATAGAAAACTTGATTTTTTAGGCTGTAGTTCGGATTCCTGTCCAACTGTGCCATCTGATATTGTCCGACGGTTTGATTGTTGAAATAGAGTTCCTTACTTCGGTCGCTGATGTCGCCAAGATAGCCGCTAGCGTTGTTAATCTGACCGTTAATCTCTTGTAAAACAACGGCTAATTCTTCCAGCTCTAATTTCTCAGAAAGAGATTTTACTCGCCAACGATAGTTTTCCTTTCGTTGTTCATCGCCTTTAGTATTGCGTTTAATACCGACAAGTGCAAACGGTTTTTGGCAAATGGCCCACGTTTGAGTCTTATTTTTCCCTTTCAAGTTTTCTTTCAACTCTTCGGTCAACAATTCTGGGTAGAATTGCTTTTGCACATTCCAAACCTTGTCAAATTCTGCTTGCAAATCAGACCGATAAAAATCTGGGAGGTATTTTTTGCCACTCATCAGCAACTCCAACGACAATTGGCTTGGAGTAATATTTTCGTCATACAGACGTTTGGCAATCTCCATACCGTCAATCAGTTGTCCCTCTTCCGTGTTTTTAGCCTTCCGACTACTCTTATAACCGCGTTTCTTGTTTATCATCAACAGCACACGGGCAAATTCTTCAAGCGAAATTTCATCGGTTGCAGCCTTCGCTCTCAATCGGTATGTCTCAAAAGTTGTACGATTACCCGTTTCTGACAAAATGGTGTCATCGGAGATAAAACCATTGGTTTTCAATATCTCTATCAGGTGTTCACGGCGCAGTTTGTATCGTTGCAAATTACGTCGCATACTGCGTTTGAGAGTTCGGTCGGCATTAGTCGTAATGCTTTTGCCCTTCTCAAAATTTGTCAGTTCGTCAACAGTGAGCGGATTTACCCTAACTCCCAATTTTACGATAGACGATTGTTCGTCAGCTTTTTCAGCTTCATTCACCACCGCCCAACCGATGCTATTGGTGCCTAAATCCAATCCCAGAATCTTCTTCATATATTTGCGTGTTAAGAAATGAAAGTTCAAAATTATATTTTTTTACGAAAGAAAATGCTATTGTTGAAAAAAAACATTTATCTTTGCAGAACAAAATTGAAGCAATTCACAATAAGGATTATTCCGTTGTGAAAACATTTAGAGCGGGGCACTTAAAGCCTCGTTCTTTTTTATAACCCATACATTTTCAACGAATGCATTCCATGCATCCCTGCCTTCAGAACAAAAACAAACACTCTCCACCAGCGTTGCCACTTGCGGAGAGTGCGGAACAATACTTTACCAACCAAAAAATATTTATTAATTCAAAAATGCGACTATGAATGTCATTGCTGTGTGTTGTTTGATTTTTACATGGCAAAAATAGAACAGTTGAGAAAACTGTGCAATCATCAATAATAATGGTTTTTATCTCTTCCAGTCACTAATTATGGGGATAAATCAAACCAAATGTTTTTTATCTTTGCAAAAGATAATCATAAAACCACCTTTGTGCGGCAATATTGATTTACAACCATCTTCAAACCAAACTATTACAAACAAAATCCTCAACATTATGGCTTACAAAATTGATCAAATTGAAGGCGTTGGCGAAGTTTACGCTCAGAAACTGATAGCCAACGGAGTGAAAACCACCGAAGACCTCCTCGCACAATGCGCCACCAAGAAAGGTCGCGAGAAAATGGCCGAAGCTACCGGCATCACCGAGAAACTTATCCTCAAATGGACGAACCATGCCGACTTGTTCCGCGTTAACGGCATCGCCGGCCAGTTTGCCGAACTGCTCGAAGCCGCTGGCGTTGACACCGTCAAGGAATTCCGTCACCGTGTGGCTGCCAACCTGCAACCCAAATTGGAAGAGGTGAACGCCCAGAAGAACCTCTGCAACCGCGTTCCTACCGTAAAAGAGTTAGAGAAAATGATTGAACAGGCCAATACGCTTGAACCTATCGTCACTTACTAACTTACGGATCACACTCTTTAGACTCTATCCCGCTCCTGCCGATATGGGAAAACAAAATCCCCGTCTCACGTAGGAGCGGGATCTTTATTTTTGGGAGGGCACTACCCCAACACCACATCGAGCACCATCATCAGCACAAAACCGGCCGCAAAGCCAAGCGTGCTCAAATTGCTATGCTCGCCTTCCGAGGCCGAGGGAATGAGTTCTTCGACAACCACATACATCATGGCGCCGGCTGCAAAAGCAAGCATATAGGGCAGAATGGGCACCATGAACGATGCCAGCAGGATGACCGCCAATCCGCCAAGCGGCTCCACCACCCCACTCAAGCTGCCCAACAAGAAGGATTTCCAACGCGAGTTGCCTTCAGCGCGCATGGGCATGGAAATAATGGCCCCTTCGGGCACGTTTTGGATGGCAATACCCACCGACGATGCCAGCGCCGCCGTCAGTGAAATATCCACCCCACTTTGCAGGGATCCTGCCAAAACCACCCCCACCGCCATGCCTTCGGGCAGGTTGTGTATGGTGACGGCCAGCGACAGCATCGTTGTCCGCGAGAGTCTGGCCCGCGGTCCTTCGGGCGTGGCCGTACTACTATGCAAGTGAGGGGTTACATTATCTATAAGCAATAGGAAAAGAATGCCCACCACAAAACCTATGGCGGCTGGCCACACCGCCATGGCTCCCCTACCGGCATTCATTTCTATGGCAGGAATAAGGAGCGACCACACCGATGCCGCCACCATCACCCCCGAAGCGAATCCCAATAGCGATTTCTGCAACAGCGGCGACATCTCCTCCTTCATCAGGAAGACGAATGACGAGCCTAACATGGTGCCAAACAGAGGGATAAGAAGACCAATAAGGATGGATATCATAGTGGGAATTAGAAGTTAAGAAACTACGGAGTTATTTATTGTTGAAATGTTTAACTGTTTAATTGTTGAAATGAGCTGTAAAGTGTGAACAGGTGATGTGACACGACATTTATGGACAAATCGTTTATCAGGTTAACGGCTTTTGCGGTTGGGATTCTGGGGAAACCAACCTTTTTCGACGCGGCGGCGTTGTTTGAACAATTCGATGATAGACCAGAAACTGGAGAAGCCCAGTACACCGAGCATGATGCTAACAATCTGGTTGGCAATAAACAGCGAAGCCGTGCAACTGGCCAATCCTAACAGCAAAAACACCCACCAGCAGCCCACTCCAAAGTAATACTCCGCCTTAATGACCAAAGGGTGAAAAATGCCGATACACAAAAAAGTTGCCAAGCCGATAATGAGTCCTGAGAAGTTCATTGATAAATATTTATTTTTGCGCAAAAATAACAAAAAAAATGTCGGCAGAGGAAGGGGCCATTTCAACCGGCAACACAACGGCTGAAAACAATCCTCTTGCCGACATTATGCATATCTGGTTTCTATTTGTTTCTATTCGGGCACATAGATAATCTCTCCATTTTCCAGTTCGTAGGCAGTCCCTACCCTTCGTCCCAGCTTACTATCGGAAGAGTTCTGCTCGTCAGACGGCGTGTAGCGGTTTATCTTCTCCCCTTCTTTAGTAATGATTTCCATATCGGGTTTGCCAGGATTCTTGACTATGGTAAAATCTTCCTTACTAAACATTTCTGTCATATTATAGCGTGTAACCAAAGCCACCATAAGCGCTACCGCGAACACCATAGCCACATCGAACAGGTTGCTGACCACACTCATCGGGTCATCGTCATCAGCACGTCGTAACAGATGTCTTCTCATGGCTATGCGTTTTTGGCTTTGATAAGATTGGCAACATACTCCAAATCATTTAGTTCGCTCATATACCAGCGTTGTTTGGCCTGTTGCGTGGCAAAGCCGACGGCACTGCTGAAGAGGCCGACAACGGTAGTGGCGAAGGCTACCTGCATATTGTAGGCCATAGAGGCAATATCACCGGTAGAGAGGCCAACGAGTGCAGGTCCCATGGGAATCAGCGTTCCCATCAAACCGAGCATGGGTCCCATTTTGGTGAGCATCTTGGAGATGGAAAGGTCTTTGTCGGCGGCGCTTTCATACTCGGCCATGATTTTATCAACCTTGGGGATATTGTCGCCGGCAGCTAACATCTGCTTGAGGTAGAGCACAAAAAGCGAGCGGCTCTTGGTGGGCAACTTGTCGGCCAATTGCCCCACCTCTGCGACAGTCAGTGCGTCGATATCGGGCTGGACGCGTTTCATCACCCGCTGCCGATCGATGTACTGGCCAAAGAAACTGCCCGCCAGAATCAGAGCACGGACAAAGAAATAAATCAACAATACAATGACAGGCACAAGCAAACCTGTTGAAATCCAGAAAAGTATGTCGGAAATGTAATGCATGGGAATTAGGGGTTATTAAAGTGAGAAGTTAAAAGTTAAAAGTTAAAAGTTAAAAGTTAAAAGTTATGATTATGAAGATATTAAGTTATGAAATTATAAGGAGGCTATGTTTTTGAATTCTGAATTCTGAATTCTGAATTTTGAATTTCAGACGCGGCGTGCTGCGTCCCTTTGTTCTTTATTATTTGTTTTTTGAATTTCGCATCCTGTATCGTAATCGTCGCAGGTAGAAGCCTGCGAGGGCGCCGACGAGAACGATGACCAACACGGTGAGCAGGCTTTGCCATTCGACGCTGCTGACGCTGGCCATGGCGGTGCGTCCATTGACGGTGGCAATGACCCCCATGAGGGCGATGAGCAGATTGACGAGGAAGAGCATCTCAAGGCGGGTGCTTTCATCGGGCAGCAGGCGATACGTGAGCCATACCAGCAGTGGCAGGAGCAGCATGACAGCAGCTGCCAAGCTCCACGATATGACAGGGAAAGAGACTCCTGGAAGTGCAAAGACAAGCGTAACCAAGAGCGAAAAGAGCACGAAAAAGTAGAGTATGCCAGGCATATAGTTCAGCACTACAAACAGCACTCTTTTGAGCGGCTTGCGGCTATAGTCCTGCTGCGACACAAACATCACGCAGAACGACATCTGCACGGCCACCTCCACCGTGATGAGCACAGCGATGTCGGCCATCAACGAGGGATTGGCCAGCCAGTCGGCAATCTGAGTCTTGCTCTGCTCTACAGCCCACGGCCACGCCAGGCCCATAAGGACCGCCGACACTGCGGCGACAATCCAGACGGCGGGCGTTTTACAGAAGGTCATCTTGAGGATGGCGCTCCATACGGCCAATACCATAATGCTGATAACAACGGTCTGCATAGCCTACTCCTTTTCTCCTTTACGACGACGGCGTACCATAAAGATAATCAATGCGATGGCAGCGACGACAATGACACCCACAGCCACATTGCTGATAATATGCTTGGTCTTCTCCGCCTGCGAGAGTTCCTCTTTCTTCATCACCACATTCTGCTGGTCAGACGCGGTGCTTTGTGCCTGACGTGCCTTCTGAATCTGCTGCTGATACTGTGCGGCGGTCTGCGGGTTCACTTTAGAAGCAATATACTGGCGCAGTTTGGCATTATCGCAGACGGTACCCGAGCAGGCGGCATCGTAGTCATTCACCAGACGGGTGTGCAGTTCGGCAATGTCGGCCAGCTGCTGCTCGGTAGCAGGCCACATTCCCTTGCGGGCTGTCTCCATCATCACGGCGGTCATCTCCTGCAAAGCGGCCGGATTTTGCGTTTCGAAGAAATCGTGCACTTGCAGATTGTATTTGTCTTTCACGTACACTTCGTAAATCTCGTCCCACATCTCATGATCTATCGCTTGGGGTTTCATCACATTCCAGCCATAGGTATTCTGTATCAACTCGGCGAAGCTGCCTGCCGACGAAGCACCGCCCTTCATCTGTTCCGAGATGTAGTTTGGGTTGAGCAGTGTGGTGCGGCTCTCCACGCCAATAGCCTCTTTCACCTCCTGCATGCGCATGTGGTTATGGTTGCGGTAATCGCTCAAATAGGCGTCGGGGTCCTTGCCGGTCACATTACGTACTGCGAGATTCAGGCCACCCATAAACTCGTACACATGGTCGAGGCTAAGTGCGCCCCAAGTGTTGCTTTGACGGGGTTGGATCACAGCATCAGTGCCTGTCAGCGCCGCTTCGAAAGCATACTGCTGCACCGTCTCCCACTGCTGTTCATCGCCATAGTAGGCTCCCATATTATGGAGATAGACATCGGCTATTTCCTGTTCTTTTTCCCAACGGTCGCCTGCCTGCACCATACTCTGTATGCCAGTGCCATACCCGCCATTCACGCCACCAAAGACGCGATGACGCGACACTTCGCGAGCCGCCTTGGGCGAGAGGCCCTTATCCACCAGTACGCGCTCTGCCTCCACTACACCTGCAGCCACCTGATTTTCAAACTCATCGTCCTTGGCTTCGGCAGCCATGGTCACAGCCCTGTTGATAAGGAAAAGGCGCGAGGCTGCAAGATCGCGCAGCTGGCCGCTGGTTTGCACAACCACATCTATGCGCGGGCGTCCCAGTTCCTTGGAGGGGATTAGTCGCAAGTCGGTCACACGGCCAAAGGCATCCCTAATAGGCTCAACACCCAACATATAGAGCACTTGAGCAATGGTTGCACCTTCGGTCTCGATGAACTCGCCACTCCACAATGTATAACTAACCTTGCGAGGAATGCTGTCGTTATGACGTTTGCGATACATGGATATTGTATTCTCGGCCAGCATCTTACCCTTTTCCCAAGCAGCCTCAGAAGGCGTATTCTCGGCGTTGATGCCATAAAGGTTACGCCCTGTAGGCAGCGTATTGGGATTCACTATCGGGTCGCCGCCGGGAGTAGGCGCAACAAAGCCGCCATTCAGCGCATTGAGCAAAGAGAGCATCTCCTGTTCCGGACTATCTTTCAACAAGTTGCTATATTTACCCACATTCAGTATGGTACGTTCCACTTCCGTCACCGCCATAGCCCAGTTGATCTCGGCTTGCGAAAATTCGGGCTCAGGTGCGGGCATGGCCGCCGGTTGTTGGGCAGTCTCTTTCTTAGCCTCCATAGCCTTTTTCATCTTGTCGAGCGCCTCCTTGTCGGCCCCCATCATTTTGGCCATCTTCAAAGCCCTTTCAGGGTCCATGTTCTTGCCCATCCTGCGCATCATCATCTTCATCTTTGACGACTGCTGGGCATGGGCTTTGGGGCCGCCTGCCGCACCAGCGGCGCCAGGCATCTCCCGGGCCATCTGCTGCATCATCAGCATCATGTCCATAGGAGCCTGGGCTTCGGCAATCTCGCGTGCTTTGGCCAGCTCTTCGGCGGTGACACCGGCAGTCTGACACACAAACTGCTCTGTGGCCAGTGACGGGTTAGCCAACAAACGTGTCACCAGATTGCGGGCTGGCGTGAGATAGCGAGCTGTAAAAGAGGTCTTGTGCTTTTCGGCATCGGCTACAGCACGGCCGCGCAGTTTGTCGAGCGCCAACAGGCTGTAGGCAATCGGCTCGGTTGCCATAGCATAAACGCTGCTCTCGATAGACTTGGCCTCATACGGCTGTCCCATGGTGTACGGGCGTCCTATCATCTTCTCGGTGGCCAGCTCTTCGGCAAAATTCTCTATTCTGTTAATTTCCTCCTCGGTATAAGGAACCGTCAGCACACTGTCGAGCTCCAGCGAGCGGTGAATGCCCAACTGCACGGCCAGACGCTTCACCTTTAGCGAAGCCTGGTTCACCTTCTCGACATTAGGATTATTCTCATTCTCTGTATAATGATAATAGGTCTTTATCGATTCTGACAATTCGCGGTAGATATTGCGGACATTGCTCTCCATGAACGGTGGCGTCAGATACGAGAGAACAGTGGCATACGAGCGGCGCTTAGCGATGAGGCTTTCGCCCACATTACCAATGGTATAGAGGTAGAAATGGGGCACAGTGCCAATCAAGCGGTCGGGCCAGTCGTTGGCGCAGAGAGCCACCTGCTTGCGTGGGGTATATTCCAAGCTGCCATGCGTGCCAAAATGGATGATGGCATCGGCTTTAAAGGCATAGCGTGCCCAGAGATAGGCAGCAATATACGTATGTGGCGGAGCAGCGTCTGTGCCATGTACAATCTTGAAATCATTGTCGCCCAAGCCGGCCATGGGCTGTGGCATCAGAACCACATTGCCAAACTGCAGGCGGGCTACCGCCAAGCGTCCGTCGGCAGTGGACATATAGGAGCCAGGGAAGTCACCATAGAGCTGTTTCACCTCATCATAGCGGGCGGGACGCAGGGCACTGGCCGTCCACGACTCATACTGTTTCTTCGTAACCAACTCAGGATTACCCTCTTTCATAAATGTGTCGAAAGCACCTTCGGCGTATGTACCCAGCACAGCACCTTGTCGTTGTATCATTTGAGCAAGCGCCTCGGGTGAGGCGGGCAAGCCAGTCACCTTATAACCGGCGGCTTGCAGGCGGAGCAGCACGGCATAGAGCGAGGGCACCACTTCCATACCTGAGGCGGTTAAGGCGTTCTGTCCTGGTCCTTTGTAATAATATATGACAATCCGTTTATCGGCATTGTCGGTTGATTTCAGCGCCACATAACGGTTCACCGTTTCCACAAAGTCGGCCAACCGCTCGGGAGCGGCATACACCTCTTGCAGGCCGTCCTTATTGATACGGTGGGCAAAAAGAGTGTAGGGACGAATGGCACCGTCAATCTCCGGTGTGACAATACTTTGCGAGAGGAAGCCGCCACTCATGCCCATCTTGTCTTCTTCCCACTTTTCGGTCAGCTGCGGCACATATACAGTTGTGAAAAGCGGTATATTCTGTCGCGTGAGATAGGCAACCACCCCATCACCCATACGGCCATGGGCCATGTTAATCATGGCGGAGGGCTGCACCGAATCGGCTTGGCCGCTCATGATGAACCCATTGATATTGCGAACGGGATAAACCATATTGCCACTCTTCTCGAGGGCGGCAATCAAATCGGTAGGATCGCCCATCTGACCTGTAATGACGATGCGCGGCGCCGACTCCTTGTAGAGACCAGCTTTTTTCAGAAAGGCCTCGTATTCTTTCAAAGTGTTGAAACCCAAAGCCTCATCCTCAGGACGAGCAGGGTCAATATGATAGAACATATCGCGTGATGCAGGCACCACAGGCTCCGGCTCTTGCACAAATAACAGCTTCTTATCCACACACTTGCGTATATAATTGAGCATACTCCGATAATTCTTGCGGGAGCCGTTGCTTAAGTAGCGGGCCAACGTATCGGCAGTCAGCGAATCCACCGACACGATATAGTTGGCTGGATTAGTCACTGCAGTAGAGAGGACTGCCGTGCGCATGGAGGCATCCTCAATCTGCTGGCGCTGTTCTTCGGTAATACGCAAGCCCATAGCGTTTATCATCACCATATCATACTTGCGCAGTTTGTGCAACTCGTCAATTCCAACCTCTTTTATTTTAATAAAACGGCTGTCGTTGCTTTTGGCAATCTGCCCTAAAGAAGTAATCTGGTAATTGACAAAGGCAATGCGCGTTGGGGCTACCTTCGATGACCAGAATATCAGCACGGCCGCAAGCAGAACGGCCGCAATGAGGCAAAGGCACAGGATCTTTTTAGTTTTTGGATTCATGGGGGTGTGTTGCTTGGTTTTCATATAGTTTTATTTTTGAAAAAACTTATCCACATCTATAGAGACGCCCGCCGTGAAGGTGATGCCTGTGGTAGCTGGCGAATTACTATAGTAATAATCTGGCACATAATTAAATATATTATCGAGCACAAAATTCACATGGAGACCCTTCACGATTTTCTGGTTAAAGCCGAACTTCCAGATGGTGTAGGCAGGATAGGTCACCCGGCGGGTTTCGTCGAACGATGTCATGGAAGTATATTCGTCGCAGGTCACGCTGGAGAGCACACGGCCGCTGAGCAACAATGTAAAGCCGTACTTCTTCCACTCCTTGCCATAGCAAAGGCGGAAAGTGGCCGAATGCGGGCGGGTGACGGAGATTTCGGGTTCGCCTTTGGGTATCAGCTCTTTGGTGAAGACGTAGGAAACACGTGCCGACAGACCGAATTTCCAGCTGGCAGAAGCACTTACATCCACACCTGTCACGTGCAACGGAGCCATGTTGGTATATACCATCCCCTTGATTTCTCCATTCCAGGCTGTTGTTATCCTGTCGCGCACACGATTGTAAAAGCCCATCAGCGTCACGTTGTAGTTGCCATACGAGTACTCGCCGGCCAGACTGAAGTTATGGCTCACTTCGGGCTTCAAATCAGGATTGCCGTAAATCATAAAGATGCTGGCCATATCAAAATTCATGTACCGCTCCTTCAGAGTTGGGGAGCGGAACCCATTTGCATAAGAAGCTCTGATAGAGAATCTTTTGAACTTATACATCAAGCTCAACTTGGGAGACACATGATGCAGGTTGGCACTTGAAAAGTAATCGTAGCGCAACCCGGCAATCACATTGAGGCTGCGGAGCGGATTCCAGTCGAACTGAGCAAACGCATCGGCAGTATGCTGATAATAGGCACCGTTGTCGGCAAACTGGTAGCTCATCAGGTAGTCGCGCATATAGTCGCCTCCTACCGTCAGGATATGCTTTTTATTAAAGGTATGGTTATAGATGCCTCGAAGCGTGTGCTGCACGTTGCTGTAGTCGCGCACGTCCAGTTTGTCCAACAGGGAGAAGTCGCTCTTGTCGTACTGGTCGAAGGCGTAAGAGAGCGATATATCGTCGTCTGCTGTAATATTATACTCGCCTTTCAAGCCGCCGCTAAAGTCACGGTAGCGCTCATGCGACAACTCCTGCGAGGCGCGCTCCCTGAAAAAGTAGCCTACGCGAGCTGTGATTTTGAATATATCTTTATAAGAATAAGATAATTTATCTTTGATATCCAACGAGTTAAAACCATATACACTACCAAAATCACCGCTATTCTTCAGTGTGATAGGATCATTGTGCACATACTGCACCGTAAGCATATTGTTGACGCCTTTCACATCAAAGCCGACAGAGCCTCCATAGCGCTGTTGGTTATGGGAGCCATAGCGGGCGTTCAGGTTCAGCGACCACGGCTGTTTTTTCTGTTTGGTGATAATATTAATCACTCCGCCAACAGCATTGGAGCCGTAGAGCGATGAAGCACTGCCTTTGACAATCTCGATATGTGAAATATCGCCCAGCGAAAGGCGGCTATAATCCACATTATCAAGCGTTTCTCCAGCCAAGCGCTCACCATCCACCAAGAAGAGCACCGAATTACCGCCAAAGCCCTGCATATTAAGCGACACTTGCTGGTTCATCGAGTAGGTAAACTCCACCCCTGGCAATTCTGCCTGCAGCAATTCCTGCACATTGGTCACATCCAATTGCTGAATCTCATCCTGTGTGATGACGCGCGTAATGATGGGTGCATCTTTTAGCAATTTTGGGGTGCGCGTACCAGTAACGACTACCATATCAAGTCCTTGCGAATGGTTTTCCAAAACAAAATCCAAGCTGCCTTTGTTTCCGTCAGGCAGCTTCAGACATTGGCGCTCGTAACCCAGCAAGGTGGCACACAGGGTGCAGCTTGCGTCCGAGCCTATGTGCAGCGCATAGCGGCCCGCCGAGTCGGTGTAGGCCGCCAACTCCGGGTACTCTTTCACCGCGATGGACACACCCGCCAACGGGACGTCGTTTTGGTCGCGAACCACGCCCGACACCGTCCGTTGCGCCATAGTCCTATTGCCAGTGACACAAACAGCTGTAAGGAAACAGCTAACAATAATATATAGAGCAGTTTGGCGATTCATTAGTAAGGATAAATATAATGGATTGTGAGGAATCCCTTGACACTGGCGGGATTCATATAATTGACAAACAGCAGTGCCGCGCGCGTGCCATCGGCCATTTGCAACACATACACTTTGTTTGACATGCTATATATCGGCGGCATCGTGCTGGTATCCACTTTCATCCAACGCGACAGCACACGGTTTTTTTTGCTGGGGGCATATTTGATGATGCCATCCATCATGCCCGACATATCCACCGCCACCGAGTCGTCCACATCGGCCGTAAAACCGTCGAAATCAATATCGCCGGCCGCACGCAAATCGTCCAACGAGGTATAGGAGGTTTCCACCACTGCCCCATTGTTGGTTTTGGCATCGTAGCGATGCATGGCAAAATTCCATTGAACAGGTTCGTCTTCTCCCTTTAAAATATTGGTGGTATCCACCTTCTTGTTCTTGAAATCAACAAATACCCACCGGTCGTAGGCGCTGGCATCCACATAGATGACACCGCTATTGGTTGCCTCATCAATTTTGATGAAACCATACTCGCTTTGAGGTGTTTTCTTGGGGTCATCATAAATATTATGGAGGATGCCGTCACAAGAACAGAACCATGCGGAAGAAATAGCGAACAACAAAAGGAGAACGAACCTGTTCATTTGGAAAAACATTAAACAATAAGGCAGATCTGATTAAAATTCCAGTTTAGCTAAAATCTTCTTGCTTTCAGCATCTTTGGTTGTGAATACAAAGTCGATATTCATCGGCATATCGCCCGGCTTAACGGAGTAGTTGAGTGTCAGTTTGCCGTCAACCACACTACCTTTGACGGTACCTGTGCAATGAAGGCTGTCAACCGTTTGCTCAAAGGAGGTTTCAGCCAACGTAAATGTATTATAATCAGATGTATTCACAGCCACATCGGCGATATCCAAGGCGGGAAGTGCCATTCTGCCTTCACCCACGGCAGGCAACTTGACAGTTACACTGTTTTTACCGCTGGCTTCCAGCGTAATCGTCACATCTGCAGGCTCACCATAAGGTTTGCCCATCACGCTCATGACCAGCGAACCCTGATATCTGTCGGCAATGTAATAATCGGCAGGGGCTGTACCTGTCGTGAACACGATGGTAGAGCCGCCCATCACGGCAGGAATATTCACCGTAACATTGGCAGTCTTGTTGGCATCCACGGTACCGCTCACGGTACAATCGTACTTTTTGGCTTCACCGCCCATGCCTGCCATCTCTACAGAGCCGCTACCCGAGAAGGAACAAGTCTTACCCGAAAAGGATATGTTCATATTGTTCACGATTGTGGTTCCCCAAGTCTCGGAAGTCAGCGTCAGTTTGGCCACCTCTTCGCTCACGGCTTCAATAACTACTTGCTCATCGGCAGTAAAGTAATCCTGAAAATACTGACTGGCGGTCAGCGTGTAGCCCTTGTAGGTGCCGGCAATATCTTTCGCCGTAAGTACCTCTTCTTTTTTACAACCAATAAACACGGTTGACAATGCTACAAGAGCACATAAAATCATTTTTGTTGTTTTCATATTCATACTATTTTATTGTTAATAATTCGGCTAAAAGTTCTTCATTTTCGTTGGCAAAAATAGAGCAACGGCAGGGATTGTGAAATACCCAAAAATGGGGAAAAATGGAGTTTTTTTAGTCACTTTTGAGGATTGTCTTTTTTTTCTTCAAAAAAAAAAATCTTCAGAAAACCGCGCTCCAAGCCGATTTAGGGCCATTGTTGAAAAATATGTTTATAAAAAAAGTCGCCACCCTATTGCCATTCAAAACGGCTATTTTATTTTTGAAGCGAGTTAGGGTTCTAACAAGATTAATAGGGAACGCTGTGAGAATCAGCGGCTATACCCGTAGCTGTGAGTTCCACAAAAAGCATTTTCTGCCAAAGTCACTGCCATTTTGGGTGGGAAGACGATGAAAATGGGAACAAGCCAGAAGACCTGCCCGCGCTTAACCAAACCAAACCACTCGTAGCTTTCGGGAACAAGAGCAACGATAGCGGATCCGCTCCGTGCAATGACTCCCCAAAGCTTGTTTTTAACCTTTTTAATACAAACTAATGGAAGATTTGTACATTATTAAAAGAAACGGAAAACGGGAGCCTTTTTCCGCTGACAAAATCAAAAACGCCATTGCCAAAGCATTCCTTGCGGTTGACAGTTTCGCCACCAACGAGGCGCTCATCAACATCATGAGCCGCCTGAAAATCTTTGATGGCATCACTGTTGAGGAAATACAAAACCAGGTGGAAACCGCCCTGATGGCCGAACGCTACTACGAAGTGGCCAAGTGCTACATCCTCTATCGCCAACGCCATTACGAGGACCGTGAAGTGAAGGAGAAACTCGACTTCCTCATCAACTACTGCAACGCCTCGAATGCCGCCACCGGTAGCAAATACGACGCCAATGCCAATGTGGAGCGCAAGAATATTGCCACCCTCATCGGCGAGCTGCCCAAGTCGAACTTCATCCGCCTTAACCGCCGCATGTTGTGCGACAAGATAAAGGACATGTATGGCAAAGAACTGGCCGACAAGTACATGCATCTTCTTAACCACCATTTTATCTATAAGAACGACGAGACCAGCATCGCCAACTATTGCGCCAGCATCACCATGTACCCGTGGCTGCTGGGCGGCACCAAGAGCATTGGCGGCAACGCCGAAGCGCCCAAGAACCTCAAATCATACTGCGGCGGCTTCATCAACATGGTCTTCATGGTTTCCAGCATGCTGAGCGGCGCCTGCGCTACGCCCGAGTTCCTGATGTACATGGACTACTTCATCCGCAAGGAGTATGGCGATGATTACTATACTGATGCCGAACGTGTTGTGGACTTATCAAAGAAACAGCGCACCATCGACAAGGTCATCACCGACTACTTCCAACAGGTAGTCTATTCGATTAACCAACCCAGCGGCGCCCGCAACTTCCAGTCGGTGTTCTGGAATGTGGCCTACTACGACAAATACTACTTCCAGAGCCTCTTCGGCGAATTCCGTTTCCCCGACGGCTCACAACCCATCTGGGACTCGCTCAGCTGGCTACAAAAGCGCTTCATGCGCTGGTTCAACGAGGAACGCACCCGCTCGGTACTCACCTTCCCCGTCGAAACCATGGCCCTGCTCTCGAAAGACGGCGACATCATGGACACCGAGTATGGCGACTTTACCGCTGAGATGTACGCTGCCGGTCACTCGTTCTTCACCTACGTGAGCGACAATGCCGACTCGCTGAGCAGCTGCTGCCGACTGCGCAACGAAATTACCGACAACGGCTTCAGCTACACCCTTGGAGCGGGCGGCGTGTCCACCGGCTCGAAGAGCGTGCTCACCATCAACATCAACCGCTGCATCCAATACGAACACCGCAACAACATACCGCATCTCAAATTCATCGGGGAAGTAATCGACCTAATGCACAAAGTGCAAACCGCTTATAACGAGAATCTTAAATACTTGCAAGAGAAAGGTATGCTGCCTCTGTTCGACGCCGGCTACATCGCCATCAACCGCCAGTATCTGACCATCGGTGTCAACGGACTGGTGGAAGCTGCCGAATATATGGGCATTCCCATCAACGACAACGAGAAATACCAGCACTTTGTAGAAGAGATTCTCGGCCTGATAGAACATTACAACCATCAATACCGAACCAAGGAACTGATGTTCAACTGCGAGATGATTCCCGCAGAGAATGTGGGTGTAAAACATGCCAAGTGGGACCGCGAAGACGGCTACGAGGTGCCGCGCGACTGCTACAACAGCTATTTTTATAAGGTGGAGGACGACTCGCTGAATCTCATCGACAAGTTCCGCCTACATGGCAAGCGCTACATCGCCCACCTGACAGGTGGTTCGGCATTGCACGCCAATCTGGAGGAACACCTCTCACAAGCCCAATACCGCCAGCTGCTGCGCGTAGCTGCTCAAGAAGGCTGCAACTACTTCACCTTCAACATCCCCAACACCGTATGCAACGATTGCGGTCATATCGACAAGCGCTACCTGCACGAATGCCCCGAATGCCACAGCAAAAACGTGGACTACCTCACCCGCGTCATCGGCTACATGAAACGCGTCAGCAACTTCTCGCAAGCACGACAAGAAGAAGCCAAACGGAGATATTACGGAAATATGTAGAGACAATTCACGATGCACAATGCATAATTAAGAACAGAGAACAGAGAACAAAGAACAAATTCAAAGAGAAAGAGATAAAGAGAATTATGGAATCATGGAATTATGGAAACATCTATAACTCTATAACTCTAGAACTCTATAACTCTATAA
>JAFTCA010000002.1 GCA_017454945.1 Bacteroidales bacterium
AAGAACAAAGAACAAAGAATAGAGAACAAAGAATAGAGAACAAAGAATAGAGAACAAAGAACAAAGAATAGAGAATGGAGGACAATATAAAAGTCCGTTTGTTAATTGTAAATTATTAATTGTAAATTATAAATTATGAAGAAGATATTGGTTACTGGAGGTGCTGGATTCTTGGGATCTCATTTGTGTGAACGCCTCTTGAACGAAGGCAACGAAGTGATTTGCCTCGACAACTATTTCACGGGCAGCAAACGCAATATTGTTCACCTGATGGACAACCCCTACTTTGAACTTATTCGCCATGACATCACCGCTCCGTTCTTCATCGAAGTGGACGAGATTTTCAACCTGGCCTGTCCCGCCTCGCCCATCCATTACCAATACAACCCCATCAAGACGGTGAAGACATCCGTCATGGGTGCCATCAACATGCTGGGCTTGGCCAAGCGCATCCGTGCCAAAGTGCTACAATCTTCAACCAGTGAAGTTTACGGTGACCCCAATGTACACCCGCAACCCGAAAGCTATTGGGGCAATGTCAATCCCATCGGCATCCGCTCGTGCTACGACGAAGGCAAGCGCTGCGCCGAGACCCTGTTCTTCGACTATCACCGCCAGAACAATGTGCGCATCAAAGTGGCCCGCATCTTCAACACCTACGGTCCGCACATGCACCCGCACGACGGCCGCGTGGTGTCGAACTTCATCGTACAAGCCCTCAAAGGCGAAGACATTACCATTTACGGCTCGGGCGAGCAGACGCGTAGTTTCTGCTACTGCGACGACCTCATCGACGGCCTCATCCGACTGATGAACACCGACGACAACATCATTGGCCCCATCAACTTGGGCAACCCCAACGAATTTACCATCAAAGAGTTGGCCGAATTAGTCCTTGACCTCACTGGCTCAAAATCGAAGATTGTCTATAACCCCGCCGCCGGCGACGACCCGCGTCAGCGCCAGCCAATCATCGACCAGGCCAAAGAGATTCTCCATTGGCAACCGACCGTGCAACTTAAAGAAGGTCTGCAAAAGACCATCCAATACTTTGAAGAGGAAATTCGTCGGATATGAACTATCTTTCCGTAGAAAAAATTTCCAAATCTTTCGGGGAGAAAATTCTTTTCGAGGATATCACCTTCGGCATTGAGAAAGGACAGAAGACCGCCCTCATTGCCAAGAACGGTACGGGCAAAAGCACCCTCCTCAACATCATCGCCGGCCTTGACACGCCTGACGCCGGCAAGGTGGTCATCCGCAACGACATTACCGTCTCCTACCTTCCTCAAGTAGAGCAATTTCCAACAGGCAGTTCGGTCTTGGACACCATTTTCAACGCCCAAACTCCCGACATTCAAGCACTCAAAGAATATGAAACCTGCCTCACCCTGCTAAACATTCACGACACGCCCGAGCTGCACGCTCGCATGGAACGTGCCGTGGCAGAAATGGAGCGATTGCATGCGTGGGACTTTGAAAGTCGCGTGAAGGAGATCCTGTCGCGATTTGGCGTGAACAACGTGCTGCAAAGCGTGGGCGAACTGTCTGGCGGCCAACGCAAAAAGATTGCCATGGCCAAGACGCTCATTGCCGACACCGACCTGCTCATCCTCGACGAGCCCACCAACCACCTCGACATCGACATGATTGAGTGGCTGGAGGATTATCTCTCGCACTCAAACACCACCCTGCTAATGGTCACCCACGACCGCTACTTCCTCGACAAAGTTTGCAACGATATCATCGAGTTGGAGAACACCAAACTATACAGATACAAAGGCAAATACGACTATTACGTGGAGAAGAAAGCGGAACGCATTGCCAATGAAAATGTGGAGTTTGAAAAGCTCAAGCAGCTGTACCGCAAAGAACTCGAGTGGGTGCACACCTCGCCGCAAGCTCGCACTGGCAAGGCCAGAGCACGCATCAACGCTTTCGAAAAGCTGAAAGAAGAGACGCAACGCACGGTGGAACAGGCGGCTGAACCATTTATGGTCAGAACCGAACGTATCGGAAATAAGATATTGGAAATCAATAATCTGGATTTTTCCTTCCCCGACCAGACCATCTTGCGCGACTTCTCTTACATCTTCAAAAAGGGAGAGAAATGCGGCATTGTTGGCAAGAACGGCACAGGCAAAAGCACTTTGCTCAAACTTATTATGGGCGAGCTGAAGCCCGACGGCGGCAAAATCACCGCTGGCCAAACCATTCAATTTGGCTATTTTGCCCAGGATGGCATGAAAGTCAAGGGCAACCGCCGCATCATCGACATCGTGAAAGAGCAGGCCGACATGATACGCATGGAAACCGGCAACTACATCGGCGCCTCGCAATTTCTCAACCACTTTGGATTTAAATACGAGCAGCAATACACTTATTACGAAGACCTTAGCGGTGGCGAGAAACGCAAGCTGCACCTGCTCATCACCTTGCTACGCAACCCCAACTTCCTGATTCTGGATGAGCCTACCAACGACTTTGACATCGACACGCTCAACCTGCTGGAAGATTTCCTCTACAACTTCAAAGGATGCCTGCTCATTGTGTCGCACGACCGCTGGTTTATGGACAAACTGGTGGACCACCTGTTCATCTTTAACGGCGACGGCAATATCAAGGACTTTTACGGCAATTACACCGAATACCGCCTCGACAAGGAAAAAGCCCTCAAAATCGAACGACGACTGGCGCGTGCAGAAAAAAGTGCCGAAGCCAAACCTGCCGGACGTGCACAAAACCCCAA
The DNA here is from genome assembly GCA_017454945.1 of Bacteroidales bacterium. GTDB lineage: Bacteria > Bacteroidota > Bacteroidia > Bacteroidales > WCHB1-69 > JAFTCA01. The sequence continues at coordinate 2,750 of JAFTCA010000002.1, forward strand.
CAAGTTGACTTACAAAGAGAAAAAAGAGATGGAAGCACTGGAGCCGGAAATCACCCAACTGGAAGAAGAGAAAAAGCAGCTCTTAGACCAGATGAACAGCGGCGAAGGCACAGCAGAACAGCTTATGCAGTGGGGACAACGCTATCAGGAAGTAAGCGAGACCTTAGACGAGAAGAGCATGAGATGGCTGGAGCTAAGCGAGAAAGAACCGTAAGCACAAATCACATTCAACCATAAAGGGTTTCTGCTATAGGGCATCCTGTGCTGAAAAGACCTTGTTCATTGATATTTTTTTGTATTTTTGCGCCTTAATTATAAAAACTATATAGTAAAACCAAAAATATAAACATAGAGAATGGAACGTAATTACAAGATTATCAACAATGTAATAGGATGGATTATCGGCATTTTCGCTTCCGCCGTTTACATTATGACCGCCGAACCCACTGCTTCGTGGTGGGATTGCGGCGAATACATTTCCACAGCCTACAAGGTGCTGGTAGGACACCCTCCTGGAGCCCCCACATTCCAGCTGATCGGACGCTGTTTCAGCATGTTCGCCGGAGGTGATGTCACCAAAGTGGCGTTCTGCATCAACTGCATGTCGGCCATCTGCAGCGGTTTGACCATCATGTTCCTTTTCTGGACCATCACGATGCTGGGCCGCAAGCTGGTTGCCCGCATGGGCGGCATGACCACGCCCCGCATGATCGCCGTTTTCGGCTCGGCCCTCGTAGGCTCACTGGCCTACACTTTCACTGATTCGTTCTGGTTCTCAGCCGTTGAAGGCGAAGTGTATGCCATGTCATCGTTCTTTACCGCCCTCGTATTCTGGTGTATCCTTAAATGGGACTACGAATACGACAACGCCAAGGAAGATGTCAACCCCAACCGTTGGATTGTTTTAATTACCTATCTCATAGGTCTTTCCATTGGTGTTCACTTGTTAAACCTGTTGACTCTGCCCGCCATCGTGCTGGTTATCTACTTCAAGCTGTCGAAAGAGGCAACCTATATGGGCGTTGTGCAAACCATTGGCATTCTGTCGTTTATCGCCAGTTTCTTCTTCCCTGGCTGGTGGATGGTTTTCGTTTGGGTATTCATCACTGCCCCTTGCATGTACTATTCCATCAAGAAAGGCACCATTCATTCGAAAGCCGAATGGGGCGTATTTCTCTCGCTTATTTGCTCTTTCATTCTGTTAGGACTTATCCTTTATGGCATTATTCCTCAGATTGTTAACCTGGCAGGCAAATTCGAAATTTTCTTTGTCAACTCCATACATCTGCCGTTCAATTCGGGCACCATTATATTCTTCCTGCTGCTGGGTGGCCTGATCACCTGGGGTCTTTGGTACGGCTTCAAGAAAGACAAGCCCATTTTGCGGACGGCTGTATTCTCCTTCCTGTTCCTGCTGATTGGCTACTCCACCTTCTTCATTTTGGTGATCCGCTCGAACGCCAATCCCACCATCGATGAGAACAATCCCGAAGACGCTGTAGGATTGCTGGCCTACCTCAACCGCGAGCAATACGGCAGCTACCCCATTTTCTACGGTGAGACATACAACTCCATGCCTATAGAGTATGTGGATGAAAGTCCCATCTACGTGCGTGATGACGCCAAAAAGCAATATGTCATCTCAGACCCGCGCACCAAACGCAAAGCACGCTTCGCCCCCGACCAGACCATGCTCTTCCCAAGAATGTGGGACGCAGGACATAAAGAATTGTACGTCAGCTGGCTAAGAAGCATTTACAATACCGACAGTCCGAAAGACAAAGAGAACCGGCGCCTGCTTAAGCGTAATGGTATTCCCACTTGGCAGCAGAATCTCACTTTCATGCATACTTACCAGTTCTATTACATGTACTTACGTTATTTCATGTGGAACTTCTCAGGACGCCAGAACGACATCCAAGGTCGTGGCGGAAACCTGGAAGGAAACTGGATTTCAGGCATTCCATTCATTGATGAAATGATGGTCGGCAGCCAGAGCAACATGCCCGAATCGATGAAAAATCCCGGCCAAAACAAGTACTATATGTTACCTCTTCTGCTGGGTCTCATCGGCGTAGTGTTCTATTCGCTTCGCGACACCAAGAACTCCTTCATTGTGTTGTTGCTATTTCTCATGACCGGTTTGGCCATCGCATTCTACCTGAACATGTATCCGTTCCAGCCGCGCGAACGGGATTATGCTTTTGCAGCCTCTTTCTACGCCTTTGCCATCTGGATAGGCTTTGGTGTTTTCGGCATTTACAGCCTGTTTGAAAAATTAAAGAACAACAAGGTGCAGGCCTTCGGCGCCATCATGACCACCCTGTTGTGCTTGGGCCTGGTTCCCGGAATCATGGCATCAGAAAACTGGGATGACCACGACCGTTCGAACCGCTACACAGCGCTGGCTATCGCCAAGAACTACCTCGACTCGTGCGCACCCAACGCCATCCTGTTCACGCTGGGCGACAACGACACATTCCCCTTATGGTACGCCCAGGAGGTGGAAGGCTACCGCACCGACGTGAGAGTTTGCAACCTCAGCCTGCTGAGCACCAGCTGGTACATTGACCAGATGAAGCGCAAAGCTTACAACTCGGAGCCACTGCCCATCTCGATGGAATGGAGCCAATACAAGGACGGCACCCGCGATGTGATTGCCCTTGAAGGCGGACACGACCAGTTCCTCAACATTAAAGATGTGGTGGAATACATCAAACGGCCCGAATTTGACAAGAACCGCCAACTGGTATTCATCTCCAACGCCCGCTACAGCGACGGCAAGTCCATCCCTGCCAGCTTCTCGCTGCCCGTTGACAAAGCCAAAGTGTTGGCCAACGGCACAGTCGACAGCTCTATGGCCGACCAGATTGTGGACCGTCTTTCATGGAATCTGCGCAGCGATAGAGGCGACGGTATCAACTATCTGTACAAGGCCTACCTCGTCATGATGGACATCCTGGCCAACAACAACTGGGAACGCCCCATTTACTACGCAAGCACTACAGGTTCGGAAGCATTCTTCGGTCTCGAATCCTATTTCCAACTGGAAGGTCTGGCATACCGCCTCGTACCTATTAAAACAGCGTACCGCGGCGGCTACGAATCCGGACGTATTAACAATGACATCCTCTACAATAATCTGGTGAATGTGTTCAACGACCACAAGCGTATCGACAGAGTGAACAACCCTGACGCTCCGGCACAAGAGCCTTACGAGTACGCTTGGGGCGGCTTGAACGACCCGCGCGTTTACAACTGCGAAGACAACATGCGCCTCACAGGTTTGGTAAGAAGCATTTACATCCGACTGGCCAACAGTCTGCTGGCCGAAGGCGACACTGTCAGAGCGGAAAAAGCGCTTGACCAATGCGATATCATCTTGAACGACAAGATTATGCCCTACAAGATGACCAACCAGATGAACTTCTCGCTGTTCTCGCTTGATTTCATCAAAACCTACTTTGCACTTAACACATCCACGGGTCGCGAGAAGGCTATTGAAAAGACTTCCAGATACTTGGACTACATTATCGAAGACTTTGCATGGTATGAGAGCATCAGCGACCGGTCGCGCAACTGGCAGACCGAGAACATTCTGAACGAATTTGTGCTGACAAACCAGCTATTGAAACAAACGCCCCTCAACGATGCCGACCTTGCAGCGGTCAAAGAAAAATTCAAAAAGATCAAACTTGACCAATGTGGCACTCAGGCTTTAGCTTCATTATGTGCAGATGCAGACAATATTCTCAAAAACTTTGAGAACAGACAGAACGAACTGGCTCGCAAGTTAAGCGAAATGAGAGACATAGCCACATTGTCAACGATGATAGGCAACCAGCAGGTGGCTGAGAAGGCAAACGCTGCCCTTGACCATTATCTGCAAGTGCTTACCAACATGGACCCCTATATGGGCCAAGCCTTCAAGAATTTCCTTAACGGCGAACAATAAAAAGACATCACTATGTTTGACACACCGGTTTTATTAATCATATATAATCGCATAACGGAGACGCACAATATCTTCCAGACCATACATGCTATCAAGCCTTCGAAACTGTATGTGGCCGCAGATGGTGCCAATCCGGACGTTCCCTTTGACTACGGCACTTGTCTGCGCACGCGTGCTGTCATTATGCCTGAATGGCCGTGTCAACTTAAGCTGATGTTCAAAGAAGAACATCTTGGCAAGGCTCAGATGATTTTCCAAGCCATCAACTGGTTTTTTGAAAACGAGCCTGAAGGCATTATCCTCTTTGACGATACCATGCCGCATCCTGATTTCTTCCCTTACTGCGAGCAACTACTAAACAAATACAGAGACAACAAGCAGATTGTACATATTGGCGGCTCCAACTTCCAGCATGGCCGTAAGCGCGGCGACGCCTCCTACTACTTCTCGTGCTACGCCACCACATGGGGTTTTGCCACATGGAAAGACCGCTGGGAAAACTTTGACCTAACGATGGCCAATTTGAAAGAGTTCAACTTCCCCGAAATTTTAACCCATTACATGAAGAAAAGGGAAGAACGCAACTATTGGCTTCGCCGCGGCATTGCCCTACAGCGCTATCATTTCGACGACATTTGGGAATTCCAGTATAAGTTCCATCTGTGGAGCAAACAAGGACTTTGTATTTCGCCGAATGTGAACCTGATTACCAATGTCGGCTTCAAGAAGAACAAGCGCAAAATACGCAAAATGTCGTTGCCCAGTCATGCCATCATGCCACTGACCCATCCTGACGAAATTGAACAAAACCGCAAAGCCGACCGCTTTGCATTCCGCCATTACTTCAACAAAGCTCTTCGTGTGCTGTTCGCCAAGTGGTTCACCGAGACGTTGTTGGGCGGCAAAGACAAGGAACAGACTGTTCAGTCGAACGACAAATAGGGTGTCAATTTCTCCATCAGTTCGGGATAAGCATGGGTTACCTGCCTGAATTCCTCTGCTGATTTTATAGCTCCATTCTTCTGGCGGTAGTTCAGAATAGTTTTCACCAGATAAGCATCAAAATAGGGATGGCGAATCATCTCCTTGTAAGTGGCTTTGTTTACCGCTATTTTACGAATAAGCGAGCAGTCGATGGTGAAATATTTCGCAAGAAAATCATCTTTCATATTCTGCAGGATATAGATTTCCCTAATCTGGCTGTAAGCATAGAAGCCTCCTAATTTATCGCGATATTCCACCATCTTGGCGGCACGCTTGCTGCCAAACTGCGGCACAGCCATGATGGCGAAGGTGTCGCAACGGTTCAACTCCACTTTTTGAATGGCATAACCCACTTGCCGAACCTGCTTTTGACGTAGCGTATCACGGTTGGAAGCCGGGGCGTACATGGGATAAGTCGAATTGTAACGACCAGCGTAGCGTGTGCGACTCCTGTTCCTATTTCGCGCCGCCTCCACCGAATCGGTCATACGCGCCTGCTCGGCTTCAAACTGCGCCACCATCGTTTCAAAATCCGACAAATCCACCCTGCTTTCCCGATGAGAAGAATACAACGACATGGCGGCATACAATATTATTACCAATAACAACATGGCAAGAATTCCCATGTACTCACCTCTCGAAAATTCGCAAAATTGCTTTATCCTGTCCCACACGCGCATCAATTCCTACATTAATCAAACATTGCAAAAACATTCAGTGCAAAAATAAGCCATTATCAAATAGTAAATTTTATATTTTATTAACATTTAGCAATAAATTATTAACATAATAAATTTCACATAATAATTTGTGGCTAACAAAAAAAACATTATTTTTGTCATCTCTTATTACAATAATAACATTAAACCAACAAAATATGAAAAGATTTTTACTTTTGATTTTATGCATGGGATTATTTTCCACGCTTATCAATGCTCAGACAGTCCTAATCAAAGAGGACTTTGAATCGTACAATGCCGGAGCCCGCATTGCCAAAACTTCGCAAGACAACGGCAACAACTACTGGACCACATGGAGCGGTCAATTGGGCGGTGCTGCTGATGCTGTAGTAACCACCGACAGGGCCCAAGAAGGCACCAAATGTATGAAACTCACCTACGGAAACGACATGGTAATGCTATTAGGCGACAAATATTCAGGCAAATACGAATTGTCGTTCTACTGCTATGTTCCCGCAGGCAAGGATGGTTACATGAACCTGTTGCACACGTTCGCCGGCTCCAGCTCGGAATGGAAAACCGAAATGTATCTTAACCATGTGCTGCACATGAATTCCGTACTGGTTGGTGGCATTGAGCAACTTTTCAACATGAAGACTGACACTTGGACACTGTTTGATTTCGTAGTTGACTTGGACAACGACAGTTTCGTATTCTCTGTTGACAACGAAAAAGTGGCCACCATGGACTGGAGTTCGACGGCATCAGACCTGCCGGGCATCAACCGACTGGGAGCCATCGACTTCTACCCTCCCACCAGCATTGACACTTCAGAGTTCTACATCGACAACCTCACCTTCACCGAGTTGCGAGGACCTGGTGCACCTCTGTTCTCCATCTATCCGCAAAGTGTAAAGCAAACCCTGCACGCAGGTGAAAAAGACAATCAGACGCTGACGCTGACCAACGTAGGAACCTACGAAGGCAATTGGAGCTCATGGATTAAGTACGATGTAACGGCAGAAGAAGACAGCGACTCTTACGAACTGCGTTACGACCTCGACTATCCCGATACCATACCTTTTGGCACAAACGGTATAGGCTACAACGTTGGCACACCTAACTGGGAAGTAGGTGCCAAATATACAGGCGCCATGTACAGCAAAACCGCTCTGGGCATGCAGCTTACGAAAGCCAAATTCTACAACCGCGGCTTCATTGCCGACTCGACCATCACCTTCAAAGTGTATGCTCGCGGCACCAACGATGCTCCCGGCGAACTGATTACCGAAGCCAAAGTAACAAACTTCGTGGACTCAGCTTGGAACGAAGTCACCTTCCCCACCCCCATCCTTCTTGATGGTGATGACATCTGGGTTACTGCCTCTTTCAAGCAGATAAAGACCTCCACATATCCTGTTACCTGCGACTTCGGTCCTGGTGATGCTAACGGCGCCTTCTGCAAGGTTGACGATGGCAACTGGGTACACCTGACCGACCTGAACCCCCAATTGAACTTCAACATCTGCATTCGCGCCATTTGCGAAGGCAAGAAAGTTGACGGCGGCTGGGTAGCTATTGACAAGAAAGCCGACCACGGCACTCTGGGCAAGAAAAAACAACAGGATATCACACTGAACTTTGACGCCACCGATATGGAACCCGGTGTTTATACCGCCACGCTGACCATCAACACCAATGACACTGTCGGCAAGATTTTAGTACCCGTTTCGCTTACGGTTTATGCTGACTCGGGATGTGTTCCTCCCAGCCACTTTGCCCTGACGGCCAACGAAAGCAACATCGAACTCTCGTGGGATGCCGCTGACGACAGTGCCACCTACAAGATTTACAGAAACAAGGAGTTGCTCGCCACAGTTAACACAAACTCATACATTGACACGGCTGTAGCCAATGGCAATTACTGCTACTATATCACATTGGCATGCACCGACACGACCGAAAGTGACGCTTCCACCGAGCTGTGCGCCTATATCAATGTTGGCATTCCTTCGTACAACAACCAAGTGAACATCTACCCCAACCCCGTTCACAGCACACTGCATGTCAATGCAGAAGGCTTCAAAGAAGCTGCCATCTACAATATGACAGGCCAACGCGTATATCACAACAACATCACCGAAAACAACTTCCAAATCAACGTTGCCAATCTGCCCGCTGGCGTTTATTTCCTTCGTCTGACAGGCAACAACAACGCTGTGAAGAAATTTATCAAACAATAATAAGCTAAAACTTCAAAGAAACGGGGTGCTCAAAAGTACCCCGATTTTTTCCATCAAAAAAAATCAGCACGTTCCATCATCAAGCACCATTTAATTGCCTATGAAAAAAATATCATTATTTATCTTAAGCATAACACTTTTTGCAACATCGGTGGCCCAGCAAGTAGTTGTGACCTTTAGTGGCCGAGAATATCTTACAGAAGAGCATCTGCAACTCTCACGAATAGTGATTCAAAATAAAACCAGAGGATGGAGCGAAACATTGACCTATCCCGACACCGTGGCCATTTTCACACCCAATTCGGGACTGGAAAATTTCCAAGCTGAGAAAACATTTTCCCTACAGCAGAATGTGCCCAACCCGTTTGAAGGCGTCACTAAGGTGATACTGACTACACCCGAGTCCGGAAAGGTGACATTGGAAATATCGGATATAAATGGGCGTTCAATCATAGGTGCGAATGACTTTTTACATCTACCAGCCGGCACCCATACATTCCGCATCACCCTACCCACCGCTGGCATCTACCTGCTCACAGCCCGCCATGGTCAGCACACCTCTGCCATCAAGATGATGAACACCGCTTCTGGAAAAGAGTGCCACATCACACACGAAGGCTCCTCAACTTTAAAACCCATATTGAAAAAAGAGATAGCCAAGGCTTTTGACCTTAAAGACGAAATGCTTTACACAGGATACACGATGGAAAATGGGATTGAAAGAGTAAGTTACGCCATTGCACGCAAGGAAAGCTCATCGGAGGAACTCGTTTTCGACTTTGCACACGATGCCAAACCTTGTCAAGACACAAAAACCGTAACAGATTATGACAAAAACACATACAACACAGTCCAAATAGGCAAACAATGTTGGATGGTTGAGAATATGCGCGCTACCCATTTTGCTGACGGCACGGCGATCACTTTAGGCGACGACAGCACCTCAACCGCCCATCGCTTTATTGCGGGTGACAGGGCAGAGATGGTACAAACCTGCGGCTATCTATACGACTGGAATGCAGTGAAATACAGTGCCATCGGTGGCGATGAAGAAAATCGTTTGCAAGGCGTTTGTCCCGCTGGCTGGCATGTTCCCACCCAACCCGAATGGCTACAACTATTCGGATATGTGCGCAGTCGCGTGGAATACATCTGTGGTGACGATAACCTGAACTTTGCCAAAGCTATATGTGCCAACTTCGGATGGAGTGAGCCTTTCCAAAGTCTGCCCTGCTCGATAGGCAGAGATCTCTCGACCAACAATGCCACAGGATTCACTATTGTTCCCGCCGGATACATTAGCGGGAAAAAAACTGTTGAATTTGCAGTCAGTGCCCGATTCTGGACTGCTTCATCCAAAAACACAAGTTCCTCTCACAGTTTATCTTTTAAAACCGGATCCCCCACCGTTACCTTAAGTTCAAATTATAACGACGAAGGGCTGTCGGTGCGGTGCGTGAAAAATTGATTATCGTACGAGCGTAACACTACCTTTCTTCAACATAATAAATTCAGGATGCGTGCTGCATGCATAATGGATAACGTATGCATATACACCCAGCGGGGCATTTTTCCCGCCAATTTGTCCATTCCATCCCTCATTAATATCGGTAGTTTGGAAAATCAAGCCTCCGAAGCGGTCGTAAATCAGCATTTGGAAATAGCCTAACGCGGCAGAGGGTACTGGCAAGAAGACATCGTTCAACGCATCATCATTCGGCGTAAACGCATTAGGCACCCACAAATCGCACTGGCAATCGGCCACTGTTAGCGAATCACCGCTCTCACATCCTTGATTATCAACCAGAACTGAATAGAATCCCGGTTCCGTCACCTGAATTGACGGTGTCTGATCGCCCGTATTCCACAAATAGGTCACACCCTGTGAAGGACTGACCGTTGCAATGAGCATGGCCGAGCCAAACATACAGAAGTTTTCAGGATGCATATCGATGGTCACTTCAGGGCTTTCTATTAAAACGATTTCCGTCGTGTCGGCAGCCCTACATCCAAAGCGGTCGCGCACCTGCACCCAATACTGGCCGGCGGCATAGACCACGATAGACGACTCTTCCGAGCCATTGGACCACTGATACGATGCGAAGCCAGGCTGGACTTCCAACGTAACAGACTCAAAATCGGCGGTGCAAAATTGCTGGTCATCGCCTAAAAAGACGAACGGAGCCGAAGTAACCTCAAGATGCAATTTGACCAACGTATCGCAGCCTTCATCTTGAACATTTTTCATCCATTCATAATCTCCACCTTCTACATATTCCTCTCCTTCAATAACATAAGGCAAGTTTTGCTCACAAATTGTATCAAAAATATCTTTTTCAAAGAAAGGAATCACATCCAAGTGCAGCAATATGACGCTGTCGCAGCCTTCCGTAGTAGAATACAAAAGACGGTAGATAGAAGAAGTGGTACCCACTTCAAAAATCGTATCGCCATAGGTGTAAGGAAGGTCGCTTTCGCAAAGGGTAAGCTCTTCTTCCTTCATTGACGAATAGTTGACGGTCAGGTGCAGCGTATCCGTACTTGAGCAGCCCTCATTGTTTTCGTAATCAAAAAGATAAGTACCCGATTCGGTGTATTTGATGTCATGCCAGATAAGTGAGTCACAGGCAATTTCCGTTTGTGCGGCATGTGTGCTATAGTTGACGGTCAAGTGCAAAGTGTCAGTACTTGGACAACCGTTTTCATTAGTATAATCGTATTCATAGACACCTGATTCCGTGTACTTTGTGCCGTGCCAAATAAACGAATCACAAGCATTTTCCATTATGGAGGCATGCGTACTTTGATGGATGGTCAGGTGTAAATTGGCAACGCGGTCACAACCTTCAGGAATAGCTGATTTCCATATCTTCTTATAATCACCCGATTCGGTATAGAGTTCATCATACCAAAGGTAACTGTCGCAGGCAACCACAACTGTATCACTAACTTCTGTGTAGTTAATGGTCAAATGTAGCGTATCAGCACTTGGACATCCTTCCGCATTGATGTAATCATAAATATAATCTCCTGACTCAGTGTATTTTTTATCATGCCAGATTATTGAGTCACAGGCAATTTCCATTTGGGCAGTATGCGTACTGTGATGGACGGTCAGATGCAAAGTGTCGGTGCTGGGACAACCATTTTCGTTAGTATAATCGTATTCGTACGTACCTGATTCCATGTACTTTGTGCCGTGCCAAGTAAACGAGTCGCAAGCCAATTCAGTTATAGCGTCATGCGTGCTGTTGTTGACAGTCAAGTGCAGCGTTACCGTGCTGTCACATCCATGCAGACTCTTCTTCTTGAACACATAATCACCACCTTTTGTAATAACACTGTCCATAAAAAGCACAGGCAGTTCCTCATCACATACAGTAATATCCGTCTGGCGATTATAGGTCAGGTACACCGTAAGATGAAGAACGACGAGACTATCACAACCTTGAGCCGTTTCCAAATGAAATTCATACTCATCACTCCTCGTCAGCGAACGGCCCAAAAAGATAAAGGGCAACTCATTCTTACAAACATCAACAACCGTGTCATATCTGCTTGAATAAAAGACTGCAAGATGCAGCGTGTCTGTACTCAAACAGCCCTCTTCATTTTCATAATCATAAAAATAAGTTCCTGACTCCGTATATATTTCATCATGCCAAACGTAAAAATCACAAGCAGTGTCAGCAAGGGCATTGTGCGTACCATGAAGAATTGTCAAATGGAGTCGGGCTATGTAGTCGCAAGCTTCTGGAATAGGCGATTTTATAATCTTCTCATAGTCGCCCGATTCCGTATAGCGTTCATCATACCAGACGAAACTTTCGCACGCAACCACCGATGTATCACTCACTTCCGTATGGTTAATGGTTAGATGCAGCGTATCCGTGCTCGGGCAACCTGCATCATTGGTGTAGTCGTACTCGTAGGTGCCTGATTCTGTGTACTTCGTTCCGTGCCACGTTAAGGAATCACAAGCCGTTTCATGTTCAATTTTGTGTGAGCCTTCATTTATGGCTAGATGCAGCTTTATGATTGTGTCACATGCATCCACTGATTTTACCGTAAATTCATAATCTCCAGACTCCGTTATTCTCTCTCCACACATCTCATAAGGAAGTTCGCTGTCGCAAATGGTATCGCTAATCTCCTTGATATATGTTGAGTTGATGGTCAGGTGAAGCGTATCCGTACTCGGACAGCCCGCATCATTGGTGTAACCGTACTCGTAAGTGCCCGATTCAATGTACTTCGTACCATGCCACATAAACGAGTCACACGCAACCTCGATCTCTGCGTTGTGCGTGCCGTAGTTCACCGTCAGATGCAGCGTATCCGTACTTGGACAACCCACATCATTGGTGTAGTCGTACTCGTAGGTACCTGATTCCGTGTATTTTTCCCCATGCCATCTCAAAGAGTCACACGCAACCTCCATCTCTACATTGTGCGTGGCATAGTTGATGGTCAGATGGAGCGTATCCGTGCTCGGACAGTCGTTATCATTTGTGTAATCGTATGTATAGATACCCGACTCAATGTACTTCGTGCCGTGCCACATAAACGAGTCACAGGCAACCTCGGACTCTG
>JAFTCA010000040.1 GCA_017454945.1 Bacteroidales bacterium
CGCTCAAAGGTGGTGAAAGGCACAGCCGGAGCACAATTCTTGGGTTGCAGTCATGTAACCTGTGAAAGCAGCTTTTTTGATGTTACTGGAACACCAATCATTTCAACGAGCTCGAAAGGCGTAAAACTGACGAAATGCAACACAGCCAAAGGGAAACTTTAGAAATTCAAAATTCAAAGAACAAAGAACAAATTTCCATAATTCCATAATTCAATAATTCTTAACTCCTTAACTTTTTAACTACTCATTTCTCACTTCTCACTTCTCACTCCTCACCCGCATTTAATAACTAAAATCTAATATTATGAACACAAAAAAATCCTCGACCTATAGCATGTTTATTATAGGTGCATTGTTTTTCGTTTTCGGCTTTGTTACTTGGCTGAACAACATTCTCATTCCTTACATGAAGACCTCGTGCGAGCTTACTTCGCAGGTGCAGGCCTATCTGGTTCCGTTTGCTTTCTATATCGCCTATTTTGTGATGTCTATTCCGTCGTCGTATGTACTGAAAAAGACGGGCTATGGCAATGGCATGGCACTGGGCCTAATAGTGATGGCCATCGGCTGTATGCTGTTCGTGCCGGGAGCGCGTCTGCGCAGCTATCCCATATTTCTCACGGGCTTGTTCATCCAAGGTGCTGGCTTGTCGTTGCTGCAAACGGCTAGCAATCCGTATGTTACCGTGCTTGGTCCTGTAGAGTATGCCGCCCGCCGTATGAGCATTATGGGTGTTTGCAACAAACTGGCCGGTATGATTGGCATCTTGATACTTTACAATGCCCTTTTCTCTGGCAAGGAACATCTCTTCCAGCAGATTGAAGGCATGGCTGCCGGTCCCGAGAAAGAGGCTATGTTGCAGCAACTTGCCAATGGTGTGATGCTTCCCTATATCATTATGACCATCGTGTTGATTGCCTTGATGATGTTTGTGAAACTGGCCAAACTTCCTGAAATTGAGATCGAAGAGACTGAGCAGTCAGGTAAGAAGACCAGCATTTTCAGCTATCCCTACTTGTGGCTCGGTGTGCTGGCCATCTTCTTCTATGTAGGTGCTGAAGTTATCGCCATCGACACGCTGATTCCTTACGGCAACTATTGGAATATTCCTACTGGAACATCCCACTACTTTGGTGTGTATGCGCTGGTGGCTCTATTGCTGGGCTATTTCTGCGGCATCATCTTCGTACCCAAAGTTATCTCGCAACGCAAAGCGTTGGTTGTGCAACTCTTTTTGTCAGTGGCACTTGTTGTGGTTGCCCTCTGCACATCGGGAATGGTTTCGGTATTCGCCATCATCTGCCTCAGTTTTGCCCACGCTATCATGTGGCCTGCCATCTGGCCCTTGTCAATCCACGATTTGGGTGAACATACCGAGTTTGGTTCCGCACTGCTCATCATGGCCATTGCCGGTGGTGCTGTTATGCCGCTGATTTATGGTAAGATTGCCGATATGGTGAATCCGCATGTGGCTTACGCCATCCTCTTCGTATGCTACGCCTACATCCTCTTCTTCGCTACGGTAGGCTACCGCTTCGATGGTAAACAGAAATCTTTAAAAGAAAATGAATAATCATAACATTATGAAAAAGAGTCTTTTGCTGATAGTTTGCTGCGCCTTGCTGTTCGCTTCGTGCAAGGAACAAGTCGATACCAAGAAGTTGCTGGAAGGCACTTGGGTGTGCACAGAATTCAATAATCTGACCATGCCTACCGACCGCATGCTGGTGTTGTTTTTGTCGAATACCGATGTGGCCAGCTTTTCACAAGGGGTGACGAGAGATGCCTCTCATGCCGAATTTATGGGCGCAGCTGCTACATATCAGGTTGATGAGCAGACGTTTACTATTAAAGGCGTATTCTCTAACAAGGATTCGCTGAATATGAAGTTCGACATCGTTTCCCTCTCAAAGGACAAACTGATAGCCAACTTGGTAGAGGTGACCAAGAGTGCCACCGTCAATCGTGCGTTGGGCAAATATACCTTCACCAAGGTTGCCACGCCTAACAAGCACCTCAGTGCCATACAAGGCGAATGGGAGGGATACAGACATGAGTCGGCTGGGAAATTTGACAGTATACCCACCATCAAGATGAAGTTCATGGGCGAACACGGCTTTGTGTTTTCCAAGAAATTCAACAACAACTGGAACGATTGTGACGGTTCATTTGGGCTCTATCAGGACAAGATGGCGGTGAATTACGCCACCGAAGTGTCGTCCTATTACAACTGCTGGGAAATACAGTCGGTGACGGCAACCGAGATGATGTTGCGCAAATATAATGCCGATAGTGACACGGCTTCTGTGTTGGATGTTGTTCGTTATAAGATGGTTAAGCTGTAGGAAGGGATTGCTGTGGACCTGAAACTCTCATCGGCGTTTGCCCCGTCGGGCGACCAGCCGTCGGCCATCAAGCAGTTGGTCGAAGGGTTGAACCGTGGCGATCAGGCGCAGGTGCTGTTAGGTGTGACTGGCTCGGGTAAGACTTTCACC
>JAFTCA010000041.1 GCA_017454945.1 Bacteroidales bacterium
CACTTTTCACTTTTCACTTTTCACTTTTAACTACATGAGAGTATATATCGCTGGCAAAGTATCAGGGCTTCCCACAGGGGAGGTTTTTACGAAGTTCGGACAGGCCGAGTTCTGGCTGAAGCAACAGGGGCATGAGGTGGTGAACCCCATCAGGCTGTGTTCGGCGAGCTGGGATTGGGGCAAGTGCATGAGGGTGTGCCTGCAAGAGCTGCTGAAGTGCGACACCCTGTGCCTGCTGAGCGACTGGACGGACAGCCCTGGTGCACACATCGAATACTATGTGGCCAGTGTGCTGAAGATGAGGGTGATGTACTATAGAGTTAAAAGTTGAGAGTTAAAAGTTATTAGTTATGAGCAAATTCAAGTTGAAACTGACGAATGAGGAGCTGCGGGTGGTTGGTTCGAGCTGCCTGTATGCAGTCAGGAGAAACGGCAAGGTGGGTCACATTGCTACGCTTGCCCTTTTGGAGACATGTGAACGCCTGTGGGGCCGTATGAGGAACATGTACCGTCCCGACCGTGAGAGCTACACGATACGGTTGAGTGCTGAAGAGGTGCAAGCACTCACACAGGAGGTGCTGCCTCACATCGCATCATACGACGAGCCCTTTATCCGAGCCATAGGCACCACCATACAAGAAGAGCTGGTGCGACAGATGGACCGTGAACTTAACATTTACAATTCGATGCGCTATGGAGCTTAGTGAGCTGCGGTTGTTATACTGCGTGATGGTTGATTACTACGGCATGAATTTCCGCTCGAAGAGCCGCAAGAGACCTGTAGCCGACGGCAAGTCGATGTTTGCCTACATTGCCAGAAAACGTGGTGCAATGTTAATGGATATAGCGCAGTATATGGGCTGGAGGGACCATTCGACGGCCATATTTGCCGTGAGGAAGATGGAGGATTTAATGTCCATTTATCCGGTGTTTAAAAAGCAGTACAACGACATTGTGGATGAATACGAGTTCAGGCAGGCGGTAGGCCTGTTTGCCGAGTGCTGAACCAAGTAAGTTATTCACATTTTGACCGTAACGCCCGCGAAACAGCGGGCGTTTTTATATTTTTGCGGAAAACAATTTGTTATGGCCCGAAACAGGTTGAACTATCTGCTTTATTGCAAAAAAGTGGTGGAAATCGTAAACAAATACTATGAAGAGGGGTGGACCACTTATGCCGCCGTTTGGCGCAAACACGTCAATCCTTTATATCCAATGAGCTACGCCACTTTCATCAAAATCATCAATATGCCGGGACTTGACCGCCAGATTGAAGAGGCCGAGCGGATGGCTGCCAGCGAACGCAACCGCCGCCTTACCACCACTCGCCGCCAGCTGTCGCTGTTCGATTAATCATTCCCCTTGGTAACCACGGGGGCAATGGTTACAGACTGTTTTTCAGGAACAATTACGGTTCCATCCATTCCAACCATCGGGGTATTGGCCGAGTTGTCCACCACTCTGCAGACATATTCCTCCACACTATCTACATAACGTTCGTGATTGTGGTTGGGGATGGTTTGTTTGCGCATCCATGCGTTGGTGTTCGGTGCTGCGAAGTTCTGCATAGCGGCCACCACGCTATCTACAATATCTAGGTATTCCAGAGCCTGTTCCTGTTCCTCATCTGGCACATTATCGGCAGTGAGTGCGTTCCACTCAGTGACGATGTGCAGGCGGGTGGTGAGGTCGGCATCCTGCACGCGGTTGCCCAAGGTGCGCCATTGCAAAGGAAGAAACTCTACAAAAACAGCGGGTGTATCAAATGGTGTTTCCTGCTCGATAAACTCCACCTGTTGGTTCCAGAGGTCAAAATGTTTGAAGAGGGATTCGCCATCCGCGCCGGGGATGTTCTTCAGGCGGTTTACGATGGCAAGGTAAAGTTGCTTTTTCATTGTTGTGTGATTTGTTTCAGTTTGCGTTCTATTTCCGATATGATAAGGGCGTTGAGCTCTTCGCTCTCACCCATAAACTGCCGTTTGGGCATGATGAAGCCTTTGCCCCTGCCGGCACGCAGGCCTTCATTGTGCACCCTTCCGTAAGGCTCTTTTGATCCGAATGCAGAAGGAGCCGTCCAGATGACAACCTGTCCTTTCGACACGGCCTTGATTTCAATGGAGCGGGCCAAGTCGCCAGTGTCGCCAGTAAGAATCTTGCGGGTAGTCTGCGCCCCTTTCACACGAGGGTCGGAGCGGCGCTTCACTTCCGTCCACTTCACACGCCCCCACGCCTCGTTCTGGAAGTTCCTCTTAAAGTAGCTCACCGCCGTCTTGCCGGCAATGGTTGGCGCATACTTCTCAAAGAGGTTTTTGAACTCCTGACTTAGCCGTTTTAACTCCTTTTGGAACTGTTCCGGGGACATGCTTTTTTATTTTTGCGTAGCAAAAATAAAAAACGCCCGTGTGTCGCGGGCGTAATGTGAATATGGAAATAGTTTGCATGAATATTAATAGGATAGGCCGTATAAAACAATCTCATCCTCGTACATTGGCATTGCTTCTATATCTGGAATATCTATTCTTGCATAAGAAATATGTGTCAAGTCGGGTTTGATGTCAGTATAGGCTCCCTCCTTCGTTTCGTTGATGAAATCCAGAATGTCCTGATGCTCTTTTGTAATTTGATTGTTGTCCATGATTAACAAAATGATATTTTTTTATTTGATTGAATTTCTATCTGGTTTTTAAGAGGTTTCAGATTTATTGAAAATCCGCATCCGATTCCGTCACACACCAGGACGTCATTTTCCTGTATAAGAGGGTTTACGGGAAGCTTTAATTTCTTAATGGTTTTGCTTGAAATATTAAAATAGCCTGGAATATCGTGACGTTTGCCACACTTTGGACAATTGATGCCAGCTATTACTTGTTGTATCTGATTGTTGGGAGTCGGAACAGGTGGGTGCAAATTAGTTCCTGCAACTGAGGCGGTTCTGGCTATTTGGCAATCCTCGCAGAAATACAATTTATAATCAGTTGATGTGTCAAATATCAAACGAATGACTGTTTTAATGCGATAAACTATATCGGCTAATTTAGGATTATCATCAATTCTCTCAATTTTTAGTAAATCTTGCAAATCCTCTATTTTTAATGACCTTCCGTGTGTTTTCCAATCAGTATGTTTACACAGATAGTTAGCTATATCCTCAGCCCTTTTCTCTTTCATTTGAGCAGTAACAGGCATTTGTCTTGTTTCGGAAATCGTCCAATTTTTGAACTTGTACTTCACAAGCCAATCTTGCACTAAAATCTTGGCAAAATCAAGTGAGTTAACAACACCATAAACTTCACCTGGCGATATTTGAGCTATCATAATGGCGTCAAACGGATTTAGTTTTCCTGTTTTAGCAGCCTCTGCTCTTTTATCATCAACCCATGTTTTGTAATCATAAGCAGACACAACAGACCTTCCAATAGAGACTTGAGCATCAATAGGCCCCAAGCTTCCCGTTTCACTCATAGAAATATTGTCGCCAGATAACACCAAGATTGTTCCAGCACTTTTAGCTTCTCCTGCAACAACGAAGTTGACCTCCTTGAATTTTTTGTGTAAAAACCGGGCTATTTCCTCAGCGGCTTCCCCGCTTCCACCTGGTGTCTCTATGTAAAAGTCTATCTTCTCGTGCGGTGATTCTCTGAGAATGTCTTGAATTGTATAAAAGTCATCCTGCCTAAGACTCACCTCTATACCTCTGCGACCTTTATTGAAATCTGCGGCGTAAATAAAAAGATTGCCTTTGGTTAACTTATTGTATTGTTCAACCAATCGCTTAAGTTCTTCCTTGAATTCTATAGCACCCCAATGTTTTGAGATATACTCATTTAAAATACTCCCCATCTGCTCTACTTTTTTTGTTCTATCATTAAACAACCGCTGCAAATATACAAAATATTTTAGATATTTTTTCACATTCTTGTTTGTATATTCAAATTTTATTGTATTTTTGCAGCGGATAACCTATTGCGGAGGGCGATGAAACGCGTCCTTTGATTCTTGGTGTCCCGGCCCGCTTCAGCGGGCTTAGTTTTTTTATTCCACATCAAAAACCTCTACAACTCCTTCACCTTCATTAATTACACAGTAAATATGTTTGATTCGTATAGTGTGATGTTTGAGTTCACCTGTTTTCTTATCCACGTAGGTTGATAGTTTGAATTGCTCAAAACCTTTCAAAACCTTCTCGGGACTGTACATGGAAGGGTCGTGGAAGTAGAGACATACTGAATCAGCTGACTCGGAGACATATTCAAGTCGATTGTATTTGCCAAGTTGATGATTTTTTCTTGACAAAGGATACATATAATACTCTTTGTTTTCAGTAATAGAGGCAATATCCATTCGTTTCTCATTGAGGAGTAGGTCAAGACTGGTGTCTGCTCCACCATTGGCGTTCAGTTTGCCTTCTTCGCATAAAATGGCACTATTGCCACGACGATATAGAATATCTTGGCAGTTGGCTTCCAGTTGGGTTGACGTAAGACCTTCCCCGTCCTGTGTAAGTTCTTTGAAAAACGTTTCTTCTTTGTCTGCCGAATGCACCGCGTGTTTTACATGCGTTGCCTTCATACCACCGGTGCCCCAGTCGAATTTCACTTCGTTGTAGTCAGGGTTCTTGGACAAATCCATGTATTCATTGTGATGCTCTTTGATGGGACGGAAGAACTCCTCCACTACCTCTGTTCCTTTCTTTCCCGCATTCTTGAAGTACGTGCATTCTTGGGTGAAGATTTCGCCTGTTACCGCGGGGTTGCCTTCGAGGCCTTTGGCGTGTCGTACACCTGTTGGATTGCCTTCTGTAACACCTTCGTCCGTTTCCTCCCAATCACACTTGCAGTTCCATAAATTCCCTGGTTGGTTTTCGCTCCAGAACGGATCCGTCTTCGCCCATACCCGATTGTAAAACACTGCATGTTCCTCTCTGGGGCTTGCGCTGCGGGATGGCAGCCATTTCAGGTTGGGATACAGCTCGTTGGCAATGGGGTCGGCGTTGAAGTCGGTCCACTGCTTGGCGGTGCGGGCACGGGCGGTGGCGGTGTTGTACTCTGCCGCCTGGTAGCGGTTGAAGGTGTTGAGCACGGCTTTGGCAATGTTCTTGAAATCGCCGTCGTCAGGCCATTTCTCGCGCTGCTTCTTCAGCTGCTCGGTGAGATGATAGGCCTTGTAGGCGGCGAAGCGGGACACGTTGGCCTGCAGCTGTGCTTCAAGGTCGAAGTAAGGGTCTCCGGGCTTGCCCTGCGGGAACACGCCGCCCACGGCTTTGCGTAGGTTATCAGAGTAGGCCTGATATACATCGGAGTGGATGGTGCCAGCCTTGCCCTCCATCACATCCCGGATCACTTTTTCATACAGCTCCCGTTTGGAGAGGTTGTAGAGCGTGGGGAAGGAGAGCAGCGCATCAAGAGCCTCGGCCGTGTTGCCGTGGAAGTAGAGGTCGTCAAGTTCTGCCAGGGCGTTTCGGACGGACAGGTCTCTGCCTGTCCTCAGAAGAAAAAATTCTTCAGCCGGTTGAGCAGGTTGTTGGACCCGCGCCGGGGTCTGCCGGTTTCATCCTCCTTTAACGGGTTTTGCAACGGTGTTTCAAAGGGAGTGAAGCTGTGCGCCATGCGCAGCTCCTCCTTCAGTTCCTCGTAGTTGTCGGGCTTGGGGATGTCGAACTCCTCGTAGATGTAGTCGTCATCGATGGGCAGTTTGTCGCTGATGGAGTTGAGCACGTCCCATTTGGTCTTCAGCTCGTTCCAGTCCTTGTCGGGCGACTGGTACCAGATAACGCCGCCGGTAACGTTGATGCCGAAGCGTTTGAGGATGGCGCGGAACCGGGTGTTGAGCACAGCGAGCAGGAATCGTTTGTCGCTCTCGGTCTTCTCGTCCTCCACCTCCTTGTGGATTTCGCCCAAGGAGCGTGCGCCACGGTCGCCCTGTTCAGTGGTGAGGGTGTTGCCGAGTATGATTTTGGAGATGGAGGCGTCGCACGCCTGGATGAGGCGGTCATACACCTCGTTGCTGCCCGTAGAGCCGCCTGTTTCGTGGATTTTCAGCTCGGTGCTGCGGGGGTGGATGCTGTAGCCGGCACCGCCCCACTCCTGAAGTCCCTGCTCCAGCTTGGCACGCGTTGCCTCATCGTAATCGTCGTAAATCATCTCGCGGAACGGCATCCCGAACATCTCGGCGAACTGGCTCCAGTCGCCGAAACCGCCACGCTTGTAAATGACGTATTGCGCCGCCTTTACGAACAGCCCTTTGTCGGTGGGGTCACCCGCCCATATCATGTAGTTGGCCAGCGGCAGCTCCTTATACATCCAGTCTTTGGAGGTTGAAGACTGTTGTTTGCTAACACACTCAAAACCGTTTTCGGGATGCACGTGCTTGCGGGGTATGAGGTCGTAGTCGATCTTGTAGGTCTCCTCGTCCTCATCGTACCACACATTGTTCACTTGGATGAGCGTGTATCCCCATGCGATGCTGTTGTGCAGGTCGCGGATGAGCAGGCGCATATCGGGCGAATTGAGAAGATTGCTTATCTCCTCATCCTCCACGCCGTCGCGTACGAACACGAGCTCTTTGTTGAGCACTGCGTCCTGCCGTTTGCCCCAGGTGGCTTCAATCTGCCCGTCGAGCAGGATGTCCTCATACAGGTCGTACAAGGGCGTGCGATTGGGGTTGGTGATGTTCTCGAACGTCCAGATGGCGCTCTTCCAGTTCTCGATGTCCTGCGTGTTGTGTGGCGCGTTGTGGATCTGGATGTTCTGCACTATGATATTGTCGGGGGTCTTCCCCTGTTTTCTCTTTACGGCCATGGTTTAATATTGGTTTTTACGTTTGC
This sequence comes from Bacteroidales bacterium, assembly GCA_017454945.1. GTDB lineage: Bacteria > Bacteroidota > Bacteroidia > Bacteroidales > WCHB1-69 > JAFTCA01. The sequence goes on from JAFTCA010000041.1 coordinate 6,824, forward strand.
GGTTGCCTCCGAATGAGACATACGAGGATGTGCCGGTGGTGCCGGTGAGGCGTATAAGCCCATCAATAGAGGCCCGTTCGGCCTGCACCTCTTTGAGAAACTTGATGGCATTGTTGTAGGCGGTGACACGGTTTTCGGGCATCGACACGGGGTTGGCTATGTTGAAGCAGTTATACAGAGCGATATCTCTTACGAGCTTCACCACCATTGGCAGCCGGCTGTCGCCACTCTTGGCAAACTCGGTCCTGATGTCATAGCGGGCTGTAAGGTAGCTTTCCACCTCCGCCTGTGCTTCGACAATGGCCTGTCGGGCGTTGTCGGCATTACGAGTCACCACAGCGATTTGCTCGCCACGTGCGCCTCGTTCAAGGTCTTCGGGTTGTAAATACATATTCAGTTAAAAGTTGAAAGTTGAAAGTTAAAAGTTGGGTGCGCACATTACTTTCCCTTTTGTGGATTGGTGTAATAAAGGCAAACTTTTGTCAATTCAATATTGTCTTTAAGCCTTTTGTGCAGGATTCCCCGCGCTATGAGCAGATTGATATGTAAGCGGTCGTACACCCGTATTTTGTTGAACACTTGTATAACATAATGGCGTTTGCCTGTTAACTTTTGCATCCTGTCGGCATGACGGACGGCGTTGCGTACCTGAAGAAATCTGATAAGTCGTTTGCATAATTCAATCATTTTGGTGAAACATTAAAGGTTAAACACGTCTTTTATTTCGAGGGCGTTTGCCCAAAATCATTTGCTCTGCTCCCTGTTGCCGCACTTTCTGTGCAGCGATGAACACCGCACCCTCCACGCAGTCGGGGCCGTCGGCAGGGGCTTTGAGCTGCGGGGTCACCAGCAGGAACTGTTCCGCAAGGCGCTCCATGTGAGGATTGCTCCGCTCGGCTTCGTTGAACACCAGGCGGCAGTTACGGTTGAGCGGTTCCAGATTGCCTTCTATACGGCTGAACTTGTCGGGCTTCTTGCGGGTGTCGGGCACCATGTTCAGCCAATAGCCCTTTTCCTTGCCCTTGGCCGCAAACAGCGGTATGAACACCTGTTCGTAGAAAGGATCCTGAAGGGTGTTGTTCTCAACATAATTGTATAGCTGTGCCGAAGTGCCTCCGAAACTCTCGTTGATGTCGTAGAACCACTCCACGAATTCGGCGTTGGTGGCATGGTCGAGCCTGCAGCGCAGTATATAGAAAATGCCGTCGAGCAAACCAACAGCACACACTGCCTTCATAGAATCGGCCTTGTTTTTAGAGTTTGACGGTGCGGGGTCACCGTAGATGATGATGTGGCGGAAACGGTTGGCAGCAGGCACCTTCCCCCATGTCAGTTCCTTGAACACATCACCCTCTGACAGAGGGTTATTGAAATACTCTTGCTGAGCGGCCCGGGTGCTGATTTTGGAGAGGATGAAATCAATGTCCTCCTCGCTGTTTTTGCTCCATGATGACTTCCCGTTTTTGTCGCGGATATTGATGATGTCGAACTTGTCGGCGGCTTTGCCGGCGCGGGCGATGCAGCAGTCCTTTGCGATGACATTGCCGTTGAAAAGGATTCGGGCATCACCCGATACGGATATGGTAGGAATTAGTGCCTGCTCTATCCAGTCCCACTTTTGCTTGATGCGGTCGGGATTACGGCATTCCTCGTCGGTGTCGATATCATCAATGAGGATGAAATCGGGACGGGCGGCCTCGTTACGGGTACCACGGGGCGATTGTCCCGCACCCAGCGCGCGAAATGAGCAGCCACACTTGGCGATGAACTCGCCGGCTTCCCAGTGGCCCGCCACTACTTGTTCGCCATAGTCGTTGATGATGCGCAGATTCTTTTCCAGCTGCATCATAAACGGTAGCATCAGACGGCAGGCGTTGTCGTAACTGTTGGAAACCATCAGGAAGTTGCGTATCTTGCCAGTGAGGGCCAGAAGCAACACCTCGAACATGGAACGCGCCGACTTGGCCAGCTCGCGGCTCCAGGCACGCACCTCATACCAGCGGCGGTGCGCGAACAGGCGTTTTGTGGCCGCGATATGGAACGGCGCGGGCTCGGCGGTGCAGTATTTCGGGAAATAGTATTTGAACCACTCCTCCGGATTGGCTTCGAGATGCGCGATGCGTTTCTGCCGCTCTATCTCGGTTTCAGTGCTGTCAACCTCCACATCGGAAATGAACTGGCTGTAGTATTCCTCCCAGTCCTTTAGCAGCTGTTTGTCGGTGGGTTTGCGTATCTTGGCCATATCAGAGACAGGATTTGATGTAGGCGTTGAAGAGACGTGCTACCTCCTTGCTGGTGTCGAACCCGGAGGTTTTGCGCACAAAGGAGAGAAACTCCTTGCCAGTGGCCATCTTCTCAGCTATGTTGGTTTCGGTTTCAAGATTCTTGATAGCAGCAGTGATTTTCAGGATGGCGTCCGCATCCTTGGACCCGGCGAAGTCGTTGCCTTCGCCACGTTCCTCGATGGCATCGTTGAGTCTGCGCAACTGCCTGTACAATCGTGCCAGCTGTTCCTCCTTGCCGACCAGCAGCGAGGTTTGCAGTTCCTCCCACTTGCCTTCTTTGACCCATTTGCACACGGTTACCTTGCTTATTCCCACCTTCTCGGCAATCTCAGCCTGGGTTATACTTGAATCGTTCAAGTATAACTGGCGGGCGTAGTCTTTTTTCTGTTCTCTTGTCAATTCTGCCATAAGTCCATCATAAAAATCACGGCAAAAATAGAAAGCAAACCCAATGAAAATTGTAGATGTGGCAAAGGGTTATATGGTTATACCATACATATATACAAAATAAAAATATGTCAAATTCGGGATTTATTTTTGCGACGGATTTTCAAATGTAGAGACGTGCCATGGCGCGTCTCCACAAAAACAACATACACAATGGCAAAAACCAAAACGGCAAAGCGGAAAGAAAGTTTCGAGATGTACCTGTACGGCATTATCGGACGGGGTTTGGACATAGACACCAACGAATTGATAACCACTATTGAATCAAAACGCAAAGAAGGTGTGCGCTCGTTCACCTTTTATGTGAACAGCGATGGCGGAGAGGTGGCACAGGGCAGCGCACTGTTCAACTACCTGGACCGCACCGATGTGGACATCACATGGGTGGTGGACGGCATCGCCGCCTCGATGATGGCGGTACTCATCACCAACCCCAAGCACCGCGTGAAGGCAGCCCGCCATGCCAAGTTCATGTACCACCGCGTAAGCGGTTATGTGTATGGCAATAGCGACGAAACGCGTGCCGCTGCCGACATGATGGATAACTTTGAGAGAACTCTAATCGAAATGACGGCTTCCCGTATCGGCAAGACTGCAGAGGAAACCCGCAGTCTCTATTTCGACGGTGTGGACCATTGGCTGAGTGCGGAAGATGCGGTGCAGGCCGGGTTGTGCGATGAAATTGTGAACACAAATATGAATCTAAACGAGTTGGACCACATTACGGATGCTCGTAGTGCCTACAACTTTTATAATAACCAAATTATTAACTTAAAACAGCAAAAAATGGATGAAAAAGCTTTTGCCATGGCGCTAAACATGAGCGAGACCTCCACCGAGGCCGAAATGCTTGACGGTTTGCGCAGTGTGGTAAACGAAAGGGAAACTCTCCGTCAACAGCTGCAGGCAGAAAAAGAAAAAGTGTCGGGGCTTGAAAACCGCATCCGCGAGTTTGAAGCTTCAAAGGTGAAGAACCTTATTGATGCCGCTGTGGCTGACAAACGTATCGGAGAGGACGACCGTGATGCCTACACCAAGTTGGCCGAACAAGATTTTGAGAACACCGAGAAGATTTTGAACAAGATGCAACCGGTGACAAGAATCAAAGACAGCCTGAAACCCGGCGACACTTCCAAAGAGGAAGCAGACTGGGACTGGGACAAATACCACCGTTCCGGCAGATTGGAAAACCTTAAACAAAACAACCCCGGCCGCTATGCGGAACTGTATAAGAACAAGTTCGGCTGCGACCCCAAAAACTAGTCATTATGTATATCAAGAAAGAAACTAACGCAAGTTACAATTTCGTGGCTCCCAACATCGAAAAGGATGCCGACAAAAAGGTGGAAGTCGTATTCCCCACTTCTGAACTGGTGCAACCCGCACTCAGTTCTCACGCCGCCACTGTCAACGTGGAGCGTGAAAACACCATTATTGATTTGGGTACCATGGACGGTGCCACTACCCTAACCATCACGCCAGGCAACAGTCTTAACATCGGCGCACGTGTCATTGTAAAGGCTGCCAGCGACGGCACGGCAAGAGCCTTGACCGTGAAGAAGGATGCCGACACCACCGTTGCCACCGTGAGCGGTACGGCCAGCACCACCAAGGTTAAGCAATTCGTGTGGACCGGTGACGCATGGATTATGATTGATTAATAACAATTAAAACAAAACGACTATGAAAGGACTGAAATTCTTTATGAGCTTGATGGTCGCAATGTTGTTTGCGACCTTTGTAGGCGCGGCCACCACGCCTGCCGTAGGTGTCGCCACTTTCGTGGCTTCTAACCTCATTCACATTCCCGCCGGTTCTCTGGGAATGGCTGTCACTCCGGAAATCTGGACTGAATATATTATCGGGAACCTTTTCAAAAACAATGAATTCCTGTTGCACTCGATTGATGAGTCGCAATATGTGATTGGCGGAACCGTAGTGCACATTCCGCAAGCAGGTTCGCCCAGCGGTGTGGAACGCAACCGTTCCTCGTTGCCGGCTACTATCACCCGTCGCAAGGATGTGGATGTCACGTATGCATTGGATGAATTCACTACCGACCCGCGCTTTATTCCATACGCCGACAAGGTGGAACTGAGCTATGACAAGATGGACAGCTGTATGAGCGAGGACATGATGTACCTGCATCAGCTGACTGCCGAAGCCATGCTCTACAACTGGCGCCCCACATATTTCATCAAAGCATCCAAAACCAAGAATGCTGCCTATACTATCCATGGCTCTAACTTAAGAACAGGTGTATGTGTGGATGATTTTGCCAAAGCCAAGGCCATCTTCAACAAATGGGGTATTCCTAAAGAAGACCGCTATGTCATCCTTAACAGCGAGATGTACGAACAGTTATGTGCAGATGTTCGTGCTTCACAGAACGAAAATCTCTCTGCTATCTACGACAATGCCACTGGCAGACTTGTAAAACTGGAAAGCTTTACCATTGAAGAAAGATCCACAACGTTGATGGCCTCCAACTCAACCTTAAGTGCCGTTGCTGGAACAAAATATTTCAAGTGGACCAGCAATGACCTCACTTATAGTGTGGAAGCTTACGAAGCTATAGAAAATGGCGCCAAGGATGCAGGCACAACCGACTGTTGCTATGGTCTCTTCTGGCATCCCAGCTGCGTGGCCCGTGCTATGGGTTCCACTCAGATGTTTGCCAAGGAAGGCGACCCCACCTATTATGGTGACATCTACAGCTTCCTGCAAAGATTAGGCGGTCGTGCACGCCGTGCCGATGGCAAAGGTGTGCTGGGTCTGATCCAGGAATATCACGCATCCTAAATTACTGAACTAAAAACCTTTTGAGAGACGCAGATATGGAACCGAGAGGCCTTCGCAACAACAACCCCCTGAACATTCGCCGTAACCCGGACCACTTCTTAGGTGAGGTGGTGCCGGGAACGGATCCGTTGTTCAAGCAGTTTGAGAGCGCGGCCTACGGCTACCGTGCAGCCTTTGTGATACTGTACACCTATCTGTGTCGTGGACTGAATACGATTGAGAAGATCGTTAGGACGTGGGCACCACCCACCGAAAACAATACGGAGAGCTACATTGCTCACGTAGCGCAACGCAGTGGCGTGGGACGGACGAAGGTGCTGACGACCGAAACCGGCGGCGACTATCGCAAGATAGTGGCCGCCATGAGCCACTGCGAGAACGGTGTTCCGGCAGTGATGGTGGATGTGGAAGCAGGGTTTAAACTGCAATTTTCAATTCACAATTAACAATTTACAATTATGGGTGTGACGGAGACGGTTTTGGCAATATTGAATGTGTTGCTTGGCGGCGGGCTGATTGTGACGCTGGCCACACTGCGCAGCCAACAGGCCAAAGCACGCGAAGAGGCCAAGAGCCTGGCTCTTGACAACGACAAGAAGGTGAGCGATATGGTGAACGAGTATTTTGTGGAGCCGCTGAAAAAGGAGATTACTGCCTTGAGACGCGAGATGTTGCGTCTGCGCAAGGCCATAGAGAGGATTCCCGAGTGCCCCCACGCTGCCGAGTGCCCGGTGAAGGAATCGCTGAAAGAGAGTGAAGAGTTAAAAGTTGAGAGTTAAAAGTTAAAAGTTAAAAGTTAAAAGGTGATATGAAAAAGTGGACCTGGATACTGATGGCTGTATTGGCTGTGATAACCTCACTGGCCATTACCATTGCAACGCTCGAAGGCGCCCACCGGCGGTCACTTGCCAAGCAGGTGAAAGAGCAGTCGGTGGTTATAGACAGCCTTCTGAAGCGCAAACCGGCCATGATGGATGTGAAGCTGTATGTGACCGACCGCAGCAAGAACAACATCTACGGCCGTTACAACAAGGGAACCATCACCATTCCGACCGTGAAGACCTACAAGCTGGAAGTGGACTCATTAGCAATTTATAATTAACAATTTATAATTGACAATTAGAATGCCAAGTAAGAAAAAAGCGACAGAAAGCAATAAAACTCAGGCGGAGGTATATCCCATTGTGAAGAACGGGAAGTTCGTTTGTTCGGACGGAACGGAGTTCAGTGACGGTTATTTCGCAAGAGAGTATGAAAAATCATTAAAACAACAATTATGAATCCTTTAAACGACATTAAATTTGTAAAGACCAATGGCGGCATGGGTAGAACCGCTGCCAGCGAAGACCCTATCAGCGGTTTGATTTTCGGTGGTTTTGGAGCCAGTGTGTTGACCTTCGGCACTGCTACCGGCAACCTGAAAGGATTTGAAGCCATAATGGATACCAGCACCCCACCAGCTGCTGTAAGCCACATCCGCAAGTTTGAATATAGGGAAGAGTTGGCCGAAGCCGGCATCGAGGAGACGAAACCGGGCGAGGGTTCCGGCACCAACAGTGCGCTGACCGACACCGAAGTGGCGAAGAATGTGCTGTACTACCATATCAGCGAGTTTTTCCGCATGAACCCAGAGGGTACTCTATACGTAATGATAAAGGCAGGTGACAATAATGTGGCTGCTGCCGACTTGACCGTATTACAGAACTTTGCCAACGGTGCCATCCGCCAGTGCGGTGTGTTTGACACCAACAGCACGCCTCTGACCCCATCCGCACTTCAAGCGGTGCTTGCCGGCGAAAACAGTCTTGAGGAAGACCACAAACCGATGAGCGTGGTGCTGACCTACGACGGCTCTTCGGCAACCCTTACCGCACTGAAGGCCGCATCGCTCGCGACGGCAGGCAATTGCAACGTGAGCGTTCTGATCGGCTGCGACGGCGACGCCACCCGTGCATCCTACCTGGACAACGGTACTGTTGACTTCTCGCACTACGGCTGCATTGGTGTTTGCATTGGGGCCATCAGCAAGGCCGCTGTGAACGAATGTATTGCCTGGGTTCAGAAATTCCCCTTGGGACTGACAGCCCCGGCCCTGTTCAACGGCCAGCTGATAAAGAATGTATCTACCGAAGTTCAGAACAAACTGAATGATAACCGCTACATCTTTGTGCGCACGCATGTGGGCAACGCCGACAACTACTTCAACGATAGCCATACCTGCGATGTGGCCACGAGCGACTACGCCTACATTGAGAACGTGCGTACCATTGACAAGGCGTGCCGTGGCGTGAGAGCCAACCTGCTGCCCTACCTGAACAGTCCGCTGAAGGTGGATGCCACCACGGGCAAACTGGATGCTCCCACGGTTGCCTTCTTGGAGACCACTGCAAGCAAGGCGCTGGAAGATATGGAGAAGGCCGGCGAGCTGAGCGGCTACAAGGCCGAGATTGACCCCGACCAGAACGTGATCAGCACGAGCCAGGTGGAAGTGATTATCAAGAACGTGCCGACAGGCACCATGCGCAAGGTGAACGTGAAGATTGGATTCACGACCTCGTTGAGTTAAAAGTTGAGAGTTAAAAGTTAAAAGTTTAGAGTTATGGCAAAAGTATTGAGACAACCCCCCATGATTAACGGTGTGGTTCACAGCTGGGCCAACCTTGATGTGAGAATAGGCGGAGTGCCTGTTACAGGCATCACCAAAATCAGCTACAATGAAGAACAGGCCATGGAGAACATCTATGGTTCAGGACAATATCCTGTGGGACGCGGGTATGGCCGCATCACGCCATCGGCCAGCATCACCTTGCTGCGAGAAGAGATAGAGGCCATCCGTTCTGCCAGTCCAACAGGACGATTGCAGGACATTGATCCTTTCTTCATTGTTGTGTCATTCATTCCTTCTGGCGGACAACGAATCAAAGTGGATGTACTGCACGATGTGCAATTCACCGATGACGGACTTGAGGCCTCGGAAGGGGACACCTCGAACAGTAAGGAACTGACACTGGTGTTAAGTCATATTGAGCACAAAATGAATCTGTAACCTTCAGACAGGAATAGGGAATAATTCCTTTTCCTGCCTTTAACGAAAGTATATTATGGAAGAAGTAAAGGATAAAAATCAAGGCAAGGCCTCGGAAGGTCAGATTAAATTTTGGAAAGAACAGTACGGTTCGGTGTTCGAGTATCGGAGCGAAGACGGCAAATACGGCTATCTTCGCGCCCCCTCGCTTGAGATCCTGGATGCCTGCCGCACCATCAGTGGCGGCAGCAGCATCCGGTTTGACAGGGCACTGGTAGAGAACTGCTGGATAGGCGGCGACGAACAGATTGTGCGCGACGAGCAGTATCTGATGGGGCTGTTCGACTGGCTGGGCAACATCATCAAGAAGGTGGACGGGAAGCTGGAGGAGCTGTAAGCCTTTGCAAAATAGTGAAGCCGGAGATGCAGTCCGGCTATGCTAATGCAAAGGCCTCTTTCAGAACCAGTGCAAATATCCTGTACCAGTACAACATCATGCGCGCCTACGTAAGGTACTATTTGAAGTACACGCCTGAGACACTTGAAAAGATGACGTTGAAACAGCTGGTGCAGGCCTTTATGGATGTGGCGTTTGTAAGGGAACGGCGGAGCCCGATGGAACCGGAAGACTAATACAGACATCTTGCCAGCCGGAATGCGGCAAAACCTAAAAATATCAGGAGGGCGACAATCACAAATGCGGGGGACTCTAAAATAATCCCGAGAAGAAACAAAAGGCCAGACACCAGTATCACAAACAACCAGCAGAAAACACGTGCAAGCGTATCCGCAAGACACGGGAAACTATCGCAAAACAAGGCTATAAGTAAGAATGTTAACATGGTGGTGACCTTATAACGGCGCAAATATAAGAAAAAGAATCATACGATGACCAGCAACGGTGTAGAATTTTCCATAACGATACTTGACCAGTTCGGCCAGCCCTTGAAAAAGTTTGAGTCGGGCATCGACAATGCGGCGAAGAAAGTGAAGGGGCTGAACTCGGCAATGACGCGCACGAAAGGGGCTCACGACAACCTGAACCGCAGCATAGCCCAGCTGAAGGCCAATGTGGAGCGATACCGCAAGGCTGCCGAGAACTCGTTCAGAACAGACCACGTGCGCAAGTACAAAATGCTGATCGAGGAGACCGAGAAGAAAATCAAGGAACTGGAAGAGAGCACCGACACATGTGGCAAGAAAAGTGAAGGATTCTTTGGCAAACTCAAAGAAAATTTTGGAATCGGCAAGGGAATGTTGAGTGTTGCAGCAGCGGCCAAGGCAGCAAAAGTAGTTTACAGCATGGGCAAGGAGTGGTCGGAGGCGGCGCAGCAGGTGGAAGTGTATGAAGTGTCGCTGAAGAACATGCTGGGCTCGTCATCGGCAGCGCGCGACAGGATGCAGGAATACTATCAGATTGCAGCCAAAACGCCCTTCGATCTGCAACAGGTGGTGGAAGGCGGCAACAAGCTGCAGGCCTTGGGCAAGTACAGCAAAGAGAACCTCATTATGCTGGGCGACTTAGCCGCTGCCTCGGGCAAGCCGATGGAGCAGGCATTGTCGGCCTACGCTAAGATGGCCTCGGGTCAGAAGGGTATTGCGGTGGATATGTTCCGCGACCTGATGATCACCACCGATGACTGGGTGAAGGCCACAGGCAAAGGACTTGACAAATCGGGATCGCTGAAGGCGACTACCAGTGAAATGCTGGAGGCGTTGCCCAAGATTATGGAGGCCAAGGGCTACCTTGGCATGATGGCCTCACAAGCCAATACCACTCAGGGCAAGATTGCCAACTTGGAGGACGGCATATTCCAACTGAAGGCCGCCCTTGGCGACAGGCTGAACCCAACAGTGTCGAGTTTTGCCGTGGAGGCCGGCAACGCCGTTGACAAAGTGCGCCGCTGGGTTGAGATTCCCTTGGAGCAGAAGATTGCCGCCGAGAAGATAGAACTGAACACTTTGGTGGGTGTATTGACCGATGCCACCACGGGAGAGGATGAACGCGCCCGCGCCATTGACGAGCTGAACAGCAAGTACCCCGACTTTTTGCAAAACATAGATCTGGAAAAAGACAGTGCGGACCAACTGCGAGAGAAACTGGCCGCAGTGAATGAGGAGTATGACAAGAAGATGCGAAACGCCGCATTGAACAGAAAGATGGATGCTTTGGAGGAAAGTATGGGTGAGGCGATGGACGATGCTATGAAATATGAGGTTGCTATTGGAGCCGAAAAAACCTTCAACAGAAACAAAGCGCGCTTGGATGCCGTATTGAAAGGCAAAGGTTTGAACAACAGCACCTATAGTTACTATACATTTAACAGAGACGGCAGGCTGATTCATACGACGACGGCTCAAGGGTCAACGTATTCAACGGATGTTACAGACCGATATCTTGACAGCAACTTGCAAGAGTGGATTCCCGGCGTTGCCGCAGAAATGTACGTAGCCCAAGGTATGATGAATCCATGGGGTAACGACGAAAAAAAGAGACAAAAAGCTCTGGATAAGTATAATGAATTCAAAACAAAACGCGACCTTGTCAAAGGTATGATTGAAGACATACCCACAGACGGTGGCGGTACTGGTCCCGGTGGCGGAGGTGGCAGTGGAAGTGGAGGTGGCAGTGGAAGTGGTGGTACAAGCGGCACCACAGTAGAGACAGCCGCAGCCACGATATCGGGCGGGGGCAGCAAGGTGAAGAACTTCTACATTAACATTGGGAATCTGCTGGGTGAGAACACCAACATCTTCCAATCGAGCGACGACAATCCGGAAACAGCCGATGCGTTTATGGACAAACTGAGCACCGCCCTTCAGATGGTGGTGAACGACGTGAACTATGTAAGCTAAGCATTATGACAAGCATAAGAATACGAATACCACGCACAAACAAGGAGTGGATATACATTGGCGAGCAAGAGGTCAATGCCGCCCGCTCGGCAGGGAATACCACAGGCATGGCGTACGCCAGAGGCCACGCGTTCAGAGCCTCGTTGGGAAGTGTGAAAGAACAAGTGCCAACATCCACGAATGGTCGTTATTCCAATTTATACCACAACCTTCACATTAAAACCGCTTATGATGACTATTCGAGCTATCCGTTTGTTGTTGGCAAGCCTGAGGGGAATGTGCTACTCGAGCCAGCAGGTGGAGGATTGGTTGAAATTATTGATGCGGAAATAGATGTAACAAGAAAAAACACCATTAAGGAAACTGCCCTTGTACACCGAGAAGGAACAGTGAAAGAGCTGATACAAGCCAACGATTACGATGTGACCATAACAGGGCATTTGTTTTCAGATAGTCGAACTCCCAATAGTGCAATATTTCCACAAGAACAGCTAAGGGATTTAAATGGGGTTCTGTCCACGAAAGAGCCTCTTAAAATAATTAGTGTCTATACAGATTCCTTTGACATACGCTGGGTTGTGCTGAAGAGCGCGGAGTTCTTTCAGTCGAAAAACAAATATCTGAACGTGTTGGGGTTTACACTCAAGATGGTGAGCGATACAGAACATACTTTTATGGAGGATTAACGAATGCCGGGAGATCTTGTTACATACGTAATGCTAAAATCGGCGTTTGGACCGAACTCAACGGTAAAATCCGGATTGTGGTCGACAAATTCCCATTCACCGCATTCTGGAGAAGATGTGATGTGTGTGACAACCTCAACATATAAATCTGGGTTCGAGTTAACAACCTCAACTCTAAAATCAGCAAAACTGCTCACCACCTGTACTCTTCCGTGCAGGGGTATTCCCTTGAAAGTGCAGTTGTCCTTATTGATAGGCTCGAAGCGCACGGCAGCCGAGTCGGTTTTGACGGATACCGGTTCAATAGGATCGGGCTGGCCCATCCAGGCAAAGAACGAAAGAAATATAAACAGTAAAGCTTTCATGATATGCTGGAATTGATTTGCAAACTTGATATCGGCCACAAAGATAATAAAAAAACATATTCGTTTGACTATGTTGCCAATGCGGAGGTGGTAACTTCGTGCAATAACCTGACCGATACGGCCAAGATAACACTGCCGCGCAACCTGAGGTTCAAGGGGGAAAGCATCACCGAATACATCAGCAAGGGCGATAGTGTGAAGCTGCAGCTGGGATATCGCGAAAACGGTAAAGAGGAGATTAAAACCGTGTTTAACGGCTATATCAACACCGTTTCAACTGGCACACCGATAGTGCTGGAGTGTGAGAACGAGATGTACCTGCTGAAGAAGAAGACGGTGAAAGACCTATATTTCGCCAACTTCAAGGTGAGTGAGTTTTTCAAGGCGCATGTGCCAGAAATCGAATATGAGGTGGTTGGCGATGACACCGGCTTCGGCGAGGTGCGCATCAGCGGCGAGGTGACTGTGGCCAGCGTGCTGAACTACTTGGAGAGCCACTATCCCGTGAAGTTCTTTTTCCGCGGGGGAAAGCTGTATGGAGTGCTCAATTACAGCACACTCGGCAGCGAGAAAGGCTTTGTGCCAGTGAAATTCAGGTGGGGCTGGAACATCATCAGCGACACGCTGAAATACACCCGTGCGGAGGATGTGAAAGTGGCCGTTTGCTGTAAGGCATTGCTGAAAGACAACAAGAGCCTTGTGGCGTATGCTCCGAAAAACTATGAGAACGAAAAGAAGGAGTACGAACTGCGCACCTTCTATGTGCAGGCAACCAGCCAGGCAGAGCTTCAGGATGAAGCAGAGCGGCGGCAGAAAGAGTTCAAGTGCGACAAGATGGAGGGCGACTTCACGGCGTTCGGGTATCCGCATGTGGAGAAGGGCGACCTTGTACTGATACGGGATGAGGATCATCCCGAACGCGACAATATGAAGTTTGTGGCCGATGCCGTTACCTATACCTTCGGCAAGGACGGTTACCGGCAGAAGATAAAACTTGGCAAAAGAATAAAGTAGCATGAACAGGATAGCGGAGAATCTGAAAAAGATAGTGGGCGCAGGCAGCGCACACACCTTGGTTGGCAAGGTGGTTAAAGGCAGCGTTGACGGCTGTTACTGCGACGTGCAGCCGGTGGACGGCGCACTGCTGAAGAAAGTGCGCCTGAATGCATTCGAGGATCCTGACAAGGGACTGCTCATCGTGCCCGAGGACGACAGCTATGTGATAGTGACCATGCTGAGCGAAACGGATGCGTTTGTGTCGATGTTTTCCGCCATCAAAGATATTGTGCTGAACGTGAGCGGAAATATAAAGATAAACGGAGAAAAGAACGGCGCACTGATAACCATACAGGAATTGACAGATGCTCTGAACAACTTGGTGGCTTGGTGTGAAAAACACACGCACACGGGAAGTTTTGAAGGCTTCATAGGCGGTTCCCCTGCAAGTGGCACGTTGACAACTGACGCTCCGGCGAATGGTCCAGACCGATTTAACAGCGGCGATTATGAGAACGATAAAATAACACACTGACATGAAAGGCATACTGGTAGATAACGATGGCAATTTGACTGTGAGCGGCGGGCGCATATCGATAGGCGACAACCGCGCACAGGTGGCTCAGCATCTGATAGGTGCGTTTGCCGGAGAGTATAAGCACGCGCCGATGCTGGGCGGCAATGCCCGCTGGATAATATCGGGCCGTCCTGACCCATTCTGGACCGGCAGCGTGAAGAGCCAGCTGAAACAATGCCTGGTGGAGGCGGAACGTGTAGCCGTGGAAGATGGGGAAGTGGTTGTGGAGTTAAGAAGTTGAGAGTTAAAAGTTAAAAGTTAAAAGTTAAAAGTTTGGGATGAGTTATTTGGATAGGTTGTTTTTGGGGGTTTTGACGATGCTGGCGAGCATTTTGGTGAGTTCGACAGCTGTGCTGTGCAGGCTGGCATGTTCAGACTCGGACAGATATTCTGTGTCTTTAAGCAGGTTGAGCCAATATACCGTTTCATTGGCTTCTTTGAGGGCAATATTCATCTTGTTGAGAAAGTCGGCTCTAGATTGGGCATGCTTGGCTTCAGCCACAATGGCTCCTACGGCTGTACCGCTTCGGAGACACTGCTTAGACAGCACAAACTCACGCTTGTTTGCCGACAATGACTTATACATTTCAACAACTTCCACGGCAAAACGATATGCTTTGACAAATACGACACTTTCCATAAAACAGAAAAATAAATGTGAAACAATACTTAAAAACGAGCAATAATCAAATTTATTATCAAAACTTTTAATTTTCAACTTATAATTTTTAACTTTTCACTTTTAACTTTTCACTTTTAACTTTTAACTACACAAGTATGGCAAGAACGATAAAAGATATAGCAGACGGCATGAAGGCGAGCTTCGTGCAGAACAGCAAGCTGATGGAGGCATACGGCTTGGAATATTCAGGCGAGACAAACGATGACGCGGTGGCGTTTTATAAGGCCCACTTCCCCGGGGTGAGCGTTGAGAGTGTGCTGATAAACATAGTTGCCGCCTGTGTGGCCGTGGTGGAGAACATGATGGACTGGCACAAGAAGGAGGTTGACACGGCGATTGCCCGTGAGCGGTACGGCCATGCCGGCTGGTACGAGAAGATGGCGCTGAAGTTCAGATATGGGGAGAACCTGAGTGTGAACTACTCGGAAGAGCGCGACGATGAAGCTGATGATGGTGACTTTGCCGAGAGTGTGGAGTACGTGGATGGGGACTTGACCGCCGAAGAGATTGAGGAACTGCAGATAGTGAAGTACGCCTATTGCGAGGACGACAACGACGGTATAGGTGTTCGGCTGAAGGTGGCGAAGGATGGCAACGGAAGTTTTGCGCCATTGGACAGTGCCGAGAAAAGCGCGTTTAACGCCTATATACAAAGGATAAAGCCTGCAGGTGTGCCTGTGGCTGTGATAAGCGATGGTGCCGAGGCGTTGAGCCTGGGGTTGACCATCTACTATAATCCGCTGGTGCTTGACAAAGACGGCACCCGGATATACGGGGGCGGGAAGCCGGTGGAGGAGGCCGTTACGGGCTATATCCATTCGATAGGCTTTAACGGCTGGTTTACCGAGCAGGCGCTGGTGGATGCCGTGCAAGAGGCCGACGGGGTTGAGATTGTGGGGTTTGACTATGCCATAGTGAATGCGACAGGCGAGACTATCCCCCACAGACACCGACCTGACAGCGGCCATGTGAGAGTGGATTTCAATGATTGTGAAATAGAATATATAGCCAATGTCAAAGTACGAGATTAATTTCAGGAACCTGATAGGCGGCCTGATGCCGCAAGCGCTCAGGGGCAGTTTGCTGTCGTTGGCGTGGATGCTGACGCATGGAATAAGGGTGTTGCATCTGCGCGGATTGGCGGCACGCACCCAACATTGGAAGGATATGGAGTACAACTGCCAGTATCCGCTGCTGCAGAAGTTGCTGAACGACGAGCTTGACCCCACCGACCGCCGGATACGGGTGCGGGAGGCTACCGGCAGCCTGACAACAGCAGTGGTGTTCCCCAAGGGCACCGACCATGTGCAGCTGGTGGTGGACGAGCCGGGGAGCACGGTGGTGGTTCACCCGTGGTGGGTGTACAGATACAGGCCGTTTGAAATAGTATTGCCGGCGGGGGTGTACGTTTTGGAACTCATCAGGGTGAGGAAACTGGCCGACACCTACAAACTGGCCGGAACGAAATATGTAATAACCGAACAAGAAAACGAATAATTATGGACAGACTGAAAGGAATTAGCAGAGAAGGCGGCTATCCTTGGGTGGCTGAGGAGATTGCCATCTTGGAGAAACATGCCGACTATATCAATGCACTGCTCGACGGGCTGCGGATGCCGGCGAAGAGCTGTGTGTTTGTGCAGAGAAACACCACCAACGGGAAGCTTGCGGCTTCGATTGTGTATGTGATGGTAGAGGCCAACGGCCAAGGCGAGCTGTTTGAGCTGGAAGCGGACAACAGCATAGCGGTGGCCGACCTGCTGAGCGGCGATGCTGCGAAGCTGCATGTTGACATTGTCCCTGACGATGTGGCCGTGACCGGCGCACAGGATGTGACGTGGACGGGCTGCTATACGACGAAGAGGGCGAGACTGACCGACGATGATGACGACTACACCTTCTATGATTTGAACGACCTATTGAGGCCGGCGCGCTGGACGGATCTGACCGGTAATCTGGGTGCGATTGTACAAATACCGAGACAATCCCCCGACCAAACAGCAGGACTTCATCTTGCAGATGATTATCCGCATCTTTTTCGTATCAGCGGGCATGAAATAGAGGTGGATTTGAAGTATAGAATAGGTCAAGGCAATGTAGTTGGGATTGTGTATTCATGCGTTCTGCAGTGTTTTGAAGAGCTGGCATCGCTGGGTATAGGTGATGATGTTGAGGTGCCTTTGAACTGCGCATATCAGAGCAGCAGCACCGTGTCGGACACGAGCACATACCGTATGCTGCAATGCTGCATTGCCGATGAGGGTATTTATATTAGAGGATTAAATGAAACCAGCGGCTATGTACGTGTTTGGGGGCGTGTGTCATTAAAGTAGCGAGCGATGAAAGTGACGGTGAGAGACAGGCAGAGTGTGTTCGACCTGGCGTTGCGCTGGGGCGGTGATGCGGAGGCGGCATTTGCCATTGCCGAAGCTAACGATGTGAGCGTGTCGGAGCAGATTGATCCAGGCGCGGAGATAGAGGTGCCGAGTGTGATGGAGCGCAGAGTGGTGGAATATTACGAGCGCAACCACATTGAGCCGGCAACGATTGATGAGGACACAAACTATCTGATAACCTATATGGAAGAGGATATTATTACGAACGAGAACGAAAATATGGTTGAAAATGGCTGATAAAAGGTTTGTTGATTTCAGATTGGACAGCACACCGGGCAGCGGAAGCTATCTGGTGGGACACGACAGTGCCGGTACGGAGTTCAGAGTGCCGGTGAGCGGTTTGCTTGGTAGCATTGTCGTTCCCGAAGCACAGAGTATCTATGTGCAGTATAGTGCGAACGGCAGCAGCTGGGTGACCGTGTGGACCAGCGGCTGCAAGTTCATGCGTATAAAGATAGGCGCTGGCGCATGGAGCAATGCGATGGCCATTGCCGATGTGGTGAATGTGGCCACGATGGTGAAGGTGGGCAACACGCTGGTGGGCAGCGGCAGCGACTATGTGGAGCTGGAAGCCGGCGACAATGTGACGCTGACACCGGATGCGGCCAATAACAAGGTGACCATTTCGGCCACTGGCGGCGGCAGTTCTGCAGTGCAGAGCGACTGGGAACAGGATGACGATACCGCCGACGACTACATCAAAAATAAGCCGACGATTCCGACCCAAACGAGCGACCTGGCGAACGACAGCGGCTTTTTGACACAGCACCAGGACATCAGCGGCAAGGTGGACAAGGTGTCGGGGAAGGGTCTATCGACGAACGATTATACGACGACCGAGAAGAACAAGCTGGCCGGTATAGCCGCGGGTGCGGAGGTGAATGTGCAGAGCGACTGGAACCAGAGCAACAGCAGTGCGGATGACTACATCAAGAACAAGCCGGCGATTCCGAGCAAGACGAGCGACCTGACTAACGACAGCGGCTTTCTGACGCAGCACCAGGATATCAGCGGGAAGGTGGACAAGGTGTCGGGGAAGGGCCTATCGACGAACGATTATACGACGACCGAGAAGAACAAGCTGGCCGGTATAGCCGCGGGTGCGGAGGTGAATGTGCAGAGCGACTGGAACCAGAGCAACAGCAGCGCGGACGATTACATCAAGCACAAGCCGACGATACCGACGGTGAACAACAGAACTATAGAGTTTCTGCGGCGCGGGGTCAGTCAAGGCGCAATCACATTGAACCAGTCGTATGACGCTCAAATTGAAATGACAGGCGATGTGTTGGTGGTGATTGACTACATATTTGACGGGAACACACCGCCGCCGGTGAGTGTGGTGGAGGAGTTGCGCTATAACATGGACACGGATGACTTTGAAGGATATTATGAGTATGATTGGCATGGTGAGGTGATAGAGGTTTTCGACGGGTTGTTGGTGTACTGCCTGGCCGACAAGGCGGTGTATGTGTACAAGAGCGGTGCGGGGCTTGTGCCTTTGTCGAAGGGCGAGGCGCTGGTTTCGGCCGGGGACAATGAAGGCGAGTGGTACGCGGAGTGCCTGTTGCCAAGGTGCGACAGTGTGACCCTTGTGGATGTGGAGACCCTGTGCAGCACAGGTGACCTGTGTCTGCTCAACATGCTGAGCAATTTCACCAATGTGGAGGGTTTGAAGTGCAGCAACCACACGTTGCTGTTGCACAACACCACCGCCCAGTCCATAGACATAACAATCAATGCCATTTGGGAAGAGGATTCATGGGGCGAAGGTTTGGTTTATTCGGGCCTGGACTCGAACTACGGGTTCACCCTGGCGGCAGGAGGGTACGCCGAGATTTCGGTTGTGTTGGGGCATGTGCCCGCTGTGATTGTGAAATCGGATTTTGATTTTTATTACATATAACATGAAGACATACAGATATTTTGATACGGTGAAGAAAGGCGTAGTGAGCGTTTCAAAAGAGATTGCCGAAGGTGAACGTTTTATTCGCCTGAACGCCGAACAGGAGGCCTTCTTCAGGGCGAACCGCAGGGCGCGGTACGAGGAGATTTGGAGTGGGAAGCTGGCAGACGAGGAGCCGAATTACACGGAGGAGGAGCTGCTGGAAATGGCCAAGGCTCGGAAAATCAGAAGAATTGAAGATTATGACTGTTCGGAACGGGTGAACGGGTTCTTTTTCGAGGGCAACTTGATGTGGCTGGACAAATCGGAGAGGGCGGCGTTGAAGAACACCATAGAGTCGTCGGTGCTTGTGGGGAGGGAAATGCTGAATGTGTGGTACGAGGAGATGTGCATCACGCTTCCCGTAGAGACGGCGAGGACGATGCTTGCGGCTTTGGAGATTTATGCGTCGGACTGTTACAATGTGACGGCCCGGCATATATTGTCGGTCAAGAATCTCTCTTCGATCCAGGAGGTGGAATCGTATGACATAACGGCGGATTATCCTGAAAGGTTGCAGTTTAATGCTGAGAGAAAATGAGAAGAAGAATTTTGTTGGGCGGTGCGGGGCAAGCCTCCGGCAATCACGGAACGGGGACCGCGAACGACCCTTTTTTAATCTATACCCCGGAAGATTTGCTTTTGGTGGAGAGTTTTTTAACACCGACAGATCAAGACGGCACTGCGGTTTACCCGACAGGCGACTATTATGGTGTCGCGATTAATGAACGGTTTGTGGGGCAATATCTGAAGGTGGTTAATGATTTGGATTTGTCTGCCGTATGCGGTGCTTCTATAGGCAATTTTCCAGCAGGACACAGTTTTGGAGGAGATTTTGACGGGGATGGACACACGATATCATATCTTTACAGTGTCACCACAAATACAACAGCGCCGACTGCCTATTCTACGGCAAACAAGGGCGGTTTGTTTTATTCGTTGTCTTCCAACTGCGGGGCGCGTGTGCATCACGTTGTTTTTGAAAATTTCAACATCCGCGCGTATTACGGCGGTTTCATAGGGGCGTGTTGGGGCAGTGCGACCATAGACCATATTGTACTCCGCAACGGGTCGTTTTACAACAATTTCAGGGGTGGCGGAATTCTTGGCTACGCATCCCACTCGGATGTGCTGGTTGAGGATTGCGTGTGCGAGGACAGTGTGACGTTCAACGTTGGTCCGCAGAATTATTGCGATTGTGGCGCTATTGTGGGCTGGTTGCGGGGCGGAAAGGTGAAAAGATGTATTAATCTTGCAGATATAGAGGGTAATCGTTACCACATAGGAGGGATTGTTGGCGGCTCAATAGCCAATAGCGGTTCCTACGACACATTGGTTTCGGGTTGCATTAATTTCGGCAAGATACGCTCGACGGCAACGCTGTCGGGCTGTATTGCGGGCAATATTGACAAGGGTGCTTTGCGCTATAATCTGAATTGCGGATGGCTGAACAGCGTCAAAGAGTGTAGCGGCATATTGGGATACAAGAGCCAACAGACTTGCTATGTTGACGGGAATTTGAACATAGGCATGATTGACCCGTATAGTTCAACCAGCAGTGTCGGCCCCATTTCATCGTATGGTTCAACAACCCGACGGTACAACTATCATACTCCGGAGGTGTCGGTGGTTGCGCAGGATGTGGCCGGGCAAATCGTTTCAATATCTCAAAGCGACCTGGTTTGCCAAACGGATGACACACGACCGTCATCCATCACAGACACCACCTATTGGAATACGGCCAACTGGGTGTTCAAGGCCGGCTTTTATCCATATCCCAAAGATGTTGAGAATACGGATGCTTGCTTGTGCGCCGCCGTGCCTGTCGTGTTTGCAAGTGGTGACACATTTAAAGCGATATCGGGAGATGTTGAACTGGGAGGCGTTGCCGGGTATGAAGAGGGCATTACATGGTCGTCTTCGGATGACTCTATAATGCGAATAGATATTGTGACCTCGAATGGGGAAAGCAGATATGTCGGTAAAAAGCTTGGCACAGGTTCTGTGACAATTACGAATTGGAAAAACGGCAAAGCGTATAAGAGGATAACATTGACCCTTGTATAGAAAACCATCCCCGCGGGAGGTATTCGCGAATGTTTAATGTCCGATTAAATCCCGATTATTTGTTGTTGTTATGCGTCAAAAGCGCACGATTTGATTTGAAAAAGGTGCACGATTTGATTTGGGGAGAATATTAGTTCTTTTAGTTGCAACCATGGCCATGATGGCACAAGCTCCACAAAAATTTACTTATCAGGCGGTTGTGCGCGACAATAACAACCAACTGATGAAGAATGCCACGGTAACCGTGCGCATTGGTATTCTTCAAGGCGGTGAATCGGGTAGTGTAGTCTATGAAGAGGTACACAATAGTGTGACCAATGCCAACGGACTGATGACGCTACTTATTGGCGATGGCAATGTCAGCACAGGCAGTTTAGAAACCATCGACTGGGCCAATGGTCCCTATTTTGTGAAGGTGGAGACTGATTTGGGCAACAGCGGTATCAAGGGAAGCATTACTACCGTGCAGCAGTTACTTAGTGTGCCTTATGCGCAATATGCCAATAGCGCAGGAAATGGCTTCAGTGGCGATTATAATGATCTGTTGAACCAGCCTGAGATTCCCGTTGTTCCTACAAAGGTAAGTGCTTTTGAAAATGACGCACAATACATTACCATGGACTCGATGGTGACGGTGCCTACAAAGGTTTCCGTCTTTGAGAATGATGTGAAATACATCACCCAGGCAGATGTGCCAACCAAAGTTAGTGCCTTTGAGAATGACAAGGGCTACCTCATTACTGAAACCGACCCGACCATTTCCGCTTGGGCCAAGGAAGCCAACAAGCCGCAGTACGACTATTCTGAGATTAAGAATACTCCAACTATCCCAACTGTTCCGACCAAAGTAAGTGCTTTTGAGAATGATAAGGGCTATTTAACTTCCTACACCGAAACTGACCCAACCATTTCCGCTTGGGCCAAAGAAGCCAATAAGCCCCAATACGATTATTCCGAAATTAAGAATACGCCTACGATTCCTATGGTGCCCACGAATGTAAGTGCATTCACTAATGATAAGGGCTATCTCACAGAGGAAACCGACCCGACCATTCCCGCCTGGGCTAAAGAGGTCAACAAGCCACAATACAACTATTCCGAAATCCAGAATACTCCGACTATTCCGACGGTTCCCACTAAAGTCAGTGCTTTTGAGAACGATAAGGGCTATTTAACTTCCTACACCGAAACCGACCCGACTATTTCCGCTTGGGCTAAAGAGGCTAATAAGCCACAATACGATTATTCTGAAATTCAAAATACACCGAATTTGGCAACGGTAGCCACTAGTGGCAGCTACAACGATTTGCAGAATACGCCCACTATTCCAACGGTTCCCACTACTGTAAGTGCATTCACTAATGATAAGGGCTATCTCACAGAGGAAACCGACCCGACAATCTCCGCCTGGGCTAAAGAAGCAAACAAGCCGCAATACGACTATTCGGAAATCCAGAATACGCCTGCCATTCCGACAGTTCCTACCAACGTCAGTGCTTTTGAGAACGATAAGGGTTATTTGACATCTTACACCGAAACCGACCCGACAATCTCCGCCTGGGCCAAAGAAGCAAAAAAGCCGCAGTACGACTATTCTGAAATTCAGAATACGCCTACAATCCCCACGATACCCACAAATGTAAGTGCATTCACCAACGATAAGGGCTATCTTACTACTGAAACCGACCCAACCATATCCGCTTGGGCAAAAGAAGCCAACAAGCCGCAGTATGACTATTCTGAAATCCAGAATACGCCGACCTTGGCAACCGTAGCCACAACAGGAAAGTACAGCGATTTGCAAGATACGCCTGCTATTCCGACTGTTCCCACAAAAGTCAGTGCCTTTGAGAATGATAAAGGCTATCTTACTTCATTTACAGAACAACAAATACTGACCATTAGCAACGACACTTTGTTTTTGACGGGCGGTAGTTTTGTAAAATTGCCTGCACAGCCAACCAAATTGAGCCAACTAACTAATGATATGAATTATGTGACAGAGGCCAATGTGCAAGAGGCTGCGAACATTCCTACTAAAGTGAGTGCCTTTGAAAATGATAAAGGTTATCTTACAGAGGAAACTGACCCGACCATTTCTGCTTGGGCAAAAGAAGCCAACAAACCACAGTACGATTATTCGGAAATTCAGAACACGCCTGCAATCCCGGCGGTTCCCACGAATGTAAGTGCATTCACTAACGACAAGGGCTACCTCACTGCTGAAACCGATCCGACGATTTCGGCTTGGGCCAAAGAGGCTAACAAGCCACAATACGATTATTCTGAAATTCAACATACACCTGCTTTAGCAACGGTAGCAACCACGGGTAATTACAACGATTTGCAGAATACACCTGCTATTCCATCCATACCAACTAATGTTTCTGCATTCACCAACGATAAAGGCTATCTCACCACTGAAACTGACCCAACCATCTCTGCATGGGCAAAAGAGACAAATAAGCCCCAATACGACTACTCGGAAATACAGAATACGCCTGCTATTCCGATTGTTCCTACTAATGTAAGTGCTTTTGAAAACGATGCCCATTACCTTACCAACGACTCCATACAAGCATTGCGACAGACGGTAAACGAATTGGCTACATTGGTAGAGGCATTGAATGTGCAGATGGAACAAGAACTGTTTATGGCGACAGCAGAGCAGACAGCCTTCGCGTTGCAGCACGCACCGAAGCCCACTTGCATTATCCGTTGTTATATTAATGGTGTAATGGTAGGTAGCAACCGTAGCGGTTTGCTTGAAATTGATGAAGTTAACCCACAGCAAATCAACTATATTGCTTCTTTTAACCGCAACTATTTGTTGAAGGATAATGACAAGATTACTATTGTTTATTGGTACTAGAAAATACTTTTAAACTTGTGACTATGAACTATATACGAACAATAATCATATTGGCTCTGATGATGTTCACTTGGACGCTGCATGCTCAAGTGGACACCATTATCACGGTGACGGGCGAGTTGGGAAACTCTGAAGGCAGTCTGGAATTTTTGGATGAAACCGGACGACTGGCACAATTCCCACGTCTAACAGACGCTGGCGAATTGCTCTACTATCCCCCTGTAGTAACAACGGATAGTGTGACAAATATAACCCATTCTTCCGCCATTGTTTATGGAAACATTTTGTTTAATGGTTGGTGTAAGGATGTATTGGAGCAAGGATTCCAAATCAGCACAACAGCTGATTTTTCAGAATCTGTCACCTCTCACCAGGTCACGTCTTCTTATGCTGATTGCGAACCGCCATGCTTAGGGAATGCTTTTTCCTATACATTCACTGAATTAATGTACTTAACCACATATTATGTACGGGCATACGCCACCAATGAAAAGGGGACAACATACGGAAATGTGATACAATTTCCAACGCCCTTTGGTTGTGGTATCAACACCGTTCAGGATTACGACGGAAATACATACAATACCGTACAAATCGGTAGTCAGTGTTGGACAAGGGAGAATCTGAAAAGCACGCACTATGCAAATGGAACAACAATCCCGTTAGGTTCTACCTCAAGCACAACAATTGCCTATCGCTATAATCCCAATAATGATGCGGCTAATGTGGCTATATATGGTTATTTGTACAATTGGACAGCTGTGATGAATAGCGCTGCATCTTCCAATACAATTCCAAGTGGTGTGCAGGGTATTTGCCCTACAGGTTGGCACGTGCCAAGTGATAGGGAATGGCAGATAATGGAATTTGCCGTAGGCGTGAGTGAAAGTGATACTGCAGATACCTCAACAGGTACTACAGGTTATAGGGGTAATGTTGTAGCGAAGTTATGTTCCGATGCTGGGTGGATCTTTTCTTTTGTGCCAAATACTCCAGGTGACACATCTGCCATATTGCGAAATTCAACAGGTTTTAGTGCTATACCTGCTGGTCGTTATACTGTCAGTTATTCATATTATGGTGAATCAGTTTGTTTTTGGAGTGCTACAGAAAGTAGTAGTAGCGGAGCACATCATCATTGGATGAACTATAATCGTGTAGGAATAGGTCGTTCTATGGGTGCTGGCAAACATGACTCATATTCTGTTCGTTGTGTTCATGATATTCCTGTCCCGATGGGAATACTTCCATTTGTTACTACTATTAATATCACAGATATCCATTCTACCTCCGCTACATGCGGCGGCAATGTGGTGTATGAAGGGAGCAGTGATGTTACTGCTCGTGGCGTTTGCTGGAGCACTTTGCATAATCCAACGATAGAGGACAGCAAAACTGTTGATGGGACGGGTACGGGCAGTTTTGCCAGCAATTTAACTGGATTGCAAGCCAGTACAACATACTATGTACGGGCATACGCAACCAACAGTGAAGGTACAGTGTATGGAGATGAAGTGACATTTACTACTTCTACTTTTTCATATGAAGAATGGAATGGAACAGGTCGTAATCCTAACGATACTAAACCATGTAAAGATGTAATGACAGTTAAAGATTATGACAACAATACATATAATACAGTTATAATAGGTAACCAATGTTGGATGAAAGAGAACTTGCGTACCACAAGATATGATAATGGTGTTTCTATTCCTAAAAAGACGTCTGTCTATCAGCAAAAATTTTATTTTATTCCCAATAACGCTGATAGTAATGGTTTTCTCTACAACTCTTATGCTGCAACAAATACATCATCTTGGAGTAGTGTGACAGAGAAGATTCAAGGCGTTTGCCCATCTGGGTGGCATTTGCCAACTTATAATGAATTTAGAGAGATGTTCAATTATTTGTCAAATAATGGTCTCCAATGTGATGAAAGTATTGCTAGTAGTGTCGGGAAAGCCATAGCTGCCAGTAGTGCGGAATGGCTTTCATCAACCAATGCATGCGCTATAGGCAATAATTTTTCAGCCAATAATAGTTCTCAATTTTCAGCATATCCTGCAGGATGGTATAATTATAATTCCTCAGGATCTGAATCTTATCAAACAAACGCTTATTTTTGGATGAGTGGTAATAAACTAACTCAGGCATTAAGATTGTCGTATGATTCCCCAGGTTATGGTTTGAATGGCTTTGCAGAAAACGTTGCTGCTGGAACGGGTTGTTCGGTTCGTTGTCTTCGCGATTACACACTTCCATCGGTAAGTACTTCATCAATAGGCGATATTTCTTCTACAGGAGCTACCGGAGGTGGAGTTGTTACTGACGACGGAAATAGCGCCGTTACCGCTCGTGGCGTTTGCTGGAGCACTTTGCATAATCCAACGATAGAGGACAGCAAAACTGTTGATGGGACGGGTACGGGCGGTTTTGCCAGCAATTTAACTGGATTGCAAGCCAGTAAAACATACTATGTACGGGCTTACGCAACTAATAGTGAAGGTACAGCATATGGTGAAGAGATTAGTTTGACAACGAATTGGGATGGCACAGGCAGAAACCCAGATGATGCCAAACCATGTAAAGAGGCAGCCACCGTGACTGATGTGGATGGGAATGTGTATAATACAGTAAAAATTGGCCATCAATGTTGGATGAAAGAAAATTTGAGAACTACAAAGTATGCTGATGGAACAAGTATATCAGGAAATGCTACTAATACTTCAAATGATTATTGGTACTATCCTGATAACAGTTCTTCTAACAAAACTACATACGGGTTGCTGTATAGTTGGAAGGCGGTGATGCGCAACACGTCATCTAGCAATGCTAATCCTAGTGGCGTGCATGGTATTTGTCCTACAGGTTGGCATGTGCCAAGTAATGCCGAGTGGACACAATTGATCAATTATGTAGGCCTTCAGAGTCAATACCAATGTAATTCTAGTAGCACAAATATAGCCAAGGCGTTGGCCTCTTCTGCGGGCTGGACAAGTCGTTCGTGTATTTGTTGTGTGGGTAATACTCAGAGTACCAACAATACCACAGCTTTTTCGGCTGTTCCAGCTGGTAATACTAAAAGAACTGATCACGGAGTCACATTTGGTGGTCATACCTTTTATGGTACAATGTGTGCTTATTTTCATGAACGTGCAACATTTTGGAGCTCCACACAAATAGATGGTAACACGTCTTATGCCTTATACATGTATTATTTTGATGAAGATTTTTCTAGAACTAATATGGATAAGCAGTATCATAGTTCCGTCCGTTGTCTCCGCGATTAAAAAAACATACACATATGTGGTCACTAGAAGATTGTAACTATATAGAACAGGTTGTATTAACTTAAAAATTGATTTGATATGAATGATGTAGTAGAAATGAGAGATAATATTGACAAATTCACTCGATTAAAGGTAAAACATCTATCAGGTAGTTCAAAATGGAAGCCCAAAGAGTTTGAGTCATGGAAGGATTTTTGGTTGTCTAATAAAACAGAGGACTGGCCTAAGAGTGGAACAATTTGTGATTGTTGTAGAGAAAAGAAAGAAACATTTGTTGGAGGTCATGTTATAGACGACAAGGAAAAAAAGTACATATATCCTGTTTGTGATAGTTGTAATTCCACTTATGGAGAAGGGAAGGAAGAGTCACCTTCTTTTTATGCTCAAAAATTCTTACTTGTACCTTTTGATGAAAAAATAGACGCTAAACCTAAGGAGGATTGACTTAATATGGTAGAATATTATTAGTGTCCGCTAAAAATATGGGCGGTTAAAAATAGAGTGTTTTATTTGAAATAATATGATAATTCCAGAATACACTGATTTAGCAGAAAAAGAGACAGCATTTGGTGATCATTATAAACGAATTGATTCTATAGAAGAGTTGAAAAAATTCTTAGCGTCGTCTAAAACTTTGAGGAAAAACATTTTTCGTGGAGTCTGTGAGGCAAGGTTTAAGAATTATACTTCGGCACAACGTATGTACATGGTACATGATCTTCGGCAGACTGCAAGTATTGAGTGGCTTATACAAAAACAAATTGAATCCATCAAAAAAGAACATGAGAACTTGCTTGGAAAATATTATAAATCGTTAGGCATTGCTCTTAATGATTTTTTGTATTTAGGTATAGCACAACATTATGGAGGAATATCCCCATTTCTTGATTTCACCCAAAGATTTAAAACGGCATTATTTTTTATGGCTGATGGAGCGATATTTTCTCCACATGGTATTAATGAAATCGGAAATTATTCGTCATTATATTTTTTTGATGTTTCTAATAAAGCTCATATAAATTTTAATTCTGTTTTAAAGAAAATATGCGAAACGCTTATTGATAGAATAAAAGAAATAGTTGCTGATAATAAACAGAGACAACTAACCAATGACAACATTGTTGATTTGATAGCACGTTTTGATAACTACACAGGTTTTGATGAAAATCTAAATATAGTGGTCCCCTATAATAAGAAAACCGTAAACATTCGTGTAGAAGGATTGCGCAAAAAAGTAAAAGGTGTTTTTTCAATTTCAAACCTTAATATAGTGGCACAAAAAGGTTGTTTTGTTTTTTATATGCCTAAAGATCAATTTTCACCATTGGAAACGCCGCTTGATTGTGTAGACATTCACAAATCATTGATTCCATATGTTAAGGAGTATATTAAGTTGAAGAAATCAGATATATATCCAGATGAATATGAATTAGTAAAGGATTCATACATTAAAGCGTTAAGGAATATTTTGAATTAATGACATGGCGTTGTTAGAGTCTTGGTTTTGTCGAAAAGTAAGACAAAATCGTTGCGTGCCATTTTTGCGCACATCTGCGAAGGCTGCGGTATAAGAGACAATTTCCAATCACGAAACACTGTGAAGTAAGAAAAAAAATCCTGTATCGAAATCAATGATAAATATGCATGCTTGCGCTGGCTGCCGGCAAGTAGTTCACGCCATACCAGCACATCTGTAAAGTTATGAATGCCAATATGTGCCATAGAGAGGCAATACTATCTTTGTGGCTCGGTATTGCTCTGTAATACAGATAAATAAAATAAGTACAGCAGGCTATTAGCGCCCATGTTTCTTTTAAATCCCAAGTCCAGAAGTGTCCCCAAGCCACTTCAGCCCAAATGCTGCCAATCAGCATCGCAGTGATAAACAACGCCATGCCTGCGCGTATCAGATCATCGCTCTGCTGTAAAAGTTTTTCTTTCTTCTTGAAAAACCATAATAAGCAGAAAATGAATGCAATAAAAAGAATGGTGAACGATAACATATAGAGCGCCACATGTGGCACAAACCAGATGCTTTGTAATGAGGGCACTAACTCTCGATGAAACATCTCTGGCTTCAATAATTTGAGAGTAAAGAATATAACTGCCATTATCGCAGCTGGAACCATGATGGTGAGGTAGTGCTTCTTTCTTAATAGTAACAGGCCGCCAAGCAGTAGTAACCCCATACCAACATAAATGCACCATCGCCAGGGTTGCTTGACTATCAGCAAGGTGCATAAGTAAATGTTGTCGCGAGTCCGGTATTGGCGAAGGTGCAGCGCGTAAGGTTTGAGCCGTAGGGGATGACCCGCTTGAATCTCAATATTTCGCATGGTTACATCGTCTTGAATGGCTAAGGTTGCCGTTATTCGACGCGGTTTTCCGGAAGGATATTTATCTTCTTCTATTTTTCTGATTATCAGTTTGTAAGGGAAGAGTTGCAGTTGCTCGGTGCGAGTGTTTATAGTTTGGTTGTTGAAGGCTATGTTGGACAAATCCATCCTCCAGGTCTGTTCGTCTGGTATTCCGTAATAACCACCGGCTAAGACGGTTATCAATCCGATATGGATGACAATACTTCCGATTGTTTTTTTCCATTGCTTCTGTTTGAAAAAATGTATTATTCGAATAATCAATACAGTGAACAGGTAAGAAACGCACAGTGCCAGGTACCACGAGTGGTAAAACCTGTTCCACAAGGTGACCACACAGCCTGACCGTTGTTGCGGCACCAATCCTATGACCAGGCAGCCCGCCAACAATAGTAGTAACGCGCTCATAATAGCTGCGTTAGAGGTTAGCCAGTCATAGATTTTCCGTGTTTTAGGAAGAATGCTGATAAGATAGGCTGCGAACGCCAGTGTCAGCATAATGATGACATTGACGGGAAAAGTGAACCATTGGAGGTTTATCGGTGTCATGGTGTTGTTCTTTTAGGAAACAAAGATAAAGAATATTGCCGAAGATTTTTGTATTTTTGTTGTTTCTAAAAAAATAAGATGTTTTTGAAAAGGTTTTCTTTTTTGCTAATGCTGTTGCTCATGTCGCTTTGTGCTGCTCATGCGCAAGCCTACATGAATGATGCCTTACCGCCGTCGAAGCGGGCAGCGCTGTTGCTCAAAAAGATGACCTTGGAAGAGAAAGTAGGGCAGCTATGTCAATATGCGGCACCAGGTTATTGGCAAGATGATTCGCAGTCGGCCAATATTGATGCCCATGCCGTTAGTCCTGCTGCTCAACACATTATAGAGCAAACACGGGCTGGCCATATCGGTTCGTTTCTCCATACTTTATCACTACAGGAAGCCAATTTCTTGCAACGTCAGGCCATGCAGTCGCGCCTACGGATTCCCTTGCTGATGGGGATTGACGCTGTGCATGGCAATGCGCTCCACCAGGGTTGTACGGTCTATCCGACCAACATAGGGATGGCCTCCACTTTTAATCCGACATTGCTTCAAAAAATTGGCGAAGAGACAGCCATCGAAATGAGAGCCACGGGTATGCACTGGACATTCAGCCCTAATTTGGATGTAGCGCGCGATGCCCGTTGGGGTAGGATGGGCGAGACTTTCGGCGAGGATAGCTATCTGGTGACATGTATGGGTACAGCATTGGTAAAGGGCTTGCAGGGCGCACATCTGCGCTACGATCATGTGCTGGCATGTGCCAAGCACTTGGTGGCAGGCGGAGAGCCATATGGTGGTATCAATGCCGCTCCGATGGATATGTCGGAACAAACCTTGCGCGAAGTCTATCTGCCTCCCTTTGTGGCTGCCGTTAAAGCGGGTGTCGTTACAGTGATGCCCGCACACCATGAGATTAATGGCATCCCATGTCATGCCAATCGTTACCTTTTGAAAGATATTTTGCGTAAGGAATTGGGGTTCAAAGGTTTCATAGTTAGCGATTGGATGGATATAGAGAGACTTCATGCAATGCACCATTTTGTGCCATCAGTCGAAATGGCCTACGAGACAGCTTTTAAGGCGGGTGTGGATATGCACATGCAAGGCGATGGCTTCTTTGAGACGATGGTCGCCGCTGTGAAAGAGGGACGCATCAAAGAGTCTCAAATCGATGAGGCGGTGCTTAAGATTCTGGACATGAAATTCTTGTTTGGCTTGTTTGAGAATCCCTACGTGGAAGAGACACCTGTACCTACATCTCATCGTCAGACAGCTTTAGAGGCTGCACGTCAGTCGTTGGTGCTGTTGAAGAATGATGGTCTTTTACCGTTGCAAAAGTCTGACTATCAGCGTGTCTTTGTGGTTGGCCCTAATGGCAACAGTCAGACAATCTTGGGCGACTGGTCGATGCCGCAGCCCGAGGCGAATGTGAGCACCGTGTATCGAGGTCTGCGCGATTATCTTCCTGATGTAGAGTTGGATACTATGTTTTTTGAAAACAAGATATTTTCAGTTAATGCAGCTGGTATAGAAAAAGCCGCTCAAAAGGCAGCCCAGGCCGATTTGAATATCGTAGTGGTGGGTGAAAATTCACAGCGGTATGAAGCGTATGGCCGCACCTGCGGTGAAAATTGCGACCGTGATAGCTTGAGCCTTCCGGGTATGCAACAGCAATTGCTTGAGGCCGTGTTCGCGTCAGGCAAGCCAACAGTGCTGGTGCTGCTCAATGGCCGTCCGTTGAGCCTTCCGTGGGCGACGGCGCATGTGCCGGCCATCCTCGAAGCGTGGGAACCGGGTATGTTTGGGGGGCAGGCCATTGCGGAGGTGCTTTTTGGCGAAGTGAATCCCAGCGGCAAGCTGCCGGTGACTATCCCCTATAATGTGGGACAAGTGCCGACCATCTATAATCACAAACATTCGCAGTACTCGCGGCAGTTTGCCATCGGACATACGGGCTGCCTCTATCCATTTGGTTATGGACTGAGTTATACCACTTTTTCGTATCATGATGGCCAGTTGACGAAAACGGAGATGACGGCAGATGATAGTTGTGAACTGCGGATTTGGGTGACCAATACGGGCGATAGAGAAGGTGCGGAAATTGTACAACTCTATATCCAGGATGAATATGGCTCTGTGACGCGCCCTGTAAAGGAGCTGAAAGGTTTCCAGCGTGTGGATTTGAAAGCAGGGGAGACCCAACAAGTAAAGTTTGTCATCTCTCCCGAAGAGTTGAAATTCTATACGGCTCGCCAACGTTGGGAAGTGGAACCGGGCG
Source organism: Bacteroidales bacterium (assembly GCA_017454945.1). Lineage (GTDB taxonomy): Bacteria > Bacteroidota > Bacteroidia > Bacteroidales > WCHB1-69 > JAFTCA01. The sequence continues at coordinate 39,305 of JAFTCA010000041.1, forward strand.
ATTTTAAGATTATGGTGGGCTCCTCTTCTGCGGATGAGGACTTAACCGTTTTCAAATTAAAGATAAAATAGATTGAGGATGAGAACACTACGACTCTTATTGTTGCCTTTGGCGTGGTTGTATGGTGGTGTGGCCGCCTTGCGCCGCTATCTCTATCGTCGTGGTTGGCTTAAATCTTATACACCCTCCGTTCCCACCATCTGTATCGGTAATCTGCGGGTGGGTGGAACGGGTAAAACACCTCATACAGAATATATTGCAAGATTATTATCTCAATCACAAAAGTTGGCCATTTTGAGTCGTGGTTATCGTCGCAAGACCACAGGTTTTGTGTTGGCGCAACAGGATGCCACCGCTGCCACGATAGGGGATGAGCCGTTGCAATATTTCCGCAAGTTCCCGTCGGTGACGGTCGCCGTTGATGAGAAACGAGCCGAAGGTATCCAAAAGCTACAGCAGCAATGTCCCGATTTGGAAGTCGTCCTCTTGGATGATGCCTATCAGCATTTGCAAGTTAAAGCAGCGTGCAATATTCTCATTACACCATTTAACGATTTGTATGTTAACGATTTTCCACTTCCTGCTGGCAACTTGCGCGAGTTTCGCTGTGCTGCTCGGGATGCCGATGTGATTGTGGTGTCGAAAACACCGCTTTCATGTGATGAAAAACAGCGTGAGGTGGTGCTGCAAGCTTTGTCCCCGAAAGCTCATCAGCGGGTCTTTTTCACGGCTTACGAATATCAGCCGTTGCGGCCAGTCACTCCCTTGGCAGAGCAAGTGCAGCTGGAACCCGGTGCGGTCGTGTTGGCGCTGACGGGTGTTGCACAGCCAGAACCTTTGTACAAGGAACTCGAATTGCGTGGCCTTCAGGTGGTTCCTGTTCGTTTTCCCGACCATCATACGTTTTCGGATGCAGACATGGCACGTGTAGTGGAGCAGTTTCAACAAAAGCACGCTTGCTCAGTCATCACTACCGAAAAAGATTATATGCGTTTGCGGTCGGCGGAGTTGGAAAATGTGTTATCTTTGTTGCCTGTTTTTGTGGCGCCCATCAGCGTAAAAATATTATTCAATCAGGAAAATCAATTTAATAAAACTATATTGTCTTATGTTACAGAAGATTAAAGAAAGCGCAGATTATATTAGACCGTTAATGCCCAATCAACCGAAGATAGGAATTATCTTAGGCTCGGGTTTGGGTGGCTTGGTCGATGATGTAAAAATTGAGAGAGAGATCTCCTATAAGGAAATTCCTCATTTCTTGTCGTCTACCGTGCAAGGTCATAAGGGAAGTTTGATTTTTGGCAAACTCAACGGCGTGGATGTGCTCATCATGAGCGGCCGTTTCCATTACTACGAAGGTTATGCTTTGAAAGACACCGCGTTCCCCATTCATGTGATGAAGGCGCTGGGTGTGAAAACGCTTGTCATCTCCAATGCGGCCGGGGGTATGAATCCCACTTTCCAGATTGGCGATATTATGTTGATAAAGGATCATATCAATATGTTCGGTACCAATCCGTTGCTGGGACCCAACAACGATGAGATTGGTCCGCGTTTCCCCGATATGAGCCAGGCTTATTCCAAACGATTGATAAAGATTGCGCTGGAAACAAGTGCCAAACTGAATATTCACGTGCAGCAGGGCGTTTATATGGGCGTTACAGGTCCTTGTTTTGAAACGCCGGCCGAATACCGCATGTACCACATCTTGGGAGCTGACGCCGTGGGTATGTCCACTGTGCCCGAAACCATCACCGCCCGCTACATCGGACTGGAGGTGTTTGCCCTCTCAGTAATTACCGACTTGGGCGTGGTGGGACAAGTGGAGAAGGCTTCGCACGAGGAAGTGCTCGCCGCTGCCCAAGCTGCCGGTCCCCGCATGGTGCGACTGGTCAGCGAAATGCTGCCGAAGATGTAATTAATCAATTGGGTGATAAATAAAAAGGGTGGCTGAAATCAGTCACCCTTTTTTATTGACAATGTTGTTTATCGTCTTGCGTTTTTTTGCATCTGTTGCTGCTGCTTGGCCATCTCTTCCAGTTTCAGCTGCCATTTCGATTTCTTCACAGGCTTGGCCATGTTGGCCTGCATCTTCTTGTGCAGTTTTTCTTCGTTAACGGCTATTCTAAATATCCACATCTGCAGGAAGGTAATCAGGTTGACAAGCAGATAGTAATAGGTGAGCGCTGACGAGAAGCTGTTGAACATGCCCAAAAAGAGGATAGGCATCATGTACATCATCACACGCATCATCTTCTGCTGGTCGTCGTTGCCCGTTGACATCATACGGTTGTTGAGCCAAGTGTAGAACAGCGTGGCTGCCGTCATCAGCAGCGTGAACAGGCTGACGTGGTCGCCGTAGAAGGGTATGTTGAAACTCAAGTCCAAAATGGAGTCGTAAGTTGATAAGTCGTCAGCCCAGAGGAACGGCTGTTGGCGCAATTCGTATGCCGACGGGAAGAAGCGGAACATGGCAATCAAGATGGGCATTTGCAGCAGCATGGGCAAGCAGCCTGCAGCAGGACTGACGCCTGCTCGCTTGTAAAGGGCCATGACAGCCTGTTGTTTTTTCATGGCATCTTCTTGCTTCGGATAGCGTGCATTGATGACCTCGATTTCAGGTTTCAGCACGCGCATACGTGCCGAAGAGAGGTAGGTCTTGTAGGCAACAGGGAAGAGCACTATCTTTACAATGATGGTCAGTATCAGGATGATAATGCCGTAGCTGATGCCGTAAACTTCCAGCCAGTTGAAGATGGGAATGACGGCAAAACGGTTGATCCAGTGCAGCAGGAAGAATCTCCAGCCCAGCGGCACCTGACGCTCCAAATTCATGTCGTAACGCTTCAGCAGCTTGTACTGGTTAGGACCCAAGTACATCGACATGTCGAAGCCGCTGTTGTTGAGGTCTTTAAGTTGGAAGTCGAGGTTGGCCGTCATCTGTTTCAGCAGGTGCTGCTCGTTCTTGTCGGGCAGGCTGACTTCCAGCGAACCGGAGTTGAACGACTCTTTGTCGGCAATGATGGTCGAAGTGAAGAACTGCTGCTTGAAGGAAACCCATTTCAGCTGCGTCAGCTCTTTCTTGTCGCTTTTCCGCTCATCCAAGTTCTTCACCTTGTCCAAATCATCCATAAAATAAATGGATGTGATGTTCTTTTCATAATCGTAGTTTTTCTCTACGCAATTCAGGTTTGCGTCCCAGTTCAGTGTGAACGAGTGCTGGTTGGCGTAAAGATATTTTTCCATGTTTTTGAAATTAACACGGAAGCCAAAGCGGTAATCGTTTGGATTAAAGGTGTATAGATATTCGATGTAGCTGTCGTTGTCCAACGTTTGGCAGGCGGCACCTGTCGAGTCGATGCGGTTGGGGAACAACTTCAAGGATAGTGTTTGTGGCTTGTCGCCTTGCATTTTGAGCGTGTCTTCCAAATCGCACAAGAAGTAGTAGTCGGCGGTGTTGATTTCGCTGTAATCCCAGCATTGCAGCTTGATGTTCATCAGGTTGTCGTCACCGTCGAAGAGCACCAGCGGGAGCTTGGCCGAGTCTTTTGGGGTGTAGCGGTAGATGTCTTTCAGTTCCACCCGCTTGATGTAGCCGCCTTTCTGGGCAAAGGTGTAGTAGGCTTTGTCGGTTTCAACTACATAGTCTTTCTCTTGGGCGATGTCGGGTGTGGAGAATCTGTTGGGACGGGCTGCGGGAGCGGGTGTCGCGTCGGCTGCTGCTGCTTGCGGAGCATCCTCAAGTGTTGCGGTTGCAGTCGAGTCGGCCACTTGCTGGGCCATCGTTTCCTGCAGGGCTTTCTGCTGCTGCTCCTGGTATTTTTTGGTCTTGGAAGAGGTGTAAAAACTGAATCCTAAGAACAGCCCGAAAATCAGTAATAATCCGATAAGTGTATTCTTGTCCATAAAGTTTCTGTAAAATTAAGCGGCAAAGATACTAAAAAAAGAGCTACAATGCCAACCGCGCCTTAAGTGCTTCTGATGAGGAGTATGTTTCTGTGTATGTGATTGATATGGGTGCCTCGACATTCTCGCTGTGTACAAACATCATCTTCCCTGCATCTAAAAAAGGAATGCGGTTCATCAGCAGCAAAGTCTTCTGATAGTCAAGATGGTTGAGATACTGGTGATGGGCATCCATCTCGGGCCAACACTTTTCGATGAGGGCACATAACGGTTTGAAATCGTAGTCTTTAGGAACAAACAGTTTGCTGATGGCGTGTCGTCCCATGCCAAAATAGAGCAGCAGATTGCTGGCGAGCTGACGCAGTTCGTCCTCCGTTTCATCTTCTGTCACTACCGCAAAATTATGCCTTGTCTTATGCAGGTGCAGCACAGGCGCGTGCTGGCGCAGATAGGCAAGGAGTGTCGCATTGCCGTTGTCGGTGGCGATGATGCTGTCGGCTTTGGGTAACTTTTCCACAAACGTAATCCGCTCTTTCCATGCAGGCTCAATCTCCCATAGCATTTCCACGAGGAGCGGAATCAATAGCTTGTCGTTGTTGGCCAGCTTGCCGATATAATGATTCCCTTTTGTGATAACCTCAAGAAGATCTTCAAATCCGTCCAAAGGCGTTGCGTCAGAGTTTATAACTGCGGTGTGCAGTCCTGTTTTGTCTGGAATAGACAGAATTGAATGACAAAGGTTGTCTCCGATGTTTCGTAGCGCATGGTGCGTAAAGTAAGTCGTGTGCCACGGATTTGCGAAAGCCTGTCGGCGGATAGCGTCGTTGAACTTGTCAAAATAATGCCGGCTCAATTCATCATCGAGCCGGTCATCTATGATATTCAGGATTGAGTGTCCTAAAATATGAAGAGAGTCTGTTAGGGAATTCATTATCTGATAATGAGTTTCTTTGTGCCCACAATGCCTTTGTCGTCGGTTACACGTACCATATAAATGCCTTTGGCTAAGCCGGAAACATTGATTTTGGAGGTTTCTGAAGCGAGTTCGCGGCTCAAGATTTGTTCACCGACAATATTATATACACAGAGCTTCCCATTCTTCATGTTGGGGAAACTTACGGTGATGTAGTCGGTGGCGGGGTTGGGGTAAACGCTCAACTGGCTTTGGCGTGTCTCGTATTCGTCGAGGCCGGTATGGTCAACATAGACGAATTCGATGTCGTCGAGGAACAGGGTGTCTTTGCCTGAGCCGGCGCCGGCAATGGCGTTTGTGGTGAAGGTGATGAGGATGAAGGCCGGATTCACAGATTTGTTGACGTATGTGAAAGGAACCGAAATCTCGCGCCATTCCTCATTGCCGCGGGTGAAGTTCAGGCGTGCGATGGCCATGGTGTGGGCAGCGCAGTTGGCCGAGTCGGTGTTCTCGGGGTCGCGAACATCGTAGCTGTCGTGAATCAGCACGCTTACGCGGGCTTCCTGTAATGAGTCGGGGCATGTGAACCGGGCCCAGAACTTAATGGAGTCGGGGCGGCCAGTGAACGGTTGGCTCAAGTCGGGCTTTTGCGTGCGCGAAATGTTGTAGTTCTCTTTGCTGCTCATTGAGGTTGTACCCGCACGGATTTGGCCTGTGGTAACGTTGCCGTTGGCCACGAAAGTCATGATCTGTTGGGCAAAAATGTAGCAACTGTATTGTCCTTCTGAACCGGGGCGCACTTCGGTCGAGCGACCGTGTTTGATTTTCAGAGCTGCGGCACAGAGTTGCTCTGTCAGGCTGCCGGCTTGGATATCGCATTTGGCGGTAAGGAATGTGTTCCAGTGGGAAGGTTCTTCATTGTCGTCCCAATTTTCGAAGCCGCCGTTGGGCAGTTGCAACTGGGCGAACATCATGCCGGGAATCAAGGCCAGCAACAAAAGGAAAAATTTCTTCATAATCTTACTGTTAAGTGATTAATGGTTTTCTTTGTGGAGCCGGCGGGAGTCGAACCCGCGTCCAAACTTGCTGCAAAAGTGCTTTCTACATGTTTAGTCTTCGTTTGCTTGTCGGCAGCCTGCAGGTACGAGACCAACCAACAGGTCGCTTATCTTCTAAAATTTCGCCAATGCATCGAAGCCTGCATCCGCTAGCCAAGTCCTTTACGACGCTTCTTGCCGGACGCCGACTGGCTGGGCTTCCGGGGAAACGCCCGCGGCTAATCTGTGATCACGCGGCGGGTGGGCGCAGTTGTTACGCTGCATAAGAATATTCGCCATTTATTGGCTACGAGAGTTAGTTTTTAACGGAACCGTCTCACAACCTCCGACATGCTTACAAATTCACACACATGCTGTCAAAACCAAACGACCCCTGTGAATTTTTTGTGGTGCAAAAATACAATAAAAAACGATTGCGCGGGCAACTATTTCACCTGCCCCTTGAGTTGAAGAATGACTCTGTCGGTCTCGGCGTTGGAATCTACGGTCACACGCTTGCTGATGATGCCAGGGTTCTTGGCAGTGTAGATGGCCTTGATGGTTCCTGTCTTGCCAGGCATAACAGGTGCCTTCGACCACTCCACTTCGGTACAGTCGCACGATGAGATGACATTGTCCAACAACAACGGCTTGTTGCCGATATTGGTAAAGGTGACGGTCTGAGTTTTCACTTCTCCAACCTTCACTGTTCCAAAATCAAAGTACGATTTGTCAAACTTGATTTCAGGACCGTTTACCTTGGCCGGTGTAGCCGTTTTGGCCGTTTGAGCCATGGTAGCGCCACAGAAAAGAATAAGCGCTAATGATATAATTAGGTTTCTCATAGTCTTCATAATTGTTTCGATTAAATAAAATTCAAAATTCAGAATTCAAATAACAAATTCAATTTATAATTAACAATTTACAATTAATATAATCTCACAACTTCATAACTTAATAATACTTAACTCCTTAGTTCCTTAACTTCTTAACTTCTTAACTCTCTTCACTCTCCGTTCTCCGTTCTCCATTCTCCACTCTTTTAGTCTTGGTGTCTGATCATAATCTCACTTTCCGTCTTCTCGGGTGCCACCTCGGCAGGTCTTTCCGAAATCTTACCCTTGATGCTCAATATCACTCGGTTGTTGGTGGCGTTTGATTCTACGGTGATGGTTTTGGAGATGGTGCCCAAACGCTCTGTGTCGTATTTTACTTTGATAACGCCCTTCTTGCCGGGAGCGATAGTCTCTTTGGGCCACTCGGGAACCGTGCATCCGCAGGATGAGTGAACATTGGTCAACACCAGATTGGCTTTGCCGGTATTTTTGAATACAAATTCGCATACACCATTGTCACCCTGATAGATATGGCCGTAATTATAAACAGTCTTCTCAAAAGTGATTTCGGGTTCTTTAACCTTTTTGCTGTTTTCTTTTTCTTGTGCTTGAAGCGAGAAAGAGGCTACAAAGCACAGGGTCATGAGTAGGCAAACGATCTTTTTCATAGTGTTATATTTTTGTTCGTCAAATATTGCTTATATAGACTATTGATGGGGCTTTATGTTTAATGATATTTTTCTTTTTTCATCTCCATTCCGCAAGCGTAGCGCAGCGGAATCTTCTCTACTTTGTTCTCTATTCTTTGTTCTTTAATTATGAATTGAGAATTCTTCTAACGCATTAAGCGCCATTTCGTAGCCGTTAAGACCAAATCCGCAAATTTGTCCTTTGCAAGCGCCGGCGATGAAAGATTTGCGGCGGTACTGTTCACGGCCAAACAGGTTGGTGATGTGAACCTCGACAACGGGCACAGCCACGGCTTTAATGGCATCGGCAAGCACTAAGGTGGTGTGGGTGTAGGCACCCGGATTGAGGATGATGCCATCGAAATCCTTGTGCCGCGTGATGGCTTCGGCGAGCTCGCCCACATGGTTCGACTGGAAGTAGTGCAGCTCCACCTCGGGATGACGCTGCTGCAGCGCCTTGAAGTAATCGTCAAAACACAATGTGCCGTAGATGTTCACCTCGCGTGTGCCCAGTTCTTGCAAATTGACGCCGTTGATGATGAGAATTCTCTTTTTTGCTTCCATAACTATTTGCGAATCATTATAAAAACATCTTCGTCCTCTTTTTGCATGTTCATCTGCTCACGGGCGTATTTTTCCAATAACTTCGGGTCTTGGCTGATTTCTTCGTAACTGCTTGTGTTGCTGACAGTATTGTTGATTTTGTTAATCTTGTTATCCATAATTTGGATTTTCTTCTTGAGCTCGTGCTGCTTGAGAAGACTGTAATCAGCTAAGAAGCAGATATATACAAGAAATATCAGCAGGGTTATGCCATAAACAATAAGCCATTTTTTATTCAAGTTAAATTTCATGATAACTGGATTTAGATGTAGTTTGTTTACAGCAGGATAATCGATGCGATACCTGATTATTTTTGCGTGGCAAAGATACATTTTTTTCTGCATTTATAATAGATGTAAATATTGGCGCAAATTCTTCAATAATTTCTTCCCAAGTCTCAGACTGGGGTGTATGTTTTTAATCTAAGATATTGATAATAAGATATTTTTGAAAATCTTGATTATCGGCGAAAATCTTGTAATTTTGCTGTCCATTTAATGAGGAATCAATTATTATCATTTAAAATAGCAATAACATGAAACGTGACAATGTAATTTTCGATTTGATTCAGAAAGAACGCAGCCGCCAGACCAATGGTATTGAGCTGATTGCTTCTGAAAACTTTGTTAGTGATCAGGTGATGGAAGCCATGGGTTCTGTCATGACCAACAAGTACGCTGAGGGTTATCCTGGCAAGCGTTATTATGGTGGTTGTCAGATTGTTGACCAAAGTGAAACCATCGCCATCGAACGCGCTAAGGAATTATACGGTGCTTGCTGGGCCAATGTTCAGCCTCATAGTGGTGCCCAAGCCAATATGGCTGTTTTTATGGCATGCTTGAATGCTGGTGATACCTTCATGGGTATGAACTTGAATCATGGTGGTCACTTGAGCCACGGTAGCCCTGTAAACTTCTCCGGTATCATGTATAATGTTGTGGATTACAGCGTTGAAGAAGAGACTGGTACTATAGACTATGATAAAATGGAAGCTCGTGCTCTGGAAACCAAGCCGAAACTTATCATTGGTGGTGCTTCTGCCTACAGCCGTGATTGGGATTGGGCTCGTATGCGTCAGATTGCAGACAAGATCGGAGCTATCCTGATGGGCGACATCAGTCACCCCAGCGGCCTTATTGCCAAGGGCTATCTGAACAACGCCATCAAATATTGCCACATCGTGACTACTACCACCCACAAGACCCTCCGCGGACCTCGTGGCGGTATGATTCTGATGGGTGAGGATTTCGACAATCCGTGGGGCAAGACCACTCCGAAGGGCGAAATCAAGAAGATGAGCGCACTGCTCGACAGCGCCGTATTCCCGGGCACCCAAGGTGGTCCTCTGGAACACGTTATCGCAGCTAAGGCTGTTGCTCTGGGGGAGGCTCTGACCGACGATTACGATCGCTACATCCAGCAGGTGATGAAGAATGCCAAGACTATGTGCGCTGCTTTCATCGACAAAGGTTACAAGGTTATCAGCAATGGCACCGACAACCACTTGATGCTCATCGACCTCAGAACCAAATTCCCCGAAATGACCGGTAAAGAGGCTGAGAACGCACTCGTTGCCGCCGACATCACCGTTAACAAGAATATGGTTCCGTTCGACAGCCGTAGCGCATTCAAGACCAGCGGTCTGCGTGTTGGTACGCCGGCTATCACCACTCGTGGCCTTAAAGAAGGCGACATGGGCGAAATCGTTGAACTGATTGACGATGTGCTCTGCCACCTCGGCGACGAAAGCGTTGTTGCCAAAGTGAGAGCCAAAGTAAACTCGATGATGTCAAATCGTCCTTTATACGCTTGGTAATCAATAGTTTTTATAACTAATACAAAAGGCGAGGCGGAAGAAGAGTATTCTTCCGCCTTTCTTCTTTTTTGCCTTCTGGATTTCCACAATTTTTGTTTGATAACTTTTGATAGTTTTTTACTATATAGTATGCGTTTTTCCAAGAAAAACTTGTAACTTTGCGACTTAAATTTTTGAAAGCATGATTACCTATCTGAAAGGCCGATTGGTAGAGAAAACCCCGACATATTTGGTGGTGGAAACCGCTGGTGGCGTGGCCTATATGGTTCATATATCGCTCAATACATACGATAAGGTGTTAGCCTTGGAAGAAGCGAAGATTTATACGCATTATGTTATCAAGGAAGACGCGCACGCTTTGTATGGCTTTTTCGATGAGCAAGAACGCTCCGTTTTTCGTCTGCTGATTACGGTCAACGGTATCGGTCCCAACACGGCGCGTGTCATCTTGTCGTCGATGGGAGTGGAGCAGACTGTGGGAGCCATTGCAGCCGGCAATGACGCGGCGTTCAAGTCGGTGAAGGGCATCGGTGCCAAGACCGCACAGCGTCTCATTATCGACCTGAAAGACAAAATCGGTAAAGAATCCGTTCAAAATATCGATAAAATTACTATTTCGTACAATAATAACAGAAATGAAGCGTTATCCGCATTAGTGTCATTGGGTTTTGTGAAGAAGGCTGTAGAAACGACACTGGATAAGATTATCAAGTCGGAGCAGGGTGAGTTGTCAACGGAGGACTTGATAAAGAAGGCTTTAAAAATGTTATAGATTAATTAGTTGGCAGTGTATTTCGGAAGGAGAACTAAGAACTACATCATATCGGGAATATTAGTGTTCGTATTGTATTCGGCAATATGGGCTATTCCTGCGCCTCGTTCTTCTGTGGGTTATGAGCCCCCGTTTGCCGAGGAGACGGTTGATGACTCCTTTGTGCTTGACAATGAAGTGCTTGCCCATCCATCAACAACGGCCGATCATTTTGCGGTGCCCGACATCGTTATTGACACACTCGACTATGTGTTGCCGTTGACGCCTCCTGATACGGGATTGAAAGTGAAACCGAAGCAGCCCTCCGACAATCCTCTGGATGAAGATAGAGACGGCAGCCCCTTCGGTTTGAAAGATCCGCAAGGCACGGGTCCCAAGATTGAGTATGACCCCAAGACCAACTCGTATAATTTCCAGAATATGACCGGTGATGTGCCTTACGGTCCGGGTGCTTCGATGAGCTTGAAGGAGTATATGGATTACGATATGCGCCAGGAGATGAAGAAGTACTGGAAAGAGAAAGGTGCTGGTTATGTGGATCGTGCCAATCGTCGTGGTGGCGGCCTCATTCCGCAGTTGCGTATCGGCGGCGAGGTGTTTGAAAGCATTTTTGGTAGCAATACCATCGACATACGTCCTTCGGGTAATGTGGAGTTGATTTTCGGATTCTTGTACAATCAGACCGACAATGACATGCTTCCCGTGAAGCAGCGTAAAGTGCCGCAATTCAACTTTGATGAGAATATCCAGTTGAATGTGCTGGCCAAAATTGGTGATAAGATTGATTTCAACTTGAACTACAATACCGAACCGAGTTTTGAGTTCGATAACAAGATGAAGTTGCAGTATCAAGGCAAGGAAGATGAAATCATTCAACTTCTTGAATTTGGTGATGTTACGCTTCCTTTGAATAGCTCTTTGATTGTGGGTAGTCAGAGTTTGTTCGGCTTGAAGTCGCAACTGCAATTCGGCAAGTTGATGGTAACCAGTGTGCTGTCGCAACAGAAAGCCGAAAGTCAGACTATCACGGTTTCTGGCGGCGCGCAGACTACCGATTTTTACATCAAGGCTGATGAATACGAAGAGAACAAGCACTTCTTTATCAGCCAATACTTCCGCGACCATTACAACCAGTATATGAGTACGCTGCCGTTGGTTGGTTCGCCCATTGTCATTACCAAGATTGAGGTGTGGCGTACAACGGTCGGAACGGCTACCTCTGAAAACCGCAACATTGTGGCTTTCACTGACTTGGGTGAGGCTTCGCCGACGTTCAACGGCTTCTCTTATGTGAGCGGTTCCTATCCTAGTGATGATGTCAACAATTTGAACGATGTGATTGACTCCACGCTATACCGTAACTTGGGTGTTGTTAATAATAACTTGAAAGCCAAAGGTTTGACGGCGGGTGTGGATTTTGAGAAAGTGGAAAGTGCCCGACTGCTGTCTCCTTCCGAATATACCTTTAACAGCAAATTGGGTTTCATCTCCTTGAATACCGCTCTTACTCCCGACCAAGTACTGGCGGTAGCCTTCCAGTTCACGGTCATTGGCGACAATCGCGTTTATCAGGTGGGTGAGTTCTCGAACCAGGTGTCGGCACCCAACTGTATCCGTGTGAAGTTGTTGAAGAGCACCAACTTGAACACCAAGTCGCCACTCTGGAAGTTGTTGATGAAGAACGTCTATTCTTTGTCGGCATACCAGGTGGCCAAAGAAGATTTCCGACTCAATATCTTGTACAAAGGTGATGAAGAGGGTATTGGCAACGGCTTTTTCAACGAAGGTTCGCAGAAGGGTGTGCCGTTGATTCGCCTGTTGGGTATGGACCGCTTGAACCAGCAGGATGATCCGTATCCCGATGGTGTGTTCGACTTCCTCGACAATGCGGCTGTAGGTGGTGGTATCATCAACTCCACCAACGGTAGGATATATTTCCCCACCATTGAGCCATTCGGTAAGGACTTGCGCGATGCTTTGGGCAACGACGCCTATGCCGACAAGTATGCCTTTGACACGTTGTACACCACTACGAAGACATTAGCCCAGCAATATACTTCCAAGAATAAATATTATCTGGAAGGTACTTACAAATCCTCATACGGCTCTGAGATTTATCTGAATGCGATGAATGTGCCCGAAGGGTCGGTGAAGGTGACAGCAGGCGGTATTCCGTTGACTGAGAATGTGGACTATACCGTCAACTACGCCATGGGTACGGTGACGATTATCAATGACGGTGTCCTCAAGTCGGGTACGCCCATCAACATCTCCTTGGAAAACCAGTCGCAGTACGGCATGATTACTCGATATATGTTCGGTTTGAATTTGGATTACAAATTCTCGGATAACTTTAATATCGGAGCCACTTTGTTGAATTTGCGCGAGCAACCTATTACTCAAAAAGTAAATTATGGCGACGAGCCTATCAACAACCACATTTGGGGTATGAACTTTGCCTATAAGACCAAGTTGCCCTGGTTGACCAAGTTTATCGACTGGCTGCCGTTCCACAGCACGACTGCAGAATCGAATATGCAGTTGGAAGGTGAGTTTGCACATTTCATTCCTGGCCACTCGCGTGCGGTGGGTAAGGAGGGTACCACCTATATTGACGACTTTGAAGCCACCAAGTCGACGGTGGATTTGCGCAATGTGGGCACGTGGGCGCTGGCTTCCACGCCGCAATACCAACAGGATTTGTTCCCCGAAGCTCGCTCGATGACTTCTACCGATGCACCGCGCCGCCAGTTGGCGTATGGTTATAACCGTGCACGCTTGGCATGGTATGTTATTGACCCTCTGTTCTATCGTAACAACAACGCCACGCCAAAGAATATCACGGCAGAAGACCAGTCGCAAACATACGCCCGTGAGGTTTATGAGGCCGAGTTGTTCCCCTATAAAGAGCAGGCAAGCACGGCCGAGCCCACCAATATGTCGGTATTTAATTTGGCATTCTATCCTTCAGAAAGAGGCCCTTACAACTATGATGTGAACGGTGCTGAAGGTTATTCGGCTGGTGTATCGGAAGATGGTAGTTTGAATAACCCGGAAACCCGTTGGGGCGGTATTATGCGCAGAATGGACAATACCGATTTTGAGTCTTCCAATTTCGAGTATATCGAGTTCTGGATGATGGACCCGTTTATCGATAACCCGAACCACCGTGGTGGTAAGTTGTATTTCAACTTGGGTGATATTTCGGAAGATATTCTCCGTGATGGTATGAAGTTCTTCGAAAACGGTCTGCCTTCGGATGGTACGGATGAAAATTGCGACTTTACCGTTTGGGGCCGTGTTCCTACTATCCAGATGATTGTCAATGCTTTTGAAAATGAGGGCGATGCCCGTGACCATCAGGATGTGGGTTTCGATGGTCTTTCTACGGATCGTGAAAGAGACTACTTCTACGATAACTACTTGAAGCAGATGGAACAGGCTTTCGGCACCGGCTCACAAGCCTACCAGATGGCTTATAACGACCCGTCGTCCGACAACTTCCATTATTTCCGTGGCACCGACTATGACGATGCAGATGTTAAGATTCTGGAGCGTTACAAGTATTTCAACAATGCCGAAGGTAACTCGCCCACACAGAAGCAGAACCCCGAATCGTATCCTACCACGGGTAGTTCTATGCCCAATGTGGAGGATGTGAACAATGACTACACCTTGAGTGAGGATGAAAAGTATTATCAGTATGAAATCGACCTTCGTCCTGATAAGATGGTGATTGGAGAGAACTACATTTACGATATTTTTGATGCCGTGCCCGACCCGCCACTGCCTGACGGTAGCCGTCCCAAGACGCGCTGGTATCAGTTTAAGATTCCTATCAAGCAACCCGATAAGGTGGTGGGCGACATTAGCGGCTTCAACTCTATCCGCTTTATGCGTGTGTTTATGCGCGACTTTGCCGAACCCGTTGTTTGTCGTCTGGCAACTTTTGAATTGGTTCGTAGCGACTGGCGTGCCTATAGCTTGTCGTTAATGGAAGACGGTGACTATACGCCCGGTCAAGGCTCTGGCAACACCAGCTTCTCGGTATCGACCTTGAGTTTTGAAGAAAATGCCAACCGTACGCCTATTCCTTACACGCTACCTCCTGGCATTGAACGTGAGCAAGGCTACGGCGGTACGCAGCAATATTATGTCAATGAGCAGGCCCTGTCGATGAAAGTCACCGATCTGGCCGATGGTGATGCTCGCGCCATCTACAAGACCACCGCATACGACTTGCGTCGTTTCAAGAAACTGAAAATGTTTGTTCATGGTGAAAAGGTGAACAACAACGATAATATCAACAATGGCGATGTGACGGTATTCATCCGTTTGGGTTCCGACTTTACCGAAAACTATTATGAATATGAGTTGCCATTGGAACTGACGCCTTGGTATTGCGGTCCCGACTCAACTACCATTTGGCCCAGATCGAACAGGATAGATATTAGCTTGGATTCGCTGGTTGCCATCAAGCAGCGCCGAAATACGGAAATTCGTAGAGGTTTGCATGAGGGCTATGCCACACTGTATGAGACACATTTGTCTGATGGTCGTACCGTTTCGGTATTGGGAACGCCCAACTTGGCAGAGGTGACCACCATCATGATTGGTGTCCGTAACCCCAAGAAACAAAGCATTAACGATGGCGACGACATGCTCGACAAGTCGGTAGAAGTTTGGATTAACGAGCTCCGTCTCTGCGGCTATGACGAAAAATCTGGTTTCGCCGCTTTGGCTCGTATGCGTGTCACCCTGGCTGACATCGGTGACTTGACTTTGTCGGGTACCTATTCAACACCGGGCTTCGGAACGCTGGAGCAGAAGGTTACCCAAACACAGCAGGAAACCATGTACACCTTCGACTTGGCCACCAATATTGAAGCGGGCAAGGTGCTCTTCCCCGACAAGTGGAACATCAAGATACCGTTGCATTACGACTACTCCATCAATGTGGCAGCTCCACAATACAATCCGCTGAATCCCGACGTCAAGCTGAAAGAAGATTTGCGCACGTATGACAACAAAGCCGAGCGCGACTCTATCAAGCGAATGACTACTGATTTTATTCAGCGCCAGAATATTAACTTGATGAATGTGCGTAAGGAACGTGACTTCGACAAGCCCATCAAGATCAGACCTTGGGATATTGAGAACTTCGACTTCTCGTATGCCTATTCAGAAATCAAGAGCCGCAATGTGGATGTGGAACTGGATAACAAATTCACGCATGAAGGTGAAATTGGTTATGCATTCAATTATAATCCAAAGAATATCAGACCTTTTGCTAAACAGAAATGGTTAAAGTCCAAGTGGTTGCAAATTATCCGCGATTTCAACTTCTATCCGCTGCCCAAGATGGTTACGGTGCGAACCAGTATTCATCGTGAGATGAACGAGTTTAAGCTTCGTCCCAAGAGCAAAGGTAATATCATTATCGACACCAGTTACGTAAAGACCTTCGATTGGATGCGTAATTATGCATTGCGTTGGGATTTGACGCAGGGCTTGCGCTTCGAGTATACCGCCAATGCCAATGCACGTTTGGACGAGCCGCAGGGTAGGATAGACACGCGTGTCGAAAGGGATTCCATTTGGCGTAACTTCGGTCGCGGCGGTCGAACCACCAATTTCCAACAGCGTTTCGATGCTTCGTATCAGCTTCCTATCAACAAGATTCCGTTGTTCAACTGGATTACCGCCAGCGTGAGATATTCTTCAACCTATAATTTCACGGCTGCGGCCTTGTCGATGGAGAATTTGGGTAATACGATTCAAAACTCCAATACAAAGCAAGCTAACGCCAGCCTTAACATGGTAACCTTGTATAACAATATTCCGTACTTGAAACGTGTAAATCAAGGGGCTAAGGCTGCTAACAAGAAGGATAAGAAGAAAGTTGAAGCGCCGCAAGGTGCCGATACCAAAGACTTGAAAGCGGATAAGAAGAGTGATAAGAAAGACGACAAGAAAAAGTCATCTAAAGACAGTGTGAAGGTGAATGTGGGCAAGGTTATTTTGGATGGTACGGTGCGTTTCCTCATGATGGTGCGTAATATTTCGGCCAGCTACAGTGAAGGCAACGGTACCATCATGCCGGGTTACAAGTACAGGCCCAATATGTTCGGTATTCACTTCCCGACCAATTCGCCGGGCTTCCTCTTTGCTTTTGGTGCCCAACCTGATATCCGACATATCGCTTCCGAAAAGGGTTGGCTTTCAATGGATACGCTGATTAATGCGCCTTTCCAATCGAACCATAACCAAACTCTTAATTTCCGTGCGACCGTCGAGCCGTTCAAGGATTTCCGCATTGATGTAACGGCCAACAGGACCATTACGGAGAATTTCTCGGAGTACTATGTTGCCAACAGTGAGGGTGTTTTCAACTCTTATTCGCCGCAGCGAACAGGTAACTTCAGCATTACCTTCTTCGGTCTGCCGACCATGTTCACGAAAGGGGAAGTGCTTTTCGATAACTTGAAGGCTATGAGACATGAGATAGCCCAGCGTTTGTCGGCTCGCAATCCCAATTCAAATGGAGTTATAGACGGAAATACTGGTTATCCAGTTGGTTATAGCGGTGTTTCTCAGGATGTGCTCATTCCCGCTTTCATTGCAGCTTACAGTGGTCGCAGCGCTAATAAGGTGGATGTAAGCTCTCCGTTCCCGAAGATACCCATGCCCAACTGGCGTCTGAATTATACGGGCTTCACAAAGATCAAAGGTGTGAACAAGGTGTTCCAAAGCCTGTCGCTGACACATGCTTATACATCTACTTATACGGTAGGTAGTTATACCACCAACTTGCTCTATACTGAAGATGTAAACGGTTTCCCGAATGCGTTTGATGCTCTGGGCAACTTCATCCCGACCAATGAAATAGCACAAATTACGGTTACCAATCAGTTGAATCCTTTGATTGGCTTCGATATGACTTTGGTTAACAGCTTGATTCTCAAAGTGGAATACAAGACAAGCCGCAGTGTTTCGTTAAGTTTTACCAATAACCAGGTTACGGAGGTCTCCTCTAATGAGTTTGTCTTCTCGACGGGTTATCGTTTCAAGGATTTGAAGATTGGTTTTGTGTTCTCGGGTGCGAAACGTCAGGTGGTGAGCGACTTGAACGTAACGCTGGGTGTGGGCATCAGAGACAACCGCACCGTACTCCGCAAGCTTGTCGAAGATGTCAATCAAGTAACTTCAGGTACGCTGTCTTGCACTATCAATGCTGCTGCCGACTATCAGATTAGCAGCCTTATCGGTTTGACCTTCTATTATGACCATATCATCAACCGTCCACACATGTTGAACCAATATCCCACCATGACCATCGATACGGGTGTGAAGGTGAGATTGATGCTGTCGCAATAGCAGGCGGTTGGTCATTCGTATAGTTTAATCTTAATTTCTCATAGGACATGTATAAGATATTGCACAAAAGAAACTTGACGGATAATATTGTTTGGATGGATGTGTTGGCTCCATGGGTGGCGCGTGCGGCACAGCCGGGTCAGTTTCTGATTGTGATTCCTGATGAGAAAGGCGAGCGTGTCCCATTGACTATTTGTGATGATGATAAGGAAAAAGGGACTATTACAATAGTTTTTCAAGTAGTGGGACATTCTACTGCCAAGATGGCTGCCATGTCGGAAGGAGAATATTTCCATGATGTGGTGGGACCGTTGGGACGCCCAAGTGAACTGGTACATCAGTCATCTGAGCAATTACGCTCACAGCATCTCTTGTTTGTTGCTGGCGGCGTTGGAACCGCTCCTGTGTATCCACAGGTTAAATGGTTGCATAGTCAGGGCGTTAAGGTGGATGTGATTGTGGGCAGCAAGACCAAGAATACGCTCATTATGGAGAGAGAGATGTCGGAAGTGGCTGACAACCTGTATGTCTGCACTGACGATGGTTCGTACGGCTTTGGAGGCTTCGTGACTGACAAGATGCGCGACCTGATTGACCGCGAAGGCAAGCACTATGATGAGGTGATTGCCATCGGTCCGATGATTATGATGAAGAATGTGGCTGCATTGACCGCCCAATACAACATAAAGACCACGGTGAGTCTTAATTCATTGATGGTGGATGGTACGGGCATGTGTGGCTCGTGTCGTGTGAGTGTGGGTGGTAAGGTAAAGTTTACCTGTGTTGACGGACCCGAATTTGATGGCCATGCCGTTGATTATGATGATGCTATGCGCAAGCAGCGTATGTATAAGCAGCAAGAGATTGCCAAAGATACACCCGATCATCGTTGCAACTTGACACCGTTGGTTGACGATTCGGCGTCGGCTGTTATTGAGCCCAAACGGCGAGTGCCTGTGCGCGAGCAAGCTCCGGATGTGCGCAACCACAATTTCAATGAAGTGTCGTACGGCTATAACGAAGAAGAGGCTGTAGCCGAAGCCAAGCGCTGTATCCAGTGCAAGAAGCCTGGCTGCGTGACACAATGTCCCGTTAGTGTGAAGATACCGCAATTTATTCACGAAGTGCAGGAACGTAACTTTGTCGCTGCGGCTGCCATCATTGCCGAAGATTCCGCTCTTCCCGCCGTCTGCGGTCGTGTGTGTCCTCAAGAGGTGCAGTGCGAAGGCAGTTGCATCTTGGGCAAAAAGGGCGAACCGATAGCCATCGGCAAGTTGGAACGCTTTGTGGCCGACTGGTCGCGTACGCACAACATGACGCCGCAAGTGACGGTAGCCCCCGCCAACGGACATAAGGTGGCCATTATCGGCTCTGGCCCTTCGGGACTGACTTGTGCCGGCGATTTGGCCAAAATGGGCTACGAAGTGACCATCTTCGAGGCTCTGCATGAGCCAGGTGGCGTGCTTTCGTATGGAATCCCGGAATTTCGTCTGCCTAAGAAAGAAGTGGTGGATTATGAAGTGGAAAATGTTCGCCGATTAGGCGTGAAGATAGAGACCAATGTCATTGTCGGCAAGTCGGTGACGATTGATGAGTTGATGGCCGCTCCGTATGGCTACGAGGCTGTCTTCATCGGTAGTGGCGCCGGTCTGCCCAAGTTTATGAATATTCCCGGTGAAACGTTGGTCGGTGTGATTTCCGCCAATGAGATATTAACCCGCTCGAACCTGATGAAGGCCTATAGCCATGAGTATGCTACGCCCGTGTTTGTGGGCAAGAAGGCTGTCGTTGTGGGTGGTGGCAATGTGGCGATGGATGCCGCCCGCACGGCCCTGCGCCTCGGTGCGGAGACACATCTGGTGTACCGCCGCTCAGAAGTGGAGATGCCAGCACGTCAAGAAGAGATACATCACGCCAAAGAGGAAGGTGTCGAATTTCATCTGATGACCAACCCCGTGGAGATTTTGGGTGATGAAAACGGCCATGTGCGCGCCATCCGCTGTGTGCGTATGGAGTTGGGCGAGCCCGATGCCAGCGGTCGTCGCAGACCCGTAGTGATTGAAGGCAGTGAGTTTGATATCGAGGCCGACTGCGTTATCATGTCGCTGGGCACGGCTCCGAACCCGCTGATTAGAGAGACCACTTCCAACTTGAAAGCCGAAAGCTGGGGTGGTTTGATAGCCGATGAGCAGGGGCAAACCTCCAAACCAGGCGTTTTTGCCGGTGGTGATGCCGTAACAGGCGCTGCCACAGTTATTTTGGCTATGGGCGCAGGCCGAACAGCCGCCGCCGCTATCGATCGTTATCTTCGTTCCAAATAATAGTTCAATTATGAAAAGATGGATTCGCTTTTGGCTGATATTGAGTGTATTGTCGCTTGCTATAACACTCCAGGCGCAGCCTGCCAAGCCTACGCAGACTTATGTTTCGCAGATGAAAAAAGCTGAAGCTGCTATCAAAACGTTGACTTTAGCGAAGCCGGAGACAAGTTTGCTTTACGATACCGTGAGCTATCGATGGATTTCGTACAAGGCAAAAGTTGCTTTTGTGGGTGAGAATTTGAATAATAACTGCCAGCTTTTCTTTGTCAACAAGATCGACAGCATTATCTATCTCAACCTCCATGTGTCTGGGGTGGAGATTATGCGTGTGGTGTTGACGCCAACTGAAGTGACGCTGGTCAACAAATTGGATCACGCTTATTATCAAGGAGGTTACGAGGTCTTTCAGAAGTTGGTGGGCATGCAAGCCGATTTCAATTTCATCCAGGCATTGCTCAACAAATGTGATTTCCGTGATTTTGAAAAGAATCTGCAGTCTGTGAATGATAATGCTGCGGTGTGGAAGATGGTTTCGCCCTTACGCCGCCACCTCACAGCAGACTGGAGCATTATGCAAAATATTGAGAAGAATCTGTTTTCGGGAGAATTGCAGAATGAGATTACTGATTTGGCATCAGGTAGAATGCTGACAGCCAAATATTTGCCAGATACAACGGCCCTGGCAAACCGTTATGGACAATTGATTCTGAATTTGCCTATGCGTAACCTGCAGGTGACGCTGACTCCCAAGAATATGAAATACAATGTGCCTGGGCCTACTTCCATCAAGATTCCCGACAAGTTTGCACGACTAACTTTTGAATAATCATGCGACTGGCGGAGGAAATCAAAAAGGAGGCGCAGAATTTGGGCTTTTCTCATTGCGGCATTGCCAAGGCAGAGCCGCTACTGAAAGAAAAAGCCGCCTTTGAAGAGGCGCTCCGCCATGGCTATCAGGCTTCAATGTCCTTCCTTGAACGCAATGTCGATACACGCTTTAATCCCGAATTATTGCTGCCGCACTGCAAAAGTGTGATTGTGGTGCTGTTTTATTATCCCATTCCGCAAAAATGCCACAGCGATTATAAAGTGGCTCGCTATGCGTATCTACAAGATTATCATGTGTTTGTAAAAGAAAAATTGGAGAAGTTGGGCGCTTTTCTGTCGCAGAAATGTCCTGAAGCACAGTGGCGTGTCACGGTCGATTCATCCACCATCTCAGAAAAAAGCTGGGCTGTGAGGGCAGGAGTGGGGCACATTGGCAAGAACTCGCTGCTACAGAACGAGATGGGTTCTTATTTTATGATTGGCACCTTGCTCACGGATGTGGAACTCGACTATGACCAGCCGACGCCCGCCGATTGCGTCGATTGCGACCTCTGTATGCGAAGCTGCCCTGTACAGGCTATAGAGGAGCCTTATAAGGTAAATGCCGCCAAGTGCATCGCCTATCATAATGTGGAGGACAAAAGTCGCGATGCCCATGGCGATTCCTTCCACCATTGGGTTTTTGGCTGCGATGTTTGTCAGGAAGTGTGTCCTAAAAATCAAAAAATTAGTTATAACCTGTCGGCAACTCAATATTCTTCCTTATTTTTGCACTTCAAAAATGAGGATTTTGAGAATTTGGATGAATCCGATTTCCGTCACTATTTTGCCGGTCATTGTGCTGCACGAAGGAAATATGCGGGTTTAATGTTTAATATTGAAAAGGTTAAAAATGAAAACTGATTTGCTGAAAGTGGTCCAACATGCCGTCCAGTCTGAGATTGACGCTCTGACCTATGTAAAACAGTTTATAAATGAAGATATTATCAACTGTGCCAACGAAATATTGAAGGCTAAGGGGCGTGTTATTGTGACGGGCATTGGCAAAAGCGCCATCATCGCTCAAAAGATTGTGGCCACCTTCAATTCTACGGGTACGCCCGCCATCTTCATGCATGCCGCAGATGCCATTCATGGCGACTTGGGTATTATTCAGGATGAGGATGTGGTGATTTGCATTTCCAATAGCGGAAATACACCCGAAATTACGATGCTGGTTCCGTTCTTGAAACGCTCTGGTAATAAGCTGATTGCTATAGTGGGCAACACTGAATCGTTTTTGGCTCGTGAGGCCGACTATATCATCAACTGTTCGGTGCCTAATGAGGCTTGTCCCAATAATTTGGCACCTACCAACAGCACTACGGCCCAGATGGTGATGGGCGACGCACTGGCTGCTCTGCTCATTGAGATGCGCGGCTTTACGGCCAAGGATTTTGCCAAGTATCACCCCGGTGGCGTTTTAGGCAAGCGCCTCTATATGAAGGTTGAAGACCTTTACAAGCAGAATGATGTTCCCGAAGTTTCGCCCGAGGCGACACTTAAAGAGGTGATTTATGTCATTTCCAGTCGCCGCTTAGGCGTGACCGCTGTCACCGTTGACCACCAACTCGTGGGTGCTATAACCGACGGCGATTTGCGTCGTATGCTGGAAAAGAACGATCAGTACATGCATCTGAAGGCACAAGATGTGATGACCCATAATCCGCAGCATGTCTTTCCTGATACACTGGCAGTCGAAGCGCTGGATCTGATGCGTAAGAAGAGCATTACCAATCTGTTTGTGGTTTCCAAGGAGGGCGAATATTTGGGCGTGGTTCATCTTCACGATATTATTAGAGAAGGCATTTATTAGAAAACAGACGTATGAATTTAAAGAAGCACATACCGAACACCATCACCTGCTTGAACCTGATAACCGGCTGTATATCGGTCTATTTCGCGTTCAGCGGCAATTTGGTTGTGGCGTCGTTGCTCATATTGTTGTCGGCAACTTTCGATTTCTTCGACGGCTTCTCGGCGCGATTGTTGGGTGTGCATTCCGAAATAGGCATCGATATGGACTCCTTGGCGGATGTCATCTCATTTGGCTTTGCGCCTGCTGCCATTCTCTTCATGTTTATGGATGAGACGATGGCGTCGTTGCCGCCTGCCGTGCGTAATGGTGTGCTGGGCGTGCTGCCGTTCTGTGCTTTTATCGTGCCCGCGCTCTCGGCTGTGCGTTTGGCTCGTTTTAACCACGACGAAACGCAACGTACTGAGTTCAAGGGCTTGGCAACGCCAGCCAATGCGCTGTTTCTTGGCTATTTGCATTTCTCAGCCAACCAGATAATGTTCCTGAATAACTTCTGGATTTTGTTGATACTGATGTTCAGCACCTCGCTGCTGATGCTGGCACCGCTGCCGATGTTTTCCTTGAAATTCCATCACTTGCGCTTTAAGGAGAATGAAATCAGATACATTTTCCTGGCGCTATCACTTATATTGCTCATTATCTTTCGATTGGGCGCATTTCCCATCATCATCATTACATATATTATATTGTCATTCTCTAAATTCGCAATGACAAAAATCCATCCTGCAGCATGAGTATTCGTTCTATAGCCTTGTTTTGCGGTTCTGCTGAGGGTGCTAATCCGCTGTACGGTGAAGTGGCCGCACTGTTGGGTGCAATGTGCGCCGACAAAGGACTTACCTTGTATTATGGTGGTGCCTGTTTAGGATTGATGAACAAAGCAGCTGATGCAGCCATGGCTCGTCATGGTAGGGTGGTGGGCATCGCTCCGTCGTTCTTCTCCAAGAATGTGGTTTTGGCGAAAGATATTTCCGAGATGATTATGGTCAACTCGATGAGCGAACGCAAGCAGATGATGGAGAAGCTGGCCGATGCTTTTGTAGTGCTGCCTGGTGCTTATGGCACGATGGATGAGTTTTTCGAGCTTATCACCGATGCGCAGTTGGGTATGCATCACAAACCCGTGGCCGTGCTCAATGTGAATGGCTACTACGATCACCTACTGGCACTTCTCGACCGCTTTGAGCAAGACGGTTTCCTGCGCCCATTCCATCACGAATTGCTTGTGGTTGCAGCCACGTTGGAAGAGTTGTTCGACAAACTGGAAAATTACCAGAACACGAACGACCATCAGTGGCTGAAACATATCAAGGAATAATTAATGCCCACGAATTGTAGGTGCGTAGCGCGCTACGCACCTACGGACAATATTGTGATTTATTCCAATTTTTTGCTTGAATCCCAAATTTTCTCCGAAATTTCACTCCCTTTTTTTACTGTTTTTATTTTATAGAATCATAACATATTGATTTTTAGTAAAATAAAATTTTCTAAAAACTCTTGACAAATGATTTTCTTGTATTACTTTTGTAGTGTATTAAAACACTAATACACTAAAACAATAAAGTTATGATAAAAATAGAAAACATGGATTTCGGTTATGTCAAAAACCGGATGTTATTCCAAGACTTGAATTTGACGATGGAGAAGGGGCATGTCTATGGCTTGTTGGGCAAAAACGGTGCCGGCAAGACCACATTGCTCAAAATTATGTCGGGACTTCGTTTCCCTCTTAATGGTACGGTGGAAGTGATGGACAACAACGCTTGTCTGCGCAAAGCCGACATGTTGCAGAATCTCTACTTGCTTCAGGAAGAGATGTTTGTGCCTCATTTGAAAATAAAATCCTATGTAAATGCGTATGCTCCGTTTTATCCTAATTTCAGTCGCGAGCAGTTCGAAAATTACTTGAACGAATTTGATGTGGCTGGTTTGGAGCAGCACATCGACAGGCTGTCGCAGGGACAAAAGAAGAAGGTGCTCGTTTCGTTTGCACTGGCGGCCAATACGCCCATCTTGCTGATGGACGAGCCGACCAATGGCATGGACATCCCATCGAAGAGCGTGTTCCGTCGTCTCGTGGCGTCGGCTGCCGATGAGAACCGACTGATGGTGATTTCCACGCACCAGGTACGTGACCTGTTCAGTCTCATCGACGTTGTTTCCATCATCGACCGTGGCCAGATGATTTTGAATGCTTCGTTGGAGCAAATTACCGATAAGTTGTTGTTCGATATTGATAATCAGCTGACCGCAGACGGTGAGGTGTTCTATACCGAAGAAACGCCGCGTGGCGTTTGTCAGGTTAAGAAAAATGTTAACCATCTGGATTCCAAACTCGATTTGGAAATCCTGTTCAACGCCTTGATGAGCAATAAAGAACCTATTATGAACCTTTTTAAATAGTTGGAATATGAAAAAGAGAACGAATAAAATATTATGGATAACGCTGATTGTCATAGCGTTGCTCGTCGTTGTGCCTTTTACGGTCACTTTTCAGGTGGCTGCCCACAGACATCCGGAGATGTATCAGCCCGCTTCAAAAGTCGCTGCAAATGTGCTATCGCAAATGGATTCCATCTTTGGAAATCAAGTTGTCAATGTTGACGAAGTTGTCGTTATGGATGGCGACGATTCGTTAGCAGTTGAGGTGATTGAAGAGACTGTAAATGAATAGTTTAACCGATTAAATTTTAAGATTATGAATTTCAATAATATAAAAAGCTTATTTAGAGCATATTACTATGAGAATGGTCGTCGCGATCTTTTTCAAATGGCTGTGGTTGCAGGTCTGGCATTCTTGTCGTCTGTATTGGGTAATACCCATTTCCCAACGCTCTTTTGGGCGGCAATTACAATTTTCGTGGTGCAATTTTTCACTCTATTGCGTGTCAATACTGGGTCGGTGCATTACTTCACTTTGCCGGCCAGTACGGGCGAAAAGTTCCTCTTTTCAGTATTGATGGTCAATGTGGTGGGCGTATTGCATTTCTATGTTGCCATTGTGTTGGGAAGTGTGCTGGGACAGTTGTGTAACGACTTGATGACGAATATGGCTAATCTGGGCAATGTCGCGGCATTGGACTGGCCTTCGGTAGTAGGGTATAATGATACTCGGATTACGCTCTATTTGTTAACGCTGTATGCATTTGAGTCGCTTTTCTTCTTCGGTTGCATTTATTTCCGTCGGGGAGCCGTGCACAAAACCATTTTGACGGTTGTTGTGCTCAGTTTGGCGCTCTTCATCCTGATGCTGTTGACTTTCAAAGTGAATATGTGGCTGGCATTTCCCGCAGGCACGCGCTTTGTGGATGTGAACTGGAATTTGTTTGAGATAGGATTCTTGCCACAGAAACTTGAAATGACAACACTGGGCTGCATTGTTGACGTTGTGACAATTGTCTATTGCTATGTTCTCAGCTTCTTGCGTCTGAGAGAAACGGAGGCCTAAGATGGGAATGGATTTTAGCAGTAGCAGAGCCATTTATCTGCAGATTGTGGATTGGGTATGCGCTCAGATTGTGAGCGAGCACTGGCCCGTGGGCGAGCGAGTGTTGTCGGTGCGCGAACTGGGTGCACGCCTCGAAGTGAATCCTAATACGGTGATGCGCTCCTATGAGATGCTTCAAAACCAGCAGATTATCGTCAATAGGCGAGGCGTGGGCTTCTTTGTGGCTGATGAGGCGGTGGAGAAGATCAAGCAGATGAAGAAAGAACAGTTTGTCAATGAAGAACTGCCGGCAATGTTTGCCAATATGGAGATGCTGGGCGTGCCGCTGTCGGAAGTGGAAGCGCTGTATGAGGAGTGGAAGAAGAAAAGGGAATGAGAACAAAGAACAAAGAATAAAGAACAAAGAACAAATTCAGAATTCAAAAAGATATAGAGAATTATGGAATCATGGAATTATGGAAACATCTATGACTCAATAATTCTTAACTCCTTAACTTCTTAGTTTCTTAACTTTTTTCACTACTCACTATTCACTATTCACTTCTCACTTTTATAAACTAATCTTTAGGTGCGTATTTCAAAATAATTCCCTACCTTTGCTTTCGATTTAAAACGAAAGGATTATGGCAATATACACACGCACGGGTGACGGTGGCACCACTTCGATTGTGGGTGGTCGCAGAGTGCCCAAGAATGATTTGCGTTTGGAGGTTTATGGCACCCTCGACGAACTGAACGCCTTCGTCGGCTTGACCATTGCAGCAATGAAAGAGGCTGGCGTCAGTGCCGATGGCGAGCTACAGAGAATACAGTCGCAATTGTTTTCCGCCGGCGGACTGGTATCAACCGACGTGGAATTGTGGCCCAAGTACTGGAATGTGGAGGAGGTGAAAGCCAATGTGACTTTCTTGGAACAGGCAATAGATCATTATACTGCTCAGCTAGAGCCACAACGCACATTCCTGTTGCCTGGCGGCTCGCAGGTGATTTCGTTGCTGCATGTCTGTCGCACAATCTGTCGCCGAGCCGAGCGCCATCTTTGCACTTTGCAGCAGTCCCAACCCGACTTTTCGGAGGTTGCTCAGTATCTCAATCGCCTTTCAGATTTCTTCTATATTTTGGCCAGATATTGTCACAAAATTCAGGGTGTCTCTGAAATTGATTGGAAATCAGTGAAATAAAATTTTTATAAAACGATACTATCAACGAAAAATATAGTATTTTTGCAGCCCTTTAAATAAGACGAAAGATTAAAAATTTGTTGTTATGTATTGGACCTTAGAATTAGCCTCGAAATTGGAAGATGCACCCTGGCCGGCAACCAAAGAAGAGTTGATTGACTACGCAGTGCGTTCAGGTGCGCCTTTGGAAGTAATTGAAAATCTGCGAGAAATCGAAGATGAAGGCGAGATTTATGAACATATCGAAGACATCTGGCCCGATTACCCCACCAAAGACGACTTCTTTTTCAACGAAGACGAGTACTAAGCGACTTGTGCTTTTGTAGATTAAGGCGGCTTATTAAGTCCGCCTTTTTTTGTATTTAATTATCTCACTTTTTTTATCTTTGCACATCATTTTGAGAGACATTATTGAATTTTTTTTACTAAAAAATCAAATATGAAAAAACTATCAACACTATTTTTGTTTTTGTCCTTCGTTTTATGTTTGCAGGCTCAGAATATTACTCTAACTTTCTCTGGTAAAAGTAGTTCGGATCAATGGGTGAAACTTGACAAGGTGGTTATAGAGAACCTCTCGCAGAACTGGCAAGAGGTGATCGTCTATCCCGACACAGTGCTTCAACTGGGCTCAACTGGCGTGCGTGATTATCTTCAACAGGATGCTTTGCTGCTGTTGCAGAATGTTCCTAATCCGTTCGAGGGAGCGACTGATGTGACGCTCTGCCTGGCCGACGATGAGAACGTGCAGATGGATGTGTACGATATGAATGGTAAGCGCGTGACAAGTTGTCGGCAGCAGCTGACGCAAGGCAAACATCTGTTTCGTGTTCAACTGTCGCAACCGCAAACTTATATGCTGTCGGTAAAGACGTCGAATCGTTATGCGGCCATCAAGATGATTAATCTCCGTTCGGGTGGGGCCAACGACATTACTTATGTAGGTAGCGGCGAATTTTCTCACATGTTGCGGGCCACGAAAGGGGAGAGCGGTAATCCGTTCAATTTAAATGACACCCTTTCGTATGAGGGTTATGCAACGCTGGATGGTAAAGAGGTGGTGAGTGAAAAGATCGTCAAGGCTCAGAACACGTCAGAGAGCTTCGTTTTGTTGTTTGTTGTTGATGCCCAGATTACTACAGGTGCGGTGACAGACATTACTTATACATCGGCCAAGGCGTCTGGCAACCTGATTTCCACAGCAGGTATGGATATTGTGCGTATGGGTGTTTGTTATGCCGAGGGGACCACTCCCACGGTGACCGACTCGCTCATGATGACAACGCCTGCTTTGGGTGAATTCACACTCCCGCTGAACGGTCTTTCTGCTGGCACTACCTACCATGTGCGTGCCTTTGTTACTACGGAGACGGGAACGTCTTATGGCGAAACCAAGACTTTTACTACAAGGTCGTATCAACTGCCCTCGCTGACCACACGCGAAATATCAAATATCGGTTACGAGACAGCCGAATCAGGTGGTATGGTGGTGAGCGGCGGCGGCACGGTGGTCACTGCCCGCGGTGTATGCTGGTCCACCGAACCGGCCCCCACCATTGAGAATCGTCATACGCTGGACGGCTCGGGTTTGGGCACTTTTACATCTCAGATAGATTCTTTGGCCGAGAATACGCAGTATTATGTCAGAGCCTATGCTGTGAATGCTGTTGGCGTTGGATATGGTAATGAATTGATTTTTAAAACTATGGAAATGTCAGTGCCAGTAATTCAAACGGCACCAGCGAGCGGCGTATCAACCACAACGGCATTATGTGGTGGCAAATTGGTTAGCGACGGCGGCTCTAAAGTGTCAGAGATGGGCATCTGCTGGTCAACGGAGGAACTACCCGAAATGAGCGGAATGCATGCCGTGGCGGAGAGCACGTCTGCTGATTTTACACTTTCAATGACTGACTTGCAGCCTACCACAACTTATTATGTCAGAGCTTATGCCGTCAATGTGAAAGGTGTGGCTTATGGCGAGCAGGTTTCTTTCACAACAAGTGCTATGCCGTTTGCAACCGTACAAACATCCGAAGTGAGCAATATAGCAAGCAACAGCGCCGTATGTGGCGGTGAGGTGCTTTCGGATGCTGGTGTGGCTGTCACGGCTCGCGGCGTATGCTGGAGCACGTCAGAAATGCCTACTCTGTCGGACAAGTTCACCGTTGACGGAGCTGGCTTGGGACAATTTGTCTCCACGCTGACAGACTTGACACCCCTAACCACCTATTATGTACGTGCCTACGCCACCAATGCTACGGGCACATCTTATGGGCAACAGCAGAGCTTTACATCGCAAATACCTTTGGCACAGGTGACAACAGGAGAGGTGACGGATATCACCAAGGTCAGTGCAGTGGGTAGTGGCATAGTTGTTTGTGAAAACAGAGTAACTGCCTATGGCCTCTGCTGGAACACTCAGCCTAATCCTACGTTGGATAATTTTTACACTGATGAAGGACCTGGGGCAGGACCGTTCACTTCTCTGATGACAGGCTTGACCATGGGCAATACCTACTATGTGCGTGCCTATGCCACCAATGCGGGAGGTACGGCCTATGGTAATGAGCAGGTCTTCACGATACCTGTTTGCAATGACCCCGTGGTAATCACGAAAGAAGTGACGGATATTGATTTCAATCAAGCAAAATGCGGGGGAACCCTTGTGGATGCCGGCACAAAACCCATTATGTTTGTGGGTACGTGCTATTCCGCTCATGGAGAACCGGTTGTTGGCGATACGTTGACCAAGGTTGTGACACACCCGGACAATAGTACTTGGATTTCCAAGCTGACAGAATTACAGCCAGGCACTACTTATTATGTCCGTGCATGGGCACAGTCGGCGTGTGGCTATGGCTATGGTCCCACAATCACCTTCACTACGCCTGTGGCAACCGTGCCTGTAGTGAATACCTACGAGTTGACTAACATCACAACATCTTCAGTATCGGCTCATGGTGAAGTGCTCTCTGATGGCGGCAAGTCGTTGCTGAAGCGTGGCTTCTGCTGGAATGATACGGGAAATCCATCTTATGGCTCTCCCTCGTCAACCTGTAAAGAACAATATCCGCATGTGAGTGCGTTTCATGACAATATCACGGTTTTAGAGGCCAGTCATACCTATTATATTCGTGCTTTTGCCGTTAATGAATTGGGTGCAGGCTATGGAGAACAATTGCAATTCACCACGCTTGCTAACGAACGCCCCGCGGTGAAGACAGAGGAGGTGCTTGGCGTTTCCGCTCGAACGGCATCGTGTGCTGGTACTGTGACTTACGATGGTGGGTTGGCGGTGTCGGAACGCGGAATTTGTTATGCCACTACCTCCAATCCTGATATCTATAGTAAACATGTGATGTGTGGTGCGGGAACAGGCACTTTTTCTGCTACACTCGAGAATCTGGAACCTGCCACCGAATATTTCATCCGAGCCTATGCCATAAACGACTTGGGTATTTCCTATGGTGACCAAAAACAGTTTACCACCAACGAAGAGGTTGTGGAGTTTGTTTGTGGCAAGTCCACCATGAAAGATGTGGAAGGTCATGAATATCTCACCATTCAGATGGGCACACAGTGCTGGATGGCCCAAAACCTGCGTACACGTAAGTTTGCAGACGGAACACCCATTACTTTTGCCAAAAGTAGAAATGTATCTTCCAGCAATGATCCAACGCCAAAATGCTATTATCCCAATATGTCTGACACATCGGCGATATACGGACTATTGTATAACACATCGGCGTTTATGAACGGCGAGGAGTCGAGCAACGAGGTCCCCAGCGGTGTTCAAGGTGTGTGCCCCGATGGATGGCATCTGCCCAGCCATGCCGAGTTTGACCTGTTGGTGGCCTACACCCAGGAACATTTTCCCGTTGAATCGTGCGACCCCACCTATGTGGCCAAAAGTTGGGCTTCCTCCACGGGCTGGACAGAGAGTTCGGAACCTTGCACTCCCGGCTACCAACAGGAAACTAACAATAGCAGTGGCATGAACTGCTATCCTGCGGGTATGCTTTCCAACGATAACAATCCCGGGTGGGGACAGAATTTCTACGTTGCCACTTCTACAATCTTTGAGGGCAACCGTTGGGGTACTTTTTATATGATGAATTCGTGGTCTACTACGCCCGAATGGGGCGCTATGCTAAAGTACAAACAAATTGCAGTGCGTTGTGTGAAAAATTAAGCATCCATCGCCTTTCTTATAACACCGGAATTAACAATCTCCGGTGTTTTTTTTGTTTTAATAAGGCTTGTTCGATGTTGAAAATTAAAGTACTTTTGTGCAAAATTAATATGTTATGAGTTCCTTGTACGACATTTATCTTCAGCATCCCCGCATCTGTACGGATACGCGCAATATCATTGAAGGCTCGCTCTTCTTCTGCTTGAAAGGCGAGAACTTCGACGGCAACCGCTTCGCACTGGACGCCCTCGACAAAGGGGCCGCCTACGTGGTGACCGAAAATAAGGAATACGCCGACAATCCGCGTTGTGTGATAGTGGACGATTCGCTGAAAGCACTGCAACAGCTGGCTTCGGAACATCGCGCCCACCTGAAAGTGCCGGTAATTGGCATCACGGGCACCAACGGCAAGACAACCACCAAAGAGCTGACGGCCGCTGTGCTGAAGAAAAAGTACAAAGTGGCCTTCACACAAGGGAATCTCAATAACCATATCGGTGTTCCGTTGACGTTGCTGTCGGTAACGACTGACGATGAGATAGTTATTGTGGAGATGGGAGCCAATCATCCTGGCGAGATTGCCTTCCTGGCTGACATTGCACGCCCCGAGTACGGACTGATTACCAACATCGGAACGGCACACATAGAGGGCTTCGGCTCTCGTGAGAATATCATCCAAACTAAGAAAGCCCTATACGATGAAGTGTTGCGCCATCATGGTCATCTGTTTGTCAATGCCGATGATCCCCTGCTCTCAGGACTGGTAACTGGCTACGTCAACCTCTCCACCTATGGTGTGGATGCGCCCGCAGAAGTGAAAGGCACTGTGCTGGAAATGACGCCGTATCTCACTATCAATCTGTTGGGTAGGAGAGTGGAAACACATCTGACGGGTATGTATAACTTGACCAATATGCTGGCAGCCGCTGCCGTGGGCCGTTACTTCTGTGTGCCCGACGACGATATCGTCGCCGCCATCGCCGAATACGAGCCGTCGAACCACCGCTCGCAAGTTATCAAGCGCAACGGCCTGACTATCATCGCTGATTACTACAATGCCAATCCTTCAAGCATGTATGCTGCTCTTCACAATTTGGCCATGATCGATGGCGCGCACAAGATGGCAATCTTGGGCGACATGCTCGAATTGGGCGAAGTGAGCGAAGAGGAACACCAGCGAATGATTGGCACCGCCGCAGGTTTGGGCATCGAAGCGTGGTATGTAGGAGAGGAGTTCTGTCGCCAACTGGAAGGCGAAGACCACGGCTTTCATACAGTGGAAGAACTGAATGCCTACCTTAAGGAACATCCTCTGACCGACGGCGTGGTGCTCATTAAGGGGTCACGTGGCATCCATCTGGAAAATGTGAATTTATAATACAATGTAGGTGCGTAGCGCGCTACGCACCTACAAGCAATAATGTCGTTTGCTTAGTCCCCAAAGCTCATGCCAATCCCGCGGGCTGTATGTACCAGATAGCTGGTGTCGGGGTTGACGAGGTTGGGTTTTTCTACGGCTTTGGTTAGCGATACATATTCGATGTTGGGATGGTTGTAAACCACCAAGTTGCCGAATTTGCCCGCTTTGACCAATTCGAAAGCCTTGACACCAAATTGCGTGGCTAAGATGCGGTCGTATGCTGTGGGAACACCGCCTCTTTGCAAGTGCCCCAATACAGTTACGCGAATATCGTGTTCTACACCAATTTGTTGCAATTCCATCTTGAGTTTGTCGCCTACACCACCCAGACGGATGTGTTCGTAACCGATGGTCGTTGATTCGTGGCCGGTGACTTTGCCGTCAAGGGCTTTGGCGCCTTCGGCAATAACGATGTTACAGAAGCCTTCACCATTCTTGTATCGGGATTCAATCTTTTCGGCTATCTTGGCGGGGTCGTAGGGAATTTCGGGAATGATGCACACATCGGCGCCGCCTGCAATGGCAGTATGAAGGGCAATCCAGCCTGCATCGCGGCCCATCACTTCCATGATGAACACGCGGTTGTGACTTTCAGCCGTTGTCACCAGTTTGTCGAATGCCTCGGTGGCAATCTGCACGGCCGTCTGGAAACCGAAGGTGAAGTCGGTGCACGACAGGTCGTTGTCGATGGTTTTGGGTACACCCACGATGTTGATTCCCATTTTGGCGAGTTCCAGTGAGATGCGCTGTGAGCCGTCGCCGCCAATGCTGATGATGGCGTCGATACCCAAATTCTCAAGTCTCTTCTTCATCAGCTCTGAGCGGTCTTCCATCTTCCATGTGCCGTCGTCTTGTTTGACGGGAAAGTGGAAGGGACCGCCTTTGTTGGTGGTCTTGATGATGGTTCCGCCTTTGATATGGATGCCGGACACTTTTTCGCCCGTCAGTTTGACGATCTCCACATTATCTTTAAGCAGTCCGTTGTACGATTCTATGCAGCCGTACACTTCCCAATCGCCTTCCTGTTCGGCGCGTTTCACAATGCCGCGAATCACAGCGTTCAAGCCGGGGCAATCGCCGCCGCCGGTAGCTACAAGCACTTTCTTACTCATGGTTTGGAATTTTTCGCAAAGGTAAAAAAAAAACTGACTGGAAAGCCAGTCAGTTTTTATATCATGGAAAAATCTAAGATTATTTCTTCTTGCTTGAAGTGGGGGCACCCAGACGGGCCATAGCACAACGGAAGCCGATGTATTTGGTCGATTCGTCTTCGTCGAGGTAACGTCTTTGGCCAGGACCTGCATAGTATTGGATGTCAACCCAAGAACCACCTTTGTAAACGCGGGCGTGGTCGCCAACCAACGAGTAGCTACCGTCGATATCTTTCGGGTACATGGCGTCGGTTGAGTTAGAAGAGCTGTTCTTCCAAGCGTCAACGTCATTCAGAGAAGCCCAGTCACCATCCAGATAGTTGATGTTGTCTGCTTGACGATAGTTACGTCTTCTGTCGTTTTTGAAGTCGGATACGGGAACCATGGGTACACGACCGATACTGTCACGTTCTTCAACGGTACCGTCTTCCAATAGTTTCTTGGTCTCGTAGTAGTTGCCTCTGAAGGGGCTCAGTTCGTACAAGTCGTCATGTGACGATTGTCTGTAAACGTCCATTACCCATTCGGCAACGTTACCGCCCATATTGTACAAGCCATAATCGTTGGGCCAGTATGCGTTAACGGGAGCGGGCATGTAAGCTGCGTCGTTCAGATAACCGGCAACGCCCATGAAGTCGCCACGACCACGGCGGGTGTTAGCAACAAAGTCGCCATAATATTTCTTCTCGTCGGTACGGGTGTAGTGACCGTTCCAAGGATAGAGTTTTCTTTCCAGTACACGTTCGTTCAAGGTATTGCCAATCAAACCGTAGGCTGCATATTCCCATTCAGCTTCGGTGGGGAGGCGGTACTTGGGAAGAAGGATACCATCTTCCATACGTGCGTTTCTGTATTCACCCGTGGTGATGTATTGCAATCTCTTGTCGCTTTCAGCTTCGTACGACTCGTAGGTCAGGTAAGCGTCGGTGTTGAAATAGCCTTCGGGTGAGGGTTCGGGTGACCATTCGATCAAACCTTCATCCACCAGAATCTTTTCATTCACACGGTCGGTTCTCCATGCGGCGTAGTTGGTGGCTTGCAGCCAGTTAACACCTACTACAGGATAATTTCTGTAAGCGGGATAGCGGAAATAGTACTCAACCTGCGTTTCGGCATAGGTCAGCTTCTCTCTCCAAACATTCTCATCGGGAAGAGCGTTGTCGTAAACCACCTTCAAGTCAGCGGGAACGAATACTCTCTCCAACCAATAAAGGTATTCAAGGTAGTCGAGGTTGCTGATTTCCGTCTCATCCATATAGAATGAGGGGATGGTAACACGACGCGGAGTGTTGTTCCATTCATACATTACATCCTGCTCCATACGACCGAAGGTAAATGTACCACCTTCAATGAGTACAAGGCCAGGGCCAGTAGCTTGTTCTTGGAAAGGATAAACTTCAAATCCTCCGTTCTTGGCATCATTGTAAGCCCAACCGGTAGTGGGGGAAGTCTCCTTGCAAGAAGTGAAAGAGATTACACAGAGTAAGAGAACAACAACTTGAATTAAGAAATTCTTGGTTTTCATATGGCTATTTGATTTTGTTCTATATGTATAAATAACTTATTATCTTTAATTTTATTGTTTTTATTAGAAGGAAGGACAGTTGAGGTCCTTGATAACTCTAACTTTCTCAGGGCATCTGAACAGGAACTGCAACGACACCTCGTGAGAACCGCCCGAAAGGTTTGACAGTCGGGAAAGGGTGATATCGTATGAGTAGGCCACTCTGATGATGTCGTGCTGGATACCGAACATAACGATGAAAGCATCGGGGTTCTTGAAGCATTCACGATACCAGATACCTACCACAAACGGGTAGAAGTTGAGGTAAAGTCCCATATTCAACTGGTCGAATTTCATCTGGTGTTGGTAGATGATATTCGGGCTGATGGAGATGTCGCCAAATGAACGCTCTTTGCGGCTCTTGCGTTTCAGGTCAAAGTAGGCGCCAAAGTGGCCTGTCCACTTGACGGGCAAACGGGAAATGGACGTGAAGCCTTCGTAAGGACGGGTGAAATGATGGGCGGCAAAACCAAAGTAGATTTTGTCGGTATATCCGATGAAACCAGCGGCAAAGTCAACAATACCCTTGCTGGTCTTGCTGGGCTGCTGTTCGTTGGTCTCGTAAACAAATCCGTATTTCGGATCAATCATATCCCCAAAAGTCAGTTTGCTCCAGTTCAGCGATTTTTGCTGGTAGGAAGCCTGCAGTGCAAAACGCATGTTGAATTTGCGGCTGACTTTCAACTTGTAGGAATACATGACACTGATGTTGTAAGTGTTGATAGTACCACTACCGGCGCGGTCTCCCAAGAATAAAACACCGATGCCGCCTGCCAACTTGTCGAAATGCTGGTCGTAAGATGCGGTGTAGGTAATGTAGTTTCCAGCAAGGCTTGGCCATTGATCTCTGAAATGAGCCGCTACTCTCGGACAAACATTAGATCCTGCAAAAGCAGGGTTTAAGTAGAGCGGATTGGCAAAAAACTGAGAAAAATGTGCATCTTGTGCCACCACGGTCAAATTCCCCAGCAGGAGAAAGATGGACGCTAAAATGATGAGTTTCCTTTTTTGCATTGTATTGGGGGTATAATTATTTTCTTTTTTATCCGTTATATGATAAAACGCAAAAGTAGCAATTTTTACGATAAAGTTTTAAAAAAGTTATCAACAAGCTATTATGCGCTGCAATGTTTTTTTTGTTATATTTGTGCTTCGTAAAGTGTGCTTTTAAGGAATAAACGATATATGAAACTGAAATCTTGGGTGCTACTGACACTTTTTTTTGTTTTCTTTACTCAAATTGCTGATTGTCAGTCGCAAATAATTAAAAATAGATATAAAATCAATTGGAAGGAACCGCTGGTTTACACTATCAGCGAGACGCAGCAAATGGTGATGCTGAATTTTGATGGTGCGGTTTCGGGACGCGAGTTTTCCACATTGCCCTATTTTTTTGAGAGGGTAAAAGTTGATATTTTTTATCAAGATTACGACTGTGAGATTAGCGCTGTTGAATATGCCGATCTGACAAGCGAAGAAGTGGCCCTCATCCCTTCAACATACAACTATGATGAACTGAAGCCGGTCGTGGTGACTAAACTGGAGAAAAAAGTTCCCTTTGCTGAGATTTCTTTTGTGCCGATTGTGAAACGTGCCGACAACCAGTTTGCCAAAGTGGTTTCCTTTGACCTGACGGTCACTGCCAAACCTTCGCAAACCAAAGCAAAAGGCAGTTTGGTGTATGCCGACAACTCCGTACTGGCGCAGGGTGGCTTCTACCGCATGGCTATCACTAAAACAGGCTTGTATAAAGTGACCTGGACTGACATGAAAAACATGGGTATGTCGGTGAGTGGCCTGGCCTCCTCGCGCATTGCGGTCTTTGGTTATGGCGGCATGTTGCCCGAGACGTGCGGCGAGCGTCCGTACGACGACCTGCACGAGAATGCCATTGCCGTGTATGACGGCGGTGACGGTATCTTCAACGAAGGTGATTATATTGTTTTTTATGCCCAAGGTCCTCATTCATGGAGATTTGCAGATAACAGATTCTCACATAAATACAATATATATAGCGATTATGCCTATTATTATATTTCGGTGGATGCGGGTACGGGCAAGCGTGTGCAGGTGGTCGACTACGCCTCGCTGACACCCACACGGCAGAGTGAGGATTACCTCCATTATGACTTTTATGAGCGCGACGGCTTCAACTTTGGCGAATCGGGGCAGAAGTGGTTCTGCGATACGTTCGACATGAAAACCACCCGCACTTATCCGTTTGCGGTTCCGCCAGTTGTACCGGGATCAACGACGCGTATTACGGTAGCCGGTGCTGTTTCGTCGCCGTCCTACTCCTCGTTCAATGTAGCGGTGAACGGACAGTCGATAGGGACCTTGTCGTTTTCGGCTACCACAGGCGATTATAAAGCCACAGAAGCCCAGAAAGATTTTCATACCATGTCGTCATCGGCTCCTTCTGAGGTGACGTTGACTTATGCCAAACCTACCACTTCTTCGGCGGCTTATCTCAATTGGATAGAGTTGCAGACCCGTTGCAAATTGCAAATGCATTCCTCCCAATTTCCGTTTTGTGTGCCCGAGTCTGTAGGGGATGACGTCGTGACTGCCTACCGCATCGCTTCTTCCAATGCCCAGACCGTGGTGTGGGATGTGACCGAGCCGACGACGCCGGCCAAAATGTCGGGAACACTGGAAGGTGGCACTTTCACTTTCAATGCGCCAGGTGAAACGTTGCACCGCTTTGTGGCTTTTAATGGCAGCGCTTTCTATACACCTATTTTCCAGTCGCGAGTGGCCAATCAGAACCTGCACGCTACGGGTAATGTCGATATGGTCATTGTGTCGCATCCCGACTTTGTGTCGCAGGCAGAGCGTTTGGCCGAGTTTCGCAACAGTCACGATGGCTTGTCGGTCAAAGTGGTGACTCCCCAACAGATTTACAATGAGTTTTCCAGCGGCGCCTGCGATGTGTCGGCCATTCGCGATTATATGAAGATGATTTATGACCGTACCGATGGAAAATATCCCCGCTACTTGCTTCTGTTTGGGCGCCCCTCATACGATTATCGCGGTCGCGTGCAGGGCTCGCAACTGAAGGTGCCCAACTATCAAAGCAATTCCTTGCTGGTAGAAACCGATTTCCGTTCTAATGACGACTATTTCGGCATTCTGGACGATGGGGAAGGGGAGGATTGCTACGGCTTGGTGGATGTGGCCGTGGGGCGTTTTCCCGTGTTGACGGCAGAGCAAGCCAAAGTGGCTGTAG
Source organism: Bacteroidales bacterium (assembly GCA_017454945.1). GTDB lineage: Bacteria > Bacteroidota > Bacteroidia > Bacteroidales > WCHB1-69 > JAFTCA01. The sequence continues at coordinate 78,452 of JAFTCA010000041.1, forward strand.
ATAAGACTATTATGTATGCTGAGTCGCGTAATTTGGTGTTCGATGTGGATAATGCTACCGTCTCCAATCTGGCCGATTGGCGCAATATTTTGACTTTCGTGGCAGATGATGAGGACGGCACAACCCATATCGCGACGGCTGATGAGGTGGCGCAGATTGCGGCTGAGAGATATCCCGTTGCCAATCAGGAAAAGATATATATGGATGCCTACGAGCAGGTTTCTCGATCGGCCGCGCAGCGTTATCCAGAGGTCAATGCTGCCATCAATTCGCGAATGCAGAAAGGTGCTTTGGTCTTTACGTATGTGGGCCATGGCGGTAAGGATGGCTGGGCCACCGAGCGTGTGCTGGAGCGCTCCGATATTAACAGTTGGACCAATCTGTATAACCAGCCGTTGATGATTACGTTGACTTGTGAATTCGGCTGGTACGACAGAAACTCTATCTCGCCGGCAGAGCTCTGTTTCTTGAATGCCAAAGGTGGCACTTCGGCTATGATTACTTCTTCACGCGTGGCCTTTACCTATAATAACGACCAATATGGTAAGGCGCTTTTCCGAAAAATGTTCACTAAGAAAAATGGAGAGTATCCTACTATCGGTGAGATGAATATGGCGGCGAAAAATGATTGTGGCGGTGCTGGTAGCGGTTTGAATATGATTTATGTGATGGGCGATCCGGCCCAGCGCTTGGCTATTCCGCAATATAATATTGTGACTGATATGATGAACGACTTTCCAGTCGTGGGTCCGCCCGATACTATCCAGGCCTTGTCCGAGGTGGTGATTCAGGGACGTGTTGTGGATGCAAACGGCCAAACAGTAACCGACTTCAACGGCTTTGTTTTCCCTTCGGTTTATGATAAAAAACAGAAGATGGTCACTTTGCAGAATGACGCTGGTAGCGATGCTTACGAGTTTGAGGTGCGTAAGAATCTGTTATTCAAAGGGAAAGCGTCTGTTACCAATGGTGTTTTCGAGTTCTCTTTTGTTATACCCAAGGATATTGATTACTCTTACGGCAATGGTAAGATAAGTTATTATGCCCGTAGCGAGAATGCAGATGCGGCTGGTTCATTCGAAAACCTTATCATCGGCGGAAGCACCGATGCTGTGATTGACGACAAGACAGGACCTGAAATAAAGTTATATATGAATAACGAGTCGTTTGTGAATGGAGGAATAACCGACCCCAACCCGACACTATTGGTGAAATTGAAGGACGAGTACGGTATTAACACCACGGGCAACGGTCTGGGTCACGATTTGGTGGCTTTCTTGGACAATAATACCGATAAGCAATATGTGCTGAACGATTATTATGAGGCTTCGCAAGACCTTTCTAATGAGGGTGTTGTTCGATACGGATTCAAGAATTTGTCGCTGGGACCCCATTCTGTCAAGGTGCGTGCATGGGATGTGCTGAACAATCCGGCCGAGGCGGTGCTCGACTTTGTGGTGGCTGCCGATGCCAAGATGGCACTGGATCATGTGCTGAACTATCCAAATCCCTTTAAAACGCACACGTCGTTTGTGTTTGAACACAACCGTCCCAATTCGGATTTGGAGATCACCATCTGGATATACAATATGAACGGCTTGTTGGTGAAAACCATCAAGACCAGCCAGCTTTCGGGCGGCTACCGTAGCGACCCCATCGAGTGGGACGGTTGCGATGAACATGGCGCCCGAATTGGTCGCGGCGTCTATCTCTATCGCCTGAAAGTACGTACTTCCAATGGTGAATTTGCTGAAAAAACACAAAAAGTTATCATCTTATAAAATATAACACAAAATATTGCGTTATCTTTGCACCGTTTTTTTGAAAATAATAGATACTGGAAATTAGAATGATAAAAAAGATTTTTCTCTCGCTGATAGCTGTTGTGCTGTTGATGAACGTCTCTTATGGGCAGGGTAATAGTAATCTTATTGGTCAAAATCGCTTAAACACGATTACCACAGCAGTTCCTTTTCTGTTGATTGCACCCGATTCGCGTGCCGCTGGTATGGGCGATGTGGGTTGTGCCACTTCCGCCGACATCAATTCTCAGCACCACAATCCTTCCAAGTATGTCTTCAATACCAGTCCGTTTGGAATCTCGGTTTCGTACGTTCCCTGGCTGCGCAAATTAGGCATCGGCGACATTAATCTGCTTTATCTTTCTACCTATTATAAGATAACCGACATGGACGCCGTCGCCTTCTCGCTGCGATATTTCTCCTTAGGTAGCATCACTTTTACCAATGATGAAGGTTTTATCCAAGGCGATTATCATCCTAGTGAATTCTCGATGGACTTCACCTATTCGCGTAAGTTGATTGACGAATTATCGATTGCCATCACGCCGCGTTTCATCTACTCCAACCTCACCCAAGGTCAGTATGTGGGTGGTGTGGAGTCGGAAGCTGGTTTGGCTGGCGCCGCCGACATTTCACTGCTCTATCAACAGGACTTCCGCACACGTGGAATGCTCAACAGCACACTGCGTGCTGGTTTGAATATCTCCAACATCGGTAATAAGATGTCCTATTCAAAGGGAACTTTGAAACGTGACTTTATCCCCACCAACTTGAAGTTGGGCTTGTCGTACACGATGGAGTTCAATCAATACAACAAGTTGATGATTGCCGCCGACATCAATAAATTGTTGGTGCCCACGCCGCCTATTTATGAAAAGGACTCGTTGGGTAACTTTGTGTATGATGCCGCTGGTAATAAAGTCATTGCAGCAGGCAAGGACAATAATGTTTCTGTGGTTACGGGCATTTTCCGCTCGTTTGCCGATGCGCCCGGCGTGACAACCAAAAATGCCGACAAGGTGGGTTCGAAAGGCGCTGTTTTCTTGGAAGAGCTTCAGGAAATCAATGTGGGCGTTGGTATGGAGTACTCCTATCGTGATCTGCTGTTTGTCCGTTTGGGCTATTTTTATGAAAGCCCCTACAAGGGAAACCGCCAGTTCCTGACACTTGGCGCCGGCTTGAAGTATAGTATCTTTGAAGTGGATGTTTCCTATATGTTCACTATCGACCAGCATCACCCGCTGGAGAATACGCTGCGCTTTTCTTTAGGCTTTGATGTGGCTTCTTTCAACAAGAAGGATATCAAGGAAAGCATGAGATTAAAGTAGTGGCGATGGATTTCAGAGTAGGTTTCGGTTATGATTCCCATCGGCTGGCCGCCGCCCTGCCGCTCATCATCGGTGGGGTGAGGATTCCGTTCGAGAAGGGCTTCGTGGCCCACTCCGACGGCGACCTGCTTTTGCATGCCGTATGTGATGCGCTGTTGGGTGCGGCCGCTCTCGGTGATATTGGTACGCATTTCCCTGATACCAACCCGTTGTTAAAAGGAATTGATAGTCAGGATATTTTGTGCCGGACGCTCGCTTTGCTGACGGATAAAGGTTGGAAGGTGAACAATGTGGATGCCACGATTGTCATCCAACAGCCGAAGATGTCGCCCTTTATTGATGCCATGAGAGATAATATTGCCCAGTGCCTTCAAATGTCGCCAGAGGCGGTTTCCGTCAAGGCAAAGACCAATGAGAAGATGGATGCTGTGGGTAGGGGCGAAGGTGCCGAAGCCTACGTTGTGGCTTCGCTCGTACGTTAAGCTATTGCTGCAAATTCCAATGTGCCATTTCAGTGTAAACTGGTCCCTCTGGACGCAGTTTGCTGCGATATAAAACGATGCGGTTTACGTCAATGGTTTGCGTGTGCGTCGGCTGACACTGCTCGAAGAGTTGCCAGAACTTGTTTTTGTTGGCCAGATTCTTGATGCGCCCTAATGTGATGTGTGGCACAAAGTTGCCGTGGTCGGCCTCGAAGCCGATGGTGGGCAAAACCTTTTCAATGCGTTCGTGAATCTGTCGTAGCACTTCAAAATCTTGAAAGCCAAGCCATAAAGTGGTCGGTTTGTAATGACTGCCAAACACGCCCAACTTGTCAATCGTCAGTTGGAAGTAGTGCACATCCTTAAGAATTTGCCCCATACTTGCAATGAGTGGTTCTATCTGTGGATCAGGCGTTTCACCAAGAAATCGCAAGGTGAGATGCTGTACCTTTGCCTCTGTCCACACAATGTGGTCGTAGCCAGTGTGTGCCTTCAGATGGTCAGTTAAGGCAACAAATTCGCTGTCGAGCGTAATGGGAATGGCGATAAACAGTCGTTTCATGCGGCAAAAATAGTGAATTCACTCCAAAAAAATCCGTACTTTTGCATTTTCATATCACTCCTATGAAAATCTATTCCGATTTCTCGCTAAAAAATCATAATACCTTTGGCTTGGATGTCAAATGCAGTCGCTTCATAGCCATTGAGGATGAGACTGAGGTGCCTGAAGCTATTCATCAACTTAGCGACCAGCCGTTTTATGTCTTGGGTGGCGGTAGTAATGTGCTGTTTACCAAAGATTTTGAAGGGACGATTGTGCACATGCAAACCTCGGGTATCGCCGTCGTTGAAGAGAATGACCTGTCGGTAAAAGTGGTTGCGGCGGCTGGCGAGTCGTGGGAGAATTTTGTCAATTATTGTGTGACGCACGGCTTCTATGGGGTGGAGAACTTGATTGGCATTCCCGGACTGGTGGGCAGTTGCCCGGTGCAGAACATTGGCGCTTACGGTGCTGAGGTGAAAGATGTGATTGACAGCGTGGAAGGATTCTATATTGCTGATGGGCAGCCTTTTGTGATGTCTAATGCCGATTGTCATTTTGGCTATCGCAATTCTATCTTTAAGAATGAATTGAAAAATCGCTGCCTGATTACAAACGTTGTTTTCCGTCTTTCAAAAGAAGAGAAATACAATCTTTCCTATCGTGCGCTGAGCGAGAAATTGCAGGATGAGCCATTGTCGCTGAAGAAAGTGGCTGATACTGTCAGTGCTATCCGCAAATCCAAGTTGCCCGATGTGCACGAACTGGGCAGTGCGGGCAGTTTCTTCAAGAACCCGGTGGTGTCGCAAACTACTCTCGACACTTTGTTGCAGCGTTTCCCCGACCTGGTGCATTATCCTGCTAATGGTGGAGTGAAACTGGCAGCAGGCCAACTGATAGACCTCTGTCAATGGAAAGGGCACAGGATAGGTCAAGTGGGCACTTATCCGCTACAAGCGCTGGTGATTGTCAATTATGGCGGCGCTACGGGCAAGGATGTGGTGGATTTTTACAGCCGCATACAAGCCGATGTTTATCAAAAATTTGGCGTGAAAATTGAGCCGGAAGTAAATATTCTGTAATTCTTTTCTGTGGGTGCGTAGCGTGCTACGCACAGTCAAATTACTGCTCGTAAATCAAGAATACCGTTCTTCTGTTTTTGGCGCGGCCCTCTTCGGTACTATTGGTGGCGATGGGCCTTGTCTCACCGTAGCCTTTATAGCGCAAACGGTTGACATCCACATTTTTGCTGATGGCGTATTCATACACCGAGCGGGCACGGTTTTGCGACAATATCATGTTGGCCTGGTCGTTGCCCACATCGTCAGTATGGCCCTGTATCTCAACCTTGACGGTCGGATTCTCCTTCAGGAATTCCACAAACAGATTGATGAGGTATTTCGACTGGTCGGTCAGCTCGTACGAGTTGGTAGCGTAGTAGATGTCGTTCAGCTGATAGGTTTTCCCCACTTCCACCTTTTTGATTTCGGCGTTGCTGACGGCGACATTGTTCTCTATTTGCTTGACGGTGACGAGCTTGGTGTCGTAGGCATATCCTGCTTTTTTCACATTGAGGATGATGTCTTGTGGTTTCTCCTTATCCACGTGTGTGGCAATGGCATATTGGCCTGTAAATTCGTTGACTTGCGCCGTGGCCACTACTTGCGAGGCCGTGTCTCTGATCTCAACAGTGGTGTTGCTGAAATCGCCATCTTCGCTGGTCACTTCACCTTTAATGATTACCATATTCTGCGGGCGTGCCTTCTCGTATAGCTCAAACTGGTAGATGTTCCAGTCTTTGTTGTCGATGTTGTTGGAGGAGAAGTAGGCGGTGCGGCCGTCGAGGCTGACGAAGAAATCGACCTCGTCGTTTTCCGAGTTGATGGGGTAGCCTATGTTGACGGGCGTTTGCCAGGTGTTGTCGCTTTTCAGTTTGGAGTAGAACACGTCCATTCCGCCCAAGCCCGGATGTCCTGAGGAGGAGAAATAGAGCGTGCGGCTGTCGGTATGCAGGAACGGCGAGCGCTCGTTGGCTTTGGTGTTGATGGTGGGCCCCAAGTTGACGGGTTTGCGCCAGCTGCCGTCGCTGTTGCGTTCGCAGAACCAGATGTCTGAGCCGCCGTAGCCGCCGGGGCGGTCGCTGGCAAAGAAGAGAACTCTGCCGTCAGAACTGAGCGAAGGCTGTGATTCCCACGAGTCGCTGCGGTTCACGTTGGCTCCCAAACTCTGCGGGGCGCTCCATTCACCGTCGTACCACTGCGAGTAGTAGAGGTCGTAGTTGGGGTAGTCCTGCCCGTTAACCTTGGTGACACTCATGCGGGCGAAGACCAGCAGGTCGTTGTTCAGGCTGATGGTGGGACTGCCCTCGTTGGTGCTGTGGTTGAAGGGATGGGGGAGCGGTTCCCCGGATGAATATTGACCTGGCGAGGTGCGTTTGCTGCAGGTGAACAACTCTTTTTCCTCACTCGTGGTTCCAAAAAAGTCGTGTTTCTCAACCTCTTGTCGGCGAGTAAAATAGAAGTATTCCCCATCGGGCGAAATGGTGGCCAGGTATTCGTCATTGCCAGTGGTTATGCCTGGCACAGGTCTCGGGTCGAATGGTACAGGGTTGTTGAGCACATTGTCGAAGAATTTCGATCGCTTGATGATGATTTCCGCTTCGTCGATATGCTCCATTTTCTTTACATCGTCGGGGTTTTCGATGATGATTTTGGCGAAAGCGATGGCATCGGAGAAGTGCTCTAACTTGTAGGCCAGACGGGCACCATACAGGTTGTGGTGAATCTGGTAGTAGGGGCACACTTCGTTTATTCGCTTAAAGGCATTGATGGCCTCTAAGGCGTTGTTGGTGCTTTTCTTGTCGATGTAGAAGCCGTTCATCTCAAACGGTAGATAGTAGCCCAAGCCGAGGTAGTAGTTTACACTGAGATACTCGGGGTGGTCTTCTAGAATTTCGTGGTAGATTTCAAAGGCTTCCGATTTTTTGCCGCTGCGTTGCAAGTCGCGGGCAGTTTTGAAGCGTTTTTCCGAGGCTTTGTCCATCGTCTGCACACACGGATCCTCATCGTCCTGCGCCAACAATGGAGCGGGCAGGAGGCAGAAGATGAGCAGTAGGTTCAGTAGCAGACGCTTCATGATTTTGACTTTAGATGACAAAGATACGAGTTTTACGCACAAACTCGGTAAAAGTTAGTGATAAATTTAAGTGGGCGCAAAAAAGGCATCCATTTGCCAAACTGTCAGGATAAGTATTTCTCATTATTAGCATGACAGGCTCATAAAAAAGTCGTATCTTTGCCCTTGTATTGTGGGGGATGCACAGCGTGCGTCCATCCTGTTTGTGTAACGAAAGAATAGTGAAGATGGAAAAGGATGAATTAGGAAAGAAAGGCGAGCAGTTGGCTGCTGATTTTTTGAGGAACAACGGCTATACTGTGCTGAGCAGAAATTGGCAGTGTGGCCATCTGGAAGTGGATGTGATTGCAGAAAATAGCGAATTCGTCGTTTTCTGCGAAGTGAAAGCAAGGTCGTCAACAGTGATGGGTAACCCCGAAGAGTTTGTGACGGCGCAAAAGCAGAAGAACCTGATACGAGCGGCTTCGCGCTACTTGCAGATGACGGGCAAGACAAAAGAGGTTCGCTTCGACATTATCTCGGTGGTGGCAAATGGAGAAAAATTCACGGTGTCTCACATGCCGAGAGCGTTTGAACCGCAATGGTAAGACTAAAAATTCTAATGAACTAATATGGAACAATTTAAAGGGAAAGTTGTTTGGATTACAGGCTCTTCGTCCGGTATTGGAGAGGCTTGCGCCTATCGTTTTGCAGAAGAGAATGCCACGCTGGTGTTGACGGCGCTGGAACCCGATGTGTTGGAAAAAGTGAAGGCGAAATGTCTCCAGTTGGGAGCTCCTGATGTGGCCTTGCTGCCTTTCGACCTCTCCGATACTAACGGCTTGAATGCTCTGGCCGACCAGGCTTGGGACAGCTTCGGACGCATTGATGTCCTCTACAATAATGCCGGCATCAGTCAGCGCTCGAAAACATTGGACACGGATATGTCGGTGATTAACAAGGTGATGGCAGTCGACTATTTCGCTCCTGTCATCCTGACTAAGAATATTCTGCCTCGCATGATAGCCGCCGGTGGTGGCCAACTGGCCGTGACCACCAGCATTTCGGGACGTTTCGGCTTCCCGCTCCGTTCGGCCTATTGTTCGGCCAAACACGCCCTTTACGGCTTTTTCGAGACGGTACAGGCCGAGTATTATGATCAGAATGTGCGGGTTACCTTTGTCTGTCCCGGTCGCGTGCGCACCAACATCTCTTTCTATGCTCTTGAAAGGGATGGCCGCCAGCATGGCAAACTGGACGCCGGTCAGGCAGGGGGAACTACACCCGAACACGCCGCTCGCCGTATCGTGCGCGCCGTTTACAAACGCAAAAGAGAGGTGCTTGTGGGTAAAAAAGAACTTATCATGCTCTATTTCAAACGTTTTCTTCCTGGCTTAACCGCCATTCTGACCCGAAAGATAAAAAGCATGTAGTTTTATTGTCCAAACTGACTCTGTACGAGAATGTTGTAATAGTAACGTGCCGAGTCTGTCTGGTGATGGTCGCGGAAGTACTTGAATTTTTCGTAGTAGGCCTCCATTTTCTGCGGGTTGCGCTTGAGGCACTCGCTGAAGTTGTGCATGGCTCGCTCTCCATGGCCTAACGCATTCTCCGACAAGCCCAGCAGGTAGTATCCTTCGCCATCGTTGGGCGAGAGGCGCAGCGCCTTTGTCGCCGTGGCAATGGCATCCTCGTATCTTTGTGCATGATACAAAATCACCCCTTTCATGTATTGCATGTCGTAGTTGCGCGGATCCATGGCAATGGCCTTGTCGTAATATACTATAGCGGAGTCGTACTTCTGTATGTGATAGTAATTCAGTCCCATAAAACTATATGCTTCGGCGCGGTCGGGGTCCAAGTCGAGCGATTTGCGGAAGTAGTAGAACGAGGAGTCGTATTTGGCCTGTTCGCCGTAAACGCTGCCCAAATTGAAGTAGGCGTCGGCGTAGCGCGGATCGTAATAGACAGCCTGCTGGTAGTAGTATTTGGCTTTTTCAACCTGTTGGCTTTCGAAATAAATCTTGGCCAAATTACTCAGCATGGTGGCCTTGGAGGGCAGATAGTGCAGTCCCGTTTCGAAGAACAGCTTGGCCGAGTCAATGTAGTTCCTGTCGGGGTGCACTTCAGCCAGACGGGTATAGAGAATGCCCAGCTGTTCGTGACATTCGGCATATGGGGGATAGATGCGCAGGGCAGTCTTGAACTCTTTGATGGCTTTCAGCGACCACTCTTCAAAATGGCGGTAGTTGTCCCTCCGTTTGGTTGGCTCGCTTTCGTATTTGTTCTCATCATAATAGACAATTCCCTTGTCGCGCAAGGCCAAGCCCCAATACATGTGCATGTGGGCGCTCTTGTCCGATTTCTTGACATCGGTGGAGAAGAGCCTTTCCTGTGATTCCCATTCGGCGGCACGGCTAATGGTTTTGCCCGAGTAGAGAATCAAAATCAGACATGAAAGTATGTATAAGACAGGGTAATTCTTAGGTGTAAGTGCTTTGTTTTCAGTGATTTTAAAGATTTTGTAAAACAAAATGGCGATGACGAGGCAGAACCCTAGGGAGGGCATGAACAGGAATCGGTCGGCGAAGGAGGAGCCAATGAGGTAAACCAGATTGCTGAAGATACTCATCGTAATGATATAGAAGAAGATAGCAAAACTAATGGGGTCTTTCTTCTTTAATCCTCTAATAGCATAAATAAGCAGCGCCAGATGGACGAGCAGGGCTATCCAAGTGGAAACATTGGCGAAGGTGGTGACAGGCAGCTGGCTGTACGAGTAGTCGCACACCAACTGGTAGGGCACAAACAGCAACAGAAGATATTTCCCCAGCAGCATAATCGCTGTAGCCCATCGTGTTGGCAGGTTCTCGTCATAAAAATAGTTGTCCACAATGCTGACTTGGAAAGGACCGAAGTCGTTGGCGGTGGTGACCCAGTGCCGAGTGTAAAGGTAAATGGCAGCGGGAATTATTGTCAGCAGGACAGGAAGAATGTATTCTTTCGCTTTAGGTTGGCGGAAGAAAAACAGCAGAAGGGGTGTCACGGCCAACCAAGTGATGCTGCTTTCCTTGGCGAACATGGCCATCAGGAAGCAAAGAAACAGGGCGGGCAGATGCCATATCTTTTTGGTGTCGATGTATTTGATGGTGGCAACGGCTGACAATAATAGGAAAAACATGCCCATGATGTCATCGCGGCCTTTCACGTTGGCCACCACTTCGGTATGGATGGGATGGGCGGCGTAGAGCAAGGCAACCAGTATGGCGATGGCTATTTTCTGTCGCTTGAACAACAGGTAGGTGAGGTGGAAGATAAGCACACAGCACAGGGCGTAGAACAGGATGTTGATGCAGTGCGACAGGGTCGGGTTGTCGGGCGAGAGCTGCCACTCAACGGCGAACATCAGTTGCGAGAGCGGGCGGTACAGGTTGTCGGTGAAGTGCCCTGAGCCGTAGCGATATGTGTGGCTCATAATGTCGCCAAAGCCGTCGATACCTTTCTTGACGAAGATGTTGTTGACCAGCACACCATAATCGTCGAGAACCCATTCGTGGTTCCATGTGTTGGCGTAAAGTGCTGTGGCAAATAGGAATATGGCAACGGCCCATTTCCACGGATACGAAATGGCTGTGGGTTGTTGAATAGGGGTTGCCTTGGCTGTTGTGGCAGCCTTCGGCGCGGGTTTGGATTTCCTGATTTTGTTCATGATGTTCTAGTATCCGAAAATCTTCTTGAGGGCTTCGTGCAATGCTTCGCCGCGCAGGTTCTTGGCCAAAATCTTGCCGTCACGGTCGAGGAGGAAAGTGCAGGGAATGCTGGAAACACCATACAACTTGGCTCCGGCTGAGTTCCAGTAGCCGAGGTCGCTTACGTGGTTCTCCCACGTAAGGTGGTCGTCGGCAATGGCCTTCTTCCAGCTGTTTTTGTCACGATCGAGCGATACGCTGTAAATTTCGAAGCCTTTTTTGTGGTATTTGTTGTAAAGGCGCACCACATTGGGGTTTTCCATACGGCATGGGCGGCACCACGATGCCCAGAAGTCAATAAGCACCACATTGCCGCGCAGATCCGACAGCTTCTTCTTCTTGCCATCGGGATTGGCAAACTCCATGTCGGGCGCTTCGGCACCAATGGCGATCCTGCCAGCTGGCGATTGTGACAGGTTGTAGCGTTCGGCCACCACCCGTTGCTTGGGGTAACGCTCGTGCAAAGCCTTGGCTATGTCGTTGTGTAACTTGAGGTTGCTTTCTCTGGGAAAACGGTCCACAAAGAGCAAAGTGACCAGCTCGTCCTTGTTGTTGTTGAGGATGGCCTTGATGCGGTTGTTGTTTTCGCTTTCGGTCTGGTTGTAAACGGTCTGGTACTTGCTGAAAAGCTGCGACATCTTCTTTTGTGCATTGTCATTCAGCGTTTTGTACTGTTTGTCGGTTTTGTCGGCCTGGTCGGCGAAGTCCTTTTGTGCTGTCGTAAAGTTGATGGGGGACATCAAACGGATAATGGCGGCGCACAATTCGTGTTTGTCTTTTTTGTTCGACAGCTGATTCTCGAAGTAGAGGCTGTCGCGCCAGTCGGTAATGTGCTTGACTTGCACCATAAAAGGTTCGAAAACGCGCTTCGCCGTAGCATGACAATTGTCGAGCAGACTCTGGTAAGTATCCACATCTTTGTATAAATCAGCGTGTCCCGGTGTTCTGTCGCTCGTAAAGTCGTAGTGCTGTGCCACATTTTCCTGATAGTTCTCAAACGGCAGGTAGTCGGATTGGATCTCTTTCAGCTTCTTGATAGCCGTGGTGAGAAATGCGTCGGCCTCTTTCTTGGCGACCATGTTACCTTGCGCTTTGCTTTGAACGTAGGTTTTCAAACTGTCGGTTTTGATGAAAGCGCTGACGAGGTACTCGGCAATGTCCTGATTGGTCTGGTGATACAAACTGAATCGCTGCATAAATTTCTCGTAAAACTCGCGGTTAGGCTCGTCTTGCCAGGCTTGGTTCAGGCTGTCCATGGTGTGCTGCGTGTTATAGACGTTGTCGTATATTTGCTTGTATAATACGACATTGCGACTGCCACGTGCGCCCAGTAGATGTTGCAGATTACTACCGTCAATAATCAAGTCGACATTGTCGCCTGGTGTAAGGCAGATGATCAGCTTGTTGCGACTACTGCCGAAAACCAGTTGATAGATGTCAGGGTCTTTCTGCGCATAGCTAATGGTGAAATGTCCTTCGGCATCAATGTTGGCAGAGGCTAAGGCTGTAAGATTACTGCCGTATGCTAATTTCAACTGCACTTGGGTGAGGTTGTTTTTGTTGTTCTTCACTTCCCCTTTGATGGTGGTCTGCGTCTGCGCCATCATGTTGATACTGAAGACAATTAGAATTATGCTGAGGAAAAGTTTGTGTATTTTCATTTCAAATATCTGATAATCAGTTTGTTTTGCTTTAAGGATAAATGATTGCTAATATAAGTTGCAAAGGTACATATTTTTATTCAATCTCTAGGGATATTTTTTGATTTTCTAAAAGAAGATGCACACTCTTAAGTGTTTGTGTGTTGTTGTGCAAACGACAGTTTGATTTTCTTTTTTTCGTACTTTTGTCGCCATGAAGAACATTGCGATTATCGGTGCTGGCTCGGCGGGCTTGTTTGCGGCCAAACTGCTTTCATCTTACGAAGATGTGAAAGTGACGGTTTTTGAAAAAGCGAAAAATCCGGGCACTAAGTTGAGGGCATCGGGCGGAGGAAAGGCCAACATATTGAATGCCAATGTTAAAGGAGATTGTTACAACAATCATCGCTTTATGGACGCCTTCCTTCAACGCACTGGCTATCAGACCATCTACAACGAGTTCTCGCGCATGGGCTTGCGCATGACCGTAGATGACGAAAATCGCGTTTATCCGGCCACGCTCTTCTCCAAAACTGTCCTCGATGTGTTGCTTTCCAACCTCTCATCGCGGGTCTCTTTTCGTTGCGAGTGCACTGTGAAGAAACTCGTTCATTGTGAGGGCAAATGGTATGTGAACGAGTTTCCCGAGGCTTACGATAATGTGCTGATGGCGTCAGGTTCGCCTGCCAATATGATTGCCGCCAACCGTAAGGGAATTGCTGATTATTGGAAGGCGCTTCATCTGGACGACAAACCGTTTGAGCCGTCGCTGGTGGGCTTCAAGATCAAAGATTATCCCAAAGAATTGTATGGCTGTCGCGCGAAAGCGGAAGTCTCTTTGTATCAAGAATCCACGTTGGTATGGAAAGAAATTGGCGAGGTGATGTTTAAGGAAGACGGAGTTTCGGGTATTGTGGTGATGAATCTTTCTTCTCGTTATAATCAATTGAAAAACAGGAAAAAGTGTCGCTTTTCGCTCAATTTCTTGTATGATGATGAAGCGTTTGATGTCAAGGCGCATCTGTCCCGATTTCACGATTTGGCGGGTGTGTTGCACCCGAAACTGAACAAGCTCTACCAACGCAAGCCATTCGATTTGCGAAATTTTACATTAGCGATTGATAGTCTGTATGATATGGAATTTGCGCAGGTGTGCGCCGGTGGTATTAGTGTGGATGAGGTGACAGATACTTTCGAGTTGAAAAAATACCCAGGCCTCTATGCCGTGGGCGAGATGTTGGATATTGATGGCGTTTGTGGAGGCTACAATCTTTTCTTTGCCTTTGCGTCGGCATACGAAGCAGTAAAAGCGATGACTCATGGACATTAAAATCTCCAATTTCAAGATGCCCGTTACGACCCCCGTCAGTGCACTGAAGACGATGGTGATGAACCGCTATCGCTTGAGTGGCAGTGAGGTGGCTGACTTTCGCATTCTACGAGCTTCGATTGATGCCCGCAAAAGGAGCAATGTGGAATATGAGTATGCGGTGATGCTCTCGCTAACCACCGATTGTCCTGACTTGTTGTCCAAGCCGAATGTGTCGCTCTATGAGTCGCCTAAGCCGTTGGAGTACCACGAGTGGCCGCACGCACAGCGCCCTGTGGTTGTGGGCTTTGGACCTGCTGGCATGTTCGCAGCACTTTATCTGGCACGCTGTAATGCCCGCCCCATCATTATCGAGCGTGGTAGCCGCATCGACCAGCGCAAGCAGGAGGTACACCGCTTTATGGATGAAAAAGTGCTCAATCCCGATTCAAATGTGCAGTTTGGTGAGGGTGGCGCCGGCGCTTTTTCCGATGGCAAGCTGACCACCAACCTGCATAATGAATATATCGGCTTCGTGCTGGAGGAATTTTACAAACATGGCGCCACAGAGGATGTGCTTTATGCCGCCAATCCGCATGTGGGTACCGACTATCTTGAGAAAGTGGTTCGTAACATAAGGGAAGAGATCGCATCGTTAGGTGGTAGTTTCTATTTTAATACCCGCTTTGCCGACTTTGAGCCCGCAGGCGACGGCGTGCGCGTGAACTGTCACAATGGTTTGCAGTTCGAGACGGCGCATGTGCTGCTCTGTATCGGCCATTCAGCGCGCGACACCATCCGCCAGCTATATGCCAAAGGTATGCAGATGGAGGCCAAGAGTTTCTCGATGGGTGTGCGTGTGGAACATTTACAACACAAAATCAATAAGATACAATACGGCAACTTTGCTCGTTACTTGCCGCCGGCATCATATAAAGGCGCCGTGCATTTGCCCAATGGCCGCGGCGTTTATACCTTCTGTATGTGTCCTGGCGGTACGGTCATGGCCTCGACCAGTGAGCCCAACTCCATCGTGACCAACGGAATGAGCGAGAAGAGTCGCGACAAGGCCAATGCCAACAGTGCGCTGCTCGTGTCGGTTAATCCCGAAGACTACTACAAGGACAGCCCGATGGATGGCTTGGCCTATCAGGAAAAGTACGAGCAGTTGGCGTTTAGGGTAGGAGGTGATTACAGTGCACCGGCTAACCTGATGCGCGAGTTTATGCGTCGTGAGGTGGCCGACAAGCACCGCAATGTCAAGCCGTCGTATCCGCACGGTGTGATTTATTGCGATTTCAACCGCTGTTTGCCCGACTATGTGGTTAACTCTTTGCGAGAGGCTATTCCGTTGTTCGACAAGAAGTTGAATGGCTTTAACGACCCCGATGCCGTGATGACGGGCGTGGAAACGCGTTCTTCATCGCCCGTGCGCATCCTTCGCGACGAGCAGCGTCAAAGCAATGTCCATGGCATCTATCCCGTAGGTGAAGGTGCCGGCTATGCAGGAGGCATCACCAGTGCCGCCATCGACGGACTGAAAACTGCTATCTCGATAGTAGAGAGTTGATAGTTAAAGAAGTTATTAGTTATTAGTTATTAGTTGTTAGTTTTTAGCGATACTAAAACACAATAACTCTTAACTCCTTAGTTTCTTAGTTTCTTAGTTTCTTAACTTCTTAACTGTTCACAGCTCACTATTCACTACAAAAAAAAGGACGCACTGTGTACGTCCTAACTAAAATCAAATTTCTATCGTCTATTCCCTTTTCTTTCTTTTAGGCGATACAATATCCATCAGAAAATTGAACACGGTCATACCCATCGGGATGGATTGGATAGCGTTCTTGATGGTTTTTCCCAATTTGGGCACGAAACTCCAGAAGCGGTAAATCTCGTCCCAGTCGTCGCCCATCAGTCGCTCTTGTTTTTTGATAAGATGTTTTAAACGGGCTTTCTCTTCCTGAATCTCTTGAAGATTAGAGAGTTGGCTGTATCTTTTTTCTCTGCTATTCATCGTCATCCTCCTCTCCGACAGGCTCGCTGTCTTTAAACAGTATGGCACTCAGTTTCTTAATCATCGGGTTGATCATGATTTTCTTGCGTAATAACCAGAACAGGATGAACAAAACGATGAAGAAGGCGCCGAGAATGACAAAGCCCGTCATCATGCTGCCGGTGAGGTTTTTCATCCAGAGGACAAACACCAGCGAGAAAAAGACGAAAGCGGCCATCAACAGGATGGCGCCTGCAATGATAACTACCAGCAGAGACAGGATTTGCGACGATTTTTCCACCAGGTTCAGCTTGAACAGCTGGAGTTGTAGGTCGGCATACTCTTTGGCGTCTTTAGCCATCGCTTTGTATGCGTCCTCGTCGTTGCCATCATTACTGTCGGCAATCTTATTCTTCAAAAAGTCGAGGTTCATGGCTTAGTCGTTTTTTGATTCTGGTTCAACGTCGTCGTCCACGAGAAGTTCTTCATCTTTGTTCAGGCCAAGTTGTTTTTTCATTTTATTGATGAATTCGTCCAACTCTTCTGGCGATAAACGGATACCCTTCTCTTCCAGTTTTTCTTTGATTTTGCGGCGTGTGATTTCGCCTTTTTCGGGTGCTAATAACAAGGCTGCGATAATGCCTAAGAATGCGCCGCCTAAAAATGTAAGAACATGTGAAGCTTTCATGATAGATTGTTTTTAATATGATTTTATCAGGGCAAAGATACGTTTTTTTTGAATAGCTACATTGCTCTTATTTTTTGATTTTCATTATCTGTTCCTTGTCAATGAATCCATAATTTATTTGTTCTCAAGCCGCTCTTTAGCGGCATTGAGCGATTTTTGCACATGGTGTAAAAGAACGTTTTTTGGAGGTAATTCAGTTATATATTGTGCTACTTTAATTCCTGCTTTATCAAGTTGTAGCAGTTCTATTTGTTCTTCTCCTCCTTCAGTACACAAAAGTAATCCCAATGGAGGCTCTTCACCAAACTCTTGTTCGTTTTTTTCAAGCCAACGCAAGTAGAGCTCCATTTGTCCTTTGTATTGAGCTTTGAATTGTCCAAGTTTCAAATCAATAGCTATAAGACGATGCAGTCTCCGATGATAGAATAAAAGGTCGAGATAATGATCTTCACCATCAATAATCATTCTTTTCTGACGATCAACAAAACAGAAGCCATTCCCTAATTCAATGATAAACTGCTCTAAATGAGTAATTAGACTGTCTTCCAAACTTTTCTCATTATACATTCCTTTTAATCCTGTAAATTCTAGAAAATATGGACTTTTGAATACTAGATCGGGCGAAAGAATCTTGTTGTCGCGTAACTGAGACAATTCCTGTTTTATATGTATATCGGGTTTGCTGCTGATAACTGTTCGTTCATAAAGCATTCCGTCGATTTTGCTCGACAACGTTCTTTTACTCCATCTTTCGGAAGCAGCCATGGTTAAATAGAATTCTCTTTTTAGTTCGTCTTTTATTGGCATAACTGTCAGGAAATGAGACCAAGATAATTGTCGCACCAATGGTGCGACAATTTGTAAATCTGGAAATATTTGTGCGAATTGCATCATTCTTCTAATGTTTTTCTCGTCAAATCCTTTGGCTCCATATTCTGCTTGTAATTCTTGAGCCACCGTTGCAACAATTTGTTTGCCGTATTTTGCACGACTGTTGTCAAGAGTTTCACGATTAATTCGCTCTCCAATATGCCAGTACATCATAGTTAATTCACTGTTGACGGACACCGCAACATGCGTACGAGCTTCTTCAATAATCTGTCGTAAATCACCAATTAATGTTTGTGTTACCTTTGGCGATATCTCTTGTGATAAATCTATAGTATCATCCATCTTTGCCCTTTTTTATATGATGTTTATTGTGCAAAGATAATGAATTATTTTATATTAAATATTAAATTATTTAAAATAATAAATTATTTGACGGTATACTGTTTCCTTTTCACATGCTGCGTGTACGATTGCAGGATGGCTTTGAAATAGTTGTTAGCGGCCTTTTGCGAAGCGTTGTTCAGATTCAAGATGTTGGTTTTCTGTAAGGTATCGTTGGCGGTAAAGGCATATAATGTCTGTTCGCCGTTGGAATAGAGACTGAGCGAATCGGAGATAAATTGGTAGATCTGGTTGACACAGTTGGTGGCAACGGCTTGCCGTTCGGGCTCATTGAACGCATCGCGGCCAAAGGCAAAGTAGGGCTGTTTGTAGCCGATGAGGCCCAGTGTAGTGGGCATAATGTCAAGTTGTTGGCTCACTTCGGCACCCAAACCTTGTAACGAATGGTCGGGTGTGTACATAAAGTAGATGATGGCGGTGCTGCCCTTGGTGGTCTGTGATTCCTCGTGGGCATTATAGCCGCCGGCATGGTCGGCCACAAAGATGAACAACGTGTTTTGGAACCATGGCTCTTTTTGAGCTTTTTCGAAGAATTTGCGGATGGAGAGGTCGGTGTAGGCCACGCATGGCTGCAGTGGATTGACGCCCGTAGGCATCTTGTCGGCATACTCTTGTGGCAAGTCGAACGGATGGTGTGAAGTAAGGGTGTAAATGGTGGTGAAGAAGGGCTTTTGCAACTTGTTGATTTCCTGTTCTGTAAATTGCAGAAAGTCCATGTCCCAAATGCCCCACACATTGGCGTAGTCGCCGTTTGGATGCTGCTTTTCAAAGTCGGCGCGGTTGTGAAAATGGCGTATGCCGGTCATCTTGCCAATAGCTTCGAAGCCCATCTGGTTCTCAGTGGCACCGCAGAAGAAATGGGTGCTGTAGCCGTGTTCTTCCAGAATGGTGGGCAGCGCTTTCATCTCGCCCACGGCCTCGGGCAGCAGAGCGAAGGGAACCTGGTAGGAGGGGATGGATGCCAAAATGGAAGGCAATGCCTCTATCGACTTGCGACCATTGCTGTAGGCGTTGGTAAAGGCGTATCCTTCGCGCATCAGGGAATCCAAGAATGGCGTGTAGCCGCCGTTTGGATTGAGGTGCGGCATCATGAATTGTGAATGCTCGCGATTGAAACTTTCTAATACAAAGATGATTATGTTCTTTTGGCCAATTTGATATTTGAAATTTCCAGAGGGGTAGTGGTAAGGAGTGAAAATCTTTTCGGCCGTGGCATCATCAAAATAGTGAAGCGTTTGGAACTGCTGGGCGCGAAGTGTGCGCAATGTGCAGAACGGATTGCTAAGGATAACGGAGGTCTGTGCTGCCGTCTGTGTGTAAAAAGCGGCATGGCCGACGGTGGCGGGGATGGCTTTGCGGTCGAAAGAGCTGCGGATGCCTATGAAATAGATGGCTACGCCTAAGCCGAGCAGGAGAATTTGCACGGGATAGTACAGCCAGCGTTTGGTGATGGTCGAGCCCTGATAAGGCACTTTTTTGTAGAGGTACACCATCAAGGCGATGAGGGCGATGGCGACGAGTACGAGATACCAGTTCTCGTCGATGGATTTCCAAAGTATGTCGCCCGTATTGTCATTCTCGCGGAAGAAGTGCAATTCCTCGGCGGTGATGCGCTTGAATGTATAGCGGTAATAGACGGTGTCTGCAAGGTTTAATACAATGAGACCCAGTGTGTTGGTGATAGTGTAGATCCAAAATAACATCTGCTGATACCACTTCTTTTCCCGAAAATGGAATGGCAGCAGCGACAGTGCCAGGAAGGCGGAGTTGAGGTAGAGAATCGAGATGGTGTCGAACTTCAGAGCTCCTTTCAACATCAGCGGCAATGCCGACCATTGGATGGTACCGATGCTATGGTAGTTGTAGATATAGAAAACCACTTGCGTGCACAGCAGGATGATATACAATACCAATAATTTTAGTATCAGTGCGATAAGGTCGTTGCTAAGGAGTTTTTTCATCTTGCTTGTGGCTGTTATGGAATAGGTATGCAAAGATACACAATACAATGTATAATGTGTCATGATTTCAACCACATTTTTTCGTACTTTTGCCAGCAATTATGAAAAAGAACAAATTGGGCTTTGTCGCCGTCAGCGCTTTTGTGGTGGCCAATATGATTGGCACGGGCGTGTTTACCTCGCTGGGCTTTCAGTTGGCTGGTGTTCCTAACCCGTTGGCAGTATTGCTGTTATGGGTGTTAGGCGGCGTAATGGCGCTTTGTGGTGCGCTGGTTTATGGCGAGTTGGGGGCAGCCATGCCCCGCTCGGGTGGCGAATACCACTATCTGAGCCAGATTTATCATCCCGCCCTCGGCTTTTTCTCTGGCTGGACCTCGCTCACGGTCGGTTTTGCGGCCCCTAATGCAGCGGCATGCTTGGCGCTGGGCTACTATTTCCAGGGCGCTTTCCCGCAAGCCCCGGTGAAGATGATAGCGGCGACCGTGCTGCTGTTGGTCACTTTGGTGCACTCGTTTACAGTGCGTTCAGGAGGACTGTTTCAGACCATCTTTACTGTTTGTAAAGTATTGCTAATCATTTTCTTGATATTCGCAGGATTCTTTATTGCGCCCGTGCACCAGGACTTGACCCCCGCGTTCTCCTCGTTTTCGTGGAGTGAGGTCTTCTCGCCCGCGTTCGCCGTGTCTATCGTCTTCGTGTCGCTGGCTTATTCGGGCTGGAATGCCGCGGCCTACATTGCCAACGACATCGACCAGCCGCAACGCACCCTGCCACGCGCCTTGTTGTTTGGTACATTGGCAGTTACGGTGCTTTACCTTCTGTTGAATTTTGTGTTCCTCTACACCGCGCCCGTTGAGGCATTGAAAGGCGTACCCGATGTGGCGGAAGTATCTGCTACATACATCTTTGGCGTGAATGGTGGCCGTCTGATGAGCGGCATCATCGCCTTCCTGCTCATATCGACCATCAGCGCAATGAGCTTTGTGGGCCCGCGTGTCTATCAAGTGATGGGCGAGGACTTGTCGCTGTTGCGCTTTATGTCCATCAAGAACCGTAGCGGTGTGCCTATCGTGGCGGTATGGCTGCAATGTGCTCTCAGTCTGCTGCTTATCTGCGTGTCGGA
This sequence comes from Bacteroidales bacterium, assembly GCA_017454945.1. Classification (GTDB taxonomy): domain Bacteria; phylum Bacteroidota; class Bacteroidia; order Bacteroidales; family WCHB1-69; genus JAFTCA01. The sequence continues at coordinate 99,418 of JAFTCA010000041.1, forward strand.
CCTCGAGCAGCTAATCTACTTTTCTGGCGTGCCGCTCAACATCTGCGCGTTACTCACCGTTTTGGGTGTGTTTGTGCACCGCCGCCGCTATCCTAATGCGCCGCGGCCCTACAAGACTTGGGGTTATCCCGTTGTGCCAGTGTTGTTTTCGATTCCCGTATTGTGGAGCTTGATATATCTATTCAAAGAACAGCCTCTGGAGGCGTTCTTAGGCACTGCCACCATATCGCTGAGTTTTGTACTCTATGCTATTGGCAAATGGTATGAGAAACGCCAAGCACTGAAAAAGGAAGGAGGTGACCATGAATAACGATCGTCAGCCTATCTTGATTGCAGGTCCCTGCGCGGCCGAGAGTCGTGAGCAGGTGTTGCAGACCGCTGCTGCTTTGTCGGAGTCGCTGGCTGGCAGTGGCTTGTCGCTGACCTACTTCCGCACGGGTGTGTGGAAGTGGCGCAGTACACCGTCGTCGTTTGGTGGTGCGGGCAAAGAGGCTTTGTCGTGGCTGCAGGAGGTGAAACAACAATACGGCTTCCAGCCATGCGTGGAAGTGGCTTGTGCAGAGCATGTTGAGTTGTGCATCGAGGCGGGTGTCACCACCTTGTGGATTGGCTCCCGTACTGCCGTGAATCCCTACTTAGTGCAGGAAATTGCTGAGGCGTGTCAGGGTTGCCCGCTGACCATTTTGGTGAAGAATCCCGTCATCCCAGATCTCAAGTTGTGGATGGGTGAAATAGAGCGTTTCAAGAAGATGGATGTGCGTCGTGTGTTGGCCGTGCATCGCGGCTTTGCCGACCGTAGTGAGAGCGTCTATCGCAACGCACCCTGCTGGGAAATCCCTATCGAGCTGAAAGTGCGCATGCCCGAAATACCGCTGCTTTGTGACCCGTCGCATATTGCCGGCGACACCAAGTACATCGCACAGATTGCACAGATTGCGCTCGACTATGGGTACAGCGGACTGATGCTCGAGAGCCATATCAGGCCAGCCGAGGCACTGAGCGATGCACAACAGCAGTTGCGCCCCGACGAGTTGGTGGCTATGCTGCAAGCGTTGGTTTTCAAGACCACCGCTTCGTCGCCTGCCGAAAATGCTTTGCGGAAGCAACGCAACTTACTGGAAAACATTGATGTGCAAATGGCCGACCTGCTGGCTAAGCGGATGCAGATTGTGGATGCGGTGGCCGACATCAAAGAGAAAAACAATCTTCCCATTGTGCAACCTAAGCAATGGGGTAAAGTGGAGAAAATATATCGTAAGGCTTCGTTGGAAGACGCTGATTATGAGGAGTTTCTTTCTAAGTTTTTAGAACTTCTGCATAATGCTTCCATCCGCCGCCAACAACATAAAAAATAAGACTATGATGACCATTGAACAGGCAGAACAACAGATTATAGAAGAGTTTGAACTCTTCGATGATTGGATGGATAAGTATAATTATATCATCGAGTTAGGTAAAGAATTGCCGTTGATTGATGCACAATACAAGACCCCCGAGCATCTGATTGCCGGTTGTCAGTCGCAGGTGTGGCTTCATGCCGAGTACAAGGATGGTCGCATCTTCTTCACTGCCGACAGCGATGCTATCATCACCAAAGGTATTATCAATTTGTTGATTAAGGTGTTGTCGGGTCGTACGCCGCAGGAGATTATCGATGCCCAATTGGACTATATTGATGCTATCGGCCTGAAAGAGCATTTGTCGCCAACACGCTCCAACGGCTTGCTGTCTATGATCAAGCAGATTAAGATGTATGCGATCGCTTTTCACGCTAAAGAAGAATAACTATGATTACGAAAGAACAAGTCATTGAGGTGCTTAAGAAAATCTACGACCCTGAAATTCCCGTGGATATTTGGGAGTTGGGGTTGATATATGATATTGATATTAAAGGAGATGATGTGACTATTTTGATGACGGTCACCGCTCCGAATTGTCCCATTGCCGAAACGCTGCCTGTGGATGTGCGCAATGATGTAAGCAAGATTGAAGGCGTTGGCAATGTGGTTGTTAACCTCACTTTTGATCCGCCCTGGGATATGAGTCGCCTGAGCGAAGCCGCCCAGTTGGAGTTAGGGTGGATGTAGAGGCGACTAATCATTCGCCCCTATGTGTTTGTAAGAATTCCTTTGCACGTTGTTGTGCAACGCTATTTTATCTTCTTCCGCATAACAGCAATAATTTCTGTGTCTTCAATCAGGGTGATGGCAAAAAGTTTCTTGCCCAAATCCTTGATAGATGCGCCAATATGATATAGTTGTGTGTCGTCAATCAGCATAAAACGGTCGTGAACGCCAAGCATTTGCCTTGCTTTAATCGGATGGTATTGTGCGTTGTGTCGTTGTATATCCAGTTGCAACTGCGGGCTTATGTTTTGTGTAAATATAGTTGCTGCCACATTGTCATTGCGTTTGTCTAATAAGACCAAAACGCTTTCATCAATATAATTGTCTATTAGCTTAATATCCTTCTTTGCAGTTTTTATAAGTTTGGCCATTAGCACATACGCATCGAAAATCTGTCCGTCGAAAAAAAGGCCGCATTTAGGAGGCAGGGCACTCTTTACCATATTGTCAATACGTTGATTTAAAATAGAAATCTCCTGGTCATGTTTTGTGAGATGCTGTTCCACCTGTTGGAAATAAGGATTTAATGCAGATCCTCTTAACATATAATCTTTCAAGATATTGGTGGCCCAACGTCGAAACATAACACCACTTGTGGTGTTAACACGGTATCCCACAGAAATAATCATATCAAGATTGTAAAAGTCTATCCATCGACTAATTTTGCGAGATCCTTCGGTGCGAACTACTCGAAATTTTCGAGTAGTTAAAATTGTTTCCAATTCCTTTGTCTTGTAAATCTCTTTAATATGGTATGTTATGGTGTTTTCTTTTACCCCAAATAAAATCGCCATCTGTGATTGCGCAAGCCAAACTGTTTCTTCAGACACGCGAACATCTATATGCATCTCCTCGGAGGGACGATAAACAACCAAATCAACGTTGTTACTATTATTTTTCTCTACTTCCATAGCCCAATATAATCTTGCTTGCAAATATAATAAAATATTTACAATTTGATAGGATTAAATTAAAAATTCTATAAAGAAATCCGGGGAGATTTCCAGAAGGCTATATCATTGAGTATGATTAAATTAAAAAGATGAGGTTATCAGAATTTTTGATAACCTAAATAACTAACAACTAAAGTCTAATGTCTAACGTCTAAAGTTTCTCTTCCATTCCTCACATAACTCTTCCAGCTTGCACAATGCTTCGTCAAACGGCAGGTTGTCGGTGAGTCGTTCTTTGCCGCGGTACACCACCACTTTGCCTTCGCCACCGCCGACAATGCCGAAGTCGGCGTCGGCCATTTCGCCAGGGCCGTTGACAATGCAGCCCATTACACCGATTTTGAGGCCAGGATAGTTGGCAAATCGCTGTTTTACAATCTCTAACACCGACATGATGTCATAGCGGGTGCGCCCGCAAGAGGGACAAGAGATGAATTCGGTGCGGCTCATCTTGATACGGCAGGCTTGCAGGATGGTATCTTCTAATTGTTGCAAGGTGTTTTGATCGAAATTTGCGGCTTCAATCTTCAGATTGCGGATTTTCTCGCGGTAATGTTCATAGCCTGTGATGCTCGCCACATCGGCAATTAGCGCGTCCATGTCGGTGGCATCTGAGCAGACTGTCAGCGTTCGGTGTTCGTCGATGTGGTAAGGAATTTGTCCTGCGCTGATGTCGGCCTTGAGTTTCTCCACGCGATTGACCAGGCAGTGGGCGAAGGGTGTCTCATTCTCCGGCGGTTCGGTGAGCGATACGCGGATGGTGTTGCCAATGCCGTTGAGCAACAGTGCGCCAATGCCCGCTGCCGACTTGCAGCGCCCTTCCAGTCCAGCGCCCGCCTCGGTAACGCCCAAATGGAGAGGATAAACCGTGCTTCTGTCGGTCATCATCTTGTGTAACAGCTGGGTAGCTTCAATCATGGTGCTCACATTGCTCGATTTCATTGAGAGCACGATGTTGTCGAACTGGTTCTGTTGGCAGATCTCTACCCATTCCATCGCCGATTGCGCCATGGCCAGCGGTGTGTTGCCGTAGCGGCCTATAATGCGGCGACTGAGCGAGCCGTGGTTGGTGCCGATACGGAGGACGGTGCCGTGCTCGCGACAAATGTCGAACAGCGGCTTGGCCTTGGCTGCCATCTTGTCCAATGCTGCCTGATATTCGCTGTCGGACATGTTCTCGTCGGCAGCGCTCTGGCGATCCACGTAGTTGCCCGGGTTGACACGCACTTTCTCCACAATGCTGGCACACGCTTCGGCTACGGCGGGACTGAAATGCACATCGGCAATCAGTGGCACGTTGCAGCCGTCGTGGCGCAGTCTGTTCTTAATTTGCTCTAATGCAGCCACTTCGTGTAAGGTCGGTACGGTGATGCGCACCATCTCGGCGCCAGCAGCTACCATACGCTTGGCTTGCGCCACTGTGGCTTCCACATCGTTCGTGTCGGTGTTGGTCATCGACTGAACGACAATAGGACAGCCGGAGCCCAAAGAGATGTTGCCAATTTTTACGACGGTATCCATAAGGAATTTATAATTAATAATTTACAATTTACAATGTATAATTAGTTATTAGTGAATAGTGAGAAGTGAAAAGTGAGGAGTTAAGAAGTTAAGGAGCTAAGAAACTAAGAAACATTGTATTATCGTTTTTTTTAATCGCTAACAACTAACAACTCCTTTGAATTTGTTCTTTGTTCTTTGTTCTTTGAATTTTGAATTTTGAATTTCCGTTCTCCGCTCTCCGTTCTCCGCTCTCCGTTCTCCGTTCTCATCTCTCATCTCTCATCTCTCATCTCTCATCTCTCATCTCTTCACTCTCCTAATATTTCCATTCTCATCCACTGTAAACCGCTCGTCCAAGTGGAAGGTCGGTTTAATAATGTCGGATGTTAGCACTTCGCGACAGGGCCCGTAGTGGCAGATGTTGCCGTTTTGCATCAGTAGGGCTGTGTCGGCGTATTGCAAAGCCATGGGGAAGTCGTGCAGAATGAGTAGCAGTGTTGTGCCCATATCGTGCTGCAGTTGGGCGAGAATGTCCATAATCTCGTATTTATGGGCGATATCGAGGTTGGCCAGTGGCTCGTCGAGGAGCATGACGGGTGCTTGCTGCACCATGGCGCGAGCGATGAGTGTGCGTTGCAGTTCGCCGCCGCTAAGTTGCGACAGCAAGCGCTCTTTGAGGTGAGCCAGATGGGTGCGCTCCAATGTCTCGCACACAAGGCGGTCATCGTCAGCCGACGCACTGCCCCAGCGACCTTGGTAAGGGTTTCGTCCCATCATAACTGTATCATAAACAGAGAATTCGAAGATGATGTCCTCGCGTTGAGGCACATAAGAAATCATCTTGGCTAACTCGCGTTGTGAGTAATCATTCAGCGACTTCCCATTAACAAGGATTTCTCCGCTATTGGGCATAAGCAGGTTGACCATCAACTTGAGGAGTGTGCTCTTACCTGAGCCGTTTGGCCCCATAACCGCACAAAAGCAGCCTTTGTCGATGTGCAGGTTGACATGCTGCAAGAAAGGGGTGTTGTCGTATGAAAAGGATAAGTTATTGATTGTAATCATTTTAGTTGGAGTGATATTCGGTAATTTGAATGCGCCTTTCAAGTGATGCCGCAATGCTATAGACCGAGTTGCGTTTATCATTGATATTGTCGCTGACCAGCTTGGAGGCGGTAGCTTGCCCTTTCGGATTTTCGTGTATTTCAAGGCGGTTGGCTTTCTCGCCATTCATGTAAGGCAAGAAAAGTCCGTTCTTGTATTCGCAGAGGTAGTTCTTCAGGCTGGCAATGCGTCGTGCCGATAAGCGCAGGTTGTATTCGGCTTTGTGTAAGGGACTTGCGTAACCGCTGATGGTGATGCGCACATCTTTGCCAGCTTCCAATTCCTGTTGTAGGTAGGTGGTGAAGAGTTCCAGTCGGGCGTAGCCTTGCTCAATCGAGTCGGCAAAGAAGTCGCGGATACGCTCTTTGGCCATCTCCTTCTCTTGTCCCTTCAGTCCTTTGGAATACTCCTCCTCGTAGGTGGTGCGCATGGCAATGTAGCTGGCCAGCGTGTTGCGGTAGTTGGCACGGGTGGTGGTCTCCCACGAACGCGGGTCGGGTTCGTCGTTGTGGAAGTAGAGTGTTAGCGGCAGTATGTTGCGAATCTTCTCGACGGTCGTGATGGTGTCTTCGGCCACAGGTTCCTCCACTTTGCGGTAACCGTCCCAGTTGTAATGATAGATGTCGCTGCAGCAAGTGTCCTCTTCCGACATGAATCGGGTGGGGCGGTTGGACGAGAAATAGCCGTGGGTGTTGTGTCTGTTTTGTGAGAAGTAGTAGTCGTTGTATTCCGAGTTGAAGGGCACGCCCATATTGTCGGGCTCGGTCCATTGGTTGAAGGAGCCGTTGCTGTAAAAGATATCGTAGCCGCCAATGCCCGGGTGGTGGTCAGAACTGAAATAGAGCGTCTCGCTGTTCTTGTCGTAAAACGGCGTTATCTCGTTTCCGGGCGTGTTGATGTTGCTGCCCAGATTTATAGGGTCGCTGTAGTGGTCATCCTGATAGAGGGTGTACCAAATGTCGAAGCCGCCAAACCCTTTGGGCCGGTCGGAGGAGAAAAAGAGGAGGCTGTAATCCCCGTATTCCACCAGATTGGGTTGTGTGGTGCTGGTGCCGGGCAGATTGATGCGGCGGTTGAGGCGCTTGGCCTTTTCCCAGCGGCCGTTGTGTTGTTCACTTTTCCATAAGTCGCATTGCAGGTGTGCGTCGGTTGTGCGTACACAGCGCGTGAAATAGAGCACTGTGCGCTTTTCGTTGAAAGTGAAATTGCAGTTGTAGTATTTTGTGCTATTGATGGTGCTGGGCAGCGGAAACGCCCGTGTGTAGCCGCGTCGCTTGAGTTGGCAACTGTAAATGTAGCCCGACCAGTAGGCGTCGAAGATGCCTTCGTGGTCGGCCTCGCTCTCCGAGCGGAACGAACTGAAGTAGAATGTCGAATCGGGAAAGAGGATGCCGTTGTATTCGGAGTAGGTGCTGTTCACAGCGCGAGGCAGGCGGGTGATCTTGACGGGCAGCGTGTCGTGCTTGATGAACTCTATCTGCTGCCTGATATGCTCGTCAGAATCCACTTGTGCTACAAGCAGTAGCGGCAAGCAAAACAAACAAGTCAATATCAGCATTCTGCCTTTCATACGGGTTTTAACATAATGAATTTGGCAAAAATACTAATTTATCTTCAAAGAAGATTTAATACATTACAGAATAATAGCCTTTCTTGTCTTCCCAATCGGTATCAGGGAGGTGGTTGTTTTCAATCCAATCATTTACGGCTCTTACGAGATGGGAGAGAGCCGTTTGGTTCTGGGCACACACTTTTCCTTCTTCGTCAAGACGGCCCTCAAATACTCCATCGGGTGTCTCCACCGTAAGTTTGTCCCCTTCTATTATGAGGATGTCTCCGTATGTGCATCTGTATATTCCCATAAAATATCTAAAACTCTTAACTCTCATCTCTCATCTCTCCGTTCCCTACATCACTTTATACGGGCACGGTTCCTTGCCGGGGATGATTCGCTTGTTTTTCTTGAAGATGTAAGAAAGCGACACTTCGTAGCCGCCGCGGGCTTTGGAGGCGCGTGCCAGTGTGGAGACGTTGAGGTCGTAAGCCACGCTGAAGCGCAGGTCGCGCCAGTCGAAGAAGAAACTGGCGATAATAGCGTCGTTCACGCGGTAGAAGAGGCCTCCGCCGATGGCAAAGTCGCGGTACTTCTGATAGCCCCACTCGTATTCGAACAAACTGCCGAACAGGATTTCATAGTGCTTCCCTTGGAATGCGGTGTAAACCATCGGGTGAATGAAAATATTTCGTTTGGCGGGGAAGCGGGCAGAGAAAGTGCCTACATATTTGCGGTACAGCTTGGCGCTGGCGCCGTTGAAATGAGTCTGGTTGGGTTCGGTGAGGTGGTTGACGGTAAAGCCGGCCGACAAGGCGATATCCTCACGTGGTGTGCAACTCCATACCAAGCCGGCAGAGCAGTCGAAGAACAGGTATTTCTCCCTGCCGAAATCTTCTGATATAGGATTGTTGGGGTCAAAGAGGCCGCCGATGTATTGCTCGTCGAATGTCAGGGCTGAGTAGTCGATGGTGTGCTGGAAGATGCCACCAGCAAAGCCGATGCCGATCTTGTTGCGATTGCGGCGGTCAAGGCTCTTGATAAGCGATAAGGAGCCGCTGACTTGGAAGATGTTGTATTTTGAGTCGCCGGCGCGGTCGTTGTGAACCTGCACGCCAAGGCCTACCAGTGTGCGGCTCCTGCGTCCCTTGACGATGGGTGCGTCAAAGCCGCCCGACACGGAGGTGTAGGGCTTTGTGATGGCCAGCCACTGCAGCTTGTGGTTGAGGGTGACTCTGAAAGTTCCGTTGATGGCGCCCGTCATGGCCGGGTTGATACTGGCGGGCATGGTGTAGTATTGCGAATAGTGCATATCTTGACTCCAGCCAAAGAAGAAGCAGGAGAGGAATGCGAAGAGCAGTACGACGTATTTGTATTTTTCTTTCCAACAGTTTTTCAGATAACGGCGCAGGTCGTTCTCGCGGGCATTATTCTGCGGTTCGTAGAACTTCTTGCCGCTGATGGATTCGGGCAGAAACTCCTGCTCTACAAAGTTGTGATCGTAAGCGTGGGCGTATTTGTAGCCTTTGCTGTAGTCCAACTCTTTCATCAACTTGGTGGGGGCGTTGCGCAAGTGCAACGGCACGGGTAGGTCGCCAGTCTTCTGCACCCACTCGTAGGCATCGTCAATGGCCATGATGGCCGAGTTGCTCTTGGGCGAGGAGGCAAGGTAGATGGCGGTTTGCGCCATGACAATGCGGGCTTCGGGCATGCCGATGTGGTGCACCGCCTGAAAGCAGTTGTTGGCCAGCAGCAGGGCGTTGGGATTGGCATTGCCTATGTCTTCAGAGGCCAGAATGATCATTCGCCGTGCGATGAACAGCGGATCCTCGCCAGCTGACAGCATCCGCGCCATCCAATAGACCGCCGCATTGGGGTCGCTGCCGCGCACCGACTTGATGAACGCGGAGATAATGTCGTAATGGTTCTCGCCTTTTTTGTCGTAGATGGCTAAGTTCTTCTGGATAACCTTCTGCACCCACTCGTTGGTCAGCGTAACCACGCCGTCTTTAGGCTTTTGCATGCTAACAGTCAACTCAATGGCATTGAGCAGTTTGCGCGCGTCACCGCCCGAAATGCGTAGAAGCGCTTCGTTTTCAGGAATTTCGACCTTCAATTGCTGCTCGTCGAGGTAATATTGCTGCGCAATGGCGATAATCTTCTCTAATTCATTCTTTTCTAATGATTTGAGAATGTAAACCTGACAGCGTGACAGGAGAGGGGAGATGACTTCAAAAGAGGGGTTTTCAGTCGTGGCGCCAATCAGCGTGACCAGTCCCTGCTCTACGGCTCCCAGCAACGAGTCTTGCTGCGCCTTTGAGAAACGATGGATTTCGTCGATGAACAGGATGGTCTTGCCGTCGTTTTGACGTGCTTTGTCGAACACTTCGCGAATCTCTTTCACGCCCGAACTGATGGCACTGAGCATGTAGAACTGCGAGTTGGTCAACTCGGCAATCAGCAGTGCTAAGGTGGTCTTTCCCACGCCGGGAGGTCCCCACAGGATCATCGAGTGTAGCTGGCCGCTTTCAATGGCGTTGCGCAAGATGGCACCTTCTCCCATAAGATGCTCCTGGCCAATGTAATGGTCTAAGGATGTGGGACGTAAGATTTCAGCCAGCGGTTTTGTCACTTTATTTCACTCTTAAATGTGCAAAGATAAATATAAATATCACATCTGTGAAAAAAAAATGAAAATGTTGTGTAAGAAATTATATGGGAAGTGTATATCTGTTGGTCTTGAGCCACTTCCGCGGCGAACAAGTGTAGTGTTCCATAGGATATTCATAGCGCGCCGCGGTTAAGTATTGGCAGTTTTCGTACACCCCAGATTACGCTACGCTCATCTGGGGTTAATAGGAGTATGCCTCTTCGAGGCATTTGTCATCGAATAAGTTGCACAGTTTTAGAGTGTCCCGAAGGGACAATATTCTATTAACCCCACACAAGCGACTGAAAGGAGCGTAGTGTGGGGAGGGCAAGGAGTGAGGCTCCTATCGCGGCGCAGAAAATATGGGCTATGAAACAACACTCGTTATCGCCGCGAAAGTGACGCTTTTGCAACAATGCCACTAAACAATGGAAAATAATTTTGAAACAGCTAATTATAGGAGATTGTTCCCGAAACAAATTGTGCCAACAGATATATAATTCCTAAAAAAAATGTATATTTGCGAAAATTTTTTCATTCATGAGCTATATTGAGTTTGATAAGGAAAAAATAGTCAATATCACCTATGCGAAAAACAGGGAGATACTCCGATGCAGCCGTACAGGCTCCTTCGCCTGTTCAACGCTTCTCGGACTGAATACACGAAAATATCACGGACTTTTCATTGTCCCTCAGGATAATATCGATCATGAACGTCATCTGCTCGTCTCAGGTCTGAATGAGACGGTTATTATCGACGACATGGATTTCCCCATCTATATCCACCAGTACAAAGGTGGTGTCATTGAACCCAAAGGCAATAAGTTCCTGCAGAAGTTTGTCGCCGATCCGGTGCCGACCTTCTTTTACCGTGTTGGTAAGTTTAATTTCAAGAAGGAGATTCTCTTTATGCGCAGCGAAGACAGGGTGCTGCTCAAATACTCCATCCTTGATGATTTTGAGTCGGCTACATTGCAACTGCAGCCGCTGCTGGCTTTCCGTCAGATTCACCGCCTTACGTTCATGAACGATGTTGCCAATACCGGCTATGAATCTGTTGAAGGTGGTGTAAAATATTGTTTGTACGATAATTATACACCAGTTTATATTCAAACATCCGCACCGCTGTATTACGAACATGACCCCGTATGGATTAAAAATGTGGAGTATGAGGAAGAGATTAACCGCGGCTATGAGGGCTGCGAGGATTTGTTGGCGATGGGACGGCTGAATATGACGGTGAAACAGAAGGAAATCTACCTGTCGGTGGGTATTGAACCTATCAATCCGGCCGACATAGAGCAGATGTATATCGAAGAATCGAAGAACCGCATCACCCGAAATACATTCTTCAATTGCCTTGAAAATGCTGCCGACCAGTTTATTGTGACCAGAAACGGGAAAACGCAGATTATGGCAGGCTATCCTTGGTTTGGCCGTTGGGGGCGCGACACTTTCATCTCTCTGCAAGGTCTTACCCTGGACCGCGACAAGCCAGAACTGTGCAAGGAAATCCTCGACGATATGCTGTCGGAGATGGAAAACGGCCTCTTCCCCAATATTGGCGAAGGCGAACAAGTGGCCTATAACTCGGTGGACGCGCCGCTCTGGTTTATCCGCGCCCTGCAACAATATGCCGACTATACGCATACCGAAAAGAAAATTTGGGACGAGTACGGCACAGTGCTGAAAACCATCTTGTCGGCCTACAAAAAAGGCTCGCTCTTCAATATCCGTATGCTCGACAATGGTCTGATTTATGCTGGTGCAGATGGCGTGGCCCTAACCTGGATGGATGCCGTCATTGACGGACGTCCCGTGACTCCGCGTACGGGTTGTCAAGTGGAGATTAACGGCTTGTGGTACAACGCATTGAGATTCTGTATAGAAATGGCGAAACTGGCAGGTGATGAGTCGTTTGTGGATGAATGGAAGGATCTGGCTCAGAATTTCCCCGCTGTCTTCAAAGAGACTTTCTGGTCGAAAGAGATTGGCTGGCTGGCCGATTATGTGAATGGCGACTACCGCAATTTCCAAGTCCGCCCCAATATGATGCTCATCACAGGGCTGCCGTATGTTCCTATCAGCGAAAAGATTAGACAGCTGATTCTGAAGAAGACGATGGAGGAGTTGCTGGTGACGAAAGGCATCCGCACCTTGTCGCCGAACGATCCGGAATATAAAGGCCATTACGGTGGCACGCAGGCAGAGCGCGACGCCGAGTATCATCAGGGCACCGCTTGGCCCTGGTTGTTAGGACCGTTTTCAGACGGTATGCTGGCTGTCTATCAAAAGTCGGCGCTGTCGCTGATAGAGCGGCTTCTCTACAATTTTGAAGATTGCATGCGCGATTATGGCGTTTCCACCATCGCCGAAGTGTATGACGGCGATCCGCCTTATCGTCCCAACGGAGCCATATCGCAGGCGTGGAGCGTGGCTGCCTTGTTGCACATGAAACGACTTTTGGAAAATGCTAAAAGAAAATAGAAAATTATAAAGATGAGATAGTTATGAAAGTGTTGATGTTTGGTTGGGAGTTTCCTCCGCATATTGCCGGAGGATTGGGCACGGCTTGCTATGGCTTGACGAAAGGACTTGCCAAGAACTTCGTCGAGGTGGCCTTTGTCATGCCGAAGGCTTCGGGCGACGAGGACCAACGTGCCGTTCGTATCATCAATGCTTCGGATGTGGAAGTGGATACGCGCTATGCGCACCTGCAAAGCTTTTCCGATAGGGTGTCGTTCATGGAAGTGAATTCCCAAATGGTTCCCTATGTGGGTATGAACGACTATTATCAACTTGTAAACCAGTTGAATAGTGGCGTTTTTGAAGAGACGGTGCCTGGCGAGAAGCGTAAGTATTCCTTCTCGGGAACCTACACCCATAACTTGATGGGCGAGATTGAACAGTATGCCCTTGTGGCCGCCGAGTTGGCGCGTACCGAACATTTCGATATTATCCACGCGCACGACTGGCTGACCTACAAGGCCGGCATTGTGGCCAAGAGAGTGAGCGGCAAGCCTCTGGTGGTGCATATCCACGCCACCGAGTTCGACCGCTCGGGAGAGAATAATCTCAACGACATTGTCTATGGTATTGAACGTGAAGGAATGATGGCTGCCGACCGCGTGTGTGCCGTCAGCGATTTGACACGCCGCATTGTGATTGAAAAATATGGCATTCCCGCTGAAAAAGTGGTGACTTTGCACAATGCCGTTGAGCCGACAGACCGCATAGTGGTGCGCCAAAAGGCTGTGAAAGAGAAGATTGTCACTTTCTTAGGTCGTGTGACCTATCAGAAAGGTCCCGAATATTTTGTGGAAACCGCGCAAAAGGTGCTCGAGAAGGACGATAATGTCCGCTTTGTGCTCGCCGGCGATGGCGACCGTATGACCAAAATCATTGAACGTGTGGCCGAGTTGGGCATTTCCGACAAGTTCCATTTTACCGGTTTTCTCAAAGGTGATGATATTGACACGATGTTCGGTATGAGTGATGTCTATGTAATGCCTTCAATATCAGAACCATTTGGGATTTCTCCGCTCGAGGCTATGCGTGCCAGCGTGCCTGTGGTCATCTCAAAGCAGTCGGGCGTTTCCGAGGTGTTGCAGTATGCCATCAAGGTTGATTTCTGGGATGTGAATGCCATGGCCGACGCCATCTACGGCATTTTGCATTACCCCGCTCTTGCCAAGATGTTCGCCAGCAAAGGCAAGGAAGAAGTCGATAACTTGAAGTGGGAGAAAGTGGCCGCCAAGTTGAAAACTATTTATGAAGATGTATTAAATTATTCAGGTCATGAAGCGTAAAATATGTTTCCATTTTCAAATCAGTCAGCCGTTCCGTCTGAGAACTTACCGCTTTTTTGATATCAACAAAGACCATCACTATTTTGATGATTATCAGAATAGCTACCTCACCCGCCGTTTGGCCGAGCGGTGCTATCTGCCCGCCAACGCTATGTTGCTCGATTTGATTAAAAAGCATGGCAATGAGATGGCTGTAAGCTTCAGTATTGCTGGCAGCTCTATCAAGTTGTTCCAAGAGTATTGCCCCGAAGTGATAGATAGCTTCAAGGCACTGGTAGAGACTGGCTGTGTGGAAATTACAGGCAATACCTACACACACAGCATTGCCTCGCTTTATGGCAAAGAGCCTTTTATGGAGCAGGTGCACCTGCAGGAACATCTTCTGGAAGAGGTGTTTGGCGTGAAACCCACGACTTTTTGCAATACCGAGATTATCTATTCGGATGAGATAGGAGAGTGGCTTGCCGAAGCGGGCTACGACACAGTGCTGACCGAAGGTGCACGTCATATCCTCGGCTGGAAGAGTCCCGGCTACCTCTACTGCAATCCTTTCCAAACCGACCTGAAACTGTTACTCCGCAACTACCCGCTGTGCGACGACATCTCGCTGCGCTTCAGTGATCGCAGTTGGGACCAGTACCCGCTGACGGCCGACAAATACATGGGCTTCTTGGGCGGACTGCCACAGGATGCGCCGTTCATCAACTTGTATCTCGATTATGAGACTATCGGTGAATATCATGTGGCAGAAAGTGGTATTTTCGACTTCTTCCGTGCTTTGTTTGAGCGGATTATCGCTTCGCCAGAGTACCAGCTGATGCTGCCGAACGATGCTTCCCGCACCGAGACCAAGGTTTCGACGATGCACGCTCCGTGGCCCATATCCTGCTCGGGCGAGGAAAAGGATACCGCCGAGTGGACTGGCAACGAGCTGCAACAAGAGGCTTTCCAACAGCTGTTTAAACTGTGGGATTTGTACAAAATATCTGAAAATAAGGAGGCTAAACTTAACTGGCTGCGCCTGCAAGCCGCCGACCACTTCTACTTTATGAGTACCAAGTGGTTCCCGCAACAAGCCGTGCGTCGTAATTTTGATGTTTATCCGTCTCCTTATCAGGCATTTATAAATTATATGAATGTACTGAATGACGTGAAACTGCAACTCGAGTTGGCGCCGGCAAAACATACTCGCTAGGACTATGAAGATAAAGCTGATCATTGTTGGCAAAGAGAGTGCTGAGGTGTTCGACGATGCCATTGACCAATACACTAAAAAACTGAAATTCTATATCCCTTTTGAGACGGTGGTGGTGCCTTATCTGAAAAAGACCGCCGCGCTCTCGGTAAGTGAGCAGAAAATCCAGGAAGGCGAAGCAATCTTGAAGAAAATCGACCCGCAGGACTATGTGGTTCTGCTCGATGAACATGGCAAACAGAAAACGTCCGTGGCTTTTTCCGAATTCCTACGCAAGCAGATGTGTAGCAGCCTGAAAACATTGGTGTTTGTTGTCGGAGGCCCTTACGGCTTCTCGCAGCCAGTGTATCAGCGTGCCAATGAGCAACTTTCGCTTTCCCTTATGACTTTTCCCCATATGATGACGCGCCTTATCTTCATTGAACAACTCTACCGCGCCTTCACCATCATTAAAGGGGAACCGTATCATCATGAGTAGTGAGGAGTGAGAAGTGAATAGTGAGAAGTGATTAGAGTTAAGAAGTTAAGAAACTAAGGAGTTAAGAATTATCGCTAACAACTAAAAACTAACAACTAAAAACTCCTTTGAATTATACATTATTCATTGTAAATTATACATTGTTTCGTATCTTTGCAGTCGCAAAATTTTGAAAATCCATTATTATGTTAAAGATAGAGAATTTACACGTTTCCATTAAAGGCAAGGAAATTCTGAAAGGCCTGAATTTGGAAGTGAAAAGAGGTGAGGTTCATGCCATTATGGGACCTAACGGAACGGGCAAAAGTACGCTGGCTTCGGTCATTGCGGGCAAGGACATCTATGATGTGACCGGCTCCATCACCTATAAAGGCAAGAATCTGTTCGACCTGTCTATTGAAGAACGTGCCCGCGAAGGCATCTTCATCGGCTTCCAATATCCTGTGGAAATACCTGGTGTGAGCATCACCAACTTTATGAAAACTGCTGTGAATGAGGTGCGTAGATACAAAGGTCTGGAACCGCTCACCGGTGGTGCCTTCCTGCGCCTGATGGAAGAGAAGAAGAAAGTTGTGGAACTGACTGCCAAGCTGAGCAACCGCTCGGTGAACGAGGGTTTTTCGGGTGGTGAGAAGAAGCGCAACGAGATTTTCCAGATGGCCATGCTTGAGCCGGAGTTGTCCATCCTTGATGAGACCGATTCGGGATTGGACATTGATGCCCTCCGTATTGTGGCGAATGGTGTCAACCAACTGAAAACCAAAGATAATGCCACTATCGTCATCACGCACTACCAGCGTCTGCTCGACTACATTGTGCCCGATGTGGTGCACGTGCTCTACGACGGCAAGATTGTCAAGTCGGGTCCGAAAGAGTTGGCAGTAGAACTGGAAGAGAAGGGCTACGACTGGATTAAACACGAATACGAAGCAGGACTTTTATAATCGAAACGATGAACTCATTTACGCAATATATTCAACAACTGTTTGCCAATGAGGTTGGCGGGTTGTTCGCTGCCGAGCCTGCTCCGTTGCGCGAGGCACGCCAGAAGTCCATGGACTTCTTCCTGGCTCACGGCCTGCCGACACGGAAGATGGAGAATTGGCGCCAGTGCCCGATTGATGGACTGGTACAGTCGGACTACCGCATGCAACGCGAGGCTGACCCGTACCGCCCCGTGGAAGAGTATTTCCAATGCCAGGTGCGCAACCTCGCCACACAGATGTTCCCCTTCCTCAATGGCTGGTTTGTCCACCCCGATGCACCGCTGACCAAGAGCGCCAATGGTGTCATCACTGGCAGTGTGGCCGCTGCTGTGAAACAGTGCCCCGAGCTGATTCTGCCGTACCTGACCACCACCCATGCCGACAAGGCCGACCGCGGACTGGTGGCTCTTAATGAAGCACTCTTCAACGATGGCCTCTTCATCTATATCCCCGCCAATGTGAAGGTGGAAGAACCGCTGCAGCTGGTGTCGATGATTAATACAGATGATAATCTGTTGATTAACAATCATAATGTGATTGTTTTGGGCGAAAATGCTTCGCTGTCGTTTGTCCATTGTGATGACTCAATAAAATATGGCAAAACGCTGATTAACAATGTGACAGAAGTCCATCTGGCCCCCAATGCCGTTATGCATTATTACAAGACGGAAAACAAAGATGCCGACTCGCTATTGGTAAACCACCTCTTTGTGCGCCAGCAGGAAAACTCGGAGTGGGTGTCGAATGTGGTGACCTTCAACGCGGGTTACATCCATAATGCTATCCATTTGGATTTGGATGAGCCGTTTGCCCATGCCAACCTTTACGGCTTGTACTTAGTTGACAAATCGCAAGTGGTCGATAATCAGGTGTTTGTGGCTCATAATGCACCCGATTGCTCGAGCTACCAGATGTACAAAGGCATTGCTGATGATTCGGCACGTGCCAACTTCAACGGTCATATCGTGGTGCGCCAGGATTCGCAACGCACACAAGCCTACCAGACAAATCGCAACATGGCACTGACCGACGAGGCCGTGGTGACAACCCATCCCTTCCTCGAAATCTACGCCGACGATGTGAAATGCAGTCATGGTGCCACCGTGGGACAGCTGAACGAGGACGCCATGTTCTACCTCCGTTCACGTGGCATTGGCGAACGTACCGCCCGCATGCTGCTTATGTATGCCTTTGCCAATGAGGTGACCGACAAGGTGACCATCGACTCGTTGCGCGAGCGTCTGGCCAATATGGTGGAACGCCGCCTCAGCGGTGAACTCACGCTCTGCGACCAGTGCCGTCTGCACACTTCTGATGGCAAAGTGCTCATCTTTGATGTGGATCCAGATAAAATATAATTATTTGATATATAGTTGTTTGGTATGAAAAAAATATTCTTTTTTATCACTTTGATGCTTTGTGCCCTGACGATAACTATGCAGGCACAAACCAAAGAAATTACCTTGGAAAAAATCTGGAAGAGTGGCACCTTTTATCCCTCTTCAGTGCCCGGTTTTGCTACCATGCCCAATGGCGATTACTATACTGTGAAGAATGGTTTTGCCATTATGAAATATAGCTTCGAGACGGGCAAGGAAGTGGGTACTATTATGAATATGAGCGACTTGAGTACCGCTTCGGGTGGCAAGTTGTCGCTTGATAAGATGTCGCAGTACCGCTTCGACAAGTCGGAGACCAAGATTCTCTTCGCTTCGGATATGGAAAGCATTTATCGCCGCTCGACATGTGCCTATTATTATGTTTATGATTTGAAAAACGGCAAAGTGCACTTCATTTCACCCGATCAGAAAGTTAGTTTCGCCTCTTTCTCGGCTGACGGCAACCGCGTGGCTTACGTGCGCGACTACAATATCTTCTATTATGACCTGTTGACCGAAAAGGAAGTGCAAGTCACTTTCGATGGTCGCGAGAATGCTATTCTCAACGGCTTTGCCGACTGGGTTCACGAGGAGGAACTCGACATGTCGAAGTGCTTCTGGTGGTCGCCCGATGGCAACAAGATGGTTTACCTTCGTTTTGATGAGAGCCGCGTGAAAGAGTTCTCGATGACGATGTGGGGCCAACTCTATCCTGAAACCTTTGTGTATAAGTATCCTAAGGCTGGCGAAGACAATTCCATCGTCACCATTCATCTGTATGATGTGGCCCAGAACAGCAGTCGCGAGATTACCTTGGATGACGACACCGACTGCTACTATCCGCGCATCTGTTGGCTGTCCAACTCAACTGAGTTTATTGTACTGAAATTGAATCGTTTGCAGAACCAGTTGGATTTCTTCCGCTATAATACATTGACTCACAAAACCGACATTGTCTTCACTGACAAAAACGATGCTTGGCTGGATGTGACACACAATTACTATTTCTTGGAGGATAACAAAAGTGTGATTCTCACTTCCGAGCGCGACGGCTTCAACCATATATATAAAGTGGAGTTCAACGGCACTATTACCCAACTGACCAAGGGTGAGTTTGAAGTGCAGGATATTGCGTCGGTGGATATGAAAAAGCAGCGTATCTATTATCTGTCGAATGAAGCCAATGTGCTGAATAAGGATTTGTATGTAATTGATTTTAAGGGTGGAAAGAAAAAGATGCTCTCTGATGGTACTGGCTGGAACGAGCCGACATTCACCACCAATTCGCACTTCTATCTGAACAATTATTCCAACGCCAACACGCCGAGTGTGTATGCTGTGTACGACAATACGGGCAAAAAACTTTATACACTGGAGGACAATGAGCGCTATCGCAATGTGATGAAGGATTATGGATTTGTGGATAGGGAACTCTTCTCATTCACTACCGATGCGGGTGTGCAGTTGAATGGCTGGATGCTGAAGCCTGCCAATTTCGATGCTACGAAGAAATATCCTGTGCTGATGTACTGCTATGGCGGTCCTGGTTCGCAAGAGGTGTTCAACGCCTATACGCGCGTGCTCGACTATGCGTGGTACCAGATGCTGGCACAGAAAGGTTATATGGTAGTTTGTGTGGATGGTCGTGGCACGGCAGGCCGTGGTGATGCATTCAAAAAAGTGATTTACAAGCAGATGGGTAAGTATGAGGCCATTGATCAGATTGCCACAGCCCACTATTTGCAGTCGCTGCCGTATGTGGATAAGGATCGCATCGGCATTTGGGGCTGGAGCTTCGGCGGCTACCTGTCAAGTCTTTCGATGTTCACGGGCGACGGCACCTTCAAGATGGCCATGTCGGTGGCTCCGGTGACCAACTGGCGCTACTATGACAATATCTACACCGAGCGCTTCTTGCAAAAACCGCAGGACAACCCCTCGGGCTATGACGATAACTCGCCGTGTACCCACGCCGCAGAGATGAATGGCAAATATTTGCTGGTGCATGGCACTGGCGACGATAATGTTCATTTCCAGAACTCTATGGACTTGGTGACTAAGCTCAACGTGGCCGAAAAGCAGTACGAACAGTTCTTCTATCCCAACAAGAACCACTTTATCTACGGTGGCAACACACGTTATCAGTTGTACACCAAGCTGACCAACTTCTTGTTGGAAAATTTATAGTTTTTTTTGATGCATGAATAAAAATCATTATTTTTGCATTCATAAAAAATCTTAAAAGAGACTTTCAAACCTATTATTAACCTAAATCTTTTAGTTATGAAAAAGTACTTTGCAGAAATGATCGGTACGATGGTACTGGTTCTCATGGGCTGCGGTAGCGCTGCCATTGCTTGCGGTTATCCCGATTTGGGCATCGGCTTTGCTGGTGTATCTCTCGCTTTCGGTTTATCAGTAATGGTAATGGTTTACGCCATTGGACCCATCTCTGGCTGCCACATCAACCCCGCTATCACATTCGCTATGTGGATGAACAAGAAAATTGGCGGCAAGGATGCTCTCCTTTACATGTTGTTCCAAATCATTGGTGGTTTCATTGGCGCCGGTCTGTTGGCATTGATTGTTGGCCACTGCGACGGCTTGGCAGTTAACAGCGTTGACCCCTACGGCCTTGGCTATTCCACTACAGCTGCTGTGATCACTGAAGTTGTGATGACCTGCATCTTCCTGTTGGTTATCTTCGGTGCCACCAGCGAAAAAGCTCCCGCAGGCTTCGCCGGCATCGCTATCGGTCTCTCTCTGACCCTCATCCACTTGGTTTCTATTCCTGTAACCAACACTTCTGTTAACCCCGCTCGTTCGTTGGCAGTAGCCGTATTCGATGCAGTTGGTGGTGGTACAGGTGCTGGAATGACCGACCTTTGGGTGTTCATTCTCGCTCCGCTGGTAGGTGCTGGTATCGCTGCTTACATCTGGCGTTGCCTTAGCTGTGAATGCAAATGCTGCAAGAAAGAAGCAAAAGAAGAATAGTAGATGTTAATTTGCCGTAAGGCAATCAATTAGAGGAGTTGAATGAGTGAGAACCGAGTGTCCCGTTCATTCAACTTCTTTTTTATAGACAATAATAAACTATGGTGAATCCTGAAATTGTTGATTATGTCGAGTCGACGGTCATCCCGTTGTACAAGACCTTTGACAGGGCACATGGCGAGGAACATGTGCGCACCGTCATTCGCGACAGTCTGGAGCTGGCCGACTTCTGCCATGCTGATGCCAATATGGCGTATGTGGTGGCCGCTTATCACGATGCTGGCATGCCCGAAGGTCGCGAAACGCATCACCTGACCTCGGCACGATTGCTGCTTGCCGACGCCAACCTGCGGAAATGGTTTACAGAGGAGCAGTTGCAAGTGATGAAGGAGGCGGTGGAAGACCATCGCGCCTCGTCGAAAAATCCGCCGCGTACCGTCTATGGCCGCATTGTTGCCGATGCCGACCGCGACCTGACCAACCTGACGCCACTGAAGAGGACCGTGCAGTTCGGCTTGAAGCACTATCCCGAATTGGGTAGGGAAGAGCAGTACGAGCGCTTCTGTCAGCACTTGCAGGAGAAGTATGCCGAAGGTGGTTATCTTCAACTGTGGATTGCCGGCTCTGGCAAGGAAAAACAACTGAAAGAACTGCGTGAAGTGATAGCTGACCCTACCAGCCGACGCGAGGCGTTTAACTTTTTTTATGAAAAAGAGATTTAACTTCTCACCACTCACTATTCACTTCATAACTTTTTCTTATCTTTGTTCGCAATAAAAAATCTTCTTGTATGAAAAGAATTGTTCTGCTATTCTTTGTTTTGGCGATGACGCTGAGTGGTCTTCAGGCCCAAACGTGGCGTCCTGCAGGTGACAATATCCTAACTCCGTGGGGTGAGAATCTGAATCCGTTGAATGTGCATCCCGAATATCCGCGGCCGCAGATGGTGCGCGCGGATTGGCTTTCGCTGAACGGTCAGTGGGATTACGCAATTACCTTTGCCAATGCAGATCTTCAGATATTGTATCAGAAAAAGTGGGATGGCAAGATTTTGGTGCCATTTCCTGTGCAGTCGGCGCTATCGGGCGTGGGTAAACATGTTAGCGACGAAGAGGCGCTGTGGTATCATCGCACGATTACGGTGCCTAAGAACTGGAATGGCAAGCACATATTGTTGAATGTGGGCGCTGCCGACTGGAAAGCAGAAGTGTTTGTCAATGGCCGGAAGGCTGGCGAACACACGGGCTGCTATGCCTCATTTTCGATAGACATTACCCCGTATCTGCTCAAGAGTGGCAAGCAAGAGTTGGTCATCAAGGTGACCGACGGCGGTGACAAATCCTACCAGCCCAAAGGCAAGCAGGTGGATAGTCCGCGAGGTATCTACTACACGCCCGTAACTGGCATTTGGCAAAGCATTTGGCTGGAGCCGGTCAATGCTTCTCATCTGCAACGCTATACCGTAGTATCGGATATCGATAAGCAGCAACTGCACATAGCTGCGGAGAAGGTCATGCCCCAAACGGGCGATAAACTTCGCTTTGAACTGCTGTCGGGAGGCGAGGGCTATTCACCTGAAAGACCTTCCACCACCGTTATTGCTTCGGCTGAAACGGAAGGCAAGGAGGTGACTCTAACGGTGCCCAATGTTAAATTGTGGTCACCTGACAGCCCCTATTTGTATGGATTGCGCATTTCCCTGGTGCGCGACGGCCAGGTTGTTGACCAGATTCAAGGCTACACCGCCATGCGCAAGCTCTCGGAGTTTGTCGATGGTCGCCGCTTCCATCGCTTTGCGCTTAACAACCAGCCAATTTTCCACTATGGTCCGCTTGATCAGGGCTGGTGGCCCGACGGCCTTTACACAGCACCGACCGACGAAGCACTGAAGTTTGATATTGTCAAGACCAAAGAGTTGGGCTTCAATATGATACGTAAACATGTGAAGGTGGAACCCGACCGCTGGTACTATTGGTGCGATGTGTATGGCATCATGGTTTGGCAGGATATGCCGTCGATGGTGTGCGGTACCAGTCATCATACAGCCAAGTGGGAGCACAGCCAGAAACGCACTTCTTACGGCCTGGGCACCGACGAGGTGATTCCTGAGGAGTGGAAAGCCAATTTCTACAAAGAGTGGAAAGAGATTATCGACCAGCACCAAGCCTTCCCCTGCATTGTGATGTGGGTGCCTTTCAACGAAGCGTGGGGACAGTTTGACACGAAGGAGGTGACCGATTTTACTTACCAGTGCGACAGTACGCGTTATCTCAATCCCGCTTCGGGCGGCAACTTTAGAAATTGTGGCAATATCATTGATTATCACACATATCCGGAGCCGAGCTTGCGCGTCTTCATTCGCGATTATATGAATGTGATTGGCGAGTACGGCGGCATCGGCTTTAGAGTAAATGGTCATCTTTGGAAGCAAGAGGGCGACTATTCCTACCTGAAAATGCAGAATGCTGATGATGTGTTCAATAAGTATGCCGATTATGCTGAGATGCTGAAGGACTACATCAAAGTGGGCATCACGGGCGCCGTCTATACGCAAACCACCGATGTGGAAACGGAAACCAACGGTTTGATAACTTACGACCGCAAAGTGGTAAAATTGAACCCCGCCAAGATGAAAGCCGTGAACCAAGGGGTGATAGGAGCGATGAAGTAATTTACAATTTACAATTCACAATTTATAATTTACAATTGATAATTACAATTCATAATTAAGAACAAAGAACAAAGAACAAAGAGCAAAGAACAAATTTCACCTTAAAACATAGTCATTATGAAAAAACTTTTCTCCTTATTGGCCTTTTTTCTGCTCGTGTCGGGCATTTCGGCGCAGCAGATCACATTGCGGTTTACCGGTCAGCTGTCCGACGGCTCTTATATGCGTCTGGATTCGGTGCTGGTAGTCAATCTGACACGCTCGTGGACGGAAAAACTGATATTCCCCGACACGATGCTAACGCTCGGTTCAACGGGTATTAAAGATGTGAATGCATCTCAAGTACAGATGGATGTATTCCCGAATCCGTTCAATGGAACTTCCACAGTGGCGATGCAATTGCCTGCGAAAGAGAATGTGACATTGCAGGTGTTCAACATGGCAGGGCAGAAGGTGACCGAAGTCGCCCAATCGCTGCCTGCGGGTACGCACTATTTTGACGTGTCGCTGCAGCAATCGCAGGTCTATCTGTTGACCGCCATCACCTCGCAAGGTGTAAGCACTACCAAGTTGGTCAATCAGGGACAGGGTGGGCACAATGCCATCGCCTATCGTGGCACGCCAATGTCGATGATGGTAAAGAAGCTCACCGACAAGCCGTTCACTTCGGGTGATAGAATGCAATATACCGGTTATGCAACCTACAAAGACAAAGCATACGACAGTCGCCAATTAGCTCAATCACAGAGAGCTGATGAGGAGATTACCCTTATATTTGATATGGAAACACCCCTTGTTTCCACTGATGAGGTGCGCAATGTAACCGACAATGCTGCCGACGTATTGGCCAGTGTGCTTTCGGACGGAGGCACGGCAGTTCGTACTCGTGGCGTTTGTTGGTCCACATCCCACAATCCCGTCACTTCCGATTTCCACACCACCGATGGTAGCGGCGTCGGCTCGTTCGTTAGCCACCTCACAGACCTTGCAACGGGCCTTACCTACTATGTGCGAGCATACGCTGTAAATGATGCCGGAACCGCTTATGGTGACGAGTTGAGTTTTACCACCTCTGCCGCTGCTTTTGAGTGTGGTAGGGATTTTGTCAAGGATTTTGACAAGAATGAATATCAGACAGTTGTCATCGGCAACCAATGCTGGATGAAGGAGAATTTGCGTTCGGAGCATTATGCTGACGGTACGGAAATTCCACTGGGTGTTAATACGGCTAATAATACGCTTATTCTCAGTCCAACAGACCCGTATCGTTATGTTCCTGGCGACCACATCTTCAATGTGACGGGTTATGGGTATTTGTATAACTGGCGTGCTGCCATGCACAAGGCTTCGGCCAATAATTCCAATCCCAGTGGCATTCAGGGCGTTTGTCCTAACGGCTGGCACTTGCCTTCAAAGGCCGAATGGGAGCAGATGTTTAGCTATCTCCGTTCAGATGAGAAATATTGGTGCAATGGCGATAGCAACAATATAGCCAGAGCATTGGCTTCCACGTCGGGATGGCCAAGTGGTGGTGGCTTATTTGAACCTTGTTCTATCGATGCCTCGTTGTCTAGCAATAATGCCAGCGGCTTTTCGGCTTTGCCTGCCGGTATGGTATATGAAGAGTGGGGCACTCGTAATTTTGGCACCAATGTCTATTTCTGGAGCACCACCGTTGATGGGAGCTCTATTCCTTACTATCTATTCTTGAGTTCGGGTAGTTCGAGTGTGTCAATGTATGCCGTTAACAACCGATTGGCTGTTTCAGTCCGCTGTATATTCGATAACGCCATAAGCGACACCACTTTCGATTGTGGCAATTCTACCATTAATGATGTGGAAGGTAATGAGTATCATACTATTAGAGTGGGAGAGAAGTGCTGGCTGAAAGAGAATATGCGCACCAATCATTATGCGGATGGCAAAGAAATCAAAGTGGGCACTACCGCTTCTGACACGGTGGCATACTGCTACTATCCGTCTGGCGACAATACGCAAGTGGATAAGTACGGTTATCTCTATAACTGGAAGGCTGTGATGAATGGTGCTGCCGGCTCGAACGGTACGCCGAGCGGCGTTCAGGGCGTATGTCCCGCCGGCTGGCATGTGCCCAGCGATGCTGAATGGGCCAACTTTTTGACCTATATCAACAGCCAGGGCACTTACGCCTGCAACGACAACACGTCCAACATTGCCAAGGCGTTGGCTTCCGAAGAGGGTTGGACTCCTTACACGGGTGATGTACAGCCCGATTCGCCCTGCTTCCCTGGTGTGAATGCTTCCTACAATAATGCTTCTGGCTTTAGTATCATGCCTGCAGGTTGCTTCAATGGCACCGCTGCTGACAAGCAAGGTGCGGCAGCATATCTGTGGAGCGCCAGCGATAACGGCCAGTTTGCCTACTATCGTGGCATTGCCAACAACAAGGCAACGGTTGAGCGTGATAATATCCAGAAAACATACGGTTACTCAGTGCGTTGCGTGCGATAATCGTTTTCTGATACAAAATGACGCCGTGAGGAAATATCTCCTTGCGGCGTTTTTTGTGAATATCTCGTAGGTGCGTAGCGCGCGACGCACCTACAACAAAATGTTTGGCACGGTTTTTGATATAGTATATATGGCCACGCTGATATAAGCGAGAATGCGCTTTTTCAGACATTAAGGCAGAAAGAGGATGACACAGAGACACTGACATTTTGACATGATTTTCAAAGAGAAAATTTTTTAAATTTGCAACCTTAATAATATTGTATAACTTAAAACATCAAACTATGAACATTTCAATTAAACCGTTGGCTGACAGAGTTTTGGTAGAACCTGCGGAAGCTGAACAAAAAACGGCAGGCGGTATTATCATACCTGACACTGCAAAGGAAAAACCTCAAAAAGGCGTTGTTGTAGCTGTTGGTCCTGGCAAGAAGGACGAACCTATGACCGTTAAGGTAGGTGATGTTGTGCTTTATGGCAAATATGCTGGCACCGAGCTTAAACTCGATGGCAACACGTATATGATCATGAAAGAGAGCGACATTTACGCTATTATGTAATAAGAATCAGGTCGAAAGACTTGTAAATTAAATCGTTAAACATTAAATTTTTCAAGATATGGCAAAACAAATCATGTATGATTGGGACGCACGCGAAGGATTGAAAAAAGGCGTGGATGCTTTGGCAAATGCTGTTAAAGTTACTTTGGGTCCCAAAGGTAGAAATGTTATTATCGACAAGAAGTTCGGTGCACCCCAAATTACGAAGGACGGTGTTACCGTAGCTAAAGAAATAGAATTGAGCGAAGCTGTTGAGAATATGGGCGCTCAGATGGTTAAGGAAGTGGCTTCCAAGACCAACGATCAGGCTGGTGACGGTACCACCACCGCTACCGTTTTGGCACAGGCTATCTTCAACACCGGTTTGAAGAATGTAACCGCCGGTGCCAATCCTATGGATCTGAAACGCGGTATCGACATTGCTGTGGCTGCCGTTGTGAAGAGCCTGAAAGAGCAATCGAGCGAAATTGGTGACAACCACGAGAAAATCCAACAGGTGGCCACCATCTCTGCCAATAACGATAAGGCCGTTGGCGAAGTGATTGCCGAGGCTATGCAAAAAGTGAAGAAAGAAGGCGTTATCACCATCGAAGAGGCTAAAGGTACTGAAACCCAAGTGAAAGTGGTTGAAGGTATGCAGTTCGACCGTGGCTACATTTCTCCTTATTTCATCACTGATGCAGAGAAGATGGAAGCTGTTTACGAAAATCCTTTCGTGTTGATTTATGACAAGAAGATCAGCAATATGAAGGAATTCCTGCCCATCCTTGAGAAGGTTGTTCAAAGCGGCCGTCCTCTGCTCGTCATCTCTGAAGACGTGGAGAGCGAAGCTCTGGCAACGCTCGTGGTTAACAGACTGCGTGCAGGCTTGAAGATTGTTGCTGTGAAGGCTCCTGGCTTTGGCGACAGAAGAAAAGAGATGCTGGAAGATATCGCCATCCTGACCGGCGGTACCGTTATCTCTGAAGAAAAAGGCTTCAAACTCGAAGACGCTTACCTGGATATGCTGGGTACTTGCGAAAAGATTACCGTTGACAAGGAAAATACCACCATCGTTAGCGGTAAGGGTGACAAAGAGGCTATTGATGCCCGTATCGCTCAAATCAAGGCTCAGATTGCCAAGACCACTTCCGACTATGACCGTGAGAAACTGCAAGAACGTCTGGCCAAACTGGCTGGTGGCGTAGCTGTTATCTATGTTGGCGCCGCTTCTGAAGTGGAGATGAAAGAGAAGAAAGACCGTTACGATGACGCTTTGCACGCAACCCGTGCCGCTATTGAAGAGGGTATCATCCCTGGCGGTGGTGTAGGTTACATCCGTGCCATTGCAGCACTCGACAGTGTGAAGGGCGAGAATGAAGATCAGAAGATCGGTATCGACATCGTTCGTAGAGCTCTGGAAGAACCTCTCCGTCAGATTGTTGCCAACGCCGGTAAGGAAGGCTCTGTAGTGGTTAATGCTGTTAAAGAAGGCAAGGGCCACTTTGGTTACAATGCTCACGCCGACAAATACGAAGACCTGATTCAGGCTGGCGTTATCGACCCCACCAAGGTTTCGCGTGTGGCTATCGAGAATGCCGCTTCTATCGCCGGTATGTTGCTGACAACCGAATGCGTTCTGGCAGAAATCAAGGAAGAGACTCCTGCAGCCCCGATGGGCGGCGGAATGCCTGGCGGAATGCCCGGAATGTACTAATGGACCATTTTTCACACGTAATCATTCATAACATTATGATTCATATTACTTTGCCCGACGGCACTATCAAAGAATTTCCAGAAAAAACTACTCCGTATGATATTGCGTTGAGCATCAGCGAGGGGCTGGCACGTAATGTGCTGGCCGCCGTTGTTGATGACAAGACCGTGGCCCTGAACCAAGAACTTACCCACGACGCTCATGTGAGACTGCTCACATGGAACGACCCAGAAGGTAAGGCCGTGTTCTGGCATAGCTCTGCCCACTTGATGGCCGCCGCCATTGAGGAACTCTACCCGGGCGTGAAGTTCGGCATCGGTCCCAGCATCGAGACGGGTTTCTACTACGACATCGACTTTATGGATTATCAGATTTCCTCTGATGACTTTCCAAAAATCGAAGCCAAAATGGCAGAAATCGTAGCCCGCAAGGAGAAGTTTGTCAGAAAAGAGGTTTCCAAACAGGAAGCGCTCGACTTCTTCACCAAAAAGAACGACGAGTACAAGGTGGAATTGATCCGCGACTTGGAAGACGGTACCATCACCTTCTACCAGAGCGGCAACTATACCGACCTGTGCCGCGGACCGCACTTGGTTGACACGGCACCCATCAAGGCGCTCAAGCTTCTCAATACCGCTGGTGCTTACTGGCGTGGCGATGAGAAACGCAAACAGCTGACCCGTATCTACGGTGTCACCTTCCCGAAAAAGAAAGAACTCGACGAGTACCTCACTTTGCTGGAAGAGGCCAAGAAACGCGACCACCGCAAACTGGGTAAGGAATTGGAACTCTTTATGTTCTCTGATATGGTGGGCAAAGGACTTCCCATCTGGCTGCCCAACGGCACCGCCCTGCGTTTGCGCTTGGAGGATTTCTTAAAGAAAATCCAAAAGCATTATGGTTATCAGCAGGTTATGACCCCTCATATAGGCAACAAGGCTCTGTATGTCACTTCCGGTCACTGGGATCATTACGGCAAGGATTCGTTCCAGCCCATCACCACACCTGAAGAAGGGGAGATGTATCTGCTGAAGCCCATGAACTGCCCTCACCACTGTATGATTTTCAAAAATTCGCCGCGCAGCTACAAGGATCTGCCGTTGCGTATTGCTGAATTCGGTACAGTGTATCGTTATGAGCAGTCGGGCGAGTTGCACGGCTTGACACGTGTTCGCTCGTTCACACAGGATGATGCGCACATTTTCTGCCGTCAGGACCAAGTAAAGCAAGAGTTTATCCGTGTGATGGAAATCATTGAGATTATCTTCAAAGCTCTTAAATTTGAGAACTTTGAGGCCCAAATCTCTTTGCGTGACCCCAACAATACCACCAAGTATGTCGGCTCTGACGAAGTGTGGGCTCTGGCTGAACAGGCTATCATCGATGCCTGCAAGGAAAAGAACCTGCCCGCCAAGGTGGAATATGGCGAAGCCGCTTTCTATGGTCCCAAGTTGGACTTCATGGTAAAGGACGCTATTGGCCGTCGTTGGCAGTTGGGTACCATCCAAGTGGATTACAACTTGCCCGAACGTTTTGACCTTGAATATGTTGGCGAGGACAATAAGAAACATCGTCCCGTCATGATTCACCGTGCACCGTTCGGCTCGATGGAGCGTTTTGTGGCTGTGTTGCTCGAGCATACCGGTGGTAACTTCCCGTTGTGGCTCACGCCCAATCAGGCTGTTATTTTGCCTATCAGCGAGAAGTATCAACAATATGCTGAAGAGGTTATGCAACAGCTTAGTGAACGCGATATCCGTGTGACGATTGACGACCGAAACGAAAAAGCAGGCCGTAAAATCCGAGATGCCGAGGTGTCGAAAGTTCCTTTTATGGTTATTGTGGGTGAAAAAGAGGAACAAAACCACACGGTTTCTGTGCGCGAACATGGCGTTGGCGACCAGGGTGTAATGAGTGTAAACGATTTTATTTCGCTGATTAATAATAGGATAAAAGAAGAATTGGCACGATAAAACGACTCGTTGCAACCATGGTTACATCGTCTTTTGTGAAGAGTGAAAAATGTGACTATTTTATTGTTGAAATATGATTTTTATATCAAAAAATAGTTATAACTTTGCAATACTTTTTAAACAACACAGGTAATTTAATCTAACCTAATTTAAAACAATAAATCATGGATCTTAAAAAATTAATCGCCGATGTAAAGGCAAAGAACCCCGAACAACCGTTGTACATTCAAGCTGCAACCGAAGTTCTTGAAACCATTTGTGATTTCGTTAACGAACATCCCAAATACGATCAGTATAAGATCGTTGAAAGAATTCTTGAACCTGAAAGAATCATCAAGTTCAAAGTTACTTGGGTAGATGACAAAGGCGAAATTCAAGTAAACCGCGGTTACCGTGTACAACACAACATGGCAATCGGTCCCTACAAAGGTGGTATCCGTTTCCATCCGACCGTAACTGAAGATACGATGAAATTCTTAGCTTTCGAGCAGACTTTCAAAAACTCTTTGACCACTCTGCCTATGGGCGGTGGCAAAGGTGGTTCTGACTTCGATCCTAAAGGCAAATCAGAAGGCGAAGTTATGCGTTTCTGCCAAGCTTTCATGACCGAGCTGCAGAAATATATCGGTGCCGATACCGATGTTCCCGCTGGTGACATAGGCGTTGGTGGCCGTGAAATCGGTTTCATGTATGGCCAATACAAGAGACTGCGTGGCGAACACACTGGCGTTCTCACTGGTAAAGGTCTTGAATGGGGCGGCTCTCTGATTCGTCCTGAAGCTACCGGTTTCGGTGCTGTTTATTTCTTGGAAGGCATGTTGGCCGCTAAGAAAGACAAACTGAAAGGCAAACGCTGCATCATCTCTGGCTTCGGTAACGTAGCTTGGGGTACCGCCCTCAAACTCGCCGAACTGGGTGCTAAACTGGTTGCTATTTCAGGTCCTGATGGTTACATCATCGACGAAGAAGGCATCAGCACTCCCGAAAAGATCGCTTACATGGATGAACTGAACGCTACACGTAACAATGTTGTTGAACCTTTCGCTAAGAAGTTCAAATCAGCTAAGTTCGTGAAGGGCAAGAAAGTATGGGAAGTTCCTTGCGACATCGCTATGACTTGCGCTATCCAGAACGAGTTGAATGGTGACGATGCTAAGAAGCTGATTGCCAACAAGGTTAAATACGTTGTTGAAGTTTCTAACATGGGTTGCACCGCTGACGCTGTTACAGCTCTGCAGAAAGCAAAGGTTTCCTTCGCTCCTGGTAAAGCCGCTAACGCTGGTGGCGTTGCCACTTCAGGTCTCGAAATGAGCCAGAACGCAATGCACCTGTCATGGACTCGCGAAGAAGTTGATGAAAAACTTCATGGCATCATGAACAGCATCCACGCTAACTGCGTTAAATACGGTAAGGAAAAGAACGGTTATATCAACTACGTTAAGGGCGCTAACATCGCCGGCTTCATCAAAGTGGCTGACGCTATGATCGCTCAAGGTGTTGCTTACTAATCAATATCTTCCGTAAATCCGAAAAGGGTCACCATCTGGTGACCCTTTTTTGTTGTAGGTGCGTAGCGCGCTACGCATCCACGATATTTTTGTTTTTTTTTAGACGCAAAAAGTAGTATATTTGCTGACAAATTCAACCCATTTCGCTATGAAACACATAGAAGGACAAATTGTGGATGTGCTTAACAGGGACATCTTTTCAGGTTCTCTTGACATTGAAGACGGTAAGATTGTAGCTGTCAACCGCCATGCCACCAAGGAGACGGTCTATATTATGCCAGGCTTCGTGGATGCCCATATCCATGTGGAAAGTTCGATGCTGGCCCCCTGCGAATATGCCCGTCTGGCGATGAAACACGGCACGGTGGCCATCGTGACCGACCCGCACGAAATTGCCAATGTCTGTGGTGTGGAGGGTGTGCGCTATATGATGGCCGAAAGCGACCGTACGCCGATGAAAATGTGTTTCGCCGTGCCTTCGTGCGTGCCCGCCACCGCCTTGTGTCCGTCGGGGGCAGTCGTTGATTCGACGCAAGTGGCCGAACTGCTCAAGGATCCGCATGTGTATGCTTTGGCCGAAATGATGGACTATGTGGGTGTTATTAACCACGATGCCGAGTGTGTTGCCAAGCTGGCCGCTGCCCGTCAGGCTGGCAAGCCCGTGGATGGCCATATTCCTTGCATTACAGGCGAGGATTTGCGCCATTATGTCGAAGAGGGCATCTCTACCGACCATGAAGTGAACACCTTGGCCGAAGCAGAGGAGAAAATGGAGTTGGGTATGAAAATCCTGCTTCGTCGCGGTAGTGCAGCCCGAAACCTCAAGGTGCTCCATCCGCTCATTGCCCAACATGCCGACATGCTGATGTTCTGCACCGACGACCAGAAGGCTTTTGACCTGCAAAATGGCCATATCAACAAGATGGTGGCGTCGGAAGTGCAGCTGGGCTACGACCTGTTCGATTTGCTCCGTATCGCATCGGTGAACCCCGTGCACCATTACCGCTTGCCCGTGGGGTTGCTGCAGCCTGGCGATCCTGCCGACTTTATCCTGTGCAAGTCGCTGACTACCTTTGATGTAGTGGAAACTTATATCGACGGTGAACCCACTTCGCACCTCGGATATCAGCCGGTGGAGCGCATAATTAACAATTTCAAGGTGCAGCCGATAACTACTTCCCAGATTGCATACGACCTGTCACAATGTGAAGAACTGCATGTTATAAAAGTGAAAGACGGCGAGCTGATTACACCCCATCTGGTGCTCAAACGAGATGAGTGGGACGACATACAGAAGATTGTGGTAGTGAACCGTTATCAGGAAAATCCTTCTATTGGTGTGGGTTTTCTTTCTAACTTTAATATTACCAATGGCGCTGTAGCCCAAAGCATTGCGCACGACAGTCACCACATCATTGCAACGGGCAGCAGCGACGAACTGATAGTGAAAGCCGTCAACCGACTGATAGAACTGCAGGGCGGTATTGTAGTGGTTGACGAGCATTCGGAAACCACTTTGCCCTTGCCCATTGGCGGCCTGATGAGCAATGAACCTGCCGAAACCGTTGCGGCCAAGCAAATTGCACTGATTCAGCACCTTCGCAAACTCGATTGTGTGCGTTTTTCCCCGCTCATTGCCTTGGCTTTCCTCGAACTGGTGGTCATTCCAGAACTTAAAATCACCGACAAGGGGCTGTTCGACGTAGTGAAGTTTGAGTATATATAGACGGTGCCTTCGATAGAAATCATAAATTAAAAGAGTATATATGAATAAATTAAGTCGTTATTTGATAAGTTTTGTGTTGATTGCTTTGACATTATCATGTTTAGGTCAAAAGATAGATTATTCAACTATTGCAGAGATGCAAAAGGTAACAACTCTTGTTCCTAGGTACAAAATGTTTAAAACTGAAAATAGTGTGATTTTATTGAAATTGGATACAAGAACAGGAAAAGCTTGGATGACCCAGTTTCGTTCAGGAAGTACAAAAAGTTTAGAAATTCCAATTTCAGATACAGGTTTAGATTATGAATCCATGTCTTGGAATGGCCGTTTTGATATGTGTGCTACAAATAACATTTATAAATTCATAATTATTGATACGTATACAGGAAAGACATACATGCTTCAGTGGAATATAGAGGATGATAAACGGTTTGTTGAGCCAATTGTTGATTAATTATATTTCAATACTCCATTTTGTGAAAAATACGTACTGAGAAGAAGTGTTTTCTTTTATTTTTACCAGTATTTTGCATTATTGTTGTATTTAACAATAAATTATTGTTGTATAATACAATTTTATTGCTATTTTTGCAGCAAGTAATATAAAGAAATTTAGATATGGCAACAAAAGTTGAATTTATAGACCCAATGCGTGTTAGAGTTACAACCTCTGATGGAGATTCTTTAATACTTGGATATACAGATTCCATGAATTATCAAATTGAACAACAATGGGGTAATTTCTATTCCAGGTGTGTAGTAGGGTTGTTTGATAAGTATTATGATGGAACATCAGAGTCTCTGATGGGTCCTATTTTAAGAGGAATGTATAGAAATCGGCTTAATCCTTTTTTCTGGGTTATGCCGGATAGAGATTCAGAACGTGTCCGTATGGGTAATCGTATCAAAGAACTACGTAAAATGCAAGGAATGGATGCCAAAACATTAGCGCAAAAGGTAGGGATAGATGCTGGAAATTTAAGTCGAATTGAACAGGGCCGTTTTTCAGTGGGGTTTGATACATTGAGTAAAATTGCCGCAGTGCTCAATATGACAATTGATTTTATTCCTATTAATCAAGATAACAACTATAAAGAAACGAAACTTTGATTATGATAGTGTTGTCGATGTCATATAAAGAAATATACGATCAATTGGCTGCTGATAAGGAGAAAGTTGATTGGAGAAAAGATTATTATTATAAAAAAGCAATAAGAGAATTGCGCAAAGCCACATCATTTCCGGCATATCAATGTTTTGATTATGAAAGTCCAAATAAAAATCATTATGTGATTAGTTATTTTGCGAGTGACAGACATCATATTGACCAACCGATTATGGGGTCGTTCTTGGTCTTGTATGATAATCGCAAGAGGTATGTAGTTAAATGGGGAGCAGGAGGTTATCAGCATACGGAAGAAAGTCAAATAGCATTTATCAGGCAAATCCAAGTGTACACACAACATTTTTTTGATCGATACAAAAACAGATTTATAAAAAAGGATCTTTCTTCAAATGATATAGCCTGTCATTTTTTTTCAAGGAATCAGCATGCAATACCAATCCAAATTGATAACAGAATAAATTATAATATTGACAAATACGGAAATAATGCGAAGCAAGGAATACGTGTTCGGGATGGTTTTTGCTTTACAAAAGTTGGTTTAGAAGGTAGAAGCAGTGAAGATGGTGATAGGTTAAAGGATAAAATCAATGCGCTATGTGTTCTATATACAACATTTATGAGAGAAGAGGATATGAAAGAGATGCAACAAAATGCGATTAAGATGGAGCAAAGAGTAGAAATGCTTCGTTTTCAGTCGTCTATTAGAAAACAATTTCCGGATGGAATGATTTCTTTTACGTTAGAGCACTAAGAATTTTATGGATTTCTTCGCACGGTATATCCCCTCGAAATGATGTGCTGCATCGGTTAGCTGATTTTGCTTCGTATTCTCGTTCGTGACTCCGCAATGCAGTTCTGATAGAATATTGTCTGTAATGATACGGCGGCATTTCGTTAACGGTAAACGACCGATTTTGCGTGGGGTTTGCATTCCACGCTATTGTTCAGATGTCCTTACAGGACTATGTTAATGCCCCTTTAGGGGCAACAGCTTGGTAGCCATGGGTGAGGAAGCGCAGCGACCGAAACCCATGGCCGAGATGTGCAACGTTCCCCGTGCGGCGCTGGTATGAAGGTGCAATGAAACAAGACGGGAATGCGCCGCAAAAACACAATAGGACAAATGTGGTTTCATTTTGTGCCGTCAATAAAACGGTGCCTGAACCTGTCGAAGGCACCGACTGCCTAGTATTCTACTTGCAAACTCAGATAGACGTAATGGTTAAGATGCCCGTTGGGAGAGATGAGCATTCGGTAGTTGGGCGTGATTTGAACATATTTGATGGGCGAATACTGGAAACCTGCAGTGACGGTGTGTCCGCTGAACGGGTCGTCGTCAAGGTTGGAAAAGAGATAATCCCAGCGGCTGAAAATCTCGAAATTCTTAGGAAGGACAAACGATGCATAAGCCGAAATGCCATGCTGATGGTAGTCTGCCTTGAAGTGTGAATTGAACAGGTTGTTGAATTCTGCGGCAATGGTGAACAGACGATGCTGGTAGCCTGCAAAGAACGACAGGTTTTCCTGTGCTTTGCCCAGTGTGTCGGTGTCGGCTTCGTCGCCGCGGTCGGCGTAAACACGGATGGCCAGTCCTTCGATAGGTCTGAAAGTGATGCCCGCACCATACTTGAATTTGTTGTCAACATGCAGTTTGCGGTATCCTTCGCCGTTGACAAACATGGCGTCGGCTTCGAGCCAGTGGGTGAATCTGTAGCGGACTGTCACACCCAGGTCGGCGGCCTTGCCAAAGTCTTTGATATCCTGGAACGAGCGAAGCATGTAACTGTATTTCCAGTAGTCCATTTGCAAAGTGAACTGTTCGAGCGGCACCAGTCCCACATTGAGAGTGAGGTTGCGTGGTTCCCAACACAGCATGGCGTATTTGACGTATGCAATTCGTTCTATTTCAGAACCTTCGATTTTTGGGAGGCCCACGTCAAATAAAATGGTGGTGGACAATGTCTTCGTGAAATCAAGGCGATAGCCGAGGTAGGAACGGTCGAGTTCAAACCCGATGTCCTTGCGTTTCTCGCCAAAGCCGCTGTGAAAGTTGACAAACAGAAGTAAGATGGGTTTGCCATGGATTTTGAATTTCTTCGCGCTGTCGTTTTTTACCAGCACAGAGTCGCTAACAGCCGTTTGGGCTGTCAGTAAGGGAATTGAAATGGTGCATAGCAGAAGAAAGGCAAAAATCGCTTTAAAAGCATAGAGTGATAATTGTCGTTGGTTTGTCATGCGGTTGTTAGGATTTCAGTGATTATTTTTCTGTCGTTCTGTAGGCGAGGCACTTTGTGTTGTCCGCCCAATTTGTTGCGCGAGGCGAGCCATTTAAGAAAGGTACCTTGCGGAAGTACATGTACCAAAGGCCTTTTGAGTAATAGGTCGTCGGTGCGCTTGGCTTCGTAGTCAGAGTTGAGTTGCTTCAAGCTCTGGTCGAGAATATTGGTAAAAAGTTCCAGATTATCAGGTTGTTGCGAGAACTCAATCGCCCACTCGTGACAGGCATGGTCGTGGGCATCCATGTAGACGGGCGCTGCCGTGTAGTCGGTAAGGATGGCATGGGTGGCGCGACAGGCTTCCTCAAGGGCTTTGTCGGCATTATCCACAATTAACTCTTCGCCGAAAACATTGATATAATGACTGGTACGTCCTGTAATCTTAAATCTGTACGGATTCAGTGAGGTGAACTCGATGGTGTCGCCAATCTTGTAACGCCACAGACCGGCCATGGTGGTGATGACGAGAGCGTAAGTCTGTCCTAATTTAACATCTTGCAGAAGAACGCTTTGCGAATCGGCGGCGTTGCCGATATCATCCATAGGAATGAACTCGTAAAAGACACCGTGGTCGCAGAGCAATAGCATATCATCGCTCTCGGTCGTATCTTGGAATCCGAAGAAGCCTTCCGAGGCATTGTAGGTATTGAGGTAAGTGAAGTTATCCTTGGGGATAATCTGCTTAAACTCTTCTCTGTAAGGGGCAAAGGCCACACCGCCGTGGAAATAGACTTCCAGATTGGGCCACACCTCAAGAATGTTGCTTTTGCCAGCTATTTCCATCACTCGCTTCAATACCAGCAACATCCACGAAGGAACTCCCGAAATGGTGGTGACATTTTCGCGGTAAGTCTCCGAGGCCATCAGCTCAAGTTTCTGATTCCAGTCTTGCATTAGCAGTATCTCTCTGCGCGGTGCTTTGAGAATGTCGCCCAGGGAAGGCATGTTGGCCAGCAGGATGGCGGATACATCACCGCAGCGCACATTGCTGTTTTGTTCCATGGTATGGAAACTGCCGCCTAACGCAACCGATTTGCCACCAAACATTTGTGTGTCAGGAAACAGGTGACTATAGACTATCAGCTCGTCGCTGGCTGCTGCGTAGTTGTTCTTGTAGAGAGCATCGCTGCTGACAGGAATGTATTTGCTCTTGGCGCTGGTGGTGCCCGATGATTTGGCCATCCACTTGATGGGTTTGTCCCAAAGAATATTGCTCTCTCCGCGTATAATGCGTTCTACATAAGGCATTAACGAAGGGTAATCGTGGATGGGCATGGCCTGTCTGAACTGCTCAACCGACATGTTGGAAGTGGTGCCGTAACTTTTTCCAATCAAAGTCTTGTTGCAGTGCCGTATGAGTTGTTTGAAAAGCATCTCCTGTGTCTCGCATTGCTTCTCAAGGAGCGTTGTAAGTCGTTTGTGCTGAGATAGAAAGAAACTGCGAACAAGAGTGTTGAGTAGTTGCATGATTTTTCTTAAATTTGCAAGCAAAAGTAAGAAAAAAATGGTCATCCGCCCGCTATGCAAGATTAATATCGGTCTAAATATTGTAGAAAAAAGGAAAGATGGTTTTCATAATATCGAAACCGTCTTTTATCCCATATTGCAATGGACTGATACTCTTGAGATAACGCCTTGTGAGGGCGACTCATCGCTGGTCGTTGTGCCGCAGGGGCTGACCACCACGATGGAGGATAATCTCTGCATGAAGGCGTTGCGTTTGCTACAGCGCGACTTGCCTGTTGGCCAAGTGACGATGCGGCTGCAGAAGAATATCCCTGTTGGCGCTGGCCTCGGCGGCGGCTCCAGCGATGCCGCTGCCGTGCTGAATGCCTTGAACGACCTGTTTCACCTGAATCTTACCGACGAAGTACTGCAACGCTATGCTGCGCAGTTGGGCAGCGATGTCGCTTTCTTTATCCGCTCGATGCCAGTCTATGCTACGGGCAGGGGAGAGGTGATGCGCCCCATTTCCCTTGACCTGTCGCGGAAAGAGATTACCGTCATCCATCCGGGCTTGCACATCTCTACGGCTGAGGCATACGCCGGTGTGACCCCGCACAAGGCCGATTATTCGCTTGAAGAGGCGGTGAAATTGCCTGTCAGTGAATGGAAGGGATTGATTAAGAATGATTTTGAAGACACGCTGTTTGTCCGTTATCCTGTGCTGCAACGGTTGAAGGAACACTTGTATGCGCAAGGCGCCGACTATGTGTCACTCTCGGGCAGTGGCTCAGCTGTATATGCTATCGGAGATGAGAAATATTTTGGATTAAATCATTGATTTATATATATTTGTGAAAACAAAAAGACATTTATACTATGGCCTTTTAGGCATTGTTCTGCTGGTTTTGTTCGCTAATGTTGCGGGCTATGCCCAGGAGACTATCAAGGCAGAGCCGTTTTATCTGAAGGCCCTACAGAACCGTTTGAGTGAAGATGAAACGCAGATGTTGAGAGCTATCTATGCGCCGACGGTGGTGGGTGTGCCACCGTCAGATGCGCGTGCAGATATGTGTGTGATGCCCGACGGCGAGATTCGTGTCTATGGCGCACGCTACCGCACGCCTGAACAGCCGAAAGGTATTCCCGTCTATATCGCCTCGACCGATGGTGGTCTCTCGTGGAAACAATACTTCCATAAAGGTGTGATGGGCTCAGCTACCTATTTTCCAGAATGGGGATTGTGGATGAAATGTGCGGAAAATGCTGGTAATGAGACTGGTACTTTTGTTTTGATTTCAAAAGAGGGTCCCGATGCCACTACTACTGATGCTGTCAAGGTGAGTCGAAGGAAGCATGAGGGTGCTTTTCTGCCGCAGCGGACTGCCGATGGGAAGCGTGTGTTTTTCACGGCTCAGCAATTAGATGAAAATCAAGAGAAACCAGCTGTCTATTTCTATTCCGACAATAAGGGAAAATCCTTCCAACAGGTAGTGGTTCATCAGCCGGAGCAGCAGCTCGTGGTTTATCCGCATAAGGATGTTCGCTGGTCGGTTGGCAACGGCACCGAGCCTGTTGTATGTGAAGTGGAGAAGGGTAAAATGCTGATGCTTCTGCGCAACTCCACCGACTGCTTCTACCAAAGCTTCTCGTACGACCGTGGCAGCAGTTGGACTGTGCCTCAGCCGTCGCCATTTCAGGGCACCAATACAACGCCGTTCCTGCTCCGTCTGTCCGATGGTCGCATTGTGGCCTTTTGGAACAACTCGCGGCCATTGCCCGAAGTGGACCACAAACAGCAGCCCAATGCCAAGGAGAGCGTGCTGAAAGGCACTTGCGAGGATTACTTCACCAACCGCGATGTGAGTCATGTGGCTATCAGCGATGATGGCGGCCGCACTTGGAAAGGGGTGCGCGAACTCTATTTGAATAGTATTCGTAACAATGCGGATTTCAGATATTTAGGAACGCCGCTTTCGTCAAATGACAAGAGTGTGCACCAGTTTCAGGCCATCGAGTTGCCCTATCATAAAGTGCTGGTGGCTGTTGGTCAGAATGAAGCGTCGCGACGTCTGCTCATCTTCGATGTGGATTGGTTGTATGAAACGGAGCGTTTTGAGGATTTCTACGAGGGCTTGGCCAACGTCTCAACGCAAGTCTATTTGAAAAGTGTGGTCGGCCACACTGATCGCAACGGGCATTGTGCCTACAACCGGACCAACGGCGCTGTGAAGGTGCCCGATCCGACAGGCTCCACTTGGGAAGTGGTGCAGCTTTCGCGCATCAACGACCCGCGCCTGGTTAGTCCCATTCAAGGGTTGGTGTGGAATTTTCCTGCAGCCATGCAAGGAGAGGTCGAAACGGAAATCTATTTGGCCGAGGATGCTGCGAATATTTCCTTGAGCGATTGCTGGTATAATCCGTGCGACGAGTACGCACCCGAATTTACCCTCTTTTCTTTCCATATTGATAAAAACAAAATGTCGTTAGGTCAGTATCATAAAGTAAAATTCGCCTTTGATTTGGCTGCCCGAAAAGCCGATATGTATATTGATGGTCATTATGTTGAATCTTGCACTCTGAAACATGATTTCCATATCGGTCTGTCATACATTATTATACAATGTCAGGCTGCGAAAGAGTCGGAGGGTTTGTATGTGAAAAGTCTGCACAAAAAATAAGAATTAAACTCTTTTTGCAGGAATGAAATAGATGCCTGTTTGGAATGATTTTTTATTTAAATTTGCAGATTAATCCTAAAAAATTAGTGTCATTATGAGATTAGACGGAAGAAGAGAAAGTACCAACGTGGACGACCGCCGCGGTAAGAAAGTGGGTGCCGGTATCGGTATCGGCGGCCTTATTATTGCAGGTGTCATTTTTTTGCTGACGGGAAAGATTCCTACGAACTTGATTCAGAATATGAATGTGAGCAGCAATACCGAAACGGCCTATACGCCGACGGCAGAAGAAGAGGAACTCGCTTCTTTCGCCAAAAAGATTCTGGCTGGTACCGAGGATGTGTGGACCGCTGAATTCAAGAAGATGGGCAGAACTTATGACCCGCCGAAATTGGTGCTTTTCACCGACGCTGTACAGTCGGGCTGCGGCAATGCCACTTCTTCATCGGGTCCGTTCTATTGCTCGGCCGACCAGACCGTCTATATCGACCTTTCGTTTTTCAGCAGTATGAAGCAGCAGTTCGGCACGGCTGGCGATTTCGCCTACGCCTACGTCATTGCGCACGAGGTGGGCCATCATGTGCAGTATCTGCTTGGAACACTGAGCGCTGCGCATCAGAAAATGCAGCAGGTGAGTAAGACCGAAAGCAACCAGATCAGTGTGCGCCTGGAACTGCAAGCCGACTTCTATGCTGGCGTTTGGGCTAACCGCGACAATGCCATGTTCAACTCGTTAGAGGAGGGCGACATCGACGAAGGTCTGGCTATAGCTGCCCGTATCGGCGACGACTACCTGCAAAAACGTGCACAAGGCTACACCGTTCCTGAATCGTTCAACCATGGCACATCGGCTCAGCGCTCTAAGTGGCTCAAGAAAGGTATTACCACAGGTGATGTGAAACAAGGTGATACTTTCTCGCCAGCTTATAGCCAATTGTAATATTTGTGTAAATGCTTTTTCCTTATAATATGAAACTCAGATTGTTATTGGCTTCTGTTCTGGCGGTGACCCTCTTCGCATGTCATCATAAGCAGGAAGCCGTTGCTCCGCAGGAAGAGACTGCGCCCGTCGATACACTCGAAGTGGTGACGGAAGACACTATTCCGCAGGGAGATGTTCAGTTGCAACAGATGGCCAATTTCTTGAGCGGACGCCCCGTGGCCGAAGATAGTCATCTCTATAAATTCACCCAACAGGCAGCTTGGAAAAACTATGCCGCCCGTGCTAACGATTTGTGGCACACTTTCCAAACTAAAAAAGAGAGCTATACTGCTTGGGCCAAGACCGAGATTTATCCGTTAAGTAAGAACTATAATGAGCTCTTTTCGCCTTTTAGCGGCTCCGATTTCCTTTATGCCGATATCTTCTTTCCGAATATCACTACCATGTACCTCTTCGGTCTTGAGAGTGTGGGCTCGCTGCCCTCGACCGACTCGTTAAAGAAGAACCTGGGTTCGTACCTCGAAACGCTCAACGCCGGCATTGGCGATATTATGAAGCATAGCTTCTTTATTACCAAACACATGAAGACCGAGTTGGCTAATGTTCAAGTGGACGGTGTAGCTCCCTTGCTGCTTATTTTCCTTACCCAAAGCGGACAGGAGATCTTGACGATGCAGTACGGTTCGGTGGATAAAGAAGGCCATTTCTTTGAAGTGCCTTACGAGCAG
This sequence comes from Bacteroidales bacterium, assembly GCA_017454945.1. Classification (GTDB taxonomy): domain Bacteria; phylum Bacteroidota; class Bacteroidia; order Bacteroidales; family WCHB1-69; genus JAFTCA01. The sequence continues at coordinate 141,968 of JAFTCA010000041.1, forward strand.
TTGAGCCGCCATCGTAACAAGCTGATTAAGATCACTTACCATCAGCCCAATATGCCTACAGTGCGTACCCTCTACTATACGGGCGGTACCAATGTGGCCAATGGCTCGCTGAAAGTGAATCCCGAATACATCAAGTTTATGGATAATATGGCTGATGGATGCGCAACATTCATTAAATCAGCGTCTTATTTGATGCACGAGGAGGATTTCTCAATGATTCGCGATGTGGTGCTTGCCAAGTCCGACTTTATCATGCAGGATGACTCAGGTGTGCCGTATCGTTTCTTCCCAGCTAACGAATGGAAAACCCAGTTGTATGGCGGTTACAGTCGCCCCATTGCCTTGTTTAGCGAATATGCCGAGAGCGACCTTGCCGACGCCTACAAGAGCGAAGAGGTGAAGCCACTGCCTTTCCGCATCGGTTACAATCGTTTTTCTAATGAAAGAACTCATATAAGAATCAAAAAATAACAACTATGAAAAAAAGCATTCTGATAACTGGTGCCTCTGGCGGTTTTGGTGAGGCCATCGCCAAAAATATGGGCAAGTACGATTACAACTTGATTTTGACAGGCCGTAATGAGGCCAATCTGAAGAAGGTTTGCGATGAAATAAAGAAAGAACATCCCCAATGTCAGATTCTGCCGCTGGTATTCGATGTGCAAGATCCCGATGCATGCAAGAAAGCCATAGAATCCATTCCCGCAGAATTCTCCTATATTGACATTCTTGTGAATAATGCAGGTCTGGCTGTTGAGCTGAACCCCATCCACAAGGGTGCTTTGGAGGATTGGGAAAGAATGATCAACACCAATATCAAAGGTGTGCTTTATATTACGCGCTTGGTGTCGCCGCAGATGGTAGAACGCAAGGAAGGTCACATCATCAACATTGGCTCGATTGCCAGCCACGAAATCTATCCTGGCGGCAATGTCTATTGTGCCTCCAAGCATGCGCTCTTTGCGCTGACCAAAGGTATGCGCGCCGACTTTCTGCCGTACAATATCCGCGTAACACAGGTGTCGCCCGGCGCTGCCGAAACCAACTTCTCGGTGGTGCGTTTCCATGGCGACAAGGCCAAGGCCGACAAGGTGTACGAAGGTTACACACCGCTGGTTGCCCAGGATATTGCTGATATTGTGGAGTTTGCCATTACTCGTCCCGCCCATGTTTGCTTGAACGAGATTGTGGTTACCCCCACTGCACAATTCAATGGTGTAATCAACAGAAAATAATTTTCAAATATATTTTTCCGAACAAAATCATTATCAACCAATTTAACCCCTATTAATTATGAAAAAATTTATCTGCCCTGTTTGTGGTTATGTTTACGAAGGCGATGAAATGCCTGAAAAATGCCCCGTTTGTGGAAAGCCTATGCAGGAGGTTAAGGAAGACCAGATGAGCTGGGCCGCCGAACATGTTGTAGGTGTAGCCAAAGGAGCTCGTCAAGATATTCTGGATGACTTGCGTGCCAACTTTAACGGAGAATGCTGTGAAGTGGGTATGTATCTGGCTATGGCCCGTGTGGCTCATCGTGAAGGTTATCCTGAAATCGGCTTGTATTGGGAGAAAGCCGCATACGAGGAAGCTGAGCATGCTGCCAAATTTGCCGAACTGCTTGGTGAAGTGCTGACCGACTCGACAGAAAAGAATCTTAAAATGCGTGTGGAAGCCGAAAATGGTGCCACCATGGGCAAGACCGACTTGGCCAAGCGTGCCAAAGAACTTGGTCTTGACGCTATCCATGATACCGTTCACGAGATGGCTCGCGATGAAGCCCGCCATGGCAAAGCTTTCGCCGGTCTTTTGAAACGCTATTTTGATAAATAAAAGAAACAGAATGTCTTATAATTTTTAAACCATCTAATTATGAATAACGCTAATTATATTTTTAGAGAACCTAAAAATGAACCGGTGTACAGTTATGCTCCGGGCACACCAGAACGTCAGGCACTGAAAGCCGAACTGGAAAGACAATACAATAAAGTGATTGAAATTCCTTTGATTATCGGAGGTAAAGATGTGAAAACCGGTGATATGGGTACGGTGGTAATGCCTACCGAACATAAACATGTGTTGGCAAAATACCACAAAGTGGGCAAGAAAGAAGTACAAATGGCTATTGATGCCGCTATGGCTGCCCGTAAGGATTGGGAAAGCATGCCATGGATTCAACGTGCTTCCATCATGATGAAGGCCGCTGAACTGCTGGCCACCAAGTACCGCTATGTGCTCAATGCCGCCACCATGCTGGGACAAGGCAAGAGCCCCTTCCAGGCTGAAATCGACTGCCCCTGCGAGGCTATCGACTTCCTCCGTTTCAACACCTATTTTGCATCGAAGATTTACAGCGAACAGCCTATTTCTGACCACACCATGCTCGACCGCAACGAGTATCGCGGAATGGAAGGCTTTGTTTATGCTATCACTCCGTTCAACTTCACTTCTATCGCACTGAACTTGAATGTGGCTCCTGCTTTGATGGGTAATGTAACCATTTGGAAACCGTCAACTACGGCTATCCTTTCCAACTATTATATCATGCGTCTGCTGCAAGAGGCTGGTCTGCCCGATGGCGTTATCAACTTCCTGCCTGGCAGTGGCTCCGTTATTAGCGAAGTGGCTTTCAAATCGCCCTATTTGGCTGGTATTCACTTTACTGGCAGTACTGGCACGTTCAAGAGCTTCTGGAAACAGATCGGTAATAACATCGATATCTATAAGACTTATCCTAAGATTGTGGGCGAAACCGGTGGTAAGGACTTCATCTTTGCCCATAAGACTGCTCCCGCACGCGAATTGGCAGTAGCTATCCTGCGTGGTGCTTTCGAATATCAAGGCCAGAAATGCTCGGCTGCATCTCGTGCATACGTTCCCAAATCTCTCTGGGGCAAGACTTTAAAACACATCCAAGAGATGATGAAGACCGTGAAGATGGGCGATGGTCGCGACTTTAGCAATCTGATCAACGCAGTTATCGATGAGAAATCTTTCGATAATATTGCCGGCTATATCGACAGAGCCAAGAAATCGAAAGACGCTGAAATCGTTCTCGGCGGTGGTTACGACAAGAGCGTGGGTTATTTTGTTGAACCTACCATCATCGTGGCTAAAACTCCCGATTATGAATCTATTCGTGAGGAAATCTTCGGACCCGTTATCACCGTTTATGTATATCCTGATGGCAAATTTGAAGAGACGCTCCGCTTGTGCGACGAGACTTCTCCTTACGCATTGACAGGCTCCATCTTCGCTCAAGACCGCTACGCTATTGAGAAGGCAGAGCAGATGTTGCGTCACGCCGCAGGTAACTTCTACATCAACGACAAGCCGACGGGTGCTGTGGTTGGTTGCCAACCGTTTGGCGGAGCCCGCGCTTCCGGTACGAACGACAAGGCTGGCAGTGCACTGAACCTCTATCGTTGGATTAGCGCTCGCTGCATCAAGGAAACGTTCGTTCCCGCCACCGATTACGGTTATCCTTTCTTGAAAGAAGAATAAAATCTTTCAATATTGTGTATAAAAAAACCGAGGTTGAAAAACCTCGGTTTTTTGTTTTAAGGTAACTCCTTGTTACGGTTTTGTTATATCGAACCAACTGTCGCCGCAGTTGAATTCTATGATGGCACCGCCTCTCAGTTGGTCTAAATATTCATTTGAATCGAAGGCGAAACCGAGGTCGGGAAATTCAATTACCAAATGATTTGATTCATTATAGAGATTTTGCGGGTCAACGACCACAATTTTAAATTTGTATCCACCTGGCTCTTTAATATCTATATCACCTTCTCTGTGATCCAAAACGAGTTTGTCGTCAATATAGACTTGACCATAGATATTTTCATTCCAGCCACCTCCGCCCATATGGATGGGATGGTAGCAAGGATCATCGTGTGTTGATTCAACCTGGTAGGAGCGTTCATCGCCATAACCTTCAAAGCGACCGTTGTTGGCGTATGCGCAGTAATAGTAGGTTGTACCTGCGACTAAGTCGAACACACGGCCTGAGAATTTGCTTTCGGAGAATGACTGCATGGGTATCTTAGTACCTGTAGTCTGTGCGTTAGGACTGGTACTTAAGTAGATACCAAATTCTTCGATGTCACGGAAGCCGTCCGATTGGACTTCGCCACCAAAGGTTGCCGAGTTGGCGTTCATGTGTATTACCTTATCGGTAGTAACAACAGGTGCCATCGGGTCGGGGTCTTTGAGACAGCGCACACTCTTTTGCACGTTGATGTAGTTGGAGTAGGTCTGTTCGCTGCCGCCAGCGTAGATGGAGGCTTTATCGAAGAAGAAACTCCTGTCGATGCCGTAGGAACCGAGGGCCGAGCAGGTCCAGAAGGAAGCCGATTCTTTGTCGCCATAAGTGTTGGCAGGAATAATCGAGAAACCTGACTCATTGGCAACCACTGCATTGTCAGTTCCTTTGGCGCCGGGTGAGTTGGCCACGTCGCTGGTTCTCCAGTCGTCGGAGGAGGCAATAAAGGCCAGTGCAATGGAGCCTCTGTCTTCGTTGGCAACACCACCGCCATACACTTGGCGGTAGTAGGTGTATGAGGTTGCTTCTTTATTACTCATGCCTATAGTTTCTTCCAGAATAGACCATTCTTCGTGTGTGGGGATATGCCAGCCGTCGGGACAAATGCCGCGCTTGCCCACTGCCGTACCTGTTATTTGCATCAATTTACAGTTGGAGGTTTTGCTGTAGGTCTTCTTCGTGGCATCGCACAACGAATAGAAATACTCGCCATCCAGCACGAGATATTCCGATTGGTATGCGCTATATTCACGGATGGTATATATATGGTCGGTGGGTGTCATTGCGGTGCCGTCAGGGTACTTGGTCACGCGCAGGTTTTCTCTCATCCAGCATTGCTCGCCAATGACAATTGTCTGGTAGGTGTTTCCGTCGATGTCGGTAACGGTACCGCAGTTGGGGAACACATCAGCCGAGCCGGTATCGGTCTTGAAGGTGTGGACATCGCTATAGTAAATCAAGTCGAACTCTGTGGTTACGTAAGCCTTAACTTCATATTTGGTGTCGGGGGTCAAACGCGGAATCTTGGTCGAGAACTGCTCGTCCTTCATCTCTAAGGGGCGTTTGTTCCAGTCCGACTCACTGGCTTTCTTGTAGGCGATGCCGCACGAGTTGAAGTCGAAATCGCCCTTGATGGCGCGGGCATAGATGCTGGCGTAAGCACTGCTAACATCTGTTATACTGTCGATGAACACTTGAGGTGCTACGATAGGCTGTGTCGTAAATTGTTGCGGTGTAGCATATAGTGTGTCGGTTTCGTTGATGGCGTATGCGCGGTAATCGTATTGTGTGTCGGGCAGCAAGTCGTAGATAAAGTACTGGAAAGGAGTCTTTACTTGTGAGCCGGTAGCTTCGAAGGCTTTGGCCCATACGCCGTCTCTCTTAACTTCAAATCCTATGGCCAATAATTTGTCTTCTCTTTGTACGAAATGTCCTTTCAAGAAGGCGGAAACATAGAGGACATTGGTGGCAGGGTCTGTGTAAATCTCTGAAGGAATAGCTTCGGGGGTGATAAAGGTCTGTTCTTCGCCAAAGAAGATCTCGTCGCAATATTTGGCATAACCTTTAAAGATAAAGGTACTTTTAGGTACGAGATCATGCACCGCATAAGAGAATTGTTTTTGGGTGTGATTACAAGTCACAATAGTCCATTCATCGCTGGTGCTGCGGCGGTAATAGAATCCCACTTCATCTGCGGCGATATTGGTTCCGGTCCAGTCGGCCGACAGTTTGGCGTCATGGCTGGCAATATCGCTGGCCTCGCCGGTGTTGATGACAAGCGATGCGCCTTCGGGCAGATAGCAGGGGAATGTGAAGGTGATGGTCTCATTGGTGGTGATGCGGCTCGTCATCTCGGCAGTCATAACCTTACCTCTTTGCGTGCAGTAGCCTGTGTAGGTCATTCTGTCGTTATAGGCGCAATTCTTATCCACATCTTTCTTGCACATCTCCTGTTGCAGCGGCATGCTGCTCAGGTATTCCAGTTTGCAGGCTTGGCCCGTGTTGCCTAAATTTATCATTTTGATGGTTGTGCTACCGTTGTTCGAATTGGCACTGAGCAGGTAAGTTTGTGGTGTGCTGAGTGTAGCTTGGAAAAGATGCTCTCCGCGACCCAAATTGTTGCGATAGGCGGCCACTTTCTTGCCGTTCAGGTCATATATCTCCAAATTAACTTTTGTCTTTTCTTGGGTGACCAAAGTGAATTGTGTGATGCCATTGAACGGGTTGGGCACATTTTGGCGCAATGTCACATTGGACGATTGGTTAGAAAACTGTTGTATGCCGGCGACAGGAAATGTCAGTGTCGTGTCGGGGTAATAGAGCATGTCGCTCCAGTTTCGTGTGGTGTTCCTGAATTTGACACTGTCAAGCTTTTGATAGACATCGTTGGTCGTTTTGCCGGTGAAGTTGACTTGAATCTGGCTCTGTGCAGATAAGCCAATACAGAGCAATACGCTTAAAATTGTGAGCAGTTTCTTAATCATGGTTTTGTTTTTGATTTGTTGTTGCAAATATAATTTTTTTTGCAATAAAAAAAGCGTTACAGAAGTCTGCAACGCTTTAAAAATGAATTTTGTGTCTTGTCGTTAGGCTAAACCGCCGTTGCCACCCATAATGGGGAAGGGTTCGGTGTGGTTGTCGCTGATGGGGCCGTTCTTTTCTTCGAATTTCTTAATGTTTTCGTTCAAAGCGGCCAGCAGTCTTTTGGCATTAAGCGGAGTCATGATAATGCGTGAACGCACGTTAGCCTTGTTGAATCCGGGCATCAAGGATGCAAAGTCCAGAATGAACTCGTTATTGGAATGGGTGATAATGGCCAGATTGGCGTAGTTGCCTTGAGCCACTTCCTCACTTACATTCACGTCTAATTTTTTCTCTTCCATAATGAATTCTTTTATTAAAAAAATCAGCTGCCAGAAAACTGACAGCTGATCGTTGTTGTTATTCTTTCGAAGCCATCAGACTTTCGTATTCTTCCATCGAACCGACTTCCAGATTTTGATATTTCTTCAAACCTGTACCGGCGGGGATGAGGTGACCTACGATAACATTTTCCTTCAAGCCGACCAAACTATCCGATTTGGCGTTGATGGCAGCCTCGGTCAATACTTTCGTAGTCTCCTGGAATGCGGCAGCTGAAATGAAGCTGCGAGTCTGTAAGGAAGCTCTGGTGATACCTTGTAAGATGGGCTTACCAGTGGCAGGACGAGCATCGCGAACCTCGATGAGTTTTAAGTCGCGGCGTTTGAGCAGCGAGTTCTCGTCACGGAGTTTCTTGGCGTTGATAATCTGTCCTTCGTGGTATTCGGTGGAATCGCCAGCGTTGGTAATCACTTTCATTTCCCAAATAGCATCGTTCTCTTCTTGGAAATCGATCTTATTGATCAATTCACCTTGCAAGAACTTGGTGTCACCAGGGTCTTCGATTTCCATCTTACGCATCATCTGACGTACAATCACTTCAAAGTGCTTGTCGTTGATCTTCACACCCTGACGTCTGTACACATCCTGAATTTCGTTCACGATGTATTCCTGAACCTTCATAGCACCCTTGATAGAGAGGATGTCGGCAGGTGTGAGCGAACCTTCAGACAGCGGAGTACCAGCTTTCACGTAGTCGTTCTCTTGAGCCAAAATCTGTTTCGAAGTGGGGATGAGGTAAGTTTTCTCTTCGCCAGTCTTCGAGGTGATCTTAACGCAACGGTTACCTCTCTTCAGTTTCTTTTCGAAGGAAACCACACCGTCGATTTCGGATACGATAGCGGGGTCGGAGGGGTTACGTGCTTCGAACAACTCGGTTACGCGCGGCAGACCGCCCGTGATATCGCCTGACTTACCGAATGAACGAGGTATCTTAACCAGAATTTCACCAGTGTCGATAACTTGTCCTTCTTCAACGGCCATACGAGCACCCACAGGAATGTCGAAGGTCTTGACCAGATTGCCTTCCTTGTCGAAGATACCCACGCTGGGGTTCTTGTTCTTCAGACGGCTTTCGATGATCACCTTATCGTGAATGTTGGTCTGTTCGTCGGTTTCAACACGGTAGGTAACACCTTCAATAATATCATTGAATTCAACCTTACCAGCCACATCGGAGATGATGACAGCGTTGAAGGGATCCCAATCGGAGATTAAATCACCCTTCTGGATGGTATCACCGTGTTTGAAATATAAGTTGGCACCGTAAGGAATGTTGGCAGAGGAGAGAGCAACGCCGGTCTTGACGTCGATAATCTTCATTTCTGCCGAACGGCCGATAACCTTGAAGTAGGTCTTGCCGTTCTCGTCGGTCTTCTCCAGTGCTCTCAACTCATCAATGCTGAGTACACCGTCGTATTTGGCCTCAATCTTACTGTTGGCGGCAATGTTACCGGCAACACCACCGACGTGGAACGTACGCAGAGTCAACTGTGTACCAGGCTCACCGATGGATTGTGCAGCGATAACGCCGACAGCTTCACCGATTTGTACCAGACGGCCAGTGGCCAGATTTCGACCGTAGCACTTCTGACATACACCTTGCTTCGATTCGCAAGTGGGCACCGAACGGATTTCAACCTCTTCAATCGGGGAATCCTCAATGGTTTGGCAGATGTCTTCGGTCAGCTCTTCGCCAGCCTTGGCAATCAGTTCGCCAGTGTGCGGATGATAGATATCATGTAATGTTACACGGCCTAACAGACGGTCGTACAAGGTTTCGGTTACTTCTTCATTCTTCTTCAATGCCGAAACGGTCATACCTCTCACAGTACCGCAGTCTTCTTCGATGATGATAACGTCTTGAGAAACGTCAACCAAACGACGGGTCAGATAACCGGCGTCGGCGGTCTTCAAAGCGGTATCGGCCAAACCTTTACGAGCACCGTGAGTTGAAATGAAGTATTCCAATACTGACAAACCTTCCTTGAAGTTTGACAAGATAGGGTTTTCGATAATTTCGCCACCGTTGGCACCAGCCTTGGTAGGTTTTGCCATCAAACCACGCATACCCGACAACTGACGAATCTGTTCGGCAGAACCACGGGCGCCAGAGTGACGCATCATGTGTACAGGGTTGAAACCTTGACGGTCGGCAGCGATTTCTTTCATCAAGATGTCGCTCAGACGGGCGTTGGTGTGCGACCAAACGTCCACAACCTGATTGTAACGCTCGGTGTTGGTGATGAAACCCATGTTGTAGTTCATCGTAATCTCATCAACTTGAGCATTTGATTCGGCAATCAAGTCGGCCTTGGCAGCAGGAATAATCACGTCACCGAGGTTGAATGACAAACCGCCCTTGAAGGCCATGTTGAAACCGAGGCTCATGATGTCGTCCAAGAATTTGGCGGTCTTGGCGTTGCCAGTGTGGTACAGCACATCACCGATGATGTCACGCAACGACTTCTTGGTCAGCAGTTCGTTGATGTAGCCAATACCTTGAGGTACCACTTGGTTGAAGATGATACGACCTACGGTAGTGTCAATCAGTTCTAATTTGCCGTCACCTTTAACATCTACACGGCATTTGATCATGGCGTTGAGGTGAACTCTACCTTCATTGTAAGCGATGAGCACTTCTTCGGCAGAGTAGAACTTCATGCCTTCGCCCGGCACTTTCAAATCACCCATCGAGCGCAGCTCTTTGGTGATGTAGTACAAACCAAGCACCATATCCTGTGAAGGCACGGTGATAGGCGCACCATTGGCGGGGTTCAAGATGTTGTGCGAAGCCAGCATCAGCATTTGAGCCTCGAGTATAGCAGCGTTGCCCAGCGGAACGTGAACAGCCATCTGGTCACCGTCGAAGTCGGCGTTGAATGCCGTACAGCACAAGGGGTGAAGTCTGATAGCCTTTCCTTCAACCAAACGTGGCTGGAAGGCCTGAATACCTAAACGGTGCAAAGTAGGAGCACGGTTCAGCATGACAGGGTGACCTTTCAATATGTTTTCCAGAATTTCCCAAACAACGGGGTCTTTTCTGTCAACAATCTTCTTAGCTGATTTAACAGTCTTAACGATACCTCTTTCCAATATCTTTCTGATAACGAAAGGTTTGAAAAGCTCAGCTGCCATGTCTTTCGGCAGACCGCATTCGTTCAAATGCAGCTCGGGACCAACCACGATAACCGAACGACCTGAATAGTCAACACGCTTACCCAACAGGTTCTGACGGAAACGACCTTGTTTACCTTTCAAACTGTCGGAGAGTGACTTCAGTGCTCTGTTCGATTCTGTCTTCACAGAGTTGGTCTTACGTGAGTTGTCGAACAATGAATCGACAGCTTCCTGTAACATACGTTTTTCGTTACGCATAATCACATCGGGAGCCTTGATTTCGATTAATCGTTTCAGACGGTTGTTTCTGATGATAACTCTACGATAGAGGTCGTTGAGGTCGGAAGTGGCAAAGCGGCCACCATCCAAAGGTACCAAAGGACGCAGTTCGGGCGGAATGACGGGAACGATCTTGATAATCATCCATTCGGGCTTGTTGATAGCACGTTTCCGGCTGTCTCTGAAAGCTTCGAATACTTTCAGACGTTTCAGCGTCTCTTGCTTTCTCTGTTGTGAGGTCTCTTTGTTGGCCTTGTCTCTCAGTGCGTAGGATTCTTTATCCAAATCTATTTGTGACAGCAGGTCGTACAATGCTTCAGCACCCATCTTGGCGATGAATTTGTTGGGATCGCTGTCTTCCAGCAGTCTGTTTTCAGGAGGCAGCTGGTCGATAATCTCAAAGTACTCTTCCTCGGTCAGCAGCGTCATCTTCTTGATAGTGTCGCTTTCGGCCTGGCCGGGTTGGATAACGATGTATTTCTCGTAATAAATGATGGATTCAATCACCTTGGAGGTGAGGCCTAACAAAGCACCAATCTTGTTGGGCAGAGTTTTGAAGAACCAGATGTGAGCCACAGGCACAACTAACTGGATGTGGCCCATACGCTCTCTACGGACTTTCTTCTCGGTCACTTCCACACCGCAGCGGTCGCAAACAACACCTTTATAACGGATGCGTTTGTATTTACCGCAATGGCATTCCCAGTCTTTTACAGGACCGAAAATCTTTTCGCAGAACAGACCTTCCCGTTCGGGTTTGTAAGTTCTGTAGTTGATGGTTTCCGGTTTCAAAACCTCACCGTGCGACTGCTCGAGGATGGTCTCGGGAGAAGCCAGGCTGATGGTGATTTTTGAAAACTCTTTTCTTGTATTATTATCTTTTCTGAAAGCCATATTTTTTCTCTTTAGCGTTAATTTTTAATCGAACTTCACATCAAGTCCAAGTCCACGTAATTCGTTGACAAGCACGTTGAACGATTCGGGAAGTCCCGGCGTCGGCAGGTTGTCGCCTTTGACGATGGCTTCGTATGCTTTGGCACGGCCTACCACATCATCCGACTTCACAGTCAGAATCTCTTGCAGTACATTGGCTGCACCGAAGGCCTCGATAGCCCAAACCTCCATTTCACCGAATCTCTGACCACCGAATTGTGCTTTACCGCCCAGAGGCTGTTGCGTAATCAGTGAGTAAGGTCCGATGGAACGTGCGTGCATCTTGTCGTCAACCATGTGGTGCAGTTTAATCATATAAATGTAACCCACGGTGACTTTCTGATCGAATTTTTCTCCTGTGCCGCCGTCGTAGAGTTCTACGCTGCCGTTTTCGGGCAGACCGGCTTTGGCCATGAGTTCGTTGATTTGATCAAGGGAAGCTCCATCAAAAATAGGTGTCGCAAATTTCATGCCTAACTCCTTGCCAGCCCATCCTAAAACGGTCTCGTAAATCTGTCCCAAGTTCATACGCGAAGGTACGCCCAGAGGGTTCAGTACGATGTCAACAGGACGGCCGTCTTCGAGGAACGGCATGTCTTCTTCGCTGACCACCTTGGCTACGATACCCTTGTTACCGTGACGACCGGCCATCTTGTCACCGACTTTCAGCTTACGCTTGTCAGCGATGTAAACCTTGGCCATTTGCACGATACCGTTGGGCAGCTCGTTACCGATAGTGGCATCGAATTTCTGACGTGTGTATTCTGCCTGGATAGCTCTTTCTTTAACCAGATATCTGCGGATAATCTCAGCTACCAGTCCGTTGATACGGCCATCGTTGGTCCATTTCGAGATGACTACGGTGGGGTAGTGGATGGTGGCGAGCAACTTTTGTGAGAACTTAGCACCCTTTTGGATAACTATGTTCTTCATGTTGTCGTAGATATTGTGGGCAATCTTGCCTTCCAGGAGTTTGTATAACTTGGAAATCAACTCAGATTTCAAAGCATTCAGTTGCTTTTCGTACTTGGCGTCGATTTCTTTGAGTAAATCCTGATCTCTCAGCTTGGTCTTTCTGTCTTTGATAATTCTCGACAGTGACTTGGTGGCGATAACCACACCCTTCATTGATGGAGGCGCTTTGAGGGAGGCGTCTTTTACATCGCCAGCCTTGTCTCCGAAGATGGCGCGGAGCAGTTTCTCCTCAGGAGTAGGATAAGTCTCGCCCTTAGGTGTGATCTTACCAATGAGGATGTCGCCTTCGTTCACTTCGGCACCTACGCGAATCAAACCGTCTTCACCCAGATCTTTGGTGGCTTCGGCTGAAACATTGGGGATGTCGTTGGTAAGCTCTTCCACACCGCGTTTGGTGTCGCGAACCTCCAAAGTGAACTCTTCAATATGAATAGAGGTGAGAAGGTCTTCCTTCACCACTTTTTCTGAAATCACGATAGCGTCCTCGTAGTTGTAACCCTTCCAAGGCATGAAGGCAACCATCAGGTTGCGTCCCAATGCCAACTCACCGTTGCGGGTGGCGTAACCTTCGGTCAGCACATCGCCCTTCTCAACACGTTGGCCTTTCTTGACGATAGGCTTCATGTTGATGCAGGAGTTCTGGTTGGTACGTCTGAACTTCTCGAGTTTGTAAGTCTTTACATTCGACTCGAAGCTTACCAGCTTTTCGTTTTCTGTCAAGTCGTAGTTGATGACAATCTCTTGAGCATCAGCGAATTCTACAACGCCGCTGCCTTCTGCGCGGAGCAGTGCACGCGAGTCGAGAGCCACTTGTTTCTCCAAACCGGTACCCACGATAGGAGCTTCGGGGCAGAGAAGAGGCACAGCCTGACGCATCATGTTCGAACCCATCAGCGCACGGTTGGCGTCGTCGTGTTCGAGGAACGGGATCAACGATGCAGCGATAGATGCAATCTGGTTGGGTGCGATATCAATGAGGTCGATTTCTTCTTTGTTAAGGATGGGGTAGTCGGCCAGATTACGAGCTTTCACTCTGTCTTCCAGCACGCCATTCTCATCCATAGGAGTGTTGGCTTGAGCAATCGACTTGTTCTCTTCTTCTTCTGCGCTAAGATAAACGGGCTCCTCGTTGAATTGAACCTGACCGTTGACAACGCGACGATAGGGAGTCTCAATGAAACCGAGGTTGTTGATCTTGGCAAATACGCAGAGTGAGGAGATCAGACCGATGTTGGGACCTTCAGGGGTCTCAATCGTACACAGACGGCCGTAGTGGGTGTAGTGTACGTCACGAACCTCGAAGCCGGCACGCTCTCTCGACAAACCTCCAGGACCCAAAGCCGAGATTCTTCTCTTGTGAGTCAGCTCTGACAGCGGGTTGGTCTGGTCCATGAATTGCGACAGCTGGTTGGTGCCGAAGAACGAGTTGATAACTGAGGTCAGCGTCTTGGCGTTGATAAGGTCGGCAGGACCGAACACTTCGTTGTCGCGAACATTCATCTTCTCGCGGATGGTTCTCGACATACGGGCCAAACCTACGCCGAACTGGTTGTACAACTGTTCGCCGACGGTTCTGATACGTCTGTTGCTCAAGTGGTCGATATCGTCCACATCGGTTTTCGAGTTAATCAACTCGATTAAGTATTTGATAATGCTGATGATATCTTCCTTGGTCAGAATACCTGTTTCGATAGGTATGTTCAGACCTAATTTTTTATTGATACGGTAACGGCCCACTTCGCCGAGGTCGTATCTCTTATCTGAGAAGAACAATTTATCAAGCGTGCTGCGGGCAGTCTCTTCATCAGGAGCGGCTGCATTGCGCAGTTGCAGATAAATGTATTCTATGGCTTGCTTTTCCGAGTTGGCCGGGTCTTTCTGTAAGGTGTTGAAAATGACTGAGTAGTCGGTCTGTTTTTCATCTTGCTTATGGAAGAGGACGGTCTTGATGTTGGCATCCATGATCATCTTGATATGTTTTTCTTCCATAATGGTTTCGCGCTCGATGATGACTTCCGTACGGTCGATGTTGACAACCTCACCAGTCTCTTCATCCACGAAGTCTTCGTTCCAGGTCTTAACAACTCTGGCTGCGAATTTCTCGCCGATGCACTTCTTGAGGTTGGCTTTGGTCACCTTCACTTCCTTGTCGATGTCGAATATGTCGAGGATGTCCTTATCCGTTTCATATCCGATGGCTCTCAGCAACGTGGTTACGGGTAATTTCTTCTTACGGTCGATGTAGGCGTACATCACGTTGTTGATGTCGGTGGTGAATTCCATCCACGAACCCTTGAAGGGGATGATTCTGGCTGAAAACAGCTGCGAACCGTTGGTGTGGAAAGAGGAACCGAAAAAGACGCCGGGGGAACGGTGCAACTGCGAAACGACGACGCGTTCGGCACCGTTGATAATAAATGTTCCGCGTTCGGTCATGTAGGGAATCATGCCCAGATAAACGTCTTGGATCACCGTTTCGAAATCTTCGTGGTCGGCATCGTTGCACGAAAGTTTCATCTTGGCTTTCAGCGGAACGCTATAAGTTAACCCTCTCTCGATGCACTCGTCCATAGAGTAGCGGGGACCATCAATGTAATAGTCCAAGAACTCCAGAACAAAACTGTTACGGGCATCGGTGATAGGGAAATTTTCTGCAAATACTTTGTATAATCCTTCTTGGTGTCTTCGCTCTGCGTCGGTGTCGATTTGAAGGAATTCCCGGAATGATTTTACTTGGATGTCCAAAAAGTCGGGATATTCGACAGGTCTTGTTGACGCAAAACTGTATCTACTGTTTTTGTTCGTTGTCATTTATTTCGGGGATTATGTATGAAAACGCGAGTGGGTGGTCAGAGAGTGATGCGCGAGTTACTCGGTGTGGGGTTGACGGTCGTGAGTAGGCCTTTGGCTGCCAGTGGTTAGGGTTTGACTGACAAATACCAAAAGAAGTACAATACTTCCACTTGCGTGGAAGTGTTGTACTATCATTGGTTGGATATGAATCCTTACTTAATTTCGACTTCAGCGCCGGCTTCTTCCAATGCTTTCTTCAAGCCTTCAGCTTCGTCTTTAGAGATGCCTTCTTTGAGGGCTTTAGGAGCTGCGTCAACTAATTCCTTAGCTTCTTTCAATCCGAGGCTAGCCAGTTCTTTCACCAGTTTAACAACGGCCAACTTTTGAGGACCAGCTGCTTTCAGGATAACGTCGAATTCAGTTTTTTCTTCAGCTGCTTCGGCTGCGCCACCAGCTGCGGGACCTGCTGCTACTGCTACTGCTGCGGCTGCGGGTTCAATACCGTATTCTTCTTTTAAAATTTGAGCTAATTCGTTAACTTCTTTAACGGTCAAGTTAACTAATTGTTCTGCAAATGCTTTCAAATCTGCCATGGTTATAATTTTTTAAAATGGTTAATTACTTTATTGATTAATTTGTTTTGTTATCTTTCGGATAATGTTTTTACGATACCAGCTAACTTGCCACCGCCAGATTGCAATGCTGAAACAACATTCTTGGCAGGAGATTGCAGTAAGCCGATGAGATCTCCGATAAGTTCGTTTTTGGATTTAATGTTGCAAAGTGCTTCTAACTGATCGTCACCAATGTAAGTGGTCATTTCAATATGAGCTGCTTTCAACAGAGGCTTCTTGTTCTTTGCACGGAACTCTTTGATAAGTTTGGCGGGAACATTGCCGGTGTTGCACAACATGATTGAAGTGGCACCCTTCAAAGTCGGATAGAGTTCGCTGTAATCGCCTTCTGCTGCATCCATGGCACGTTTCAGCAAAGTGTTCTTAACCACTTTGAATTTCACGTCACGACGGAAACAGAGTTTTCTTAATTGATTGACAGTCTCTACAGTGAATCCTGCAATGTCGGTTACATATACATTTGAATATTCAGCTAAATCTTTTGCAATGCTGTCAATAATCTGACTCTTTTCTTCTGTCTTCATAATACTTAGCTTTTAAATTATAATGTAACTGATTTCGGATCAACTTGGACTCCGGGGCTCATGGTGCTTGACAGGTAGATGCTCTTGATGTAAGTACCTTTTGCGGTGGTGGGCTTCAGTTTGATGATGGTGGACATCATTTCACGGGTGTTCTCAACCAGCTGATCAGCAGTGAATCTCACTTTGCCGATACCACTGTGGATGATACCGTATTTGTCAACCTTGAAGTCAATCTTACCGGCTTTTACATCAGCAACTGCTTTGCCAATATCCATGGTCACTGTACCGGCTTTGGGGTTAGGCATTAAGCCACGGGGACCTAATATCTTACCTAATGCACCAATCTTGGGCATTACGCTGGGCATGGTGATGATAACGTCAACGTCGGTCCAACCTTTCTTGATCTTGTCAACGTATTCATCCAAACCTACGTAATCAGCGCCGGCTGCTTTGGCTTCGTCTTCCTTGTCAGGAGTGCAAAGAACCAAAACTCTTACCACTTTACCTGTGCCGTGGGGAAGGGTAACAATACCTCTTACCATCTGGTTGGCTTTACGGGGGTCAACACCTAATCTTACGTCAATGTCAAAGGAGGCATCGAATTTCGTATAGGTGAGTTCCTTAACCAAACTAACAGCTTCTGTCAAAGGGTAAACTTTGGTCTTATCAAACTTAGCAAAAGCCTCTTTGCGTTTTTTTGATATTTTAGCCATTTTTGATCTTGTTATTACTTAGTTATTAATTTGTTACATGCGCGCTTTGCGCACGCTTTTGGCGCGACTTGCGTCGTCTAAAAGGACTTACTTGTCACCAAACACAGTGATACCCATGCTTCGTGCGGTACCAGCTACCATCGACATAGCCTCTTCAACGGTGAAGCAGTTCATGTCGCTCATCTTGCTTTCTGCAATCTGACGTACTTGGTCCCAAGAAACCTTGGCCACTTTGTTACGGTTGGGTTCTGCAGATCCCTTTTGAACTTTGGTTGCTTCCATTAACTGTACGGCAACCGGAGGAGTCTTGGTAATGAAGTCAAACGACTTGTCTTTGTAAACAGTAATGATCACAGGAATAACCTTGCCAGCTTGGTCCTGAGTACGAGCATTGAACTGTTTGCAGAACTCCATGATGTTCACGCCCTTTGAACCTAATGCGGGTCCTACAGGAGGTGAGGGGTTGGCTGCTCCACCCTTGATTTGTAACTTAATAAGTCCAGCTACTTCTTTTGCCATCTTTTAAGTTTTTTTGGGTTGTGTAACGATTTTATTTGTTTTAGTATTATACTTTTTCCACTTGCATAAAACTCAGCTCGAGCGGAGTCTTACGGCCGAAAATCTTCACCATGACTTTCAGCTTCTTCTTCTCGGTATTGATCTCTTCGATGATACCGTTGAAGGTGTTAAATGGACCATCAATCACTTTGATTTCCTCACCAACAATGAAAGGGGGAGCAAAGGCCTCGTCCTGTTCTAACATTTCGTCAACCTTTCCCAACATGCGGGTGACTTCGGCAGGTCTCAGCGGAGTGGGAGGGTCTGTCTTCTTGTTACTTCCAACAAACCCCAACACGCCAGGTATGTTAACCAGCAGGTGTTGTACCTCGCCCAGCAACATGGCTTCTACAAACATGTAGCCAGGGAAAAAAGTGCGCTCTTTGCTGATTTTCTTACCGTTGCGAATCTGATAAATCTTCTCGGTCGGCACAATAATGCGCGAGATGAAGTCGCTCAAATGAGATGCTGCCACCTCACTTTCAATGTATTGCTTTACCTTCTTCTCACTGCCCGTTACAACCTTGAGGACATACCATTTTTTTTCGATCTCTGCCATCTCAATGTGTGTTATGGAGTAAATACTAAATTAATATTAGAAAAATTAAACAGCCGGGAAGAGTAATCCCATCCCTGCATTGAATACCGCATCCATCAAAAACACAACAAGTGCTATGATTAGGGAAGCAATAGATACGACAACAACGCTATTCTGAAGGTCTTTTGCGCTCGGCCATGACACTTTGTGTGCCAGCTCGTCGTAAGTTACTTTAAAATAATTAACTATTTTCATTTTTCTGAATATTTCTATGTTATTTTTGTTATTTGTTGCTTCGTTTCGGAGCATTTTTTGTGCTTGCCAACAATTCTGCCGCTCGCATTTCTAATGCCCTGTCACTTTTTCAGTGTTTTTAATTTACTGTGTTTCAATTGTTTATGATCCTTACCTTTTCTTTTTCCTACTCAGCGTAAATTACACGTAAAAAAGTCGGCAAATATAGAAATATTTTCATATAAAAACAACATCCTGAAAAAAATAATTTTTTTCGAGAAAAATACATTTTAAAACCTGAAAAATGAAGAGAAATTCTCCTTTTTATTTGGTGAAGACGTATTGTATCAGGTTAGCGCCCATCTTCAACGCTTTCTGGTGTGCCTCTTCGGTATCGTGATGTACGGTGATGTCCTCCCAGCCGTCGCCGAGGTCGCATTCATAGCTGTAAAAGCATACCAGCCGCCCCTCCCAGATGAGGCCGAAACCCTGCGGCACCTTGCCATCGTGCTCGTGGATTTTGGGCAGACCGTTCGGAAATGTGTATTTCTGATGGAAAATGGGATGGTTGTATGGCAGTTCTACAAAATCCAGTTCGGGGAACACCTTCTTCATCTGCGAGCGGGCGTATTTGTCCAAGCCGTAATTGTCGTCGATGTGCAGGAAGCCGCCCGACAAGAGATACATGCGCAGGTTGGCGGCCTCATCGTCCGAAAAGGCCACGTTGCCATGCCCCGTCATGTGGATGAACGGGTAGCGGAAAATGTCGGCACTGCCCACTTCCACCGTGGCCGGCGAGGGATTGAGCGAAGTGCCCAAGTTCTGGTTGCAAAAGGTAATAAGATTCTTCAATGAGGTGGGATTGGCATACCAGTCGCCGCCGCCATGATACTTCAGCAACGCAATCTGTTGAGCCGACGAAGCGAGCCCCATACATAATATTAATATTGTATATATGATTTTTTTCATTGTTGGTTGATTAGAGAGAAGTTAAGAAGTTAAGAAACTAAGGAGTTAAGATTAGTTGAATTGTTGATTGTTTAATTGTTGGAGTGAGTAGTGAAAAGTGAGAAGTGAAAAGTGAAACTTAATTATGCATCGTGCATTGTGAATTATGAATTTGTTCTTTGTGCTTTGAATTTTGAATTTTGACTTCCCGCGTCAGCGGAGTTTTCATCTCTCATCTCTCCGTTCTCCGTTCTCCGTTTAATACCCACCTCCCCATTTCCTCATGAACCATTCGGCGGCCATAAGCAGAATGAGGATGGTGAAGTATATCCAGCTGTTCATCAGTAGGTTGAAGTCTTTTTCGTAAGTGGCAATGGTGGTGATGTTGCGGTCGTTTTTGATGGCTTGTTCCACCTCTTGCAGGTTGTCCTTGGTGAAGAATTGTCCGCCGCTGGTCTGTGCTATGTTCTGCAGCAGCTGGTGGTCGGCGGTGAGGTTGACAGCCTCCACCATCACTTCGCGCACGGTGAAGAGCCCCGACTTGCTATGCTTCTTGCCGCCGAACTCGGTGCTGGCCGTCCAGTGGTAGTCGCCCGCAGGCAACCGCCCCATGTTGAGATGATAGCCGTTGTTCTGCTTCGAGAAGATGGCGGTGTATTTCTTGCTGTCCTCGCTGGTGACGGTCATCGTCACTTCGGGTTCGGTGATAAGTTCGTAGCTGTCGTTGTAAACCTCGGCATTGAATTCAACAGCCTCGTTCTCATTGACGAGGGTGGGCGCCTGCACGCGGAATTGGCTGCGGTCGCTCTTTACCGACAGATAAAGCACTGTCTTGTTGATGATTTCGTTGAAGGCATCGTGGTTTTGTTCGTACAGATAGTTGTAGATGCGCCATTGCCAGAGGCCGCTGCCCGCAATAACGCCCGTTCTTACGCCATGGCTTTCACCGAAGGTGATGAGTGGATATTGTGTTTCTACATTGCTGATTTTCTGATACATGAAAATGTTTGTGCCGCCAGAGGTTTGATAGTTGCCGAAGAAGGTGTGCAGCGGCGGGAACTTGGGCAGCATCTGTTTGGTCTCGTCCGAGAAAGTGAAGGATGAGAAGTTGCTGTTGTAGGAGGGCACGGCGTCGTTGAACAGGTTTTTGCTCTGGTTCACTTTCAGGCCTGCGTCGAGCGTGTTGAAGGCGCTGAGATTGCTCTCTTGTCCAAGGATGAACAGGATGGGCGTGCCGACCTTGCGCGCCTTTTCGATGAGAGCCGACGCGGATTGTGTGCGTGAGGGCAGCTGGTGTAGGATAAGCAGCGAATACTTGTTGATGTCGCCTTGGAAGTCAGCCGCCGCGAAGGTCTCCACCTGATACTTCTCCGACGTCTCGATGGCCTGACTGATGGCGCTGATGTCGGGGTGGGGGGCATGGTAGAGAATGCCGATCTTCTCGCGGGTGTCAACAATCTCGACGAAGAAGGTGGCGTGGTTGTTCTGCGTGGTGATTTCACCGTCCACCTCGCTCAGCGATACCGTATATTTGTAAATGCCCGTGGCCTTGGCTTCGATGAATAATTTTACAGTTTCAAAATGCTGTTTGCCAGAAATATAGATCTCTTTGGTAAACAAGGTCTTCTCTTTGTCGGCGACGGTCAGCACAGTGCGCTTGCCAGCCAGTTGTGTGGCGGCGACCTTCACCTCCACGGGAAACAGGTTGCCCTTGAAAGTCTTGCTGTTATGGTTGATGCCCGCAATCGACAAGTCGGTCTGCATTTCGGGATTTCCTAAGCCAACCGTATGCACGGGGAACTTCACCTGTTGCGCCTTGTAGTAAGGATTTGAGCCCTGATTGTAGATGCCGTCGGTGAGCAGTACCAGCGCGCCAACATTCTGGAAAGCGTAAACGCCTGATATTTCGTCAAATATTGCCGATATATTGGTGTTCTTATCTTTAAAGTCGAGGGCTATATCTTCTTCAGACGAGTTGATAGGGGTGTTCTTCTCGCCAAAATAATAGACTTCAGTCTCGTATTTGTTGCCCAAACTATGGACCAGCTTATTAACTTCTTTGCCAAAATCGTTTTTGTAATAGGCTGAATCTTTGGTTAGTAGCAGTGATTCGGAATTGTCGATGGCAAAGATGACGACGGGCTTCTCGGTGGTTTTGCGTGTCGATTTGATCATGGGGGCCAGCAACAGCATCGCAATCAATGTGATGACCAGCCCGCGCAGTGCAAACATCACGTTGCGGGGGCGTTTCCCGTAGTCGATATTGCGGTTCTTGTAGTAAAGCAAAAAGGCGTATCCTGCGCCAAGTAGGATGCACAATATGATTAGCCATACGGGGTATTCTGTCAGGATGCTCATTGCTGTTGTTTTCAACCCGCAAATTTACACCATTTTTTTATATCCTTTCCAAAGAAAAAGATGTGAATCAATATTCAAATTATTGTATATTTGCATGCCAAATTGGAAATAAATTTTTATATATAATTAAATATAAATCAAAATGTTAAGCGATAAATTTGTTAAAAGACACAACGGCCCGAGTAGTGAAGAGGCAGCCAAAATGCTGCAAACTATCGGTGTCAAGACGATGGATGAACTTATTGAGAAAACCATCCCTGCTTCCATTCGTTTGAAGGAACCTCTGCCGCTGCCCGACGGGCTGACCGAACAAGCCTACCTGAGCGAGGTGAAGGAACTGATGTCAAAGAATAAGATTTACAAATCCTATATCGGTATGGGCTACTACAACACGCATACGCCCGCCGTTATTTTGCGCAATGTGTTCGAGAATCCCGGCTGGTACACGGCTTACACTCCCTATCAGGCCGAGATTTCGCAAGGCCGTATCGAGGCTCTGCTGAACTACCAGACCATGATTTCCGATTTGACGGGCATGCCCATCGCCAACGCTTCCATGCTGGATGAGGCAACCGCCGCCGGCGAGATGATGCTGATGTTCTTCCGCAGCCGCAGCCGCGAAGCCGTAAAGAACAACGTTTGCAAATATTTCGTTTCGGAAGATGTATTTGCCCACACCCTCGGCGTGATGAAGACCAACGCCGCTCCTCAGGGCATCGAACTGGTGGTTGGCAAGGCCGACAAAGTGGAACTCGACGACACCTTCTTCGGTGCCATGATCCAATATCCCAACCAACATGGTGCCATCCACAATTATGCCCAGTTTGTTGAAAAGGCTAAGGCTCACAACATTTTCGTGGGTGTTGCTGCCGACCTGCTGTCGCTGGCCATCCTGACCCCTCCGGGTGAGTGGGGCGCCGACTGCGTGATGGGTTCCACCCAGCGTTTCGGTATTCCCATGGGCTTTGGTTCTCCTGCCGCCGGCTATTTCGCTTGCAAGGAGGACTTCAAACGCCAGATGCCCGGCCGTATCATCGGTATCACCGTTGATGCCGAAGGCAAACGCGCCGTTCGTATGGCTCTGCAGATGCGCGAACAGCACATCAAACGCGAAAGAGCAACTTCCAATATCTGTACCGCCAGCGCTCTGACCGCCATTATGGCCGGCTTCTATGGCATGTGGTACGGTGCACAAGGACTGAAGAACATCGCCACCAAGATTAACGTGCTGGCTGGCGTCCTCTCGCGCGAAGCTGAGAAGTTGGGCTACAAACAGCACAACCAATACTATTTCGATACCCTCTGCTTTGAGGTGCCCGCAGGCATTACGCCCGCTGATGTGGAGAAAGTGGCTTTGGCTCACAAGGTTAACTTCCAATACTGGTGCGAGTCCTGCTTCAGCGTAGCTCTCGACGAGACCGTTACCCTGGATGATGTGAACGAGATTCTGGCCATCCTGGCCGAAGCCGCTGGCAAGCCGTTCACTCCCTATGTTTGCCAAAAATGCGCTAACCCCGCACTGAACATTCCTGCCGAACTGACACGTAAGAGCGAGTTTATGCAGCACGAAATCTTCAAGAAATATCATTCCGAAACGGAGATGATGCGTTACATGAAGATGCTCGAAGTGAAAGACCTTTCATTGAACCGCGCTATGATTCCGCTGGGATCGTGCACCATGAAGCTCAACGCTGCCGCTGAAATGCTGCCGCTGAGCTGGCCCGAAACCTGCGCTATCCACCCGTTTGCACCAGCCGATCAAGCAGAAGGCTACCTGGAAATGATTGCCGAGATGAGCCAGTGGCTGTGCACCATCACCGGCTTCAAGGCCATCTCGCTGCAGCCTAACTCGGGTGCCGCTGGTGAGTATGCCGGCATGACCGTCATCCGCAACTATCACATCGCTCACGGCGAGGGTCACCGCAACATCTGCTTGATTCCCGCATCGGCTCACGGTACCAACCCCGCCTCCTCAGCCAAAGCGGGCAACACCATCGTGGTGGTTAACTCAACTCCCGACGGTGAAATCGACGTGGCCGACTTGAAAGCCAAAGCCGAACAATATCGCGACAACCTTTCTTGCCTGATGGTTACCTATCCCTCGACCCATGGCGTATTTGAAGAGGCTATCCTCGACATTATCAAGATCGTTCACGACAATGGCGGTCTGGTTTATATGGACGGTGCCAACATGAACGCCCAAGTGGGTCTCACTTCGCCCGGCTTTATGGGTGCCGATGTTTGCCATCTCAACCTGCACAAGACCTTTGCCATGCCTCACGGCGGTGGCGGTCCTGGTGTTGGCCCCATCGCAGTGGCAGCCCATCTGGTTGACTTCCTGCCCAAGCATGCCATTATCGAAACTGGCGGCGAGAAGGGTAGTCAGGTGGCTTCCGCTCCTTACGGCAGCGCTTATCTGTTGCCCATCACCTACGGCTATATGAAGATGCTTGGTGGCAATGGCATGACCGAAGCTACACGCTATGCTATTCTCAATGCCAACTATTTGAGAGCCAGATTGCAAGGTCATTACAAGATTTTATATACTGGTGCTAACGGTATGTGCGCTCACGAGATGATTCTCGATTGCAACGAGTTTGAAAGAACCGCTGGCGTACAAGTTGGCGACATTGCCAAACGTCTGATGGACTACGGTTTCCATGCCCCCACCGTGGCATTCCCCGTTCATGGCACATTGATGGTAGAACCTACCGAAAGTGAACCTCTGAGCGAACTCGACCGTCTGTGCGATGCTTTGATAGCTATCCGTCAGGAAATCAGAGATATTGAAGAGGGTAGAGCCGACAAGGTGAACAATGTCATCAAACGCGCGCCTCACACCATGAGCGTGGTTTGCGCCGACACTTGGGACAGACCTTACACCCGTCAGCAGGCTGCCTTCCCGCTGCCACACGAGGACAAATATTGGCCCACGGTAAGCAAAATTGATGATGCCTTCGGCGATAGAAATTTGGTTTGCCGTTTGTAATTAGATAATACTAAAACAGTTATAGATATGAAAAGAATATTAGTGATTGGAGCCTGCGGACAAATTGGTTCCGAACTGACCCCTGCTTTACGTAAGAATTACGGTACCGACAATGTGGTTGCCGCCGATATGATTTATCCTCTGAAAGGCGAACTGGCAGAGAGTGGCCCTTCGTGCAAGATTGACGCCACCAATGCTCAGGAGATTGCCGACGCAGTGAAAAAATACAAGATTGATGCCATCTTCAACTTGGCTGCTATCCTGTCGGCCAAGGCTGAAGCTAACCCCATGTTGGGTTGGAATGTGGGTATAGGCGCGCTGCTCAACTGCCTCGAAGTTTCGCGCGAGTATGGTTGTGCCCTCTTTACCCCCAGCTCCATCGGTGCTTTCGGTCCCGACACCCCGCACGACATGACTCCACAAGACACCATCCAGCGTCCGCGCACCATTTACGGTGTGACCAAGGTGACTGGCGAGTTGCTGAGCGACTACTACTTTAAACGCTTTGGTGTGGATACCCGTTCGGTACGCTTCCCCGGCCTTATCTCCAACGTGACGCTGCCCGGTGGCGGTACCACCGACTATGCAGTGGAAATCTATTATGCTGCCGTGAAAGGTGAGAAATTCACTTGCCCCATTGCCAAAGGCACCTACATGGACATGATGTACATGCCCGATGCTTTGAAAGCCGCTATGGACCTGATGGAAGCTGATCCGACCAAGTTGATTCACCGTAACTCCTTTAATATTACGGCAATGAGTTTTGAGCCGGAGCAGATTTATGCTGAAATTAAGAAGCATATTCCTGATTTCCAGATGGAATACAAGTTCGATGAGCTTCGTCAAGGTATTGCCGACTCGTGGCCCAACTGTATGGACGACCACTGCGCTCGCGAAGAGTGGGGTTTCAAACCCACCTACGACCTTGCTGCCATGACCGTCGATATGATAAAGGTGCTGAAAGCAAAACTGAAATAATCTGATATCTGGATTTATTCGTTGTAATTTAACGATAGGGGCAAATTTAGTTTTGTTCCTATCGTTTTTTTTTATATAATTGCAAGGATGATAGATGAAGGAGGTTTTTCCCACTGATAATCAGAATTTTCTTATTGATATTAATGTTATAAGATGTTGTATATGAAAAAAATACTCTTGATTGCTGGCGCAATGGTCCTCATTATGATGGGTTATGCGCAGGAAACTATTACCACAACTGGCGGCGAAGCTACGGGCAATGCCGGCAGTGTTAGCTACACCATCGGGCAGATTGCTGTGCAGACCGCTGCCAATGGCAACGCTTCGATAGCTGAAGGTGTGCAGCAACCTTACGAAATCCAAACCGTCGGTGTGGACAATTACCCCCAAATAACATTGGATGCCAAGGTGTATCCCAATCCGACGGCGGACAAATTGACATTGACGGTCAACAATGGCGTAGAGAAACACGGTCGTAAGTCTCTACAGGTTGCATTGTTCAATAACAACGGTCAATACCTTCGAACCCTGAAAGTCGCCGGTGTTCAAACCGACATTGACATGACCGATCTGTCCTCGGGCACCTACTACCTACGTGTCACCGACGGCAACCAGACGTTGAAAACGTTCAAAATTATTAAGACGATGTAGAAGATGAGAGTTATGGAATTATGGAGTTATAGAATTATTGAGTGAGGAGAGGGTTGTTCAGAGGTGCGTTTAAGTTGTCGTCGTCGCATTCCATTGATCATCTTTCCGATAATGAAAATTTTCTCTTTAATATTTGATAACTGTTCTTCCGAAATATAATTTAAATCATTAGCGAGAATTAATTGACAATAAACTTCCATAAGTGAACCATAAGAATAATCAATGAATCTTAATTGCTCTTTAGGAAAAATCCTTGCACTACCTTCGGCTATATTTGAAGGAACAGAAATCACTGCACGTCGAATTTGATCACACAAGCCATATCGCTCAAAAGTAGGAAAATGCTCTAATATATGATATACATCAGAAACCAACATCCTGGAATACCTCCACGCCTCAAGATTTTCAAACGGATAATTCTTCATGTCCTCCAATCTAATATGATAAAATAAGGTTAATAATAGTTGAATTAATTGCAAAAATACAACAATTTTTCAAACTCCATTACTCTATAATTCCATAACTCTAAAATTCTATAACTCAAAACCAATATATCTATGAAAAAACTGCTTACTCTTTTCCTCATGCTGGCCCTGTCGTTGACCGTTTTTGCACAGGCACCCCAGCAATTTACCTATCAGGCTGTGGTTCGCAATAATAGCAACCACTTGATGGCCAATGCTCCCGTGACGGTGACGGTCTCCCTGCTGCAAGGCAGCGAGTCGGGTAGCGTGGTGTATGCCGAAACCCATAACGCCACAACCAATGTGAATGGTCTGATGACGCTGCTTATTGGCGGCGGCACGGTGACCTCAGGTGTTTTTGCCGACATAGAGTGGGGCAGTGGTCCATATTTTATTAAGGTAGAGACTGATATGGGGAATGACGGTCGCATTACAACCGTACAGCAGCTGCTGAGCGTTCCTTATGCCCAATACGCTAATAAGGTGGGCAACTATACCGAGACTGACCCCACCGTTCCTGCGTGGGCAAAAGAAGCGGAAAAGCCCAATTACGACTATACCGAAATCAAAAATACCCCCGAAATTCCGACGGTTCCGACCAAAGTTTCGGCATTCGAGAACGACGCCAATTACCTGAAATCTGAAACCGATCCCACCGTTCCCGCATGGGCCAAGGAATCGTCAAAACCGAATTACGACTATACAGAAATCAAAAACACCCCAACAATCCCGACGGTTCCCACCAAGGTTTCGGCATTCGAGAACGACGCCAATTACCTGAAATCTGAAACCGATCCCACCGTTCCCGCATGGGCCAAAGAGTCGTCAAAACCGAATTACGACTATACTGAAATCAAAAATACCCCAACAATTCCGACTGTTCCGACCAAGGTTTCGGCATTCGAGAACGACGCCAACTACCTGAA
The DNA here is from genome assembly GCA_017454945.1 of Bacteroidales bacterium. Classification (GTDB taxonomy): domain Bacteria; phylum Bacteroidota; class Bacteroidia; order Bacteroidales; family WCHB1-69; genus JAFTCA01. The sequence continues at coordinate 169,548 of JAFTCA010000041.1, forward strand.
AACTGAAACCGATCCCACCGTTCCCGCGTGGGCCAAAGCATCGTCAAAACCGAATTACGACTATACAGAAATCAAAAACACCCTGTTTATGAAAATAATGCCACTGACTTTTCGGCCTATCCCGCTGGCTTCTACACAGGTTTCGGCCACGCAAATGGCGGCGCTGTCGCCGATTTCTGGACTGCAACTTCGCCCTATGCGAACTATGCAAACTACTACTACATCTACAAAGATTATCCCGATGTGGTTAGAGATAAATATTATGTCCTCAACGGCTATTCCGTGCGTTGTGTTTACAATAATAACTCCGTAAGCGCTCAGTTAGATGCCCAACAGAGTGAGGTGGAATCGTTGCAGTCAACGCTTAATAGCCTGGCTCCCGTGGCCTTTAGTGGCGATTATGACGACCTTGCAAACACCCCCGAAATGCCGACGGTTCCTACTATGGTTTCAGCCTTTGAGAACGATGCGCAATACATTACCAAACGTCAATTCGATTCTTTGATGAATAGTATTCGAGTAGCCCAACAGCAAGCCGATAGTTTGCAAGAGATTATAGATGGAATGAAAGACCAAATGCAGTTTAAATGCGGCACTTCTACAATTGAAGACTATGACTTTAATAAATATCATACTGTGGCTATTGGTAGCCAATGCTGGATGAAAGAGAATTTGCGTACTACACATTACGCCGATGGTACCGCACTGATGTATTCTAGTCTCTACTTCACATCTCCTACGTTGCCCTATTACTATTCAGATCCGATATCATTAGGAAATGCATACGGCCTTTTGTATAACTATGTAGCCGCTATGCGCAGTACTGAACCTATTACAGATTTCAATAACCGGCAGGGTATTTGCCCTACAGGTTGGCATATTCCAACCATAGATGAGTGGTCGCAAATGAATGATTATGTATCCAGCCAAAGTCAGTACGTTTGCGGTGATAATATCTATAATATTGCCAAGGCTTTAGCTTCTAATACGGCAGTATGGGGTAAAACTGGCGACGAGTGTTCTCCTGCATATAATATTGATGAAAACAATGCAACGGGCTTTTCGGCTATGCCTGCAGGATACATTACTCCAGATGGTTACAACAACTTGGAAATGAATGGTTATTATTGGTGGTGTGAGAGTACACCTGGCAGCTGCGAGTTTAATGGTACCCAACCAACCATATCGTATATGCTTCATCCAAGTAACGACTATGCTTGCTCTGTTCGTTGTGTCAAAGATGATGATATGTAGTATCTTGCTTAACGATCAATAAAAACAAGAAGAGCCGCGGCATGCCGCGGCTCTTCTGTTTATAAAAGTTTGTGGCTAATCATTAAATTACCCAGCGCTTTTTCTATCACAGCATCATCGGCCATGTTGGGCAAGGTAACTTTGAGGTTCGGATTTTCGGCCATGGCGCGTTTGATGGCGAACAGTGCTCCGTCGTTGCGGGCCCATGCACGGCGGCTGATACCGTTGTTCACGTCCCAATAGAGCATGTTCTTCAACCGGCAGTCGGCCTCAGCGGTGCCGTCGAGCAGCATACCGAAACCACCGTTAATCACTTCGCCCCAGCCGACGCCACCACCATTGTGGATGGATACCCAGGTGGCTCCGCGGAACGAGTCGCCGATGACATTCTGGATGGCCATGTCGGCGGTGAATGATGAGCCGTCGTAGATGTTTGAGGTCTCACGGTACGGCGAGTCGGTGCCCGACACGTCGTGATGGTCGCGGCCCAGCACTACGGGTGCGCTCAAACGGCCGTCCTTGATCGCTTTGTTGAAAGCTTCGGCAATCTTGATACGTCCTTCGGCATCAGCATAGAGGATGCGCGCCTGCGAGCCAACCACCAGCTTGTTGGCCTTGGCTCCCTTAATCCAGCGGATGTTGTCGTGCATCTGCTGCTGGATTTCTTGCGGAGCGTGGTGGCTGATTTCGGTCAGCACTTCAATGGCCAGTTGGTCGGTCATCTCCAAGTCTTCAGGCTTGCCCGAGGTGCATACCCATCTGAACGGACCGAAGCCGTAGTCGAAGCACATGGGACCCATAATATCTTGTACGTATGAAGGATAGCGGAAGGTGCCATCGGCTTTGAGAATGTCAGCACCGGCACGGCTCGACTCCAACAGGAAGGCGTTGCCATAGTCGAAGAAGTACATGCCCTTGGCTGTCAGCTTGTTAATGGCAGCCACCTGGCGGCGTAAGCTCTTCTGTACGGCTTCTTTGAACTTATCGGGCTCGTCGGCCATCATCACCTTAGCATCTTCGAAGCTGATGCCGACAGGGTAGTAGCCACCAGCCCACGGGTTGTGCAACGAAGTTTGGTCGGAGCCGAGGTCCACCTGAATGTTGTGGTCGGCGCAATATTCCCAAAGATCGACAATGTTGCCCTGATAGGCGAACGAGCGACTGATTTTGCGCTGGCGTGCGTCAGCAACCTTCTGCATCAACACTTCCAGATTGTCTTCCACCTCGTCAACCCAACCTTGGGTGTAGCGCTTCTGGGTGGCAGCAGGATTGATTTCGGCGGTCACCGAGACCACACCGGCAATGTTGCCAGCCTTGGGTTGTGCGCCCGACATGCCGCCCAAACCAGCGGTGATGAACAGTTTGCCCTCAGGTGTGCCGCCAATCTTACGGCAGGCATTCAGCACGGTAATGGTAGTGCCGTGCACAATGCCTTGAGGTCCGATGTACATGTAAGAACCAGCGGTCATCTGGCCGTACTGGCTGACACCCATAGCGTTAAATTTTTCCCAATGGTCTGGCTTTGAGTAGTTTGGAATAACCATACCGTTGGTGACCACTACGCGCGGGGCATTCTTGTGCGACGGGAACAGGCCCATCGGGTGTCCAGAATACATCACCAGCGTTTGCTCGTCGGTCATTTCCGACAAGTATTTCATGGTCAGGCGGTATTGCGCCCAGTTCTGGAAAACGGCGCCGTTGCCACCGTAGGTGATCAACTCGTGCGGATGCTGTGCCACGGCGGGGTCGAGGTTGTTCTGTATCATCAGCATGATGGCTGCCGCCTGCCGACACTTGGCCGGATACTCGTCAATGGGACGGGCAAACATCTTATAGTCAGGACGGAAACGGTACATGTATATGCGACCGTAGTCGTGCAACTCCTTGACAAATTCGGGCGCCAGCACGGGATGCCACTCTTTAGGGAAGTAACGCAATGCATTACGCAGGGCCAATTTCTTCTCTGCAGCCGTCAGAATGTCTTTTCTCTTCGGCGCATGGTTAATCGTTGGATCATAAGGTTTAGGCTCGGGTAATTTGCTCGGAATGCCTTCAGCAACTAATTGTTTAAAAGATGATTCCATGATTATTTTGATGTTTTGAGTTATAGTTCTAAAATGGTTAAAAGGTTAAGAAACTAAGAAGTTAAGTATGCTAAAGTCTAATGTCTTTTTGAATTCTGAATTTTGAATTCTGAATTTCAGACGCAGCACACCGCGTCTCTACTTTGTTCTTTGTTCTTTAATTTTCCTATTCCCCGTATTCATAATACAGCACGTCTTCAATATTTCCATCTATGTCTTTTGTGGTGACTTTAACCGGATATTTGTCATTGTCATACTCGTAGGTGCGTGTAATGACATCGGTGTCGTTTTCGCCTTCGGCATACAAGGAGATGGTGCTCTTGGTGATGTTATTAACATTCATCCAGCCGTGGAACATGGCTAAGATGTCTTCATCCACACTTTCGCCACTGGCCAGCATGCCTCCTGAGAAAGGATTGTTGTTGTTGTCGAATTCATAGATGGACACAATTTGGACGGAGTAGATGATGAAACTCAGTGAGAAGTCGGCTTTGGAGATGTTCTTGCCGTTCCATTCGTAGTCAATGTGGCCTTTAAGTGAGGCACCTTTGCTGTCGGTTGCATAGTTTTGGGCAAATTGTTGAGCCGATTTGGCGAAGGCAATGTCCATCTGATAGGGCAGGAAAGTCTGTAGCATGTCCTTGATGACGGGTGTGTGTTTTTTCTTGAGAAAATCCTCTAACAGATCTGTCGAAACTTCCACATCGGCACCGCTGATCTGTTTGCCATTGCGAATGTACTCAACGGTGAGCATTTCTGTACCATTCAGACTGAAATGGATTTTTTGAACATTGTTGCCGTCGTATTCCACTTTCAGTTTACCATCTGTGCCCATGTTCACCTCTATAAGCTGTTTTTTGTTGTAGATATAGGTGTAGGTCGTTGTCTCTTCTTCATCGTGGAAGATGATCTTTGAAAGCAGGTTGACGTCCCAGACGTAGGTGGCTTTCAGTTCTCTGGTGGCCGCTTTGTAAGAAGGTGTGGGATTGTCGTCCACTTCTTCGTAAACAGCTGCTATCTTTTTTGCAGGATTATAGACACCCTCTTTTTTACAGGCACTAAATGTAAAAAGAAGGCAGATGATGGCCACGAAAAGGCTGATTTTGTGTAATGTTTTCATAATAAATGGAATAAAAAGAATTTATTGGACAATTTGTCAACTGCAAATATAATTATTTTTGTGAAGATATTAAGAGGTGAAATTATGAGAGGGATTAAGTTGATAGAAAACAGTGAAGAATTTAAGGAACTGAGTAAGCTGAAGTCTAAAGTCTTTTGAATTTTGCCTTTTTAATTTTGTTTGTTCTTTGTCCTTTGTTCTCCATTCCGCAAGCGTAGCGCAGCGGAATCGTATTCTCGAATTCTGAATTCTGATCTGTTGCAATGTAACTATTTAATTTGTAATACAATATGTTTTTGTCTTTTCTTCTTTGAAAATAAAAATCAAAAAAAAAACGACCAGTAGCGTTTGTTATGAAAAAAATTGTATTTTTGCAGTCCCAAAAATTGGGCATTTTTGTATTGGAAATTAAAAGATTAAACTAAATTAAAAAGTATGCCGACAATACAGCAATTAGTAAGAAAAGGAAGAAAGAAACTGACTTCGCAAAGTAAGTCAAGAGCATTGGATGCTTGCCCGCAAAGACGCGGTGTTTGTCTGAGAGTTTACACCACAACTCCCAAAAAACCTAACTCAGCTATGCGTAAAGTAGCGAGAGTTCGTATGACCAACGGAAAAGAAGTTAACGCTTACATCCCCGGTGAAGGCCACAACCTGCAGGAACACTCTATCGTATTGGTTAGAGGCGGTCGTGTGAAAGACCTTCCTGGTGTAAGATATCACATCGTTCGCGGTGCGTTGGATTCCGCTGGCGTAGAAGGCCGTCTGCAAGGCAGATCGAAATACGGTGCCAAGCGTCCCAAGAAAAAAGCCCAATAATATATTAATGTAGAGACGCAGCGTGCTGCGTCTTCTTACATCAAAATCAGCAAACAGTAAATGGAACGTCAAAATGGACGATTTCCAGAGTAAATAAACCAATTATTGAAGTTACAGAGTTATGAGAAAATCAAAACCAAAAAAAAGGATTATCCTTCCTGATCCTAAATTCAATGACGTGATGGTGACTAAGTTTGTCAACAACATCATGCTCAAAGGTAAAAAATCCATTGCTTTCGAAATCTTCTACGACGCTATTGACATCGTAGCAGAAAAGACCAGCGAAGACGGTATCGAAGTATGGAAACAGGCTTTGGCCAATGTTACTCCTTCTTTGGAAGTTAAGAGTAGAAGAATTGGTGGTGCCACCTTCCAAATCCCTACCGAACTCCGTCCCGAAAGAAAGCAATCTGTCGGTATGAAAAACTTAATCAACTTTGCACGCAAACGTCACGAGAAGACGATGGCTGCCAAGTTGGCTGCAGAAATTATGGCTGCATACAAAGAAGAGGGTGCCGCCTTCAAGCGTAAAGAAGATACGCACAGAATGGCAGAGGCTAACAAGGCATTCTCTCACTTCAGATTCTAAAATCGCATAATTTCCATTCGGTAAGAGGACTGGCTATGTCAGAGGAGTTGACCAAGGTTAGGAATATTGGTATCATGGCACATATTGATGCCGGAAAGACCACCACGACCGAAAGAATCCTCTACTATACCGGAAAAAATTATAAGATCGGCGAAGTTGACGAAGGAACTGCCACCATGGACTGGATGGTCCAGGAGCAGGAGAGGGGCATCACCATTACGAGTGCGGCCACTACAGTGATGTGGAAATACCGGTCGGATGACTATAAAATCAACATTATCGACACTCCCGGTCATGTCGATTTTACAGTCGAAGTTGAACGTTCTTTGAGAATTTTGGATGGAGCTGTGGCATTGTTTTGCGCCGTGGGTGGCGTGGAGCCTCAGTCTGAAACCGTATGGCGCCAGGCTGACAAGTACCATGTGGCCCGTATAGCCTACATCAATAAGATGGACAGGTCGGGCGCAGATTTCTACGGTGCCGTTCGACAAATTAAGGAGAAGCTGGGTGCCAACCCCGTGGCACTGCAACTGCCTATCGGAGCCGAGGACCAATTCAAAGGGGTCATCGACTTGATCGAGATGAAGGCATACGAGTGGAACGAGGAAGACCAGGGACTTACCTACTACGCAGTGGATATCCCCGCCGACATGGCCGAGGAAGCCGCTGAGTATCGTGAGAAACTGATAGAAGCACTGGCCGACTTTGACGAGGAGCTGATGGCAAAGTATTTCGACGCCCCGGATGAGATTACCGAGGATGAACTGATTGCCACCATTCGCCGCTCAACCATTGAACGCCATATCTGCCCTGTGCTCTGCGGTTCTTCATTCAAGAACAAAGGGGTGCAGCGACTGATTGACGCGATTGTGCGCTACCTTCCTTCACCGCTGGATATGCCTCCAATTAAAGGTATCAATCCAAAAACGGAGAAAGAGGAAGAACGCAAGATGGACGAGCACGAACATTTCTCCGCCCTGGCTTTCAAAATCGCCACCGACCCCTATGTGGGCAAACTGACTTTCATCAAGGTCTATTCGGGTGTGCTGAAAGCAGGAGAGGTGATTTACAATGTGTCAACAGGTCAGCGTGAACGCGTGTCGAAAATCCTGCAGATGCACTCCAATAAGCAGACGCAATTGGATGAGATATCAGCAGGAAACATCGTGGCGCTGGTGGGTATGAAGAATATCCATACGGGTGATACACTGGCAGAAGAGAAATTCCCTATCTCGCTTGAGAATATCGAATTCCCTGAGCCTGTAATCCACATCGCCGTAGAACCCAAAACCAAGGACGATGATGACAAGCTGATGTCGGCACTGAACAAACTGGCGGAAGAGGATCCTACTTTCGTGGTTTCAGTGAATGAAGAATCCGGCCAAACCCTGATTAGCGGTATGGGCGAACTTCACCTCGACATCCTGCTTGATCGTCTGAAAAGGGAGTTCAATGTGGCTTGCAACCACGGCAAACCGCGTGTAGCCTACAAGGAAGCCCTCATTGCTCCAGTTCGCCATAAGGAGACTTACAAACGCCAAACTGGCGGCAAAGGCTCGTTTGCAGAATTGGACTTCGAGATGGCCCCCATGCCGCTTGACCAGCGAGGACTGGTGCTGGAGAATAAAATTCCTGGCGGTGTTATTCCGAAGGAATATATCCAAGGCGTGGAAAAAGGCTTCAAAATTGCGATGCAGAACGGCAAGTATGGCTTCCCCGTCGAGAACCTTCACGTCACACTGCTTGATGGCAGTGCGCACAGTGTCGATTCCGACAGCCTCTCGTTCGAGGTGTGCGCCAAAATCGCTTTCCGCGAGGCCTGCCACGAAATCGAGACCGCCATCCTGGAGCCGATCATGAAAGTCGAAATCACTACCCCCGATGAGTACATCGGCAATGTGACCGCCGACTTGAACCGCAAGCGCGCCGTGCTCGAAGGCATTGATGCCAAGGTGGGTTTTCAAATCGTGAAAGCTCATGTGCCACTCGCCGAGATGTTCGGCTATGTGACCAACTTGCGCTCAATAACTTCAGGACGAGCCACCTACAGTATGGAATTCCTTAAATATGCCGAAGTTCCACCCGAAATCAAAGAATATATTTTGAATGTTGGAAGATACGCACTCCTCTAACATTCTTTTAACCAAAGAAATAAAGATAAAGACAAAATAATTTAATCACCAATTAAATAATAAGTTAAAGTGAGTCAAAGAATTAGAATTAAATTAAAGTCGTTCGACCACACCTTGGTTGACAAATCGGCAGAGAAGATCGTGAAAACGGTCAACGCCGTGAAAGATGACAAAGTTGTTCTGGTAGGACCCATTCCACTTCCCACCCACAAGAAAATCTTTACGGTAAACCGTTCCACCTTCGTAAACAAGAAGTCAAGAGAACAATTTGAATTCTCTACTTACAAAAGATTGTTGGATATCTATGGTACTACTTCAAAAACCATTGACGCATTGATGAAACTCGAATTGCCCAGTGGTGTTGACGTAGAAATCAAAGTGTGATAAATCGTCTTGTCTAACAGCGATTTATAACCCATACGGAATTGATTTCCGAACCATAAGGAATGGTGAATTTTGTGTTCGCCATTCCTTGTTTTTGTTTTTTAAAAAATAGTATCTTTGCACCTTTCAAAAGAAAACCAATGAGATATTTGCGATTATTTTTTGTGATGCTACTTCTTTGGGCAGTGTGTGAGGCGCAAGGACAGAATAACATCATCAAAGGCTTTATATATAATGCGGAAGATGGCGCTCCGATTGCCCATTGCCCCGTACATTTGTTGGGTACATCCTTCGGCTCGGTAACCGAACACAACGGCTCGTTTGTCATTGGCAAGATTCCTGACGGCGAATACACTCTGGCTGTCTCTTTCTTCGGTTTCGATTCTATCCGCGAAAATGTCACCCTGCAAAAAAATCAAGTAATTACCAAGAAATATTTCCTTGCTCCTTCAAAAATCTCCTTGGATGCTGTCAATGTGAGTGCTGAACAGCAGCGTGTTATCACAACTACCAACACCTCAGTTGTTTCTGTGACGCCCAAGGAAATCAAGAAGATGCCTTCCATTGGTGGTATGCCCGACTTTGCACAGTATCTGCAGGTGCTGCCTGGCGTAGTTTCCACTGGTGACCAGGGCGGTCAGCTCTACATTCGTGGTGGTACACCCATCCAGAATATGGTGCTGCTCGATGGTATGCTGGTCTATAATCCCTTCCATTCCATCGGCCTCTTCTCGGTGTTTGACACCGACATTATGAGCAGTGCAGATGTCTATACTGGCGGCTTCGGTGCTGAATTTGGCGGCCGTATTTCGTCTATTATGGACATTAAGACGCGCGATGGCAATCGTAAGCGTTTCTCCGGCAAGGTGGATGTGAATACCTTCGGAGCCAAAGTGTTGCTCGAAGGCCCCATTGTCAAGCTGAAAGATGATCGTAAGGTTTCGTTGAGTTATGTCATTTCGGCCAAGGGCTCTTATTTGGAGCAGACCTCTAAAGCCCTCTATCCCTATGCTGACAAGAACGGACTTCCTTACAACTATCTCGATTTTTACGCCAAATTGTCGTTGGCAACCAACAATGGCACTAAGCTCAATGTTTTTGGCTTCGACTTTAACGATGCCGTTCATTACAAGGATATTGCCACCTATAAGTGGAACAGTTGGGGCGCCGGTACCAACTTCCTGATTGTGCCCGGCAATGTGCCGACCACCATCGAAGGTACCATCGCCTATTCGAAGTATAAAACCATCCTCGACGACTATGCTTTCACTCCGCGCGAAAGCTCAATTAACGGTTTTACCGCCAACTTGAACTTCAACTATTATCTTGGTAAGAGCCTGTTTACAATCGGTGCCGAGCTGTTAGGTTATACCACGAACTATTCGTTGTACAATTCCGCTGGTTTTAAGAATGTTTTTGTGGACAACACCACCGATATCGGTATCTTCTTCAAGTATAAATACAACTATCGTGACAAGTTGCTTTTGGAACCCAGTTTCCGCTTGCAATATTATGCTTCGATGAACGCCGCTTCACCAGAGCCTCGTTTGGCCATCAAATACAACATTACCAAGAAGATACGTTTGAAATTGGCAGGTGGTCTTTACTCGCAGAACTTTGTAGCCGCCACTTCCGACCGCGATGTGGTGAACCTTTTCTATGGCTTCCTCTCCAGTCCTGATGACATGTCGCCAGAGTTTGATGGAAAAGAGATGCGCAACAATCTGCAGAAGGCACAACACGTGGTGCTGGGCTTGGAGTTGGATGTCATCAAACACACTTCTATCAACATTGAAGGTTATTTCAAGAATTTCTCGCAGCTGACCACGCTCAACCGTTACAAGGTGTATGAAGATGTGGTGGCCTATTCGCATATTCCCGATATCCAGAAAAAAGACTATATTTTCGAAAAAGGTTTTGCCTACGGCGCCGATCTCACTGCCAAGTTTGAGTATAAAGGCTTCTATGCTTGGTTCGTCTATTCGTTGGCTTGGGTAAAACGTTACGATGGGGTAGTGCATTACTCACCGCATTTCGATCGCCGTCACAATGTGAACCTGATGCTCTCGTACGCCTTTGGCAAGAACCGTACGTGGCAGATCGACGTGCGCTGGAATTATGGTTCGGGCTTCCCGTTTACGCAGACACAAGGCTACTATGGCCATTATAATCCTTCCTATATCGGCGATGACTACATCCATGCCAATGAGGATATGGGTTTCTTCCTGGCAGACCTGAATGCGGCCCGTTTGCCCGATTATCACCGTCTGGATATCAACTTCAAAAAGAAGTTCCATATCGGCGAGCGTCATGTGATTGAATTGAATGTCGGAGCCACCAACTTATACAATTATCACAACATTTTCTACGTGAATCGTGTGACAAACGGCGTCATTTACCAGTTGCCCATCCTCTATAGTTTCGGTTTGAACTGGAGTTTCTAAAGAAAAATGAAAATTTATTCGGTTGTAAATTAACTTGTTGAAGAAAAAAAACAAAAAAATGCAAAAAGATGGTTGCAGGGATTGAAAAAATGCCTATCTTTGCAGCCTCAAAATAAGGATAGGTCCGGTAGTTCAGTTTGGTTAGAATACATGCCTGTCACGCATGGGGTCGCGAGTTCGAGCCTCGTCCGGACCGCCAAACGAAAAGCAGCTAACACTTGTTGGCTGTTTTTTTTTTGTTTTTTCGTTCGCGAGAAGATTATTTCGGCCTCTTTTAAAATCGTTGAAAACGCCTATTATATGAATAAATTTATTATCTTTGCACTCTTTTTCAAGAATGAAGGATAAACTATAAAAACTAACTATAGAAATGAGTAAATTAGCCGTAGTAGCTTTAGGAGGAAACGCACTATTGCGTAGCGGTCAGAAATGTTCTTATCACCAGCAGATTGAAAACGTGGCATCGGCTGTAGAGTCGTTGCTTAAACTTATAGATTTAGGTTACAATTTGGTCATCGGTCACGGTAACGGCCCGCAAGTGGGTTATGTGCTGTTGCAACACGAGGCTGCCAACCGTCTCTATGAGATGGAGAGCATGCCTATGGATTTCTGTGTGGCCGAGACGCAAGGCTCGATTGGCTATCTGATTGAGATGGGCTTGCGCAATGCCTTGAACCAGCATCAGATTCATCGCAATGTGCTCTCTCTGATTACACAAGTGCTTGTGGATAAGGATGATCCTATGTTCGAGAATCCTACAAAGCCTATCGGACCGTACTATTCCGAGCAGGAAGTGGCTGAGTTGCTGATGGATACCCCTGACGCCAAATATAAAGAGGATCCCAAGGGCAACGGCTGGCGTAAGGTGGTGGCTTCGCCTAAACCGATAGAGGTGATGAATGCCGATGTGGTCAAACAATTGGCAACGGCTGGCAATATTGTCATCACGGTGGGCGGCGGTGGCATCCCCGTCATCAAGGAAAACGGTATGCTTAAAGGGGTAGAGGCCGTGATCGACAAGGACTTGGCTTCGGCACTGATGGCAGACGCCATTCAGGCTGATGAGTTCTATATCTTGACCGACGTTCCGAAAATCTATATCAATTTCAACAAGCCCAACCAGCAGGCACTCGATGTGTTGACCATCGCTGAAGCGAAGAAGTTGCTCGCCGAAGGTCAGTTCACCGAAGGCTCCATGGCTCCGAAAGTGCGCGCAGCCATCTACTTCGTCGAGAATGGTGGCTCTGAATGTATCATCACCGAAGCCAACTCGCTGGGAACGCCCGGATGCGGCACACGTATCGTAAGATAGAAATTCAAAATTCAAAGTTCAGAATTCAAAATTAAAAAAACAAAGAACAAATAACAAAGAACAAATTTCAATAACTCCATAACTCTTAACTCCTTAGTTTCTTAACTTCTTAACTCTTTAACTTCTCACTTCTCACTTCTCACTCCTCACTATTCACTTGACATCACAATATATTTCATAACTTAATAAATATCAATACCATGGCATTTAATTTAAGAAACAGAAACTTTTTGAAACTGTTAGATTTCACTCCTGCTGAAATCAGATTCTTGTTGACTTTGGCTGCTGATTTGAAAAAAGCCAAATATACGGGTACGGAGCAACCTACCTTGAAAGGCAAAAACATCGTTCTGCTTTTTGAGAAGGATTCAACCAGAACCCGCTGCTCATTTGAGGTGGCCGCTTTGGACCAAGGCGCTCATGTAACTTATCTGGGACCTTCGGGCTCGCAAATGGGTAAGAAAGAATCGATGAAGGATACCGCTCGCGTATTGGGCCGTATTTATGACGGTATCGAGTATCGCGGTTATTCTCAAGAGATTGTGGAAGCTCTTGGTAAATACGCTGGTGTGCCCGTATGGAACGGTCTGACCACTGAATTCCACCCGACTCAAATCCTGGCCGACTTCCTGACCATGATGGAACATAGCGACAAACCGCTGCACCAGATTTCATTCTGCTACCTCGGCGATGCCCGTAACAACATGGGCAACTCGTTGATGGTGGGCGCTGCCAAGATGGGCATGGACTTTAGAGCCGCTGCCCCCAAGGCTTGCCAACCCGATGAAAAACTGGTGGCCCAATGCCGCGAAATCGCTAAGGAAACCGGTGCTAAAATAACTATTACTGAGAATGTTGACGAAGCCGTTAAAGGCGTTGATTTCCTCTACACCGACGTTTGGGTATCCATGGGTGAACCCGCCGAAGTATGGGCTGAACGTATTAAACTGTTGACTCCTTACCAGGTCAATATGGATGTTGTTAAGAAAACCGGTAATCCCAATGTTAAATTCCTCCACTGCCTGCCTTCATTCCATAACAGGGAAACTGTTATCGGTGAGGATATTTACCAAAAGTATGGTATTGAAGCTATGGAAGTTACCGACGAGGTGTTCGAATCTCCTATGTCCATCGTATTTGATGAGGCCGAAAACAGACTCCATACCATCAAGGCAGTCATGGTGGCTACTTTGGGCAAATAATTTTGAATCATGAAACATCTCGCAGTAGTTTTGGGAATAATGGTTTGTGTGCTGACCTTGTCGGCGCAGAATAAGGCCGATGACATCGTCGGTTACTATTATTCTGTTGATCCTTTTTCGAAAGAGGGTTCACAGACTTATATTTACAAGACTGCTGACGGAAAATACGAAGGGAAGGTTTGTTGGGTGGAAAACGTTGAGAAAAAGAACTTCCTTGGTCATGTATTCCTCAAAAACCTCTCTTTCAATGTGAAAGAGAATGAGTGGCAGAATGGTGTCATCAAGTATCCTGGCAAAAGCGGTACCTACAAGATGTACATGAAGTTTGACGGTGAAAACCGACTGAAAGTACGCGGGTACTGGGGCGTGGCCATGTTGGGAAAGACGATGCACTGGACCAAAGAATCCGCTCAGCGGGTCCAACAATGATAATTCCCTCTAATTCTTGTAAAAGCGGCAGAATTTTATTCCGCCGCTTTTTTTGTTTCAAAAATTTATGTACATTTGCAAGTTGTTTCATTTATTAGTAGAAGAGTGAAAAGATTATTGTTGATTGCTGTTTTGATTGGGTTGGGAGCGTGGCTTTTGCCTGCTCACGGACAGATTGTGACTTCCAGTTCCAAAGGTCAACTGCCGCAAACGCTGATTCAGGATGTGCTGAAAGGCGATGGCGTTTATTTTTTGAATGGTAAGTTCAACTGGGATGGCGACACAATCAAAACCGATCAGATTGGTACTTTTACAAACGGTGATGCTTTCTCTTCTTTCCCCTTTAAGGATGGTATAATTCTTTGCACAGGTAAGGTAGGAGTGGCCGATGGCCCCAACAACTCGGGAAGTAAGACACTGCAATGCGCGCAGAGCACTTCACTACGCGACCCCGACTTGCAGGCGATCAACCCGACAAGCTATTTCGCCACCACCACGGTGCTGGAATTCGACTTTATGTCAACATCCTCTTCCTTCAACTTTGAGTATGTTTTTGCTTCGGAAGAGTACCCTGAATACGTTTGTTCTAAATTTAATGACGCTTTCGGTTTCTTCCTTACGGGTTTAGATCCTGTGACTAACACGGTGACCACCAAGAATATAGCTGTTGTTCCCGGTAGCGTTACCGATGAAACGCCCAACGGTTTGCAGGTGGCTATCAATACCATTAACCCTGGCCGTCCTGGTTCGTCGCACAATCCCGACAATTGCACTTCGCTCGATTTTTCGGAGTTTTATGTGGACAATACAGGGGGTGAATATGTCCAGTTTGACGGTTATACCACTGCCTTGTCAGCCGGCGCCGACATCGTGCCGTGTGAGACTTACCACATGAAGATTTCCATCGCCAATGCGCAAGACAACTCCTTCGAGTCGGGCGTGTTCATCAAGTCCTCCAGCTTCTCCAGTGTCGATATTGAGTATATCCAACACTATGATATTGAAAGCCAGCAACGTCTGATTGAAGGTTGCAATGACATGGACTTGGAAATTAAACTGGCCTATCCAGTTGATTATGACATTAATATCGAGTTGGAAACCTCTGGCACGGCTACGGAAGGCGAGGATTATGAGGTACTGAATCATAATTTTACCATTCACGCTGGCGAGACTTCCGCTATTATCCCCTTTAGAACCATTCAAGATGATGTCCCCGAACTTCGCGAATCGGTGCTGTTGGATATCAATATCGTCTTCTGCGGTATCAAGTCCGCTCGTCGTGTTCGTCTGTCTCTCGATGACCTGACCAGCATTGTCACTGGCTCTGTTTGCGATGAGGAGCCTTTTAATTATCGCGGTGATGTCTATACCCAACCTGGCACATACGAGTATCATCACACGACCTCTTACGGCTGCGATAGTTTGGAACTGCTCATTCTTGACACCAAACACTGTCCTTGTAAGGTTGAGTTTGTCAATACATTCACACCCAACGACGATGGTGTAAACGACTACTTCGGCTTGGAATTGACGGAAGAGTTCGATTATTACCTCTTCTGCATTTACGATCGTTGGGGAGCTGTGGTCTTCAAGACGAAAGATACTACCGAAGTTTGGGATGGCAAGGTAAATGGCCAGCCTGTGTCAGACGGTGTTTATTACTGGACGTTGAACTATGCCTGCGCCAACGATCCTCAAAAGCGCAAATTCCAGCAGGGTTCCATTACGCTGATACGTTAGATCTCGACCTGTGAAACGACTGGCTCTCTTTTTGTTGTTTGTTTTGCTGTCGTCTTTTTCCTTTGCCCAGCATTTTTCTGTTTCAGGTGTTATCAAAGATGCCGCTAATGGCGAAACACTACCAGGAGTCTATGTGGTTATGCAGCCTGCATACGTCCACGCAGAGACAAAAGGGGCGGTAACGAATAAAGCTGGTTTTTATTCGGTTACGCTTGATACGGGTGTCTATGTTTTGCATATAGCCTATTTGGGTTATAAAGAGGTTACAGATACAATCTATTTGTTTCATAATCATGCACTTAATTTTGAATTGCAACCTTCTGCTGTGGTGACCGACGAAGTGGTGGTGACGGCCCAGCGCGATGACCATAATGTGACGAGCATCGAGGTGGGAAAGATGGAGATGAAGATTGAAACGGTAAAGGCGTTGCCCGCGCTGTTTGGCGAAGTGGATGTGCTGAAATCCATACAGTTGCTGCCTGGTGTGCAGTCGGCGACGGAAGGTAATACGGGCTTTTATGTCCGCGGTGGCGGCCCCGACCAGAACTTGATATTGTTGGATGAGGCCACTATCTATACTGCGGGCCACCTGTTTGGTTTTTTCTCAGTCTTTAATGGCGACGCCGTGAAAAGCGTGGAGATTACAAAGTCGGGAATGCCCGCCTATTATGGTGGTCGCCTGGCCTCTATTCTGGATGTTTATCAGAAAGAAGGCAATTTGAAAAAATACCAAGTGGATGGTGGTATCGGCCTCATTTTCTCGCGTCTGACAGTGCAGGGGCCTATCAAGAAAAATGTGGCGTCGTTCATTGTGTCAGCACGCCGTACTTACGCAGATGTGCTGATGCAGCCTTTTTTGAAGAAGAGTTCTCCCATGAAGGGGATGAAGTTCTATTTCTACGATTTGAATGCCAAAATCAACTGGATAATAAACGATAAGCATCGCCTCTATTTAGGCGCTTACTATGGAAATGACAAGTATGGCTTCAAGTCCAAGTCGGGCGATACGAAGGCAATCTTCAATTGGGGCAATGCAGCCGTTTCGTTGCGTTGGAACTATATCATCACACCGCAGCTTTTCTTGAACACGTCGGCAAGTTTTACCAATTATGATTTCGGTACGACTATGCAAATGTCTGTGTATGAGTTTAATCTCAAATCGGGTGTGCGCGACTACTCCCTGAAGAGCGAACTGACTTATTTGCCATCATTCCCTCATCAGTTCAAGTTTGGTGTGCATTATGTTTTCCATACGCTCTTTCCTAATAGCTACGATGTTCATGCCGGTGATGCCGCCACGTTATCGCTGCCAACGTCCAAACCCTATTATGCCCACGATTTGTCAGTTTATGCCAATGATGAGTTCGAGGTATGTCGCTGGTTAAAAGTGAATGCTGGCTTGCGTTATACTTTTTTTGCGCATATTGGGTCGTTTACGCGTTATGTGTTGGATGATACCTATGCTGTTGTCGATTCTATCATATATCGCCCTGGCCAGTTGGTGAAGGCCTACAACTCAGCGGAACCTCGCTTGTCGTTGCGCTTCTTGATTGATTCTGCCACCTCCATCAAGGCCTCCTACACGATGAACTATCAGTATCTGCATCAGGCCTCCATGGCCACCGTGTCGCTGCCTACCGATGTATGGATGCCGTCAACCGACATTGTGAAGCCTCAAATCGGTCATCAGGTGTCGCTGGGGTTTTATCGCAACTTCCGTCGCAACATGTTCGAAACATCAGTCGATTTCTACTATAAATGGCTCTATAATTTGATTGAATATCGTGACGGCTTGAATCTTAATATGATTAATATTAATGCTGATCAGATGTACACGTTTGGAAAAGGCTGGTCGTATGGTGTTGAATTTTTTGTCAAGAAGGCGAAAGGGCGTTTCACAGGCTTTATCGGCTATACACTTTCGTTCACCAAACGTAAATTTGAAGAGTTGAATGGGGGTAAACCGTTCTATGCCAAGTATGATCGCCGCCATGACTTGTCAATCAACCTTTCTTACGAAATCATTGTTGGCAAACTGACCGCTTCGATGGTGTTTGTCTTCGCTAGCGGCAATACGATGACCATCCCGCTCGGCTATTATTTCTTCGACGGCAATCTGATTACCGAGTATTCCGAGCGCAATGCCTATCGGTTGCCGCCATATCATCGCCTCGACTTGTCGTTGAATTGGACCATCAAGAAGACTGCCAAGTGGGAGACAGGTCTTAATTTCTCCATCTATAATGTTTATAATCACAAGAATCCGTTCTTTATCTTTTTCGAAACCACTACCGATTTTTCGCCCACACAATTTGAAATGGAAACCAAGGCCTATCAGATGAGCCTTCTCCCCATAATTCCTTCTATTACCTGGAATTTCAGTTTCTAAAATTGGGTGTTGATATTTTGTTAATAAAAATTTAATACAATTCGTTGTAATTGTAAATAATTTATTTATTTTTGCAGCAAATAAACGGTTTGTAAATATGCTTAAATAATTGTGATTATTGTATGTATATAATATTGTAATGTTTTCTATGATTATTTGCAATAACTTAATATTTTAATAATATAACGCTTCGTTTCATGATAAATAAATTGTGCAAAAACAACTTGAGTTAGCGGGTCTCTGTCATCATGTTTCCAGATGGCGGAGACGGACGGTATGGTTGTCAAGGCATGGCTGACGTGGGGACGGGAAGACGGACAGTCTTCCATTGTGTGGTGTTGATCTGGCCCAACTTGCTGTGCAAAATCAGGTCTTGTAATCATTGTTAATTATTAAATGTTTTGAATATGAGAAAGTTGGAATTTGAAATGGTTGAAGAAGGTCTGCAAATTGATACCTTGAATAATTATCTTCCCAATGTGGTGCATAAACTGACCGATGAAGAGATGGAGGCCATCTATGGTGGCACTGTAGGTTGTAATTGCAAATGGCATGGTTGTAATCATTGTGCCCATGTGGAGTGTTTGAAGTTATGCAAAACCAAGGTTTTTGGCGACAATACAACCACCGTGGCAGATACCACCGGAACCGTCCGCTTGCTGTAGTCATTGTAAATAGATGATAGATTAGACAGGTATGAAATGGTCGAAATACAATTATTTTTTCAAGTCGCCAAAGTTTGGGTATTTGCTTTATAATGCGCTGACTAATGTGTTCTTGCGTATGAGTGAGAAGGAGGCGGCTATCTTGCAGCGTGCAAAAATCAATCCCAGTACGCTCGATGAGTTTTCGGAACGCAATATGTTGGTGCGTAATAAGATTTTTGTCGAGAATGACGAGGATGAGATTGCGAAACTTAAAGTGGAAAATCTACTCGGTCGTTTTGCTTCTCCATCGCTGTCGTTGACTATCACGCCAACGCTGGCTTGTAATTTCAAATGTAGTTATTGTTACGAGAATGATTCTCACGTGGAAACGATGTCTGAAGAAGTCCAAGACAAGGTGCTGTCGTTTGCTCAAGGATTCCCTTCTGTAAAGGAACTTTTCGTGACATGGTACGGTGGAGAGCCGCTGCTGGCGTTGGACGTGATAGATCGTTTGACTTCCCGTTTGCGCACGCTCAAATTGCCTTTGTCGGCGGGAATGGTCACCAATGGCTATCTGTTGCAGGAACTGGTCGTTCGCAAACTTGTGGACCTCTCTATCCGGTCGCTGCAGGTGACTATCGATGGTGTGGGCGAGATGCATGACAAACGGCGTCCTCACCGCACGGGCGTGGGAACTTTCAAGACTATCATAGCCAATTTGGATAAGCTTTTCACCATCACCAAGGATTTGGCGGTCGCCGTTCGTGTCAATATCGACCAGTCGAATAAAGATCACTTTCCTGAATTGCTCTCGTATCTGTCACAGCGCTATCATGGCGAACGATTGTCTGTTGCTCCTGCATTCGTGGAACGCATCAATGGGTGTTGCGGTGAGCAGCAGTGCATCGCTTCGTCGAAGGAGAAGGCTGCGTATTGGATGCAACTTTTTCAAAAGTACCGGATCTACAATACGCATGCTTTCCCCAAATTAGAGCTTGGCTCGTGTATGATGCGCAAACTGAACGCTTTTGTGATTTCTGCCGATGGCTCTCTCTACAAGTGCTGGAACGACATTGGTCGTGCCGATAAGGCGGTGGGTAGTGTGTTGAAACAGGGATTGAACACCACGCTCTTAGCGCGTTATCTGAAAGCCGCAGACAAGTGGGACGACCCTCGATGTTTGGATTGTGAAGTCTTCCCCATTTGCGATGGTGGATGCTCCTATATGAGGCTTGAAAATTTGTACGAAGGTGCGCAGCACGATTGTTGCATCGCGGCGAAGGAGCACTTGTACCAATTTATTGAAAATCATTATGAGATGAGGAAAATGACAGAAGCGGCAATTAAGTAAGGTGAAGAGAGACGAAGCTGGATGTTCATGTAAAAAAATGATATTTTTTGTTCAGAGATTGCAATTTTTGATGGAAATGGTTATTTTTGCATTTACAATCATCAAATAATCATTGCCTAATGACAATCAAAGAGGTTCTCTCGCCCAAAGAGCTTAAAGCGTTCGTCGATTTTCCGAAGCGCCTGTATAAAGGATGTCCGCACTATGTGCCGCCTTTGGATTCGTCGGAGGTGAAACTGCTGACCCAGCATCCTGCTTTGGAATTCTGCTCTTTGCGAATGTGGCTTGCCTACGAGAATGATGAGATTGTGGGGCGTGTGGCAGGCATTATCAATCATAAATGCAATGAACTGAAGCAACAGAAACGTATTCGTT
Organism: Bacteroidales bacterium; assembly: GCA_017454945.1. Lineage (GTDB taxonomy): Bacteria > Bacteroidota > Bacteroidia > Bacteroidales > WCHB1-69 > JAFTCA01. The sequence goes on from JAFTCA010000041.1 coordinate 189,819, forward strand.
TCGGCTGGTTTGATGTCATTGATGATGTGGAAGTGGCACGCGCTTTGCTCCAGAAAGTGGAGGAGTGGGGACGTGAGAACAGCTTGGAGGAGATTTGTGGCCCGTCGCGCTACTCGAACATGGAAAAGCAGTCGATGCTGATTGAGGGCTTTGACAATACTCCCTCCATCGCTTCGGACTATAACTATCCGTATTATCCGCAACTGATTGAAAAGTTGGGATTCGAGAAGGAAGTGGACTATGTGCAGTATCGTATGAAGGTGAACCCGGTGCCTCCCGTTATCGATGCGTTGGTGGATAGGGTGCAACAACGTACGCATGTGAAACTGAAACCAATTCGTAATAAGCGGGAATTACAGCACTTGAGTCATGAGTTCTTCAAAGTGTTGAATTCCAGTTATAAGGATATCTTCAATTTCATTCCTCTTACGGATAGGGAAATTGATTGGGCTATAGACCAGAACTTTGCTGTGGCTGATCCTGCGCTGGTATCGGCGTTGGAAGATGAGAATGGCAGGATGGTGGGCATAGCTTTCAGTTTGCCCTCCTTGAGTCGCGCATTCCAAAAAGCTAAAGGCAAACTGTTCCCCTTCGGCTGGTTGCATGTGCTTCGCGCCCTCCGACATGAGCAAGTGGTCGATCTCTATCTCACAGGCGTGCTTCCCGAATATATCCACTCCGGTATCCACGCTCTCTATCATAAGGAGCTGAATGAGATATTCTTACAGCGTGGCTTCAAATACGCCAACTCGTCGCAGCAGCTGGAAAACAATGTGGCTAATCGAATCTGGGCAAAGTATGATTCCGAACTTTTGTTTAGACGGCGGTGTTATAAGAAACAAATAAAGTAGCTATGTCAGAGGAATTTGCTGTTGTTACGGGCGTCAGTCGTGGATTGGGACGTGCTTTGGCATTTGAGTTGGCACAACGTCACATCAATCTCTTGTTAGTAAGTTCAAATCCTGAAGTGGAAAAACTGAAGGATGAACTTATATCTCAGTTTTCTATCCAGGCGCATAGTTTTGTGGCAGATATGACAAACGCGGACGAAGTGATGGCGCTGACGGAATCGATAAACGCTCAATATAAGGTGTTTATGCTGATCAACAATTCGGGCATCGGTGGCTCTTGTGCCTTCGAGAAGGCTGATTCAACCTACATACAGCGTATTTTGCAACTGAATGTGATGGCTACGTCTTTAATGACTAAGGGACTGATCGATAATCTGTTGTCTCAACCTAAGAGTTACCTCCTCAATGTGGCAAGTATGGCTGCTGTGACGCCGATAGCCTTCAAGACAGTCTATCCCGCAAGCAAAGCGTTTGTGGTGGACTTTTCGTTGGCGTTGCGTCAAGAGTATCGCGGCACTCCACTGTCGGTGAGTGTGGCACTGCCTGGTGCAATGGCCACCAATCCTGATGCGACGGCGCGTATCCAGAGGCAAGGTTTTTTCGGAAAATTGACCTTGGCCTCGGTGGAACAAGTGGCCGCCAAGTGTGTGCGGCAGTTGCTACGTGGTAAGCGCCTTATCCTCATCAATCCCATTGCGTATTATACATCTATGTTGATTCCCAGCGCATTGAGGACGAAATTAATCTCTAGGGTGGTGAAAAGAGAGGTACAATAATCCTACTGTACAGGTCTAGGTATCTTTTTTCTACACCAACACCGTAGCAATCATTTTTTTGTATAATTTTGCGTCTTGTAAAAGTGATTATTAACCTAAACTTGATAAAGATGAAAAGAATTGTAATGTTAGTGGCTCTCTTCGTGATGGCCTTTACTGTATCTCTGTCGGCACAGAAACCTTTTGCCGGTCATATTCATTATTCATTCACTGTTGAAGGTATTGATGATCCCAATGTGTTGGCTCAGATGCCCGAAAGCGTTGATGTTACCGTATTCGGCAATAAAACCAAAACTGTGATGAATATGCAAGGCGTTGGTATTCAAAATATTACAGATGGTGATGCTAAATTGACCCTGACCATTATTGAAGTGACTGGTATGGGTAAGTACTATGTGGAACTTCCTGCCGATTCGATTGAGAAAAAGTTTAAAAACGTACAATGTGATGCTACCTATACTGGTGAAACTAAGGATATTGCAGGCTATCTCTGCAAACGTGTGGTGGTAGTTCTCACGGATCTCGAAACGGATGAAACCCAAGAAACTGTAATATGGGTTTCTGATAACTTTTTGGCTTCTGAAGCCATCAATTTCGGTTCGCAATATCGCTGTGTGAAAGGTTATCCGTTGCGTACTGAAACGACGGTTGATCAAGGAGACACTAAATTCACCATTATTCAAGAAGCAAAGGAAATCAAGCCTGATAAGAAGGTGAAAGCCCTCGATTTTCTGCGTCCTTCTGATGCAAAGAATCTGATGGAAGAACCTGAATTAAAGAAAATGTTTGGATTGTAAAAATCTGAACAACAGTAGTTTTAATACCCTTTTATTGAATTTCTCATTCTTCAGTCATATTGACTAGGAATGAGAAATTTAATTTTCCGTACTTCCTGTGTTCGTAGAACTTGGGGTGCTGTGAGAAATCGTGCTCGCGTGAGTGCTCCATAATTAACCAGCCGTCAGGATTGAGCAGTTGGTTGTTGAATACATTGTCCACGATTTTCTCGATGCCTGGCAGGTCGTAGGGTGGGTCGGCAAAGATGATGTCGAACTTTTGCTTACAGCGCTCCGTAAACTGGAAAGCATCACCTTTGATGACCGTCACGTTTTGGTAGTTGAGCTGGCCTGCCATCTTGCTGATGAAGTTAGCGCATCCTTGGTGGCTGTCCACCGACGTCACATGGATGGCTTGGCGTGATGCAAATTCCAGGGTGATGTTGCCCGTGCCTGCAAACAGGTCAAGGACAGTTACTTTGTCGAAAAAAAAGTAGTTGTTGAGGATGTTGAACAGGCTCTCTTTGCCCAAGTCGGTGGTTGGCCTGACGGGCAGATTGGCGGGCGCCGTAATCTTCTTGCCTCTATTTAAGCCGCTGATGATTCTCATGTCAGTTTCAATAAGGTGACATCTGTGTATTCGCTGAGCAGTTCGGCCAACGACTCGCTGCCGTTGTGCAAATATATGACGCAGTTATCGGGATCCAAACCGTATTGCTTGAGGATGTTAAGTGCGTGATACAGAATGTCGTAGTCGGATGTGATAGCTATGTCATTGACCAACTGAAGTCGGTTGTCCTTTTCCAAGAAGAAATGTATGCATTCGTCTTGTATCGACAAACAGAGGCAGTTGGCTGCCTTGTCGGCGATAGCCCGATGCAGGATGTTGTACAGAAAAGTGGTGATGTGCTGGTAGTGGCGGGGTTCAAGTTGCGTAAGGCAGTCATTCTCAGTCTTGTCCAAATAAGAAATCGAAATGTAATCCTCTATTTCATCTTGTAGGATATGTCCCGCTTTGCTGACATCATATTGCAACCGCAGGTAATCCTCAACATCTCCGAGGTCGAATAACGATTTCGGAACCAGAATAGGGGATGACTTGGTGACAATAATCTGACTTTCGCCTTTATTGGAAAGGATAAAGAACGGAGACCCCATTGCCGTACGATTATTCCCAGCTGCCAGTAGTGCTGGCTTCGGTTAACGAACCCATCCAAATGTCGGGGTACTGGCTCTTGTATTGGGATTCCTCAGCCAAACCGCCGTAGAGGATTCTATTGATACCTCTGCTGAATACATTGTCGCTGGTGTTGATGCTCTTGTCCATATTGGCTAAAATGTCTTCAATGGGCACATCAATACGATATACGGGGATGGTGTATGTCTTGCTGGCGATAGAGTCCGTTTGGATGGTGAAGGTTTTCTTCTGTCCGTTTTCGTCGGTAGCAAACGGAATATATTGGAAATCTGTAAGGTTGGCTTTGGGCTCAATCTCGTAGATTCTATCTTTCACAGGAATAGAAACGGTCTCTTTCTTCAGCAAACCGGCTTTGAAAGCGTCAGCTTCGGTCATGCCTTCGGGTACTTCACCAATGTTCTTCACAACATTGATATGACCATTTTCTACAAATCTAACCAAGGAATCAATGTCTGCGCAATAGGTTTTGTTTTCGTTTTTGTAAACCGTCTGGATGGCTCTAATGGCAATCAGTCGCTCGGTGATAACACTTTGACGGGCTTCATAAACCATTTTGAACTTTTCAGGACGTAAAATACTTCTTGTGACCAAAATGGCAAGAAATACAACGGCAACTACTAATACAATACGAAAGATAGTCTTGGTCTTCATACGATAGATTTTTTATTTGATGTTTATGTTATTCAATAGATTAGTGAATTCTCTACTTTGCAGAAAAATTCGAGCAAAATTAAAAAAAAATATGATAGGAATAGCTGTTGGTGCTAAAAATTTCCATTGCCGCTATTCCTAGAAGGTGATTCTGTTGATTCCGTTTTTATATGTTTTTGATAATAAGTCTTTTAGTGTAAGATAGTCGGCTTCGTTGTGAACAAAATCCAAATTGTGGGCTTCTACTATTAGCACGGGGATGGTAGTGTAGCGGTTGAGGTAGGTCATGTAGCTGTCCTGAATGCTGCCAAGGTAGTCGGCGGTGATTTCCTGTTCAAAGTCGCGCCCTCGTTTGGCAATGTTCTGTAGCAGACGGTCGGTGTTGTTGTAAAGGTAGAGGATGATGTCGGGGCGAGGCAGATAGGTGGAGATGATGTCATACACCTTGGTGTAGAGATTGTACTCATCACTTTGTAAGTTGTTCTTTGCAAAGATGATACATTTGTCGATGAAATAGTCGGCCACTACCGAGTTGGTGAAAAGGTCGCGTTGCGATAGCAGCGTCTTCAACTGCTGATAGCGGTCGGTGAGGAAGGTCATCTCAACGGGAAAGGCGTAGTGAACGGGGTCTTTGTAGAATTTGGGCAGGAAGTTGTTGTCCACAAAGCGTTCCAAGATCAGCTCGGAGTTGAAGTCGCGGGCAAATCGTTCGGCCAAAGAGGTTTTGCCGGCACCAATACATCCTTCAACCACTATGTAATTGTAATTCATCATAAAAGAGGTGTCTGTTTTGGGTTGGGTGTCACCTTCGGGTACGTGTGCGTTGATTTCTCGAAGCAGTGGGTGGAAAAAAGTGCGTTCCGCAATCTTGGGATGCGGAAGTGTCAGCCGCTCGTCGTCTAAAGAGAGGTCGTTGTAGTAGAGGATGTCCAGATCAATGGTACGGTCGGTGTAAGATTTTGTGTCATAGACGCTTGCTCTCTTCTCTGTGCGTCCCAGTTCGCGTTCTATAGCTTGCAGCTTGTCGAGCAATTGATGCGGTGGCAGCGTCGTTTCCACGCGAATCACTTGGTTCAGGAAGGCAAACGAATCAAACCCCCATGAAGGCGTCTCAATAATGGAAGAGGCGGCACTGATGGGACCGACATCGCGCATGATAAGGTCGCGGGCACGGCTCAAATAACCGTACCTGTCGCCTAAGTTGCTGCCAAGTGAGATAATAATGCCGTCCATAACGGGTGTTTTTGCTCTGCAAATTTAAGAAAAATAAGAGGTGAATGAAAAAAAGAGTTAACTTTGCAAATTCTTTTGATCATATAAATATTGGATGTAATGAAAGACGAAAAATTGTTCAGCGAATTTCCGCCCGTATCCACTGAAGAATGGGAAAGTGTTATCCAACGAGACCTAAAAGGTGCTGATTATGAGCGCAAACTGGTCTGGAAGACCGATGAGGGCTTCCGTGTGGCTCCCTATTATCGTGCCGAAAATTTGAAAGATATCGATTATCTGGAATCACTACCCGGAGAATTCCCTTACACGCGTGGTGGTCAAGTTAACGCCAATAATTGGGATATTGTTCAAGAAATTTCGGAAGAGGAGCTGACCAAGGCCAATCGTATCGCTGTGGAATCTGTTGCTAAAGGTGCCACTTCGGTGACATTGTCGGTGAAGAAGGTCAACACCTTGGCCGATATGGAAACGCTGTTGCACGGCCTCGACCTGAACAAAGTGGGTGTGCAGTTTCATCACGCCATTGCATATATTCCTGTAGTTAAGTTGTTTAAGGAATATGTGGAAAAGAATAATTTTGATAAGAATAAAATCCATGGCTGCATCCATTTTGATGCCGTTGTCTATTTCTTGAAAAAGACCAAATTCTATCGTTCGCAAGAGGAAGATATGGGCGAAGTGCTGGAACTGCTCAAACTGACCGCAGATATGCCCGGTTTGGCTGTTGTGAATGTGAATGCGCTGGCACTGCATAATGCGGGTGCTACGCTGGTGCAGGAGATGGGCTACGGACTGGCAATCGCCAACGAATACCTGGCCTTTGCTACCGACCATGGCTATACCGTTGACGATGTGGCTGGAAAAATCTGGCTTACCTTGTCGGTGGGAGGATACTATTTCATGGAAATCGCCAAACTGCGCGCCATCCGTCTGCTGTGGTCCACGATGGTTGAACAGTACAAACCTAAATCACAGAAGGCCTGCCTGTTGCATGTTAACACGGTGGCTTCCACTTGGAATAAGACCATCTACGACCCCTACGTGAATATGCTTCGCTCGACGACCGAAGGCATGTCGGCCGCTATTGGCGGTGCCGATTCCATCGCTTTGAAGCCGTTTGATGTCGCCTACAAAGAGTCGGACGATTTTTCTCGTCGTATTAGTCGTAATGTACAAGTTCTGCTCAAAGAGGAGTCCTATTTCAATAAGGTGGTTGACCCTGCAGCAGGTTCGTATTATGTTGAGAATCTGACTAATTCACTGGCTGAGCACGCTTGGACCTTGTTCCAGGATGTAGAGAAGGCTGGTGGTGTCATTGCTCAAATTGCCGATGGCACGGTGAAAGCCGAAATAGAAAAGAGTTGCCAGAAACGCGATATGGACATCGCTACACGTCGCTTTGTGCTGTTGGGCACGAACCAGTATCCCAATACGCAGGAGAAGATGGCCGACAAGGTTGAGCGTCGTTGCGACTGTGACGCGCCAGGCCTGAAATCTTATCGCGGCGCCGCTGCTTTTGAAGAGATACGACTGGCTACGGAGCACTTTGCCGAAAAGTCGGGCCATCGCCCCAGGGTCTATTTGCTCAAGATGGGCAACCTGGCCATGTTGCAGGCTCGTGCAGGTTTTGCTACCAACTTCTTCGGCTGCGCAGGCTATGAAATCGTGGATGCGCCTATTGCCGCTACCGTCGAAAGTGGCGTGAAAGCCGCCTTGGAAGCTCATCCCGATATAATTGTGGTATGCAGCTCCGATGAAGAATATGCCACTTTGGGTGTCGAAGCCGCCAAACTGGCAAAAGCGCAAAACCCCCATTGTTACTTTATCGTTGCCGGCAACCCGACAGAATCAATTGAAGCGCTTCAACAATCTGGTACAGATGATTTTATCCATGTCAAAACCAACCTTCTGGAGTGCCTGAAAAAGTACAACCAGCTGATGAACGTAGAAGGTTAAAGAATACCACTAATGTGGAGATTCAGAATTCAGAATTCAAAGAACAAAGAACAAAGAACAGAGAACAAATATATAGTACTTAACTTCTTAATTTCACTTTTCACTTTTCAGTTTTAACTTTTATTCCCTTTATGGCCCTATTGCTTGTATTCCTTCTTGGTGCGATGTCGATTTCGTTTCTCTGTTCCATTTTGGAGGCGACTTTGCTGTCCACACCATTGTCGTACATCACAATGCGAGAGGAGGAAGGGTACAAACCGGCTACGAAATTCAAGCATTTCAAGCAGGAGTCGAGTCGCCCCATTGCCGCCATCCTGTGTTTGAACACCATTGCCAACACGATAGGAGCAGCCGGTGTGGGTCGTCAGACCACCATTCTCTTTGGAAGCGAATGGTTTGGCTGTGTGAGTGCCATTACAACCATTCTGATTCTGGTGTTCTCGGAGATCATTCCCAAGACGATAGGCACAACCCAGTGGAAACATCTGATGGGTTTTGCTACGAGAGCCATCAGCGTGTTGGTTTTCCTGCTTTATCCGCTGGTAATTGTCTTTGAATGGCTTTCTAAGTTGATAGCTCCCAATAGTGAGGAAGCTACAGTTTCGCGCGAGGAGGTGAGTGCCATGGCCAATGTGGCTGAGGAAGAGGAAGTTCTTGATGAAGATGAAAATGCAGTGATTCAGAATCTTATCAAGATGGACGAGATTCCTGCCTATGAGGCGATGACTCCTCGTGTGGTGGCAGCCATCGCCCCTGAGTCAATGACAGTGAAGGCTTTTTATCGCGACAAGCGTTTCCGATCACATAGTCGTATTCCTGTTTATGCTGATAATGATGAGTATATTACGGGTTATATTCTTCGTATGGATGCACTGCAACTCCTTGCCGACGACAAGTTTGACCGTACGCTGGGCAGCATTCGCCGCGATATAAAGCTTTTTAACGAAGAGACTCCACTGGGTGAGATTTGGGATGCCATGTTGAAGCATAACGAACAGATTTGCTGTATTATAGACGAATATGGCTGCTTTGAGGGTATCCTCTCTTTGGAAGATGTGATTGAAACGCTGCTTGGCTCGGAGATTATCGATGAGAATGACATGGTGCCCGATATGCAAGCCTACGCACGCGAGCGTTGGCAGAAGCGACAGGAAAAGAAGGGGTCTAAAAAATAGTGCTTTTACTTGTGACAGGAATGGGTGTCTATCTCCTATAATCGCATCGTTAACATGAAAAAAATCTTTTGCTCCCTATGGATGATACTGGCTCTTGGGATTGCTCATGCGCAAAAGGGGCATCTGTGTTTTCTTGGGGTGAGCATGGATAACGACAAGGAGTCGTTTGTCAGCCGGATGGAAGGCAAAGGCTTTGTAACCGATATGGAGCAAGGAGTCTCTGTGATGATGTCGGGCAACTATATGGGAGAGGAAGTGACTTTGTTAGTGGGTTTTACGCCTAAAACGCAGCAGGTATATTGTGTAACGGTGATGTTTTTGCCTTTTACCGTACACACGTTTGCTTCGCTGGAAATGAAGATGACGGGCCTGTATGGTGAGAGTTTCCGCAAGGTGGATGACCCCGCCAAGTTGCGCGGCGATGCCAAAGGAATGACCGTGTGGAAAATTGAAGGGAAGGAGACAGGCTTCGTTACTCTTACCCAAAACAAATCACGCGACAACCCGCTGTCACTCATTTTCTTAGATGGAACGAACAGACTTTTATATCAGGATGAATTAGCAGACGAATAACACATATAAGAACAATTCATAATTCACAATGCATAATGCACGATTCAATTTATAATTTATAATTCACAATTTATAATTTTGATTCACTTCTCACTTCTCACTTCTCACATAACACTTTATAACCCTTAACTCCTTAGTTCCTTAACTTCTTAACTTCACAATTTTCACTTTTCAGTTTTCAGTTTTCACTTTTTCCCATGTCTATCGAAATCATGTCTCCTGTGGGCTCGTACGAATCGCTGGCCGCTGCTATTCAGGCTGGTGCGGGCTCCGTTTACTTTGGTGTCGGCAAGATGAATATGCGCTCGCGTTCGGCTGCAAACTTCACAATGGACGATCTGCAGCAGATTACCGACATCTGTCGCGCCAATAATGTAAAGTCTTATCTGACAGTTAATACCATCGTTTACAATCACGAACTGGAGGAGGTAAAGTCGCTGCTCGATGCCGCCAAACGTTGTGGTGTATCGGCCATTATCGCTTCCGACTGGGCTGTGCTGACATATTGTAAACAGATTGGTTTAGAGATACATATTTCTACCCAGTGCAACATTACCAACATTGAGGCGGTACGCTACTATGCTCAATTTGCCGATGTAGTGGTTTTGGCGCGTGAAGTGCCGTTAGCGCAGGCCGCCGAGATTGCCGCCCAAATCGAAAAAGATAATATCTGCGGCCCCAGAGGGGAGAAGGTGCGCCTCGAAATGTTCGTCCATGGCGCCCTCTGTATGGCAGTGTCGGGCAAGTGCTACCTCAGTCTCGACAACTTCAATTCGTCGGCTAACCGTGGATCCTGTCTGCAACCCTGCCGCCGAGGTTACCTTGTGAAAGAGCTGGAGGACGGTTTCGAACTGGCTATCGACAATAAATATATCATGTCGCCTAAGGACCTGTGTACCATTGGTTTCTTAGATAAAATGCTGAAAGCTGGCGTTTCAATTCTCAAGATTGAAGGCCGCGGTCGCTCGGCTGATTATGTGAAAGTTACAACCGAATGTTACCATGAAGCGGTTGAAGCCATTGAAAAGGGCACTTACACGCAAGAGAAGATTGCCGCCTGGACTGAACGGCTGCGAACCGTCTATAACCGTGGCTTTTGGGATGGCTACTATCTGGGACGCAAGATGGGCGAGTGGTCCGGCCGTTATGGCTCACAAGCTACGACCGTGCGTGAGCATATTGGCAAGGTGACCAACTTCTATACGAACCTTAGTGTAGCCGAAATTACTGTGGAAACAGGCTCAATTGCCGTGGGTGACACGCTTATGATTGAAGGGCCGACAACGGGAGTGTATGAGTTTGTAGTCAATGAAGTACGTCTTGCACTTGAACCTGTGCCTCAAGTAAATAAGGGCGAGGTCTGCTCTGTCAAGACCGAGGTGTTGGTGCGCCGTGGCGACAAGGTTTATAAGAAAACAATGAAGAAAGAGGACTTTTAAAACTGTTACGATGAAACGAATAATAATGCTTTTTTGTTTGTGGGGCTTGATGGTGCCCTCATTCGCCCAAATGCGAACCGTCAAATTCGCCGAGCGCGATACAACTGCATTGTTGATGGATATTTACGAACCAACGGGCGCTTCTGATAGCACATGCGTTATCTTTGTCTTTGGCGGAGGTTTTGTCGGTGGTGAACGCAATCATCCTGAACATGTGGCTTATGCAAAGGAACTTAGCAAGCGTGGCTATACGGTGGCCTGCATCGACTACAGGTTGGGACTGAAGGGTGTCGACACACGTGGAGTGCGCATCATTTCAGCGTTAGACAATGCCATCCGCATGGCGGTGGAGGATTTGTATGCTGCCACAGCATATCTGTTAGAACATGCGCGGCAATATCGCATTAGCCCTGCCAAAGTGATTTTATGCGGCAGTAGTGCTGGAGCCATCACAGTTTTGCAAGCCGATTACGAGCTGTGCAACCATCGGGAGATAGCCAAAGTGCTGCCCGCAAATTTTCGTTATGCGGGTGTGATGGCGTTCTCTGGAGCCATCTACTCGCATCATGGTAAGGTGAAATATGCGGAAAAGCCGGCGCCCACATTCCTCTTCCACGGTATGGAAGACCATTTGGTGCCTTACAAGTCGATACGCGTTGGCAAACTGGGTTTCTTTGGTTCAAATCCTCTAGCCAAGCAATTTGAGAAGTTTGATTATCCGTACTATATCCGCCGTTATAAAAATTTTGGTCACGACGTGGCCTCCTTGATGCTGTATGAAGTGGAAATTAGCGAATGGTTTATTCATCAGTTAGTTAAGGCTGGGCGTTTCCTTCAGTTGGACGAAACCGTAAATGATCCCGCCATTCCGCGGCATCCGTGGGACAACGTGTCGGCAGGGCAGATGTACAATAAGAAAAATTAGTTGTCTTATTTGGAATTTAGTAGGTAAATCCAATCAGCCAAAGCGGAAGTTTCTTTCCAACAGGCACTTCTATTTCGTCAGCAAGAATATATGAGTTTGGAATATTTGCGATTTGAGTGAAATCTTTATCGCGACCACCTACCTCAAAATAGAACTGATTGTCAACTTTGAAATCCCCTTGCAATTTGCCATATTCCACATTGTGCGTGGAGGCCTCTAGTTGATTAACCACAAAACATTCTCGAATAGTTCCGATGTTACTGTGTTGACTAAGTGCAAAAAAAAGATTTGGATTGTGAAGATATATTTTATCTGGTTTCTGCATTCGTGTAACAGTTTTATTATCAGAATATAGAAGATGTAAAAGTTCTGCGCGTTTCAGGCTATTTAAGTAACTCAATACTGTTTGTTTGTTAAGTTCCAGATACATTGATAATTTTGCAATATTCACTTCATATGGTACATGGTCGGCCAGATAAAGTAGTAGTGCTTTGATACGGCGTGTGTAGGCTGGGTCTACACCACAAAATTGTGTCATTTCTTGTTCGACAATAAAATTGACAACATTTTCTATACGACTATAATATTCTTCCTCATCATGATTATAGAAAGGGTAATACCCAACACGCAAGTATTCTTCAAACATAGGTTGAGGGTGACAAGAGGTGTTTACAATATTGCAAATATCATCAGCGTAGGTTAAAATATCAGCCAGTTTATATGCTGGTAATTCAATATTTTTGTAGAAATGCAGGAATTCGCGAAAAGAAAGCCCTTCCATGGTATAACTGAGTACACGTCGCGATAAATCAGCATCAGCATTAAGTATTTGTAATAGGGAAGAACCGCTAAAAGTAATTTTTATATCTGGATAAAGATCAATTATTTCTTTGATTTCAATGCTCCAAGTTGGGTATTTGTGAACTTCGTCAAGAAACAGATGTTTGCCTCCCATTAAATGAAATCGCTCTGCTAATTCAAGTAAAGTGTGAGTTGTGAAATATAGACTATCCAAAACACAATAAAGCGCTTCTCCTGCTTGTATGCCGTATGTTTGTCGGATATATTGTCGTATAAGTGTTGTTTTACCTACCCCACGAGAGCCGCGTATGGCTACTAATTGTTTTTCCCAAGCAATATTATTCATGTTTTCACGAATAATGCTCATGTTTACTTGTGAAATCAGCATGCGATGTTTTCTTAAAAGCGATTCCATATTTTTTACAATTTTTATTCCGATGCAAAAATAATAAAAAGGTTGTTTGAGTGACCGATTTTTAAAATAAAAAGGTTGTTGCAACAACCTTTTTGTTTTAAAAAATCTTTGATTAAATCCTCTATTTCACATGGAAATTCGAGAGAGTTCGTGGCAATTGTGGTATTATTCACCGCCTATTGGCAGAGAATAGCGCTTATTGTTCACCAAATTTGTTGGAATTCCTTTGTATGCGTAGCGCGCTGTTTGTGCCGCAGGTACAATATCCTATTAGCCTCAGACAAACGTGGTGTAATCTGGAAGTGCGAAAGACGTTGATACTCATCGCGGCGTGTTATGAATGTTCAAAAGAACACTAAACTTGTTCGCCGCGGAAGGAATTCGGTACCAACAGATATAATTCCCTTTTTATTATAATCACACAATGGTATGGTGAGAGCGAGTGTACATCTAGAATGAATGGTTAAGACAAAATTGTTCTATTGTTATAGGGAATACCATAAGTGCATAGGATTATATATTGACTCTTACTGACTTATTCTTCATTTTTGAGCAATGTTTCAGGGAACTTTTTAACCACAATTTTTTCAGCAACACATGATATGGTGTAGCTTTCATCTGTTGGATATAAGAGATATCCACTAATTTGCAAGATACGAACTCTGTGATTTCCAGGTGAAACTTTAAAATCTTGGTAATATCCACCAGAGAGACTTCCTTGGTTTTCTCCATCTATATAGATTCTGTAAGGATTTGACGATATATTTGTCATTCTTATGTGACTATATAGATTAATGTTGGTATAGGCAGACGCCTTTGTAGTTCCATTGTAAGCGGTATTATAGGCGGTTAATGTTACATGTTTTGTCCCCATACTGGTATATGTATGAGATGGATGTGTAAGATATGACTTTGTTCCATCTCCAAAATCCCATTCATATGAAGTTGCATTAATAGAATTGTTAGTAAAACGAACGGTAAGTGATGCTTCGGTCGAATATTTGAAATCAACTTGTGGTTTGATAGTGTTGTTATTGTTACTGTTACTGTTGTGATTACTGTAACCTCCTCCATATCCATAAGAAGGTGAGTCGTCATGACAACAAAAAAACAATGTAGAGATGATGACCAGTATGATTAATTTAAGTGTTTGTTTCATATTCAAATGTTTTTTATGTTGAAAAAATTGTTTGTGTGTGCCTGCAAATGCACATAAAAAAAGCGTGGCACTTTTCGCTTCATTAGATTCCTGAGGTCTTGGACTACCTGATTCTCCCAATTACAACGAATAAAGCCCACGCCAATCGGCGGGAGCGTTGTTGCTTAACTCTGGGAGAATATTCTGAAAGTGTCCAAGTTTCAGGGATCCAGTGTAAGTTACTTCGCTTTTTCCTATTTCAAGATGTGCATATCATCAATATGCTTTTTTGATCATAGGCAATGATTTTAGTGAATAATCTTTTATTAATATGATTCTGCAAAAATACATTTTTTTTCTTTCAAAAACTTTTAGAAACAAAATATGCTCCTTTATCTCACAAAAAATAGAATCATCAATAAGGTCTTCTGCTTAAATGTATTCCGTGGTACACATTGCACATGGCAGAGTTGTTTGCTAAGTTCCTTCATTTTCTCGTTCAAACATTTTGATGTGATATTGCAGGAGTTGAAGGGAAAATACATATTGTCCTTCAAAATTGTTGTTTTGTCTTTGTGGAAGTGTTGTTTATCTTATTGGAAAAATAATAAATTATGTATGTTTGGCTATTGCGAATTCCATGTGATTGTTATAAATTTGCTGCATTGTAATCTTTAAAATCAAACCTTATGATAACAGACATTACAGGTCAAATTGAACGGAAATTTGCATATATAGACAATATTATATCGGCTCATACATTCAATACTCGTCGGCGGATAAAAGCAATGTGGAATATACGTTCAATCGTTTAATGAGTTTGATAAGTCCAATAAGGGTTGCGAAATATCGTTGAAAAATGAAATTAATTGGTGTGATTCAACATTCTTTTTGTGAATATTACGAATATCTGAAATCATAAATTTCAGGTGAATAATTTTTTCTGCGTAATCAATCAGAGGATAAGATGGTCAACAAAAGCAGGGCTGCCACGATGTGGCAGCCCTGCTTTATTTTTATATATTCGGTAATGTTTATCCGATGAAGGCAATCAAATCGCCTTTCTTCACTTTGGCACCTTGCTTGGCCACTACAGCCACCAGCTTGCCATCGTAAAGGGCTTTGATCTCTTCGTTGCCGAAGTAGGCCGATACCCAGCATACGACATCGCCTTCTTTGTAGGGGGTGCCAATAGGTTTGGCCATAGAGGCTTCGTCAACGGCCAGCTCCCAAATGACGGTACCGTCAACTGAGGCCACCACGGGTTTGGCGTTGGGGTTCTGTGCCAATACCTTGTCGGCAATCTCTTGCTGTTGCAGTTCGGGAGCTTTCACTTCTTTTACAATCACTTGAATATTAGAAGCTTTCTTGGCTTTCTCAAGCTCTTCCTCGAATTTCTTCTTGGCAACGCCCGACTTGTAATCCATATACTGGCGTTCGTGCATAGCCATTTCGAAGAGCTCTTCGTCGTCTGGACCGCAATCCCAGCCGTTGTCGGCCATCTTCTGGCGGAACATCGGCAGCTCATCAGGATAGTTGTCTTGCGGAACACCGGTGAAGAATTCGTAACCGTTCTTCTTGGCCAGTTCTACGATTTCGGGAGCCAAGGTGCCGGGTAGTTTACCGGTCTTGCCCAAGATCATATCCCAAGTGTTCTTATCCATTTGTGAGAAACGCTCTTTGCCTTGTGCCATCTGCATGATATTCATCAGGGCGATGTTCTTAACGTACTGGCTGAAAGGAGTTACCAAAGGAGGATTACCTACGCGCGGCCATACATATTGAACTTCGTCGAACAATTGTACCAACAGCTCGTCTTCGCTGAGTTCTTTCTTGCCGCTGTTGCGCAGGAACATGTTGATGCCGTTGTGAACACCTTTCAGGTCGGCCATCATCGAGCCCATCATACCGCCTGGCAGACCGCAACCAACCAAGAGAGAGGTCATGATCTTGTTCTTTTTGTCGATGAAGAAGCCCAAGAAGTCGTCCATGAACTTCTGTGTCAGTGAGCGGGCTTCCATGTAGGCTTTCATGTTGATTTCAGGAACGTCGAAGCCTGCATCGTACAGCATTTCGCGGATGGTGATCACATCGGGATGAACCATACCCCATGACAGAGGTTCCATGGCCACGTCAACAATGTCAACGCCATTCTTGGCAACTTCCAACATCGAAGCTACTGAGAATCCGGGACCTGTATGTCCGTGATATTGAACTCTAATATGAGGATATTTCTCTTTGATGCATTTTACCAAGCGACCTAAGGTAGCGGGGCGGCCCACACCGGCCATGTCTTTCAGACCGATTTCGTCGGCTCCGTACTCAACGCACTTGTCAACCACGCCCATGTAGTATTCTACCGTGTGTACGGGAGAGTGGGTGATGCTGAGGGCGGCTTGTGAGATCATGCCGGCTTCCTTGGCGTATTTGATTGACAGCTCAAGGTTGCGGTGGTCGTTCAGTCCGCAGAACGAACGTGCGATGTCCACGCCTTGGGCTTTCTTCACCTTGAACATCAGTCGGCGCACGTCGGCGGGAACGGGATACATACGCAGGGCGTTCAATGCGCGTTCCAGCATTTGTGTTTTGATGCCGGCTTCGTTAAAGGGCTTTGTCCATTCACGAACCGAGGTGTTCGGGTTTTCGCCGTAAAGTAGGTTTACTTGTTCGGAGGCGCCGCCATTGGTCTCAACTCGGCTGAAGCAGCCCATGTTGATAATTACGGGGGCGATTTCTTTCAGTTGGTCAACACGCGGCACATATTTGCCCGAAGACTGCCACATGTCGCGATATACTAAACAAAATTCGATGGCTTTTTTCATGATTATGGATTTGTTATGGTTTGTGCAAAAAAATAACAAAGATAAATAGGAGAGAGGCTCAGCCTATTTATCTTTGTGTCAGATACTATCAGAGGTCTTCATTTATTCGGCTAAGATTTCCAAATTAACGGTTGCTCTGAAGTCTTTGTGTAAGTTGATTTGAGCAGTGTAGTTGCCCAGTTCTTTAATGTGGTTCTCTTTTAACATCACTTTCTTGCGGTCGATCTCGATGTTGTGTTGCTCTTTCAGTGCGTTGGCAACAGCAATCGTGTTGATAGAACCGAAGATGGTGCCTTTTTCCGAAGCCTTGGTGTAGATCTTCAGGTTGAGGCCTTCAATCTTGCCGGCCAGTTCTTCAGCTTCTTTTCTGATTTTTTCAGCTTTGAAAGCGCGCTGTTTGAGAGTCTCGGCCAAGATTTTCTTGTTGGTTACATTGGCGATGATGGCTAACCCTTGGGGAATGAGGTAATTTCTGGCATAACCGTCTTTTACTTTAACGATTTCGTCAGCATAGCCTAAATTCTGAACGTCTTGTTTTAATATGATTTCCATTGGTAGCCCTCCTTAGTTGTTAGATTTTAAATTATCGGTTACAAAAGGAAGTAAAGCAAGATGTCTTGCGCGTTTTACTGCTTGTGCAACTTTCTTCTGATATTTTAAAGATGTACCGGTCAAACGTCTGGGAAGAATTCTGCCCTGTTCGTTGACGAATCTCTTTAAGAATTCACCATCTTTATAATCAATGTATTTGATACCGCTCTTTTTGAAACGGCAGTATTTTTTCTTCTTAATATCAACCGCGATAGGGGTTAAATATTTAATATCAACTTGTTGTGCCATAGTCCTATTCTTGTTTATCGTTATTTTCTTTTTTCAGATTACGTCTCTTTACGCTGTATGCAATGGCGTGTTTGTCCATAGCCACAGTGAGGAATCTCATCACGCGCTCGTCACGTCTGTATTGCAGCTCGAGTTCCTTAACAATGCTGCCTTCAGCCTTGAATTCAAATAAATGATAAAAACCTGAGGTTTTCTTGGCAATAGGGTATTCCAGTTTGCGGAGGCCCCAATTCTCTTGATGAACCATCTCAGCTCCTTTGTCAAGCAGGATGTTCTCAAATTTCTTTACCGTTTCCTTCATCTGTTCATCAGACAAAACGGGAGTCATAATGAAAACGGTTTCGTATTGATTCAACATGATTTAAATGATTTTGTTAATAAATGTGTTAGTTTATTTTGGGGTGCAAAGATACAAAATTTATTTATAGAATGGCACTTGTGTGAAAAATTTTATGTCAGATGCTCAATGAGGATTTTTAACCCTATGATTATAAGCGTGATACCTCCAACTATTTCTGCGTATTGCGGCTTGATACGGTCATTGATTTTCCGTCCGAGAAAGGTGCCGAGGAGCGATAAAAGTAAGGAAGCGAGGCCAATGAAGATAATGGCGCGTACGATATCAACAGCGATGACAGAGAAACTGAACCCTATGGCCAGCGCGTCGATGCTGGTGGCCACCGACAGTACCAGCAGGGTGCCGATGCCCAGTGTTTTGAAGACTGAACTTTCTTGTTCGGGGTGAAAACCTTCGTACACCATTCTTCCGCCAATGAAGGCCAGTAGCCCGAAGGCAATCCAGTGGTCAATGCGACTGAGGTACTGCACCACAATTTCGCCGCCCAGCCAGCCCAGCAGCGTCATGCCTGCCTGGAAAACGCCGAACAGCAAAGCCATGCCCCATATTGTGCGTTGTGGCAGTTCCTTAATGCCGGCTCCGGCTGAAAAGCTTACCGCAAAGCAGTCCATAGCCAGTGCCACAGAGATGAAAATGAGTTCGAGAAGGGTCATATGGTTGGGGATTCAAAATTCAAAGAACAAGAAACAAAGAGCAAATTAGTGGAGGGTATGAAACGAAGAAGTTAAGAAACGAAGGCGCTCATTTGCTCCTTAACTTCTTAACTTCTAACGTCTAAAGTCTAATGCCTAAAGTCTTATTCTTTCTCGCATTTGTCTTTCTTGCAGCACTTTTCACCTTGAGGACCTTGAGGACCGTCGCAGGGCTTGTGGCATTTCTTCTGGCAGCAAGGCATCTCGTCCAGCAGGGCTTTCTTTTCAGCGGTGGTCAGCTGATCCCAGTTGGCCCACTTGGCTTCGAAAGCGGCTTTCTTTTCAGCCATCTCTTTTTCTTTGGCTTCTCTTTCGGCCTTCATCTGGTCGATGGCCTCTTTTTTCTTGTTGACTAAAGCCTCTTGTTCTTCAGCGGTCAGCGAATCGAAGTTCTTCCATGCTTCGCATTCGGCCTTCTGCTCTTCGGTCATCTCTTTGCAGCAGGGCTTGTCGCCTTTCTTCATGGCGCATTCCTGTTTTTCGCCTTCGCAAGGAGCGGCTTTTTCTTTGTTGCAGTTGCAGCAAGAAGCAAATAAGAAGCAGCATACGGCTGCTAATGCTAATAATTTTTTCATAGTTTTCTTGTTTTAAGTGAATACTTTATGTTCATTCCTAAATGAATGCGCAAAGGTAATAAAAATTCTTTTTGCGAGAAGTCCTACCTTCTTATTTTAAAAATGGGAGGAGGTAGGAACAGTGAATAGGGATTTGTGAATCGTGAATCGCTGGATTGCCGTTTGTTTGTAGAAAAAAATGAAAAAAAATATAGGGTGTGTTATACAATAGAATTTTTTTGTATTTTTGCAGTCACAAAATCCAACGGCCCCTTAGCTCAACTGAATAGAGTATTTGACTACGGATCAAAAGGTTACAGGTTTGAATCCTGTAGGGGTCACGAAAAAAAAGACGCTTAACATTCGTTAAGCGTCTTTTTTTTCGGGGGGCTTTTCGTGGCAGCTTACGCCAATTCCAGTCGCGTCTGTTTTTTCACCAGATCCACTTCCATCACTTTTACTTTGATGCTGTCGCCGAAGCGGTAGTTGTGGCCATGGTGCAAGCCTACTAGTGTATATTTCTCTTCGTCAAGGTAATAAAAGTCGTCATCTAAGCTGCGCATGGGAATCAATCCTTCGCATTTCGATTCTTTCAGTTCGGCAAAGAGGCCCCATTTGCTCACCCCACTGATGGTGGCGTCGAAAATCTGGCCCACTTTGTCGGCCATGAACTCCGCCTGTTTGTATTTGACCGAACTGCGCTCGGCTTCGGCTGCCTTTTGCTCCATCTGCGACGAGTGTTTGCAATATTCCTCGTACTCGTTTTTGTTAACTCCTGGCTGGTTGTGCAGGTAGGCATCGAAAATGCGGTGTACCATCAGGTCGGGGTAGCGGCGGATGGGCGAAGTGAAGTGGGTGTAGTAGGGGAAGGCCAACCCATAGTGCCCTATGTTGTCGGTGGAGTAGATGGCGCGTGCCATAATTCTGATCGACAGTTTGTTGAGCATGTCGGTTTCGCTCTGTTCCTTTGCTTGGGCAAACATCTGGTTGAAGGAGGTGGTTAGCGCCTTGCGCGAGCCGGTTTTCAGGTCGTAGCCCAGCGTTTTGACAAAGTTTTTGAAGCTTTCAAGTTTGTCTTCCGCAGGCTCGTCGTGCACACGATAGACAAACGGCTTGATTTGCTGTTGTTTCGATGTTTTTCTGCCCACTTTCTCGGCTACTTTTCTGTTTGCTAACAGCATGAACTCCTCAACAAGGAAGTTGGCTTCCTTCTGCACCTTGAGGTAAACGCCGATAGGCTTGCCGTTCTCGTCCAAACGGAACTTCACCTCTTCGGTTTCAAAGTTGATGGCGTTGTTGTCCATGCGTTTCTTCCGTAGTATTTGTGCTATATGATGCACCGGCAGGATAATCTCCGAGAAATCGCCCTCCCCACTTTCAATGATGGTTTGCACTTCGTCGTAGTTGAAGCGGCGGTCGGAGTTGATGACGGTGCGTCCGAACCACTCTTTGTGTACCTTGGCGTCATCGTCCATGTCGAAAACGGCGCTGAAGCAAAGTTTGTCTTCGTTGGGGCGCAGTGAGCAGAGGTTGTTCGACAACACTTCGGGCAGCATGGGTATGGTGCGGTCGACCAGATAGACCGAAGTGCCGCGGCTGTAAGCTTCTTTGTCGATGAGGGAGCCGGGTTTTACGTAGTATGAGACATCGGCAATATGCACGCCGATGCGGTGATGGCCGTTGGGCAGCTTCTCGTACGATATGGCATCGTCAAAGTCTTTGGCGTCGGCTGGGTCGATGGTGAAAGTGGTCGTTTGGCGGAAATCGCGGCGCTGTTTGAGCTCTTTGTCGGTGATTTCGACTGGTATGGCGGCGGCTTCCTTTTCCACCTCCTCGGGAAAGGCAAGCGGAAAGTCGTATTCGGCCAGTATGGAGTTCATCTCCACATCATTGTTGCCGGGTTGTCCCAAAACGTGGGTCACCTCGCCAATAGGACTGCGGCTGCCAGGCGTCCACTCGGTGATGACTACCACCACTTTCTCTCCGTCTTTGGCTCCGTTGAGCAGGCGGCCCGGAATGAGAATGTCGCGGCGCACCGACTGGTTGTCGGGGATGAAGTAGGCAATGCCGCGGTTCTCCCTGATGGTTCCCACTAACTGCTTCTTGCTCCGTTCGATAATTTCAACCACCTGGCCTTCAGGTTTTTTGTTCTTGCGAGGCGGAAAGAGCATCACTTTCACGATGTCGTTGTGCAGCGCATTGCTCAAGTTGCGTTCACCCACAAAAATGTCCTCCGAGCCCGGATCGTCTTGAATGACGTAGGCAGCACCATTGTATCTGACATCCAGTCGGCCGATGGCATATTGCCGTCCTGTGTGCTCGCGGGTGAGGTAGCGCGGGTTGAGGCGATATTTGCCGCGCCCGGCCAGCAACAGTATGTCCGCTTCTACAAAATCCTGAATGATCTTTTTTACCTCTTCGCGTCCCTGCTTGTCAAAAATGCCCGCCTTTGCGGCTATCTGCTTGTAGTTGTATTTTATGTTGTCGCCAGCCGAAAGTGCCTGGATGATTTTATTGCCGATGGGAGTGTCGTTGTTTTTCATTTATAATATAAATTAAGGTATAGAAAGGGTTAATGGTGGTGCAAAGGTACTTTTTTTTTGTCATTTTTTTTTAGAAAGGTAGAATAATTTATGAAGAAAATGACTTAATTTTGCGATTTAAAACTATTACCATGGAAGAAGAGATAGAAAAATGCGCTCAGATGCTACGTGAAGGTAAGGTGATACTTTACCCTACGGACACCGTGTGGGGCATCGGTTGCGACGCCACTAACGACGAAGCCATTGAGAGAATTTACAATATCAAACAGCGACAGGAGAGCAAGAGCATGATTATCCTGCTCGACCGTATGGAGCGCATCCCTTACTACATCAGCCGTGTGCCGCTCATTGCTTGGGATCTGATGGAACATATCGACCGTCCCACCACATGCATCTATCCGCAAGCGCGCAATCTCTCTTCCAAAGCCATGGCTGCCGACCATAGTATTGCCATCCGTATCGTGCGCAATTCATTCTGTCGCAAGCTGATAAAGGCTATTGACCGACCGCTGGTGTCCACTTCGGCCAACCTGTCGGGACAGCCAGCCGCGGCCACTTTCCATGAGATTTCTCCCGAAATTATCAAGCAGATGGACTACGTAGTGCCCGAAAAGTACGCCGTCTCCACCGACTATAAGCCGTCGCGCATCATCCGCTTTATGGATGACTATAATTTTGTGGTAGTGAGAGAATAGCGTAGAGACGCGGCGTGCCGCGTCTAAAATTCAAAGAACTAAGAACAAATTTTATAACTTCACAGTTTTATAATTTCATTTTTTTTCATGACTTCTACCTTCCTGCGTTTCTGGTGGCTGTGGTCGTTATGTATGTTATTGTTGACCGCATTGCAGGCAGCCGATGAGTTTTGCGGGCATTTTTTGAATGATGCATGGGATTTGTGTGTGTGGATTTGCATTCTGCTTCTCGGTTTGTTGCAAATTGCCACATTGGTGGTCTCCATTGTGACCAAACAAACCCGCAATTTGCCATGGATACTGACGGGTGGAGTGTTGTCGGGTTTGACATTGGCTGCGGTGATAGGGATAATTCTCTTTTTTGCAACGGTGGAAATTATGTTCGGTGCCGAAGAAGATCCGTTTGGACGTGAGCATCCTATTCCCGATACGCTGCAATGTGAACTGCCTTTGGTTGACAGGGATGTGAGATGCTATAGTGGCGACGATACAGTGGGCGTTTTCAAAAAGGCTGTGGTTCCCGTTATTGACAGCACAGATGTAGCTTCCTTTTTGCAAATACATGAAGGTTTTCAGCCTGGCATTTACGAATATGACTTTTACTATACAGCCTTGCCCGATGGTGTGGTATATCTGAAATGCTTTGAAGTTACAGAGAATGTTGAACTTTCCTCTTCCCGTTTGCGGCAGCGCAGCGAGGTGCCAGTCAGCGGACATAATGCTTTTGGACCAGTTGTCCAACGCCAGGAATTTACCATTTATGAAGGCAGCTGGGGTGAACCTTACGCTGTGAGGGTGGAGGTGTGGTTCAAACCGCAGGGCATCGGTCATTCCCGGATGTTGGTCAGCAAGATATACAAGATGGAAGGCTGGATGCGATAATAAAAAAACGACGGATTCCCTACGAAATCCGTCGTTTCATTATTGTGTAATTCGTTGATTACAGCACGTGGTAGGGTTTCAAGATTTCCTTGCCGATTTCAACAGCCTTGATGTTGTCGGGAATCAAGTGGTGGTGACGTTCGGGCAGAGATTTCTTCAGACCTTTTTCCAGCATTTCACCAGTGATGATGGGTTTCACCTTCAGGAAGCCGCCCAGCACAATCATGTTGAACAGCTTGGAGATGCCGATTTCGGAAGCCTTGTCGGCAGCTGCCACCTGATAGATGTTGATATCTTTGCGTTTGGGATGTTCGGTGATGCCGTTGGGGTCGTAAATCAACAGACCGCCAGGTTTAACGGCCGACTCGAACTTGTCCATCGACTGCTGGTTGAGGATGATGGCGGTGTCGAACTGGTTAAGATAAGGAGAACAGATGCGTTCGTCGCTTAAGATAACGGTTACGTTGGATGTACCGCCACGCATTTCAGGACCGTAGGAGGGAAGCCAGCTAACTTCCTTGTCTTGCATAATGCCGGCGTATGCAAGGATCTTACCCATTGAGAGCACACCTTGACCGCCGAAGCCTGCTATAATTATTTCTTCTGTCATTGTTCTAAAATTTAAGTGTTACTATTTCTTTCTCAATGAGAAACGGGTTTCATTGGGTTGGTCGAATGTGCTTACGCGTTCGATAAATTTCGGGTCGAACTTGCCGTCAACCTTCATGTCGCCGAGCGGGAAGAACTTCAGCGTGTTCTCTTCCATCCACTTGTTGGCCATCACGGGAGTCATCTTCCAGCCAGAGTTACAGTTAGAGGTTACTTCCACGAAGGAAACGCCCTTATTGAGTTTCTGGTTTTCGAAGGCCTGGCGGATAGCTTTCTTGCACTTGCGGGCCAAAGCGGGAGTATAGACAGCCTGACGGGTAACGTAGTAGGTGCCGGGCAGCTGTGCCAGCATTTCGGTGAGGCGCATGGTGTGTCCCATGATTTCAGGATCACGACCGTAGGGGCAGGTTACGGTTTCCATACCTTCGAGGGTGGTGGGAGCCATCTGACCGCCGGTCATACCGTAGATACCGTTGTTGATGAAAATCATGGTGATGTTCTCACCACGGTTGCAGGCGTGCATTACTTCGGCGCAGCCGATAGAGGCCAAGTCTCCGTCGCCCTGGTACGAGAATACGAAGGTCTCGGGACGCAGACGCTTGATGGCGGAGGCGCAGGCAGGAGCACGACCGTGGGCGGCTTCTACGAAGTCGATGTCAAAATAGTTGTAAGCCAGTACTGAGCAGCCAACGGGAGAAATACCGATGACATTGTCCTGGATGCCCATTTCTTCGATTACTTCAGCCACGATTCTGTGAACTGTGCCGTGACCGCAACCGGGGCAATAGTGCATGGTGGCATCCGTGAGAACGGGAGTGCGTTTGTACACTAAGTTTTCGGGTTTGATTATATCTTCTCTTGTCATAATTTCAAGGACTTTAATTATTTAACCATTTTTTTCAATGCATCGAGAATCTCGACGGGAGTCGGGATGACACCGCCGTAGCGACCGTAATGTTCAACGGGAACTTTGCAGCCGACAGCCAGTTTCACGTCTTCGATCATCTGGCCGGCGTTCATTTCAACGCTCATGATTTTCTTCATGCGTCCGCCGATTTCGGCAACGGCTTTGGTCGGGAAGGGCCACAGGGTGATGGGGCGTACGAGGCCGACCTTGATACCTTCGGCGCGAGCCAGCTCGACAGTCTTCATGCAGATACGAGCAGCTGAGCCGTAAGCTACGAACAAGTATTCGGCGTCGTCGCATTGGATAGCCTCATGACGGGCGTCTTCCTCTTCGCACTTTCTGTACTTGGCTTGGATGCGCTCGTTAACAGCTTCCTGTTTGAGGGCTTCCAGTTCCAAAGAGGTAACGATGCGGTGCTTGCCAGTCGAGCGGTGACCGGTGGCAGCCCAAGGACAGTTCTTTTCGATATATTCGTTGGTCCAACGCGGTTTGTAGTCGTCAACCATCACTTTTTCCATTACCTGGCCGATAACGCCGTCGGAAAGGATGGCAACGGGATTTCTGTACTTGAAAGCCAAGTCGAAGCCGAGTTCTACAAAGTCGTACATTTCCTGTACCGATGCGGGAGCCAGCGTGATGAGTCTGTAGTCACCATGGCCGCCGCCCTTGGTGGTCTGGAAATAGTCGGATTGTGAAGGTTGGATGGTGCCCAGACCGGGGCCGCCACGAACCACGTTAACGCACAATGCGGGCAGCTCGGCACCGGCAATGTATGAAAGACCTTCCTGCATCAGTGAGAAACCAGGAGAGGAGGAAGATGTCATAACGCGTTTGCCTGTCGATGCGCCGGCATAAACCATGTTGATGGAAGCTAATTCACTTTCGGCTTGAAGTACAGCCATACCGGTAGTCAAATATGGTCTTTCAGCCATCAGGTGTTCGAGGACTTCGCTCTGCGGGGTGATAGGATATCCGAAGTATCCGTCGCAACCACAGCGGATGGCGGCCTCTGCAATGGCTTGATTGCCCTTCATTAATTTAAGTTCTTTTGCCATTTTTGAAGATGTTTAATGTTAATTGATAATTTTTGATTCAGAAAGAAAATGAAAGGTTACTCCTTAGCACGGTAAACCTCGATAACGCCATCGGGGCAAATGACTGCGCAGTTGGCACAGCCGACGCAGGCGTTCTCGTCGATTACTTCAAGGTAATTGTAGCCCTTGCCATTGACGTGTTTGGACAGTGCGATGCACTTGTTCGGACACCCTGTAATACATACGCCGCAGCCTTTGCATTTCTCGGTGTCAATCACTAAAGCTCCTTTAAATGCCATAATTATAAGTTTTTTTGGTTAATATTATTGTTTTTAGTTAGTTATATCTTGCTGAAAAAATCGTGCTAAATTACAATTTTTTTCGTTACGAAATACGGTGCGCTTTTTTTTATTTTTTTGTGGTTTGCGAGATTCGGTAGTCAGTTAAGTTTGAGTTATGAATGTCTATTTAATTGTAAAAATCAATATTTTTGTAAATGAATTTTGAGAATTATTAGTTCTGATTAGAGAGGAAAGGATTTTGTGTAATTTGCTGGATCTCATGATGTTTTGAATTTATGATGTTTTTTTTAGCGTTTGCCATAATAGCATTGATTATATTAGTTTCCGTTTACCTAGTAAAACGTCATAAACGATTGTTGGAAGAATTAGAACGGAAAATCGAGTTGTTCCAAAGTCAGATTTCTTCTTTTTTTTCGGAATATCTTGACCTGCAAACTCACTATATTCCTAAATCGGAGGAACAATGTTTTATTTTAAGATGGCAGGATTTGTATTCTCATCTATCAACTTTCTATTGTCCTAGAAATCATTGTTTTTTTTCAGAAATTGAAAAGTTTAAAACTCTCTATCTCTCTTTACCGGAGGATATATTGAGAGCAAACGAAAATTTTATTCAGACTGAGTCGGTTAAATATGACAAATTGTTTTCAGATATTGATGGTAAATCATTAGATGAACAGCAACGGATAGCTGTAATTACAGACGAAGAAAGAGTGCTGGTGTTAGCAGGAGCGGGAAGTGGCAAAACTCTTACTATCGCGGCGAAAGTTAAGTATTTGTGCGAGACAAAAAATATTCGTCCACAGGATATACTTCTCATTTCTTTTACTAGGAAATCTGCACAAGAAATGACGGAAAGGATTTGCAATAGACTTGGAATTCAAGTGGAAGCAACGACTTTTCACAAACTTGGCCTTGATATCATTACGTGTTCGGAAGACTCTCGACCTGATGTCGCAGATGAGAATGTGCTTTATCGCTTTGTGCAGGAGTTTTTTGAAAATGAAATGCTGAAATATCCGGATATTATTAAGAGCCTGACGGAATACTTTTCATATTATTTGGAAATTCCTAATAAATTGGAAGATTGTCATTCGCTTGGAGAATTTTATGAAAAGGAAAAAACAGCAGATCTTGAAACCTTAAAATCTAAATACGAACGGGAACAATACATACGGGCTACAGGTTCAGAAAAAGCCCAATCATATACTACATTACGCAATGAAAAGGTAAAAAGCCTTGAAGAGATCAAAATAGCGAATTTTTTGTTTTTGCATGGTGTGAATTATGAATACGAACCTCTTTATCCCTTTGAGAGTGATGACTTGTCACGTAAGGCATATCGTCCCGATTTCTATCTTGTAGATTATGACATTTATTTGGAGCATTTCG
This sequence comes from Bacteroidales bacterium, assembly GCA_017454945.1. Classification (GTDB taxonomy): domain Bacteria; phylum Bacteroidota; class Bacteroidia; order Bacteroidales; family WCHB1-69; genus JAFTCA01. The sequence goes on from JAFTCA010000041.1 coordinate 217,356, forward strand.
GAATTTCAAAGAATAATACCGTTCCATGGCTTTCTCCTGTTGAGGAGAGAAAATATTTGGATGGTATTCGCTGGAAACGTGATTTCCATCGACAAAATGGTACAAAATTACTTGAGACATATTCCTATTATAGTTCGGACGGAATTCTTTTAAATAAACTTGAAGAGATTCTGTTGGCTAATGGTGTGAAATTCAAAGAACGTGACTTTTCCGAAATATTTAGCACTGTCTATGCAAGTAAAAGTAACAAGTATTTTTCCGAGTTTATAAAACTATGCTGTACTTTTATTTCATTGTTTAAATCAAATAATTACAAAATTGATCATATTGAGATATTACGACAACACTATCTTACTGAGGTGCAGAACAATTTCCTTCGAGACAGGACAAATTTGTTCTTGAAAATAATTAAAACGATATTGTCCGAATATCAGAATTCACTTTTGGCGAGAAATGCTATTGATTTTTCTGATATGATTAACAATGCGGCAGATTTGGTTGTCTCAGGGTGTGATATACCTGCTTATAAATACTTGATAGTGGATGAATATCAAGATATATCGAAAGCTCGTTTTGTCTTCTTAAAGGCTATAGCAGATAGAACGAAGGCAAAAGTATTCTGTGTGGGAGATGACTGGCAATCTATCTATCGCTTTGCAGGAAGTGATATTTCCTTGTTTACGGATTTTGAAGAATATTTTGGTTATACCAAGGTTCTGAAAATTGAGAAAACATATAGGAATTCTCAACAACTGATTGACGAGGCTTCCCGATTTATAACTAGAAATCCGCAACAATTAAAGAAGGAATTGCGCTCTGATAAAAGTTTGGATTACCCGCTTGTCTTTTGGGGTGTAGATGATGAACTTGGCAATGCTTTGCAAAAGGCAATCAAAAAGATTGTTTCTGAATGTGGAACAAAGTCTTCGATACTGCTCTTAGGCCGGACAAATTATGACTTAGATATTGTCATGAAAACAGGGCTGTTCAGAATTGTTCATGCAAAAGGCAAACAGACTTTGGAATACATTCCGTTCCCCGATTTGAATATTTCATTTCTTACGGTTCATAAATCAAAAGGGTTGGAAGCCGATAATGTGATTTTGGTTAATTTTAAGAATGACAAACTCGGATTTCCGAATCAAATAGCAGACGATCAAGTATTGAATCTGGTTCTGACAAAGGCAGAATCATTTCAGTATGCTGAAGAACGTCGGTTGTTTTATGTTGCAATCACTCGTACAAAAAACAGAATATACGTTCTTACTGATAAGAAAAATCCTTCGTCTTTCTTTGACGAATTCGTTGAGTCTAAATCAGTATGTTTTGTTTCTTTTGAAGGACAGTTTGAAGGTGCTCAAACTCATTGTCCGTGTTGTAAGACAGGTGTTCTTGTGGAAAAAGAATACAATGGAAAAACATTTGTGGGATGTTCAAATTACCCCCAATGCACATATACCTTACCCAATGTCGCAATTCTCGTTAATTCAATGAAATGCCCTGCTTGTGGTGGTTTTTTGATGGAGCGAAGAGATAAGTTGGGTCATGCGTTTTATGGGTGCACGAATTTTCCATATTGTAGATATACAGAACAAAAATGGATATAATCCTTTGTTCTTTGAACTTTGAATTCTGAATTTTAGCCGCAGCACACTGCGGCTTATCTTTTACCCCAATTTCTCCTTGTACGCCTCGTATCCTGGCTCCCTGAACAGGAAGAAGTTCTGCTCCTTGTCAACCATGCCGATGGCAGGGTGCTTGACACCGTTGAAGAAGGTGGTCTTGACCATCGTGTAGTGTATCATGTCGTCGAAAACAACCCTGTCGCCGATTTCCAGTGGCTCGGGGAATGCAAAGTCGCCCATGCCCATGAAGTCACCGGCAAGGCACGAGTTGCCGCCCATGCGGTAAACAAACTTGTCGCCCTCCGTCGGTTCGTGAGCCCCAATGATGGTGGGCTTGTAAGGCATCTCTAAGCAGTCGGGCATGTGGCACGAGAAGGAGACATTGAGGATGGCTGTCCGTATGCCCTTGTTCTCAACAATATCTTCTACGGTGGAAACCAATACGCCAGTCTGCCAGCCTACCGCCTCACCAGGTTCCAAGATGACCTCCTCTAAATTGGGGTAGCGCTGTTTGAACGCCTTCAATATGTCGATGAGGTGGGCTATGTCGTAGCCCTCACGGGTGATGAGATGGCCGCCGCCCAAGTTGACCCATTTGCACTGCTTGATGAGGTGGCCAAATTTGGCTTCAAAACTCTCCAGACAGTGCTCCAATGCGTAGCTGTCGTTCTCGCATAGCGCATGCATGTGCAGGCCTTCAATGCCGTCGGGTAACTGCTCGGGCATCTGCTCCACCGGTATGCCTAATCTGCAGCCCGGAGCCGCCGGATTGTACAGGTCGGTCTCAATCTCCGAGTATTCGGGGTTGACGCGCAAGCCGAAGCTGACCTTCTTGGGCGATTTTTGTGCCTGCTCCTTGAAACGATACCATTGGCTTAACGAATTGAAAGTGAGATGGTTGCTATAGATGAGCAGGTGCTCAAACTCCTCTGGCAGATAGACGGGCGCATAGGTGTGAGCCTCGCATCCCATCTCTTCGCTGATAAGACGCGCCTCGTTGAGCGAACTGGCAGTGGCACCATGCAGGTATTCTTTTACCATAGGAAATGCGTGCCAGAAAGCAAAGCCTTTGAGGGCGCAAATGATGGACACACCGGCACTTTGCTGCACCAGGTCAAGCAGCTGCAGGTTGGCTTCCAGCGATTCTTCAAAAAGGACATAGCAGGGTGAGGGGTATTTCCCGTAAAGTTCGTCAATGGTATTCATGCGCTTTACAATATCAGTTGTTTGATTTTAGCGAGTTAAATCTTCTTGAATTTAACATCTTAAAGATGTACAAAAATACGATATTTTTCAGCAGATGGCGCATCGGAAAATTCAAAAAGATAATGTATCTTTGCAGCACAAAATTATGATACGTATATGGAAATAATAATAAAGTATTCCGAAGAAATGAAATTTGCTTTGGAGGAGGCTAAAAGCATTTCTGTTTTTTATCAGATTCCAACTGTAGGCATAGAACAGATTGTGGTGGGCATTTGCAAATATCCTGAATATAGCACGGTCAAGAATCTGTTCGACCTTTATAAAGTGGATATGAATATGTTAAGGACTAAGTTGGAGGAGATGTTAAGCAATTATGAGAACAAAAAGGAGGTGCAGCTGGAAGAGGTGAAGCTGACTCATCAAGCGGAACACACATTGCGCCGTGCCTATCTGTTGGCCAAAACATTTAGGGAAGAATATGTTGAAGCACAACATTTTATATTGGCGTTATTGCAGGAGGGTCCTGGCTACGACAATGTGGTTAAGATGTTGTTGAAACGCTTCGGCCTGACTTACGATTCGTTTCTGAGCGAGTTGAACGGCACTACGGAGGCGTCCGCTTCGCATGAAGAGGCCTTCTTCGCCGGTGGTGACGACGACGACGATCGCCGTCCGTCGCGCTCTGCCCGCGACACTGCCAAGGGTTCAGCCACGCCCATGTTGGACAATTTCGGCAAGGACTTGACCAAGTATGCCCGTGAGGGCCGTCTGGACCCCATTGTGGGCCGCGAGCGCGAGATGGAGCGTATTACTCAAATTTTGAGCCGCCGCAAGAAAAACAATCCCGTGCTGATAGGCGAACCCGGCGTGGGCAAGTCGGCAGTGGCCGAAGGTCTGGCTATGCGCATCGTGCAAGGCAAGGTGTCGCGCACGCTGCTCAACAAACGTGTGGTGAGCCTCGACATGGCTTCACTGGTGGCAGGCACCAAGTACCGTGGCCAATTTGAGGAACGTATGAAAACCATTCTCACCGAGTTGGAGAAGAATCCCGATATCATCCTCTTTATCGATGAGTTGCACACGATGGTGGGCGCTGGCGGCTCGGGAGGAAGCCTCGATGCCTCCAATATGTTCAAACCCGCCCTGGCTCGCGGCGAATTGCAATGTATCGGTGCCACCACACTCGATGAGTATCGCCAGTACATTGAGAAAGACGGTGCCCTTGAACGCCGTTTCCAGAAGGTGATGATGGAGCCCACAACGCCAGAAGAGACTATCGAAATTCTTCAAAATATCAAGGATAAGTACGAGGATCATCACATGGTACGCTATTCCGATGAAGCCATTAAAGCGTGTGTGATGCTGACAAACCGCTATATTACAGATCGTTGTCTTCCTGATAAGGCCATCGATGCTCTGGATGAAGCGGGTTCAAGAACACATATTGTTAATATCCATGTGCCTGAAGAGATGATAGAGGCGGAGAAGGAGATTGAAACCCTTCAAAAGCTGAAAAACGACGCTGTAAAAGATCAGCAGTACAATGCCGCCGCCGGCTACCGCGACCAGCTGAAATTAGCCGAAGAGCATCTGGATATTATCAAACGTAATTGGGAGGAACAGGCAGATTTGCAGCGTCCTATAGTGACGGAAGAGAATATCGCTGAGGTGATTGCCATGATGACGGGCGTGCCTGTGCAGCGCATCGCTAAGAACGAAAGCGAGCGCCTGATGCGCATGGCCGACGAGTTGCGAGGCAAGGTTATCGGGCAGGATGAGGCCATCGTTAAGATTGCCAAGGCCATTCGCCGCAATAGGGCAGGTTTGAAAGATCCTAACAAGCCCATCGGCACATTTATATTCCTCGGTCCTACGGGCGTGGGTAAGACTTACCTCGCTAAAGTGTTGGCTGAGTATCTGTTCGACTCGCAAGATACCATTATCCGCATCGATATGAGCGAATATATGGAGAAGCATACCGTGTCGCGCCTCATTGGAGCGCCTCCGGGCTATGTGGGTTACGAAGAGGGTGGCCAGCTGACGGAGAAAGTGCGTCGCAAACCGTATTCCATCGTACTTTTGGATGAGATAGAAAAAGCTCACCATGATGTGTATAATGTTTTGTTACAGGTGTTTGACGATGGTCAGTTGACCGATGGCATCGGCCGTAAGGTTGACTTTAAGAACACCATCATTATCATGACTTCCAACATCGGCTCGCGCGAGTTGAAGGATTTCGGTACAGGTATGGGCTTTTCCACGTCAGCCAAGGATGCCAACCGCCAGAAGGAAGCCAATATCATTCTCGAAAAAGCGCTGCAGAAGAGTTTTGCTCCCGAGTTTATCAACCGTATCGATGATATCATCTATTTCAACAGTCTGGAAAAACCAGAAATCATGAAAATTATTGATATAGAGTTGAAAAAGTTGTTTGAAAGAGTCGAGGCCATGGGACTGTCGGTGACGATTACCGACAAAGCCAAGGAATTCCTGGTTGACAAAGGCTGGGATAGCAATTATGGCGCCCGTCCGTTGAAACGCGCCATCCAGAAATATGTTGAGGACTTGTTGGCCGAGGAGATTCTGAAGCAGTCGCTGGCAGGAAGAACCGAAGTGACAGTGGATTACGACGATGTTCGAGAAGAAATGGTTGTGCTCACTGCAGATTCTGTCAATGCACTTCCCGAATCAGAAGAAGTCGCCTCGTAGATCATGGCCATGAAACTGAAAATTTCACGCAGTTGGCTGCTGGCTATTGGCATTGTCCTCATCTTTGTCTGCTATTTCGTGATGCGTGCGCGGACGTATAAGCAGAGCGAGTTTACTGTCGGCGTGGTGATGAACGACCAGCAGAACAAGCCTACATTTGCTGGCGACATTGAGATGAACCTCTATTACTTCATCGGGGAGGAAGAGTATTGCGTGCCGACCTATCAGTATCCCGACAAGGAGAATTCCATTGTATGCGTGCACTACCTGCCCGAGTCGCCCGAAAAGGGGAGCATTTACACGCGTGGCGATTTCTGGTTTCTGAAAATGCTCTGGCTGTTGTTGCCGATGATGATTTGGGCGGCTATTGTGCTCTCGTTTATTGATGAAAACGACCAGGTGATATTTATCCTTTCAAGAAACAAACAGTGTAAGAATAATCCTACTAATTCTCAGTCACATCATGTTATACCTGATTCCGACCCCGCTGGGCGAAAATGACTTTAGCGCCATTTTTCCTGCTATTAACGAGGAGATTATTAATACGATAGATGATTTTATCGTAGAAGATCTGCGTACAGGTCGCCGCTTTGTCAAAAAAGCGGGCATGCGCAAACCTATCGACACGCTGAACTTTATGCTGCTCAATGAGCATACACGCGAGGTGGATGCCAAGCAATATCTACAGCCCTGTTTGGAAGGAAAACATGTGGGCCTTATGTCCGATGCGGGCACGCCCTGTGTGGCCGACCCTGGTCATGTGATTGTGGCCGCCGCTCATCGTCTGAATATTCCCGTGGTGCCGCTGGTGGGACCAAATTCCATCATCATGTCGTTGATGGCGTCCGGGCTCAATGGCCAGAATTTCGCCTTTAACGGCTACTTGCCTGTCGAGCGCGACCGCCGCGAAAATGCCCTGCGCACACTCGAGGGACTGATGTATAAACATAATCAGACACAGATATTTATCGAAACGCCTTATCGCAATAACCACATGATTGAATCGGTGCTACAAGTTTGTAATCACGCCACCGTCCTTTGCGTGGCCGCCGATGTGGCAACGCCTCAACAAACCATTGTGTCAAAGACGGTTGGTCAGTGGAAAAAAAGCCAATATGATTTCCACAAACGCCCTGCCGTTTTTCTTCTTGGCAAGTAAGTTTCAAGGTGCAATTTATAATTTATAATGTATAATTGTACATTGTAAATTATTAATTGTTAATTGTTTGGTTCAGCCAGTACGAAATCTGCTGTAACACAATAGGATTAAAGGTCTGCGAGATCTCTCCGTATTCAGTAAAAAGTCCCGTTTCGCAAGTTTGAAACAGGTGGTTTACGTTGGGTATCGCTTCGCACCGGGCTTGTGGGTTCTTTTTTGTGCATTTTTGGATAATGGCGAGGTTGGTTTTGTGATACACCTGTGTGTCTTTCTCGCCGTTCAACGCGTAAAGAGGGCAAGTGATTTTCGAAAAATAGTAGGAAGGGTCGATTTTGAAGAGTTTGAACATCCAAGGGTTGAACAGTTGTTGCGACATAATCAGCTGCTCTTTTTTGGTGAGGTGCGATGCCTCAATCTGCTCGGGCGTCATTTTGTCGGTGTGTTGTTGGATGTATTTCATAAATTTGGTGGAGGCTGCTTGGATGGTCGGCTCGCTCTCCATTATTTCGTAGATGCCCTGATTGAGTTTCTGGCTGTTCTTGCGTTGTGCAGCCGTGGCGTTCGAGTCTAACACGAATTGGTTTTGATAGAGCAAAGTGTTCTTCAGGTTGTCGGCCATACCTGCCAGTGATACCACAAAGGCCACATCTTTGTTGCGTGCGGCGACCATGGCTGCAACCAATCCGCCTTCACTGTGGCCTATCAAGCCGATAGGGCTGCCTTCCAGTCGCGGATGTTTGGCCAGTTCAGTCATGATAAATTCTACCACTTTGGCGAAATCATAGGTGGTGCATTGCGCAAAAACTGCCGGCGGCAGGTCGTCATAGCGGAAAACAGCGTATCCCAAGCGTGTTAGATGGTCGGCAATAACGAGGAACGGCTTGTGCATATAGATGGTCTCGTCGCGATCCTGCCAGCCAGAGCCGGAAATCAGGATAGCAGTGGCCTTCGGTGTTCCATGGGGCAACGTCAGCGTGCCGTACACTTTGGCTTTGGAGTTGCCCACAACCGATTGGGCGTCAAGTGTGATGAAGTCCTCTTCGTAAGGGTAGGGCAGTTTGGGCGTTTGCGGTCGCAGATACATCTTTCTGTTTTCCACTTTTGCCATGGTGAGGGGTAGCGATGTGCCGCTTTGTGTGAATGTGCCAGAGATGGTTTTATTGGCGTTCAGACGGCCGCTAAATTTGTTTTTCAAAGGATCTATGGCGAAGTTGATGATGCTGTCAACACACGAGAACCCCGACAGCTGGATGCCTGTGGAGTACTGGTCGGGACTGTCCAACTCGACATGTACCGAGTCGCCGTTCTCTTTGACTACCATGACCGTCGTTAGGAAATATTCATCGCTGATATGTAGTTTGCCTTCCCAAATGCCTTTGATGTGGGCGTAGGGATGCTCTTGAGCCGATAATCCCCATAGGCAGGCACAGAGTGTCAGCAACAAAAAGAACTTTTTCATAAGTGTTAATTGTTGGGTAATAAGGAGTCAACGAATTCCTTGCGGTCAAATACTTGCAGTTGGTCGATTTTTTCGCCTACGCCGATGTACTTGACGGGTATCTTGAATTGGTCGGAGATGCCGATGACCACACCACCTTTGGCTGTTCCGTCTAACTTAGTGATGGCTAATGAGTTGACTTTTGTGGCTGCTGTAAATTGACGGGCTTGTTCCATGGCATTTTGGCCTGTCGAGCCATCCAGTACCAGCATCACTTCGTGCGGAGCGTCGGGTATCAGTTTGGCGACCACATTCTTGATTTTGGTCAGCTCGTTCATCAGGTTGATTTTGTTGTGCAGACGGCCAGCCGTGTCGATGAGGACCACATCAGCTTTCTTGGCGATGGCTGATGCTACGGTGTCGTAGGCGACGGCTGCAGGGTCAGCGCCCATGGCTTGTACAACAATGGGTACGTCGGCACGTTTGGCCCAAATCTCCAGCTGGTCCACGGCGGCGGCTCTAAAGGTGTCAGCAGCACCTAACATCACCGAATAGCCTTTCTTCTTGAACTGGTATGCTAATTTACCGATGGTGGTGGTCTTGCCCACGCCGTTTACACCCACAACTAAAATGACGTATGGCGTGTCGTGCGGCGGAAGTTCAAAATCTCCCAAATCAGGATGGTCCTTTTCCATGAGCAGCGCGGCGATCTCTTCGCGCAGAATGCTGTTCAGCTGCTCGCTCCCAATATATTTGTCCTTGGCAACTCGTCCTTCAATACGTTGGATGATGTTGAGTGTCGTTTCCACGCCCACATCCGAAGTGACCAAGGCCTCCTCCAGACGATCGAGCACTTCGTCGTCAACTTTGCTCTTGCCGACTACGGTGCGCGCCAATTTGGAAAGGAAATTCTCTTTCGATTTCTCTAAACCTTTGTTGAGTTCTTCTTTTTTTTCTTTTGAGAATAATGAAAATAGTGCCATGATGATTTTTTCTTACGGAGCAAATATACGAAAAAAGCTGAAATGATTTCTCATTCCAGCTCCTTTCTTACCATGAAAACAAAAATATTACTTTTTAGATAAAAAGTCTTTGATATTAGTGGACTCTACAATAGCTTCTTTGAATGTGTAGGCCCCAGTTTTGGGTGAACGTTCCATCTTTACAACTCTGGTGTAAGATACGCCACCTTCTTTCTTTAATGTTGCAACAACTTTCTTTGCCATTTTTTATCGGTTTTATTTGATTTCTTTATGAACAGTTACTCTTTTCAAATAGGGATTGTATTTCTTTAATTCCAATCTCTCAGTAGTGTTTTTGCGGTTCTTTGTCGTAATGTATCTCGACATGCCAGGAACGCCACTTGCCTTCTGTTCGGTGCATTCCAAAATTACCTGTTGTCTAGCTTCTTTATTCTTCTTTGCCATGATGATATGTTTTTAGGCTGTTATTCAGCGTAAATTTTTCGGTTGCAAAAATACACTTTTTTTTTTGAAAATTAATGCTTTTTGAAAAAATATTTCTTTATTTGATTTTTGTTGTTAATGTATTGATGTTCAATTATTTCAATACCCAATATTTGCTGTTGACAGAGGCGGCGTATGCCTGAGCCTCGCTTTCGGTCGTAAAAATTCCTATGCAAACGCGTATCCTCTGACTGCCGCTTTGGCGCAAAATGACGGGGTTGTGTGACTCCAAATGACGCTGCTTGATGTGCATCTTGGCTTCGCCCGCGGTGACAAAACTGCCGGCGATGACGTAGTACTTGCCCGCTTCAAAGTCGATTTCTGGAATCTCGTTGTTGCTGCTTGCAGGCATGACAGGGCGGACAACCGTCGGCTCGGGCTGCTCGGGAGTAGCGATAACTGCCGTTACTAACGTGTCAACAAAGCTCGTGTCTTCCATAACCAACGAGGTGTCTTCGGCTATCGGCTCAATAGGTGTTATTGGAATGGTGTCTGTAATGACGGCCTTCGAATCGCGCCACTGGTGGTAATAGGCCATGATTTTGTCGCGATAGAGATAGCCTGCAACAAGAAGTCCGATGATGAGAAGCGAGAGAAGGAGGAATATGCCTCTGAATTTTGGAGGCTTGGGTACCTCGACGTCTGTTGTTTCCGGCGTCTCTTCTTCAACGACAGGCTGCGCATTTTCTTGCTCCGTCTCAACTACTTTTTCTTCTTCAGCCGTCTCTTTTTCAGTTGTTTCGGCTACAGCAGATATGGGCTCAACCGCCGTCTCTTCAACCACTGTCTCTGTCTCCACTTTGGGCGTTTCTGGCTCTTCAATCACGGGCTCCGGCTCAACAACCGTCTCTTTAGTTGCCGTTTCAGGTTCTGTAACTACAGTCTCCGGCTCTTCAACTGTCGGCGCCGGCTCTTCAGCTGTGGGTTCTTCCTTGGGGGCTTCTTCGGGTTGGCCAGGGTTGAAGATAGCCGCCGTAGAGATTTCCGCAACTGTGATCTTCTTTTTCCGACCGCGTTTCTTCTCGGCAACAGGCTCCATGCCTTCAAATTCGGTGTTCAGAAGAGGAATGTCGTCACCGTTGAAGGTGAGCTTCCCGTCCTCTTCGGCAAAGGTTCCAAAGCCAGCCAGCGCCACTTTCTCGCTTTTTTGAAGGCGCTGCTTGAGACTGAGTGTCCACTTCTTTACCTCTTCGTCTGCCGATCTCACATCCATATTCTCTTGGTTGGCTAAGGCAAGAATAAGGGCGAAACCGTTGCCGTCGGCATCTTCCTGCAGTATTACTTCGTTGTGAGGCGGAATAAGTTGGTCACCTTCGGTCATGGCCTCGTGGAATATCTTCTTGAAAAGACCTAACCCGTTGACATAAACCTCCCCGTCTTTCTTTAATAATTCTATTATATGCTTAATAATCATCTTCTTATAATTGTCAATTATAAATTGTTAATTGTAAATTATTCATTGTGAATTGTAATCCTCGTCAGGTCATCGGGCGTGTCCACACCAATGCCTTCGTATTCGCTTTCGGCGGTATATATTTCAAAGCCGTTCTCAAGCCATCTTAGCTGTTCCAGCTTCTCGGCTTTTTCCAAACTCGATTCGGGCAACTTGATCAGTTGGTCCAATGTCTGCTTGCGGTAGGCGTAAATGCCAATGTGTTTGTAATACTGCGGTGTCACGGTACCTGCATTGCGCACGTAAGGTATGGGCAAACGACTGAAATAGATAGCTTTATGCTGTTTGGATATGACGACTTTCACCTTGTTGGGATCGTTTGTCTCGTCGGGATTGTCAATCTCTTTGATAAGGGTGGCAATTTGTATTTGAGGTTGCTCGAAAAGTTCGGCCAAACTGTTGATTTCGTTTTTGGTGATGAAGGGCTCGTCGCCCTGGATGTTAATCACCACGTCGTCTTGGGCCATTTGCAGACTTTGAGCCACTTCACCACAGCGGTCGGTGCCCGACGGGTGGTATGGTGAGGTCATGACCGCCTTGCCGCCGAATTTCTCCACGCATTGTAGAATACGTTCGTCATCAGTGGCCACCACCACGTCGTCGGCGTCGGAGGTCAGCGCAGCTTCGTAAACATGTTGTATCATAGGCTTGCCGTTGATTTGCACCAGAGGCTTGCCTGGGAATCGTGTGGAGGCGTATCTGGCAGGGATGATAACGAAGGTTTTCATGCGTTTGATGTTTGGGTTCGGTAAACTGTACAAAAGTAATCTAAAAATTTGATATGCCGTAAAAAACATAAAAAAAAGACCGGCAAAATACCGGTCTTTTTCAGGTATGATTGATTTCTTATTTTACGTAGAAATAATGTCTTCTGTCCAAAGTGGGCATCTTGTCCTTTAAGCCTTGAAGAAGCACGTTTTCGTTGCGGCTTCTACCAAGAACGATGTTACGCAGACCGGCTTTCTCCATGTAGAGATTGGGAGTGGGGGTGCCGTCCTGATAGTTGTGAACGCTGACAAGATATAAGGACTGTTTGCCAGAAACAACGTTGATCTTGTTGTCTGCGGGCAAGGTGAAAATCTTGCCGATGGCGTTGTTTTCAACATTCGAGTTCTGGTAGAATTCCATACCGAAGGCCAAGGTGACGCTGTCGCGTGCCTCTGAACCGTATTTCATGGCGATGTCAGACATGTTCTTGCCAGTAGCCACATCAGCTTTCAGCTTTTCTTCAATCATGTTGATTTTCTTTTCTGCGGTCAGTTCAGCCTCAATGTCAGTCTTCACGTCTTTGAACTTGGCAATGCCTTTTTCGTGGATGGCTTTGAGAGAAGCAACGGCAAACACTTGGTTGTTGAGGTTGTAAACATCGGAGATGTTGTCCACCTTGGTTTCGTCGTTGAAGGCCCAGGAAACGATGTCGCGGCAGTTGCCCAGTTGACCAACGTTGGCAGCCATGCTGGTTACGTTAAAGCCGTTAACCAACTGGATACCTTTTTGGTTGGCGTTTTCAACCAGTTCTTTGTCGCTGGTGGCTGAAGCTGCCAGGTTGCTGGCTTCATTACGGATGCTCTTGACGGTAGCGTCAGAAGCTTTGATTTCGTAAGGATAGATAGCGAATTGACGTTTCTCTTTCAGCTGGGTGCGTTGCAGTACTTGGTAAACAATGAAGGCACCGCCGGCGTCATTTACGTAAACGCCACCATCACGAAGCGCTAACAATGAATCGTATAAATTACGGTAGGTGTTTTTCTCTTCAATCCACAGAGTGGTGTCGCTGGCGTTACGTCCTGCCATGTATTTGGGCAGAATTTCGAACGTGCTGTTGGGGTTAGCCTTGAGCAGGTTCTTCAAGCTGTCGGCTTCTCTTCTGGCAGCCTTCTTGGTGCGGGTACCCGTAGGATTCTGTGAATTCTTGTAATCTACAACCATATAGGCAATCTGCAATGAGTCGGGACGCATAGCAGCACCGTAAACCTTACCAAAATACCAAACGATGTCTTGATAGGTGAAGGGTTCGATCATAGAACCAACAGGACGTTGGAAAATGAGCGTGTCAAGCACGTCAAGGGTGATGTCTTCAGCTGTGTAATAGGTGCTGTCAACCTGTCCAAGCATCTCGCTAACATTGAAGTGGGCGATAGAAGGAGCAGCTACAAAGCGTGCGTAAGCGGCTCTTACGGTGTCCTCAATCGTCTTCAGGTCTTCCTGAGTGGGAAGAATGGGGAAGATGGCCACGTCGATGTCACGACTGTCAATCTTGTTTTCAAAACGTGATTTGTGAGCTTTGTAGAAGTCTTTCATCTCTTTGTCGCTTACGGTAGCGGCAATGTCATTGAAAGCTTGGTTGCCGGGGTTGATGAGAGCCAACTCAACTTGTGCTGATTTGTTGTCGGCAGCGAATTGCTTTGCCAACGGATCAGAGAAGTACAAAGAGGCTTGGGCCAACAGATAGTAGCTCTGTTTTTTTCTTTCCATAACGGCAAAATGCTCGATAGCCTTGTAAGCATCGTAAAATTCCTTGGCACCTTCCTGATCTTTGTAGGATTCGATGTTGGAGAGAATGCTGTAGGCGTTTTCGGCACCGTAGCTGGTGGCCAGCATTTGGAACAAACGGGCTAACAGTTGGTCGGGTTGTTGGGTTCTTAAACTAGCCAGGATTTCAGCGGCAACGTTTTCCACCATCTCATCGGTGTAAACCATACCCAGTTTTTTCAACTCTTTGTCTAAAACCTTTTCTTCCAAAATCTGATCCCAGGTCATAGCATGTACCTGATAGGTTTCGGATTCTTCCAAAGAACTTTTTTCGTAGAACAGTCTGAAAAGAGCCGTGTTCTGCTCGTAAACTTTCTGGTATTCCTTGTCAATTCTCTCATTGTCGATTTTCCCCATGGTGTATTTGTTGGAGAAAAAGGTGGTTACTTTGGAGAAGTCACCCAGAATAAATGCAAGTAATGCGACACCGATGATGACCATCAGAAGTACGCCATGTTTGCGGATTGCGCCAATTGCTGCCATATTATTTTGTTTTAATTAGTGTTTTAATTTTAAGTTTGCAAAAATACAAATTTTTTCTTTCAAAAATCATCTAATTTTTGATAAAAGGTAATAATGCCGATTTTTCAGGTGATGATGTGACAAAAATAGGGGCGAATGATCATTCGCCCCTACGGTTTGGGAAATAATTTTTGTTATGCTTCGTCATTCTTGACAATTAACTGCAAGGTGGTTCGATTTCGTTGCTCTACCAAAATTTCGCGTCCGTTTACCACTTTGTCAGCCAGTTTGTTAGTGTAATGTCGGATGGTTATCAACTCGACCTTCTCGTTGTACTTGATTTTGTATTTTTGCGACAGCAACTCAATGGCTTTGGCTACGCGCGGTTGGTTGTCGATACAGATGGAGAAACTTAACGCTGAGTTTTGCATCAGGTTTATTTTCAGTCTGTTGGATGAAAGAATACCGAAAATTTCACAGAGGTTGTCGGTGTCTATGAATGCAAAATCTTTGGGAAAGATTGAAATGAGAATCTGGTTGCGTTTGAAGATGTAGGAAGGGGTGAGTTTGCCCGGAGCGTGGTCAGAGATGAGGCTGCCTTCCGTTTCGGGCTCGCAGAACGATTTGACATACAACGGGATGGATTTGTTCTGCAACGGCTTCAAGGTCTTCGGGTGGATGATGCTGGCGCCGTAGTACGACAACTCGATGGCTTCGTCGTAGGGTATGTGGTCCAGTTTGACGGCATCGGCGTAGTATTTCGGGTCGGCATTGAGCAAGCCGGGCACATCTTTCCAGATAGTGACACTCTCGGCGTTGAGCGAGTAGGCGATGATGGCTGCCGAGTAGTCGGAGCCCTCGCGACCGAGGGTGGTGGAGAGGTTGAGCATGTTGCCGCCAATGAAGCCCTGTGTGATGGCAATGGGGTTGTCCATCATGCAGCGGGCAATGGCAACCTGTATCGAACCCTCTGAGGCGTCCCAATCAACTTTGGCCTCGCGGTAAGTGCTGTCGGTTCGGATGATGGTGCGCGCGTCAATCCATTGGTTTTTCTTGCCCACCATGTTCAGGTAGGTGGAAATAAGCGTGGTGGAGAGCAGCTCGCCGTAGCACACAATACGGTCGTACTCGTAATCGTACTGCTCGCTGTGGCGCGTCGAAAGGATGTTGGCCAGCGCGTTCAGCTGCTCGTCGAGTTTGTCGGTGATGACTTTCGCGTCGGCTGTCAGTTCTTGCGCAATGGTATAGTGCTTCTGCTTCAGCTCGTCAAAAAGTGCCCATACGGTGTCACTGTCTGCCAAGTAGGCGTCCAACAACTTCTCCATGTGGTTGGTGGTCTTGCCGATGGCTGAAATGACAACGACTAACTGCTCGCCTGCGTACAGGTCGAGGATATGTTGCAGGTTTTTAACCCCTGCGGCGTCTTTAACCGACGCACCGCCGAATTTGAAAACTTTCATAGCTCAAATGTTTAATGGTTATCCCCAACGGGGATATTCTTCATAACAAAAGTACTATATATTTATTGTATGAATGTGCTTAGAAAAAAAATATATGAACGGTGCATTGTGAATGAAAAAACGCCGAACTCATACGAGCCCGGCGTTCTTGGAAGAGAAATGATTTCTATCTTTAATGCTTGATAATCTTTATAGTTTGGCTGTCTGCCTTTAACAAGTAAACTCCGTTGGCGAAAGAGGTCAAATCAATACGAACAGTTTCGTTGTCGATGATTTGTACTTTCATCAGTCGGCCTTGCATGTCGTAGATGCGCAACTCGCTGCCCATTGCCTGACCGCTCACTTGTACGGTAACGTAGTTAGTGGTTGGGTTGGGGTAGATGCTTCTTACGATGTCGAAGTCGTGAATGCCTTCGGGGATGATGGCCGTCAAGTGCAGTACCACTACGCTGTCGCAGCCGGCGGCGTTGGTCAGCGTGAGGGTGTGGTCGGTGGTGCCAGCCTCGGTGGGCGTAACGTCAAAGCCGTTCTTGTTGTATGTTTCGCCTACGTTCACGGTGTCACTGATTTCTACCTTGTCGGTTTTGTTAATAGTAAGTTCAAACGTCTTGGTTACGGTGATCACGTTTTCTGGGTAATAGAACTCCCCATGCCACATGGCTATAAGTTCAATGGTGTACTTGCCAGCGACCATCGTGTCGGGAATGACTACGGAGCTGCCGTCCGAGAGTTGTTGCTCGCCGCAGAACCAAGCGTAATCGTCGGCCGAACTGATGGCGGTCAACGTAGTGCTGTGACCTTCACAGATTTCTGTTTCACCTTCTATGGTGATGTTGGTGTCAATAGGAACGGGCAGGGTGGTGAGCAGCAGGTTGACGGTGCTGTCGCAGCCAAAGGCATTGGTTAAAGTCAACTTGTGCTCTGTGTCACCAGTTTCGGTTGGAGTGATGTCAAAGCCGTTCTTCTTATAGGTTTCGCCCAAAATCACAGTGTCCTTAATGTTAACAAGGTCAACGCGGTTGATACGCAGAGCAATCTCGCGAGTGAGGGTGGTTGCGGGAGAACCATCGGGGGTCCATGTGGCTACCAAACGGATAGTGTAATCGTTGGGTTTTAAGTTGTTGGGTATGTCGCAAATTTCATCGGAGGATACTTTGTCACCATTCAGATACCACTCGTATTGGTTGGCAGTACTGGTGGCTATTAACGATGTTGCGTTACCTTCGCAAAGGCTGATGTCACCAGTCGGCGATACAATCAACGTGGTGTCAATGGGGATGGGCAATGTTTTGAGAGTCAAAGTTACGATGCTGTCGCAACCATGGGCGTTGGTCAGCGTCAAGGTGTGCTCGCTGGTACCCACTTCGGTGGGCGTGATGTCGAAGCCGTTCTTCTTGTAGCTGTTGCCATAGATGATGCTGTCGCTGAGGGCGGTTTCGCTAGCGGCAAAAATGTTTAGGATAATCTCCTTGGAATTGCTGATGGTGTAGTCATTTATCTCATCGTACCACGTAGCCACAACAAATATTGAATAGGTACCAGCGGCGTAGGTAGCCGGAATCTCCCAGTGATTTTCGGTGGAAATCACACCCGAACCGTTAACCCATTGGTATGAGGCTGTTTTGCTGGTGGCCGTTAAGGTTTGTGTAGTGCCTTCACAGAAGGAGGTGTTGCCTGTGATGGTGAATGCGGTGTCGATACTGGCGGCCATTTTTACCTCAATGGTATGCTTGGATTGGTCTTTCATAACCAAATCGTAGGAGGACAGGGGACCTTTACTTTCGTTGTCAACATAAACGTCGTATATACGCAGGCTGCTATTCACGGGTTTGAAGGTGAAATGTGCCGTTTGTTCCGATGTTTCAGTGTTTTGGGTGGTGAGCGAAATGTTTCTCGATTGGATGTTAATGTTGCCCAACAGGCTGTTGCCATCATTGTTCATGGTTACTTTGTCTTCGGCATCGATATTGATATTGCCTTTGGCGGAAAAGGTTTGTCTATTGTGCTGAGTGATTCCGTTGGTGGAGATGATGTTCACTTCCTTGGCATTCTCGTCAAGGGCAACGCCGCCCAGTGTGAGCGATTGGTTGGCAGCCGTGCCCGTTTTGTAAGCGTGGAAGTCGCTGAACGATACGCTGGTGCCGTTGGTTACGTCAATGATTTCGATGATGAAAACCTTGCAGTTGTTGAGTTGCAGCCCCTCGTTGCTCCAGAATTCTTTTTTGAAAAGCGAAAGCGGCAGGGTAATGTAGCCGTCCTCATCGGCAGCGGTTAAAGGAATACCATTGATAAAGTATTCAAACATAGCGGTGGCGCAGTTCGACAGCCCTATGTTAAGTGTGCCGGCCGTGCCGTTCTTTACGTCCACTTTGAAACGGATACCTTCAGCATTGGTCAGGTCGTTGAAGAAGTTGGCTGGGTAGGCGCCCAATGCTTGTCCTGACAAGGTGCCGTCACGGTCCATATTCTTGAACCCCATACCTTTATTGCCGGTAAAGTCGGCTTGGGCGGTCATGGTGAATACGCCATTAGCCACCGTGAATTGGGTGTTGGTGGTGAAGTCGTACATCTTGTAGCCACCGCCCAGGTCGGTAATGCTGGGACCGATATGTGAAGCTGTGGCAATGAGGTTGTTTATCTGTGTCTGGGTCCAATTGGTGAAGCCAGGCATATATATACGGTCGTATTTCATCATTCTGTCGGCAATAGTCACTTTGTCGGCCTTGATATTGGTGACGCCTGTCATGTTGCCTGCCAACAAGGTGATCTCTGAAGTCTTGTTGGTAGCCGTGATGATGGACAAGCCACCGCCATTGGCCACTCGGATGGTGCCGCTGGCATATTTGTCGGTAAGAAGGGTCAGGTTAATGTTGCGGTTGCATCCCGACAGGTCCAGTACAACATTGCCGCTGATGGTGATGTTGTCGAAGGTAAGCGTCAGCTGACCGTTGGCATTGGTAATTAGGGTGGTCAGGTCGGCAGCGGTGAGTGTGTAGTCGTGTCCGCGCTCGCCTATACCCGTCATAAAATCCCCAATAGGAAGGGTGCTGCTGGTTCCCGTGGCCGAGATAATCAGATTACCGCCAGGATTGCCGGCAGAAAGCTGTTGCCATCCTAGGAAAATGAAGGCGATAATAAATAATAGATGTTTGATTTTCATAATTTTAGAATTAAAAATGAATATTTTTGTTTTTATAAAAAAAGGAGTCCGACACGGTTGTCAGGACTCCTTCGAATGTATGTGAGAATTATTGTTTGATGATCTTCACTGTCTGGCTGTCAGCTTTCAACAGGTAAAGGCCGTTGGCGAAAGATGTCAAATCAATACGAACAGTTTCGTTGTCGATGATTTGTGCTTTCATCAGTCGGCCTTGCATGTCGTAGAGGCGCAGTTCGCTGCCCATAGCCTGACCGCTCACTTGTACGGTTATGTAATTGGTGGCAGGGTTGGGGTAGATGCTTCTTACGAGGTTGAAGTCGTGGATGCCTTCGGGAATGATGGCTGTCAGGTGCAGTACCACTACGCTGTCGCAACCATTGGCGTTGGTCAGCGTGAGGGTGTGGTCGGTAGTGCCGGCTTCGGTTGGTGTAACGTCAAAGCCGTTCTTGTTGTAAGTTTCGCCTACATTAACGGTGTCGGTAAGTTCCACGTGGTCGGTCTTGTTGATGGTCACATCAATGGTTTTGGTAATAGTTATTTGATCTTCAGGAATGATGCTTCCGCCGAGCCATCTGGCCACAAGTTTGATGGCGTATTGGCCAGCGGGCATGCTGTCGGGAATAACTACGGAACTGCTGTCTGAGAGCAAGATTTCACCGTAAGTCCAAGAGTATGAGTCGGCGGTGCTAGTGGCTGTCAGCGTGGTGCTGGTGCCTTCGCAGAATTCGGTCTCACCTGCGATGGTAAGGGTGGTGTCCACATCTTCGCCTTCGCCAAGGATAACTCTGAGCGAGTGTGCGGCATTGTCGCTCATCTTATATTGCCAAAAGGTTACAGCTCCTTGGCTAGTGCCGTCAGCAATCAAGTCCTTCACTTTCAGGTTCCCAGGAGGCACAATGGTGAAGTCTGCCGTGGTGGGATCTGACATTAAATTGCTGAACATGATGTTGATACTTTCGGCCTGGAGGGTGAATTCACCACTGAAATGGTTGTATCCGTATGTTTTGTTCAAAGTTATATCTTTGGCAATCATGTTGATATTACCCACTAAATTGATTTGCGAAGCGGTGCCGGGTTGGTAAATGTTTCCTGTGGTTTTAAAGGTTACCTCTTTGATGTCTTGCTCCATATATATTTGTGTTAAGGGCATCTGTCCACGAGTGCCTTCGTTCAATTTGTAGGCGTGGAAATCGCTGAAAGAAACACTGGTACCTTCTTTAACATCGATAATTTCAATAATGAATACGATGCAGTTGTCGAGTTGTAGGCCTTCGTTGCTCCAGAATTCTTTTTCGAAGAGTGAGAGGGGCAGAGTCACATAGCCGTTATCATCAGCTGCGGTCAAGGGGATGTTGTAGATGAAATACTCGAAAAATCTTCCTACATCTTCGCGACAGTTTGACAGTCCGATGTTAAGAGATCCGGCCGAGCCGTTATTAACATCCACTTTAAAGCGGATGCCATCAGCACCAGTCAAATCTTTGAAGAAGTCGGCTGGATAGGCTCCCAACTTTTTGCCAGCCAAGGTGCCTTCGCGGTCCATGTTCTTGAATCCCATACCTTTATCATCGCTGAAGTCTGCTTCGGCAGTCATGGTAAACACTCCATTTTCAACCGTGAATTTGGTGTTGGTGGTAAAGTCGTTGGCTTTGTAGCCGCCACTCAATTCGGTGATGCTGGATCCGATATGCGAAGCTGCTGCAATCAGTTTGTCCAGTTCTTCTTGTTTCCAGTTGGTGAAACCAGGCATTTCAATGCGATCGTAAGTTTGTGTCATATCTGAAAAGATGACATGGTCGACTTTGAAGCAGTTTTTCATACCTATGAATTCTTTGCCCGTCAGGGTAAGGGTAGAGGTTTTGCCCTTGTCGGTGAGGATGGTAATGCTACTGTTTGTGTTGACCGTGATTTTGCCGTTAGCGGATGTTACCAGCAAGGTCAGATCGATGTCCATGTTGGTGCCGGTGAAGTTCAGTTCAACGCCGCCGTTGATGGTGAAGTTGTCGAATGCGAGGACCACCTTGCCATTGTTTGCTGTGATAAGTTTGGCCAAGTCAATGGTGTTAATGGTGTAGCCACGGCCTGTCTCACCAATGCCGGTAAGCCAATCTCCCATGGGCGGTTTTTGGGTCGTGCCAATGTGGGTGATGGTCAGGTTACCATTGATAGCACTCACCTTGGTAGGCATTAGGCCTAACATTAAGATGAGAACTGAAATGAATAAAAAGTAGATTTTTCTCATAATTATTAGGTTTTTAATAAATTGAATGACTAATGTTTTCTAAATGCAAATATACAACTATTTTAACATATTTGAAATATGTTTTTGAATTTGGAAATTATTATCAATTGTAAATTATCAATTGTTAATTGTCAACACGGTCACCTCAGGGTACATTCCAAATCGTGCGGGCATGCCAGTGGCTGCCAATCCGGGGTTGACATACATTTGTTGTTTGCTGTTGCGGGAGTTTTTGTAAAGGCCGCCCCATTGTCGGAACATGAGTATCGATGGGGAAAAACGCAGGCGCTCGCTTAACACACCGGCTTGCATGCCGTGCGTATGGCCGCACAAGGTCAGATTGGCGGGCCAGGGTTGGCCAGTGATTTCATCCCACATTTCGGGACTGTGGCACAAGAAGATGACATAGTCGCTGTCGCTCACATGCAGAAAAGTCTTTTTAGGGTCGCCTGTGTTGATGTTCATAGGCTTGTCGCACCAAAACTCAATGCCAGCCAGCGTAAGAGAATCTCCGTTCCAAGGTGCGCGAATGCTTTCATTACGAAGTAGTTGCCAACCCATTTGATGGTGATATTGTTCCAATTTGGTCATGTCGGCTTTCCGTGCTTCGTCGGTTCGTAAGTCGGAATAGGTGCCGTAGTCGTGGTTGCCCAAGATGGAGTAGACGCCCAACGGCGCCTTGACTTGCGCCAGCACCTCAAGGTAAGGCAGCATCTCTTTTGAAGAGCTCTGCACCATGTCGCCGGTAAAGACAACCATGTCGCCATGTTGCTCATTGACCAGATTCACAATCTGTTGCACCGTCTGCGGATTGCGCCAGGTGCCCAAATGGATGTCTGATATTTGAACGACACGCAACGGCTTGTTTTTGAAGATGTTGTTTGAGGTCCGAATGTCCACATGCCGTACAATGAAGTGATGGGCGGCGTAGGTCATGCCCCAGATGGCGAAACCGGTGAACAGCAGGCATAATACGCCGAAAATCGCTGGGATGTGTCGCGCCACGGCAGGCTGGTAGTCGTGATTTTTTTTGCGGCGGATAAGAATGACGATGTCAAAGAGTAGGAGCAACAGCGCCACCACGAATTTGAAGAGATAGATCATTGTACACACGCCCTTCCAGTTGTAAAAGTCAGGGTCGTTGATGTACGAGGTGCCTTTCACCAATTGGAAGATGGTCAGACCCATCAGGAGAAAATAGGGTGCCCAGTAGCATATTGTGAAGGTAATGTAGGCAACTTTGTTGCTTTTGAATTTGGAACTGAACAGGTTGTTGAGTCTGAGCCATAAGTAGATGTCAGCCATGAAAAGTATCGCGTACATCTTCGTGCGGCGCATCAGTGCGGGCATCGTGAAGTACATCGATACAGCAAACAGCAGCAGCGAAATCACTGCCGCCGTTGCGTAAGGGAGAATCCTTTTAAGAAGTCTATGCTTTTCTGTCATAGGTTTTTAGTTACAGCCATTTGACAAGGTTGAAGTCCATGTCGTGTGGCAGCAGCGGATGTTGCGGTATCATGCGCACCGCCAATTTCCACATACCTGCAAATTCGGCATTGGTGCGGCATTCGAAACGCGACACGCCCTTGTCGTGGCCGACAAAGGCAAACGGGAA
The DNA here is from genome assembly GCA_017454945.1 of Bacteroidales bacterium. Lineage (GTDB taxonomy): Bacteria > Bacteroidota > Bacteroidia > Bacteroidales > WCHB1-69 > JAFTCA01. Next base: position 239,883 of record JAFTCA010000041.1, read on the forward strand.
CTTGGCAAACAGTCCAGCTGCTTCATGGTCGGCATTGACGATAACCAACTCAATCTTAACATCTTCAGGATTGAGGTTCCCCAACTTGATGTCAGCGCGGACGCAGATGGAATCGCCGAGGAACAAGGAACCTTCGTTGGCATTGGGCATCTCAAGGTTAGCCACCGTAATGTTGTCCCAGCCAGTCAGCACTTTCTCTTTCCATCTTACGAGAGAATTGAGTTTTTCTAATTTGTTCTGAGTGAGCAGGTGTGTGCGCTCGCCGAGTTTGTTATAGAATTTGCGGTAATAGTCGTCAAGTTGTCGCTTCATGGTGAAGTGCGGCGAAATCTTGGCGAAGCAGTTCTTCATCATGCGGGTCCAGCCCATGGGAATGTTATGCTCGTTGCGGTCGTAGAAGACGGGGGCAATCTCGTCTTCGAAGATGCTGTACAAGGTGGCGGCATCCAGCTCATCCTGCAATCTGTTGTCGGTGTAGGTGATTTGCTCGTTGATGGCCCAGCCGGCATCTTCTACATAGCCTTCGGCCCACCAGCCGTCGAGGACGCTGCAGTTGAGCACGCCGTTCATGATGGCCTTCTCGCCACTGGTGCCAGAGGCCTCCAACGGACGGGTAGGCGTGTTGAGCCAAACATCGCAGCCTGAGATGAGCTTCTTGGCCAGAATCATATCGTAGTTTTCAATGAAGATGATCTTGCCAATGAAAGCGGGTTTCCTTGAGAACTCGATGATGCGCTTGATGAGGTCCTGACCAGCCTTGTCGTGCGGGTGTGCCTTGCCGGCAAAGAGGAACTGGATGGGATGCGTGGGGTTGTTGACAATAGATTTCAGTTTTTCTTCGTTTGAGAAGAGCAGATGGGCGCGCTTGTAAGTGGCAAAACGTCGTGCAAAGCCGATGGTGAGCACATCGCTGCGGATGGCCTTCAATGTGTTGACAATCAGTGCTGGTGATTCGTTGCGTCGTTTCATGTCCTTTTCCAGCATCACCTTGATGGCATCTATCATTTCGTGGCGCAAGTCGTCTTTGATGCGCCACAAGTCGCTGTCGGCAGCTTCGTATATCTTTTCCCAGATTTGCGGGTTAGATCTGTCGCTAATAAATTGTTCCCCAAATAGTTTCAAGTGGAATTCCTGCCAACGTTTGTGTGCCCATGTGGGATAATGGACGCCGTTGGTCACGTAATCGATATGCAGTTCGTTGGTGAAATGTCCTTCATAGAGCATTTGGAACATCTCGCGCGACACACGGCCATGGATGCGGCTTACGCCGTTGATTTCCTGCGAGAGGTTGCAAGCAAGAATGCTCATGGAGAACTTGTCGCCCGTGGCTTCCATGTTTTTGCGTCCCAAGCCCATGAAAGCCTGCCATGAGATGCCCACATACGACGGGTAGGTTGAGAAGTAGGTTCGCATCAGGTCCTCGCTGAAGGCATCGTGACCTGCGGCTACAGGCGTGTGGGTGGTGTAGAGCGAGGATGCGCGCACCAGCTCGTAAGCCGTGAGGAAAGGCACATGTCGCTCCTCCATGATGGCGCGAAGGCGCTCCAGTGTCAGGAATGCGGCGTGCCCTTCGTTGAGATGGTATAAATCAGGTTTCTCTTGCATCAGTTGCAGCATTCTAACACCGCCAATACCAAGCAGAATCTCTTGTTTCAAGCGGTTTTCGATGTCGCCGCCATACAACGTATGGGTCACGTTGCGGTCGCAAGGCTGGTTGTCGTCGAAGTCAGTGTCCATCAGAAAGAGTGGAATGCGGCCTACATTCACGCGCCAGATGCGGGCGTACATCTTGCGGCCGGGCAGCGCAATGCTGATGGTCTTCCAGTTGCCGTTTTCATCTTTGAGCGGAAACAAGGGGAGCTTGGAGAAACTCTGCGCCGGGTAAAGGTTTATCTGGTCTCCAAAGTGTGAAATCTGTTGGGTGAAATAGCCGTAACGGTACAGTAGGCCGATGCCTATCATGTTGACATTGCAGTCGCTGGCCTCTTTCAGGTAGTCGCCGGCCAACATGCCCAAACCACCCGAGAATATCTTCAGTTCGTTGCTGATGCCGAACTCCATGCTGAAGTAGGCAATTTTGTCGGTGTCAGGACGTTTGACATCCATGTACGTGCGGAAGGCGCTATATACTTTATCCAGTTTTTCCACAAAGAGCGGGTCATTGCTGAATTGGTTCAGTCGGTCTAAAGGCAGGATTTGCAGGATGTGCACGGGATTCTCGTTGTACTCGTGCCATTTCTCCTCACCGGCAATTTCTATGAACAACTCGCGGGCTTCGTAGTTCCAACTCCACCAAAGGTTATAGGCCAACTCGTTGAGCTTCTTCAGGTTGTCGGGAAGATTGGATTTGATGTTGTATTTGGTCCATTTGGGCTCGTCGGCTTTCTTTTTGTCGGTGAACAGACTAATGCTGGCGGTCTTGTCCCGATATTGTTCGTAGCGCTGGTCGCTTTTTTGTGTTGCCATATCGTAGAGTTTTAAGTAGTTGGTATAGAGATTTTTCCAGAGTGCTTGTTGAGCGATTTCGCGGGCTTTGTCCGATAGTTGTTGGCGTTCTTGTTCGTTGCAGCGCAGGATGTGTGCGATGCCTTGTGCGATGCATTGGCTCACTTCCTGGTCGTTGTCGTCGGTGCGCTCAATGACGAAGGCGCTGTGCTGCTGCTGTCCGAAGTTGTCGCGGGCCCAGATGCCGAAGCCGGCGAGCGAGGTGGTGATGGTCGGTATGCCAAAGGCGACGCTTTCGAGCGGTGTGTAGCCCCACGGCTCGTAGTAGGAGGGGAATACCGACAGGTCGAAGCCGATGAGCAGGTCGTAGTAGCTCAGGTTGAAAATGCCGTCGTGGCCGTTGAGATAGACGGGCACGAACACCACTTTGATTTTGCTGTCGGGGGCGTTGTCGATATTCAACTCGTTGAGTTTGCGTATGATGGGGTCGTGTGCGGGTTCCATCAGCGGGTGGGTGGCGTAGTCGCGCAGGCGTGCCTGGCTGCCGTCGCAGAAGGTGTCGCCACGCTGCAGTTTCTGTACGAGCTCTTCGCGGATGCCGCTGGTGCCGGCGGGTACGGCAATGAAGGCCACCACTTCGCGGTCATCGTCTTGGGTGCGCAACTCGGCCAGCGCCTGTATGAACAGGTCGATGCCCTTGTTGTGGAATTCGTAGCGGCCGCTGTTGATGACGAGCAGCGCGTCGTTGGCGATGGGTTGCTGCAGCAGGGCCGAGGCCACGCTGATGAGCTTCTGGCGGGCGGCTTGGCGTTTTTCATCGTAACTTTTGCCTTGCGGCACGAAGTTGTTCTCAAAGCCGTTAATGGTTACCACATCGGCGGGTTTGCCGAAGAAAGCGGCGCACTCGCGGTTGGTGATGTCGCTCACGGTGCTGTAGGCGTCGGCGGTTTGGGCCGATAGCGACTCGAGCGAGAACTTCGAGCGGATGCCGAAGCGCTGTGCGCTCTCTACAGGGTTGTATTGCGCCATATTGCCGTAGAGCGGCATGCCGTTGCCCGCAATGCAGCGCCCGAGGGCGGTGGCGTGCGTGGTGAATACAGTGGCTATCTGCGGCGTGTGCGATTCGAGGTAGAGAATGCCTGTGCCGGTCATCCATTCGTGAAAATGGGCCACGATGCGGTCGGCGGCGGTGCAGTGGAACTGGTAGAAGCTCTCAATGACCTTGCCGGCGGCGTAGCCGAAGAGGGCAGGTTCAATGTAGTCCCAGCTTCCACTGATGGAATCCAGCTTGTAGCGGAGCCATAGATTGGTGAATATCTCGTTTTTCTTTTCGAAGTAAGGGGTGAAGTCCACAAGAATGACAATGGGATGGCCACTGATGTTCCATCGGCCGATGCGGATGCGCAGCCCCTCTTTCTGGGCTTGCTCGTGCCAGTTTTTGTACAGGGCGTTGTCTTCAATGAACTCGTCGTTGCCGCCACTCTCTTTCGACACGTCGGGGCCGATGCAGATGTAGTTGTTGTGAAAATGTTCAACCGTGGTAAAAGCCTTGGTGGAGAGAACAGTATGGATGCCGCCTACCTTGTTGCAAATCTCCCAACTGGTCTCGAAAAGATAATCGATTTTATTCATTTAGAATGTATTAAAAAGGTTGTGGTTGGATAAATCTTCTGCAAACAACAATTTAATAGTGAACAACAGGCCGTTTGCAAAGGAGGCGCAAATTTACAAAAAATATGGAAGGGTACGCCCATAGTAATGAAGTAGTTTTGCACGATATATTAACAATGGAACCCTGAGAAAATGCGATTCTCTGATTTGTTTAAACTATTTGATTATGAGTTATATGAGTTGTGGTTTTAAACCATCGGTTATGATAGGGTATGCCGATACTTCATTGGCGATATTCCTGTTTTCCGCTTGAAAAAGACACCAAACAGACTTGACGAGGAAAAATGCAATGCATCGCTAATTTGCTGGATGGTCATGTTTTCATCGTAAAGCATATAGATGGCTTCTTGTAAAAGGATTTCATCAATCCATTCTCGCGGTGGTTTTTGCGTGACCCGTTTAACGATATTGCTCAAGTATTTTTCTGAAATGTGCAGTTGGGAGGCGTAGAATGATATGGTGTGCTGTTTTGAGGCATGAATCTGAGTTAGTCGGATAAATTCTTTACTGATAAAGTCACTTCGCGATTGTTTTTTGGGAGAAATTACCTTCATCTCTCTTTGTTCAAAAAGATGAAGAAAGTAGAGAAAAAATGACTGCAAAATGCCGTAAACCAAGCGGTCGTTTGAGGTGCTTTGTGGAAGATGGGCCAATCGGTATGTCAAATCCAAATAGGACAAAAAGGTTTGTTTCTCTTCTTCCGATAATTTGAAGAAGGGATTCTTTCTGATAGCTATACGGAGAACATGATTGGAGATAATCTGCAATTTTTTTGCAAGGCACTCCGAAACTACAATAAGACTTCCTTTCACAGTAGAACTATGGGGGCCATGACAGTATTCCCATACAGTGTGTGGTGTGGCAATCCACAACATCGGAGGTTGTAAAACTATTTTTTTCAGATTGATTTTGTATTCGGCTTCGCCATCTGTCAGTAAAATCAACCCATACTGTCTGCAATCTACAAGTTTGGGTAACTCGGCATTATCCTGCACATTCCGACTTACCAGCAAATCCTGGCCATACCAGACTTTGTCTTCACAATTCTCGTGGTCATATAATTTAATCTTTTTCATACAATCATTTGCAAAAATACCATTTTTTTGTAAATGGTCAATAATTGTGGAATAACCAATAGATATTGTGGAATTTCAAAGATTTTGGTTTTTTATATGTATCTATCTTTGCTTTTGTTTTTATGATTGGATTAATAATTTAAAATCAGTTATTTATGAAAAGATTTTGTGTGTTTTCTCTGTTGATGGTAATCTGCTTTTTCGCAATGTCACAGACTGTCACCCTTTCTTTTACAGGAAGTGATGCAGACAACCATTATGTACGTATGAGTCGCGTTGTGATTTCTAATCACACTCGTGGGTGGCAAAAGACCCTTGTTTGGCCTGATACAGTTTTGACCTTACGGAATACCATCGGTACGACCGCTTCCGCTGAAAATGATCTTTTGGCCCTGTCGCAGAACAATCCTAATCCTTTTCAGGGAAGCACTGATTTGTATCTTAATGTTGCTGAACAAGGTGATGTGATATTGTCTATTACAGATATAAACGGTCGTGTTGTGATCAATCATCGCTTGTGTTCAAAATCCGGACAACACCATTTCCGTGTTTCTCTTGCTCATGCTGGTACTTATATAGCGACGGCCCGCCAAAGCGGCAGGGTTTCTTCTGTCAAAATGGTTTGTGTCGGTGCGGAGAATGTGGATAAAATTGAATACATAGGTGTTAATGAGACATTACAGATAAAGTCAAAGCAAGTGTTTTCCCATGATGTTTTTAATCTCGGTGACCAAATGGAGTATGTTGGATATGCCACCATTGACAGTTCGGTTGTGGAAATGACATCTGTAATGCAGGAACTAACTGCTTCAGAAACAATTTCCTTGCAGTTTTCTAACACTATAAAAGGAGGAACACAATTTGTAACTAAAGGAAAAACCGAAGATTTCCGAGTTGCTCTTTCCTTAAGTCCATTTTCACTTAATCAATTTGAAAAAGGGTACACTTTCGTGGTTGGCGACAAGAGTGCCGCAACTCCAGAAGAATTACAGGAAATATATCGTGAACAGGGTTCTACAGAAATGTATGTGCGTATTGCCACGAAACGCCATGTGACCGCAGAGGACATCACCGATGGGGAACCGGATGAAAATGCCAATGTGCATACATTCGACCAGGGGATACGCATGTGCCAGATTGCGGCAGCATTGGATATTCCCATTAATCCGGAAATTATGTGCGCCTATACGTATATGGATATGGACAAACAGCAGGCACCACGTTTTGATGAATACCCGGAGTTTAATTATTTGCTGAACGGCAAAGAGTGGTCGGAGTTGACCCTTGAAGAGATTTGTACAGTGTTGGAAGCCTATGGTGCGTTTGTGGGTGAGGCGATTCTTAATACAGGTTGTACGGTCAACAACTGGAATCTTGGCAATGAGGCCAATTTTGGATTTGCCGGCATTAGTATGGGACTCGAAACCGCAGTTGACCCTAAACTAGCTAAGGCTGGAAAACTCAAGAAATATACGGCTCCCGTGTTTGCGCGAGGATGGCTGAAAAAACATGTATGGCAACATAACGCTAAAGCATACGCAGCATTGAAAAATGGAATCTTGAGCGCTTATGCAAAATTAGGCATGGATGCTTCTAATGTCAAATTCTCCACGCATATAGCTACTGTGGTCTTTCCTGCGGGTTGTAGTGCGAAGTTCTTTAATTTCATGAAAGAGAATGGGTATGAGATGGAAACAGCAGGCATTAGTTACTATCCCAGCGCCCCGTCAATGTCGCCGAACAAGAAGAAACTTTTGAAGAAAACGATTACTAAAATCAACAAGAAGTGTGACCTTCCCGTTTTTATCGGAGAGTTTTCGTATCCTTCAGGCAAGATGGACGGTCCTTTCGCTGGATGGAACAAGAAAGTGAAAGGATATAAGCATGACCAACAGGGTCAGGCCAATATTTATGCTGATGTGGTGAGATGGGGCCGGGCCAACGGCATGGCTGGTATCCGTTATTGGGCTCCGGATTATGAAGGCTGGTTCACTATGTCTATGTTCGAATTCTCTAATAAGAAAGGAATAGCTAAAAGTATTTTGCTGAATCACAAGGATTTGATAGGAAAATAATGAAAGAAACTAAGAATTGAATATTGAGAGGACTTTTGTTATACAATTTCAGTTTTCAGTTTTTTCTTATTATTGCACCATGAATTCAGTATCTCCGTATAATCACCCCCGCGTTGTCCTGTCGGTGACCAATGATATCTTTGGTGACCAGCGCGTGGACAAAGTCTGCCACATGCTCATCAAGTTGGGCTTTGAGGTGCTGGTGGTGGGTCGCTTGCGCAAGAATTCGCCCGAAATTACGGACAAACCGTATAAGACACACCGTTTCCGCTTGCTGTTCGACAAGGGACCGCTGTTCTATGCCGAGTACAACCTGCGGTTGTTCCTCTATCTGCTGTTTGTGCGCTGCGACATATTGGTAGCCAATGATTTGGATACACTGCTGCCCAATACACTGGTCTCAAAGCTGAGGCGTAAAAAGCTGGTGTACGACAGCCACGAGTATTTCTGCGGCATCTTGGAGGTGATTGAACGGCCGCGCGTGCGTAAAACATGGCTTGCCATCGAGCGTTTCTGCTTCCCTAAACTGGAACATATTATCACCGTTAGCCAGTCCATCGCCGACCAGTACAAACGGGAGTATGGCAAAGAGGTGGCGGTGGTTCGCAATATTCCGCGGCGCGAGTGTTTTCCCGTGACCGAAACCCGAGCTTCGTTGCACCTGCCTGAGAATAAGAAAATTGCTGTGCTACAGGGCACGGGCCTTCATCGCGATCGTGGGGTGGAGGAGATAGTGGAAGCTATGCCGCTGACCGACAACCTGCTGCTGCTCATCGTCGGCTCGGGCGCTGTGATTCCTCAAATGAAAGAGCGCGTGAAGGCGCTGCATATCGAGGATAAGGTGATGTTCGTGCCCCGCGTGTCTCCGCAGATGCTCTTCAATTACACCTATTTGGCCGACATCGGCGTGTCGCTCGACAAGGATGCGAGCCCCAATCATCACTTCAGTCTGCCGAACAAGATTTTTGAATACATGAAGGCGGGTACACCGCTGCTTTCGACCGATCTGCCAGAGCGGAAACGTATTATCGAGCAATATAATACTGGATTGATAGTCAAAGATTTAAATCCTACAACTTTAGCCGATGCTTTAAGTAGGATGATGACCGACGAAGAGGCTTACTGCCAATGGAAAGAAGGGTGTGCAGCCGCCGCCCGCGACCTCTGTTGGGAGAACGAAGAGAAGGTTCTCGAGCAGATTTATCTGTCGCTGTAGCGATTATTGTTTCTTGTAGTCTTTGCGTAACAAGCTGTATATGACCACATCCTTGAATTGTCCTTGGTGGAAGTAGTGGTCCTTGAGGCGTCCTTCTTCCGTGAAGCCCAATTTTGCCAATACTCTGATGATGCCTTCGTTGTCGGGAAAGATGTCGCTGGTTATCTTGTTGAGGTTCAATGTGTAAAAACCGTACTCTATGAGCATCTTCGAGGCTTCGTAGGCCAATCCCAGTCCTTGGTATTGTTTGGGAATGCGCAGCGTTTTCCAGGTGGCACGCTGGTGTCGCCAGTTGATGTCGTACAATCCTACGGCACCAAGCAATACGGGCTTTTCGCCTTCTTTTTCCTTGTAGAATATGGAAAGCGCCACATCGCCGTTTTGGCATATTTTCTCGTACCACTTTTGCTGGTTGTACGAAGATATAGGGTTATGGATGATATAGTCGGTCAGGTCGGCATCCCAACGCTGCTCCATCAAATAGGGCAGGTCTTCCGGTTCAATGGGCTTTAAAATTAGGCGTTCGCTTTCTAAAATTCGCATAATGTGTTGAATTGTTGAAGTGAAAAGTGAGGAGTGAAGGATGAAAGTTGAGAATTGTTGATTGTTGAAGTGTTGTAGAAGAGACGCACGGCCGTGCGTCTGTACTTTATTTTTTCTGTTTTTGAAATTTGAATTCTGAATTTTATTTGTTCTTTGTTCTCTGTTCTTTTAATTATAAATTGTTAATTGTAAATTATTAATTCACAGTCTGTTCGTATATCTCTTCAATCGAAAGTATTGGGTATTGTTTTTGCTGTGTCAGTTCGATAATCTCGCCGATGAGGTCGAAAGCGCCTCTTTCATTGTTGCGCTTGTGGGCAATTGTCTCGCTGCTGATATGGTTGAACTCTTCACGGCTCAGCGAGTCTTTGATTTGTCGCATCCATGCGATGTAGGGCGTATTGAAAACCATGTTGATAGGGTGGAAGCTGATAACTTTCAACCCCGGCGAAGTGAAGTGATTTAAGAATGGTTTGATGCTGAGTCCCAGTTGGTTGTAAAGGAAACTGCCCTCTTCCAGAAAGATAGGAATCTGTAATAATTGCGATTCGAGCCAGTAGGGTGAAATGCGCGGCGCCAGCGTGGTGATGGTGTTGGAGCAGCACTTGAAGTTGAATTCGTTCTTGAGCATGTGAGCCGTGTCGGTCACGTCAAAGGCGCGGTGCGAGCGCGTGCAGGTGGCCTCGGGCGCCAGGGCTACGCAGGTCTCAATGACTTCCCTAAAGCTATTGCCTTGCGACGAACCCGGCAGAAAGTTGGGGTGTATGCCACGCTGGATATGACCCAACTTGAATTCGCGCTCTATCACTTCGGAACGATGTGTGACAAAGGTGGTTAGCTTCAGCATATCGGCAGGCAACTGGGCAAAAAACTGTTCCAGCACTGCCTCCGAAGCCCAATCAATGTCGGAGGTAAAGCAGAATACCGGCTGCTCGTCCCACAAATGCGGTCCGGCAACTTTTTCTACCAGCGAAGCCATGTCAGTGTTCATTGTGAGGAGGTTAAGAAGTGAAAAGTGATTAGTGAGCAGTGAGGAGTGAAGAAGTTAAGAAACTAAGAAGTTAAGGAGTTAAGAAGTTAAGGAACTAAGGAGTTAAGGGTTATGAAGTGAGATGTGAGATGTGAATCAAAAATATAAATTGTGAATTATAAATTATAAATTGAATCGTGCATCGTGCATTGTGAATTTTTTTTGTCCTTCTAATTATGAATTGTTAATTGTAAATTATTAATTATAAATTGTTTACACCGCAACAGCAGCCTTGATATGCGGGTGCGGGTCGTAGTTCTCTAATGAAAAGTCCTCGTATTGGAAATCGAAAATGGATTTCACGTCGGGGTTGATTTTCATGGTGGGCAGTTTGCGCGGTTCGCGGGTGAGCTGCAGCTTCGCTTGTTCCACGTGGTTAGAGTAGATGTGAGCATCGCCGAAAGTGTGGACGAACTCCTTGGCTTTCAGGCCGCACACTTGGGCAATCATCATCAGCAGGAGCGAGTAGGAGGCAATGTTGAACGGCACGCCAAGGAAGATGTCAGCACTGCGCTGGTAGAGCTGACACGAGATCTCGCCGTTGTTTACGTAGAACTGGAACAGTGAGTGGCACGGCGGCAAAGCCATCTTCTCAATCTCGCCCACATTCCACGCACTGACCATCAGTCGACGCGAGTTGGGGTTGGTCTTAATCTGCTCTATCAGCTCCGAAATCTGGTCGATAACATGGCCGTCGGGGGCGGTCCAGCTGCGCCACTGTTTGCCGTAAATCGGCCCCAGGTCGCCGTTTTCATCGGCCCATTCGTCCCAAATGGAGACGCCATGGTCTTTTAGATACTTGATGTTGGTGTCGCCCTGCAAAAACCAGAGCAATTCGTATATGATGGAACGCAGGTGCAACTTCTTGGTCGTCAGGCAAGGGAAGCCGTCAGCCAAGTTAAAGCGCATCTGATAGCCAAAGACACTGTAAGTGCCTGTGCCCGTGCGGTCGCCTTTGTAAGCGCCGTTGTCGAGCACGTGTTGTAAAAGGTCAAGGTATTGTTTCATGAAGGGTTTGATTAGTTGTTGTGCTGCCGTTTGAACGCTCTTTGTGCCATATTTCTGACGGCAGACTATTCCATTGCAAAAATAATTCTTTTTATGCTCGTTTTTCCTTTTTGCGTTTAATTTTTATAAATAACTGAAATATAAATATTTAAGATAATTTATTCAAAGTGTAATTTTATTTGGAAACCATCGTTTTTATCGGGTTGTAAAATGATGATAAATTTTGTATCTTTGCAGCCGTTTTAAACTAAGAGTAAATTTTTAAAAACTAATAGAATGAACATTAAAAACGAGAGGATTAACGATCAGGTTCAAGAACTGACCATCGAAATCGGCAAGGCAGATTATTCAGAAAAAGTTGAAACCGCATTGAAAAAGTACCGTCGTACGGCGCAAGTTCCCGGCTTCCGTCAGGGTAATGCCCCTATGGGACTGATTCGTAAGATGTACGAGAAACATTGTGTGGCCGAAGAGGTTAACAACATGATGGGTGAATCGCTGTATGGCTATCTGCGCGACAATAAACTTAACATCATGCTCGAACCGCTGCCCGTTGAGGAAAAATCACACGTTGATTTTGAAAGCGGCGACGACTTTGTCTTCACTTACGAATACGCTTTACTGCCCGAGTTCGAACTCAATCTTTCGAAATTGCCCAAAGTGAAATCGTTCAAGATTGTGGCCTCTCCTGAGGAAAAAGAGGAGTTTATCATGCAACTTCGCAAACGTCACGGCGAGTATGTTTCTCCCGAAGAAATAGGTGAGGATGACTACATTACCGTGAAGTACGGTGAAGATAAAACCGGTTTCTTCTTTACGAAAGACCTGAATGAGAAAGGTGCTAAATTGTTCATCGGCAAGAAGAAAGACGAACAGTTTAAAGTTAATTTCCGCGACATCTTCCTTTCAGACCAACTGCTGAGCAAGTTCTTGAAGGTGAAGGAAAGCGAACTGGAAGCCGACAACAAATACACTTATACCATTACCATTGACCTGATTGGCCGCGTGAACCCCGCCGAGCTGAATGAGGAATTCTTCAAGAAAGCTTATCCCGACGGTACCGTTAAAACCAAGGCAGAATTGGAAAAACTGGCCGCTCATCAGATTGAAGACCAATGGAAAAACGAAAGCGATCGTCAGTTTATGAATGACGCTATCGGCATCTTGTTGGAAAACATCAAGATTAATTTCCCCGATGATTTCGTAAAACGCTATATCCTTTATGCTCAGAAAGATCTGACAGCAGAAACGCTGGATGCCAAGTATGATGAGTATATCAAATCGTTCAAATGGCAACTGATTGAAAACAAACTGGAAAAAGAATACAACATCTCTGTAACTCAAGACGAGGTGAAGGATTTCGTTCGCCAGTTCTTTATCGCCAACTATTTCGGCAATTTCAATCCCGAAGAGGTGAAAGACCGTCTGGATTCGCTGGTTGACGACGCTCTGAAGAACAAAGAGGATGTGAAGAAGATTTACGACCAACTCTTCGACAAGAAGATTCAGGATGTGCTTTATGCTAACATGCAGAAAGAGGAAAAGAGCGGTACCTTCCACGACTTCATCGCCGAAGTGACCGGCCAGAGCCAAGAAAAGAAAGCCAAGAAGGCTGCTCCCAAGGCCAAAAAGCCCGCTGCCGACAAGGAAGTGAAAGAGGAGAAGCCTGCTGCCAAAAAGCCCGCCGAAAAGAAGCCTGCAGCTAAGAAACCCGCTGCCAAGAAAGCTACCAAAGAGTAAAACAAAAATATTTAACCTAAAGACTTTTCATGATGAATATGAATAGCGAATTCAGAAATTATGCCGTTAAACACCGTGGTGTCAACGGCTTGGCCTTGGATAAATACTCTCAAGTGATGAACGACTATATTACGCCGTACATCATCGAAGAGCGCCCGATGAACATTACCCAGTTGGACGTGTTCTCACGTTTGATGAAGGATAGAATCATCTTCTTGGGTGTGCCTATTTACGACGATGTGGCCAATATTATCCAAGCGCAGCTGCTGTTCCTCGAATCGCAGGATTCTGAACGCGATATTCAGATTTACATGAATACGCCTGGTGGTAGCGTATATGCCGGTCTGGGTATTTACGACACGATGCAGTACATCAAGCCTGATGTGTCCACTATCTGTACGGGTATGGCCGCATCGATGGGTGCCGTGCTGCTCTGCGCCGGTACCGCTGGCAAACGCTTCGCCCTGCCGCACTCTCGTATCATGATCCATCAGCCGATGGGTGGTGCGCAAGGTCAGGCTTCCGACATCGAAATCGAAGCTCGCGAGATCCAGAAACTGAAAAAGGAACTGTACGAAATCATAGCTTACCATAGCGGTAAGGATTACGAGCAGGTGTGGAAGGATAGCGACCGCGACCACTGGATGATTGCCGCCGAAGCCAAGGAATATGGCATGATTGACGAAGTGTTGTTGCACGATAAGAAGAAAAATGGCTAAGAAAGATTCTTCCAATAAAAGCCGTTGTGATTTCTGTGGTAGGTCTTTGCCCGAGGATCAACTGATTCACGGGTTGGGTGCCGCCATTTGCACAGATTGTGTGGATGCCGTGAATGAGGTGATGGCCGAATTTCGCGAGCGCGAGCAGCAGAAGGCCAAGAATTTCTCCCTCAAGTTGCTGAAGCCGCACGAAATCAAAGCCAAACTCGACGAGTATGTCATTGGTCAGGACGAGGCCAAGAAGGTGATTTCGGTCGCCGTCTATAATCACTACAAGCGTATTTTGTATGCTCGCAACGACCAGCGCGATGTGGAGCTCGACAAGTCGAACATCATCCTGGTGGGCGAGACGGGCACTGGTAAAACTTTGATTGCCAGAACGATTGCAAAATTGCTCGATGTGCCTTTCTGTATTGCCGACGCCACCGTTTTCACCGAAGCTGGCTATGTGGGCGAGGATGTGGAAAGTATCCTTACCCGCTTGTTGCAGGCCGCCGACTACGATGTGGCCCGCGCCGAACAGGGTATCGTCTTCATTGATGAAATAGACAAGATTGCTCGCAAAGGAGCTGACAATCCGTCCATTACACGTGATGTGTCGGGCGAAGGCGTGCAACAGTCGCTGCTCAAGTTGCTGGAAGGGGCGTTGGTGAACGTGCCGCCACAAGGTGGTCGTAAGCACCCCGAGCAGAAGTTCACCGTGGTGAATACGCAGAACATACTCTTCATCGCCAGCGGTGCTTTCAACAGCATCGAGAAGATTATCGGCGAGCGTATGAATACTAACATGATTGGCTATAATCAGAAGAAGCAGTTTATTGATAAGAACAACCTTATCCAATATATCTCTCCGCAGGATATCAAGACTTTCGGCTTGATTCCTGAGTTGTGCGGCCGTTTCCCTGTGATCACTCACATGAACCCGCTGTCACCTGAGGACTTGAAACGTATTTTGAAAGAACCAAAGAATGCGTTGGTTAAGCAGTACGAGCGCCTCTTTGAACTGGATGGTATCCAGCTTACTTTTGCCGAAGACGCTTTGGATTACATTGTGCAGAAAGCCGTCGAACTGAAGTTGGGTGCGCGTGGCTTGCGTTCCATTATCGAGAAGATTATGACCAATGCCATGTACGAATTTCCCTCTTCAAAGAAAAAGAGCATTACGATTACAAAAGAATATGCCCAAACCGAGTTTGAGCATTCCATTTTTTCTTACGTAGATTAAAAAAAAAGAGGCGTTTAAGCCTCTTTTTTTATTTGTTCAGATATTCACGAATGTCGTTGATGATTTTCTGTGCCAGAAAGTCGGCCGAGCTGCTGTTGTCGGCCTCGGCGTAGATACGGATGATGGGCTCCGTATTGGACGGGCGCAGGTGTACCCAGCGATCGCTAAAGTCGATCTTAACACCGTCAATGGTATTTATTTCATACTGAGCATATTGCTCTGCGATATGATGTAGGATGTCTTTCACTGACATGTCGGGCGACAGTTCGATCTTGTTTTTCGAAATGACATATTGTGGGTATTGGTTGCGGATGGCTTGGCAGCCTTTGCCTGAGGTGGCCATGTACGACAGGAAGAGGGCGATGCCCACCAGTGCGTCGCGGCCATAGTGCAGTGCGGGGTAGATGACGCCGCCATTGCCTTCACCGCCGATGATGGCGTTGGTCTCTTTCATCTTGGCCACTACATTGACTTCGCCCACGGCGGCGGCGTTGTAGTCAACACCGTACTTGTTGCTGATGTCGCGGAGGGCGCGGGTAGAGGAGAGGTTCGAGACGGTATTGCCCTTGGTGTGTTGCAGCACGTAGTCGGCTACCGATACCAGCGTATATTCCTCGCCGAACATATTGCCGTTCTCGGTCAGGATGGCGAGGCGGTCCACGTCAGGGTCAACCACAAAGCCAACGTCGAAATTACCTTTTTGCATGGTGTTGGCAATGTCGTGAAGATGTTCGGGCAGTGGCTCGGGGTTGTGCGGGAAAATGCCGGTCGGCTCGCCGTACAAGGTGGTCACCTTCTTTACGCCCAAGCGTTCCAGCAGTCGCGGCAATGCCAAACCGCCCGTCGAGTTGACACAGTCGAGGGCCACGGAGAAGTTGGCGGCCTCAATGGCTTTGGTGTCAACCAATTCCAATTCGAGAATGCGGTCTATATGGTCGTCAATGGCGCGGTTGTAGGTTTGGTACGAGCCCAGATGGTTGATGGTGGCATATTCAAAGTCTTGGTTTTCGGCCAGTTCGAGCAACTGTTGCCCTTCGGCGGCCGAGATGAACTCGCCCTTGGCGTTGAGCAGCTTGAGGGCGTTCCACTGCATAGGGTTGTGACTGGCAGTCAAGATGATACCGCCGTCGGCATGCATATGTATCACGCTCATCTCCACGGTGGGGGTGGTCGATAGGCCGATGTCGGTGACATGGACACCCAAACTTTGCAAGGTGGCGCAGACCAGGTTGTTAATCATGCTGCCCGACACGCGCGCATCGCGGCCTACTACAATGTGGTATTCATCTTTTGGGGTTGATTGGGATAGGAAAGAAACGTAAGCCGATACGAACTTGACAACGTCGATGGGCGTAAGGTTGTCGCCGGTCTTACCTCCAATTGTTCCTCTGATGCCTGAAATTGATTTGATAAGGGTCATGGGTTGGTTGTTGAAATGTTGAAGTGAGTAGTGAATAGTGAGAAGTGAAGGATGAAAGTTGAGAATTGTTGATTGTTGAAGTGTTGTAGAAGAGACGCACGGCCGGGCGTCTGTACTTTATTTTTTCTGTTTTTGAATTTTGAATTCTGATTTTTGAATTTTATTTGTTCTCTGTTCTTTGTTCTTTGAATTCTGAATTTTGAATTCTGAATTTGATTTCAGTTCTTCGTGACGGCAGTTCCGCCTAATCTAAATTCTATACCTAATTGCAGTTGTAGGTCGAAATAGCCCTTCTTGAACACGGGTTCGACGTTCGGGCGGTCCACCTTATAATGCAGTGGGATAAGGTAGGCGGGGATGACATGGATGCCAATGCGGAAAAAGTCTCGCTGCCCCAGTTTGATCTGGAAGCTGCCCACAGGACCGATACTGAGCATGTCGCCACGGTGGGTTTCAATGTAGTAGCCGCTCGTGTCACTGTTGAACGAGTCGATCTCTTTGACGCTGTTATAGGCAATGTCGCCACCCAAACGGAGGACGAAATGTGGATTCTTGAAATTAAAGACATACAATGCCGACAGGCCGATCTTGTGACGTGAATACTTCAGTTGGCTGCCATAAACCACCTGGGCGGTCTTGTATTGGCTGTAGTCGTAATTGATTTGAAAATCCACATTTTTTACCCATTCATCCACAATGAACGAGCCGCCGCCGCCCCACGAGCGGTTGGCCAGGTTGTAATTGCCGAAATCCTTGCTGACATGGGCTTCAATGCGTTGGGCATAGAGGTGTCCCATACCAAAAAGTATCAGAAGAAACAGCAGGATGCCGTTTCTTCTGATGGTATTAACAAGTTGAAAATAAGTTTTCTTGTCGTTTTTCATTGATTATCCTTTGTAAAAGGGCATTTTTACTACAACAGCCTTCACCAGCTTTTCGCGAATCTTGATGTAGATTTCGGTGCCGATTTTGGCGTGTTCGATGTTAACCCAAGCGGTACCTACCGACTTGTTGATGGAGGGACCGAAGGTGCCGGAGCGTACAATGCCGATGTGGTTGCCTTCAGCATCGCAAACTTCATATTCCAAACGAGGAATACCACGGTCAATCATTTCAAAACCAACGAGTTTGCGTTTCAGGCCATCGGCTTTCAGCTTCAGCATGTAATCTTTGTCGATGAAGTCTTTGTTGTCGTTGAATTTGGTAATCCAACCCAAACCGGCTTCAATGGGGCAGATGGTGTCGTCAATTTCGTGACCATAGAGGCAGAAGCCCATTTCGAGACGCAGGGTGTCGCGGGCGCCGAGGCCGATGGGTTTGATATCGAATTCCTTGCCTGCTTCAAAAACGGCGTCCCAAATCTTGTGGGCGTCTTCGTTCTTGAAATAGATTTCGCAACCACCTGAACCAGTGTAACCTGTAGTTGAGAAGATGACATTGGGCACACCAGCGAAGGTGATGGTCTTGGTGGTGTAGTATTCCATATCCTCAACCGAAGCGTCGGTCAGTTTCTGCATGGCTTTGAGAGCCAAGGGGCCCTGAACGGCCAGCTGTGAAATCTGCTCGGAGATGTTGGCGATGTCGGCGCCGAACTTCTCGTTCTGCTTGCTAACCCAAGCCCAGTCTTTGTCGATATTGGCAGCGTTCACTACCAGCAGGTAGTCTTCCTCGCCCAGTTCGTAAACCAGGAGGTCGTCAACGATGCCGCCCTTGCCATTGGGGAAGCAGGAGTATTGTACTTTGCCAGGATAGAGGGCTGCTACATCGTTCGAGGTGATGTATTGCAGAAGAGCCAATGCCTTGGGACCTTTAACGGTAAATTCGCCCATGTGCGAAACGTCGAAAACGCCGACTTTGCTTCTAACGTGTAGGTGTTCAGCGGTAACGCCTTCGTATTGCACAGGCATCCAGAAGCCTGCAAATTCAACCATCTTGGCACCTAATTTCTCGTGTGTTTCTTTGAAAATGGTAGTTTTCATAATCTGTTATAATTTAATGATGAATATTGCATAAAAGAAAACGCAAAGGTACAAAAAATGTTGAATTCAAGAATGGTTTGTTTGTTGATTTTTTCTCTTTCTACATTCAAAAATTATTGTTACCTTTGCCATTTGGATTTTGGCGACGTGTTTTGTCGCCAATTCGAGTGTTAACCTTCTTTGATATAGAATTATGGATAATTTTATTGTTTCAGCGCGTAAATATCGTCCTTCAACGTTCAGATCGGTAGTAGGGCAGGAAGCTATTACGGCAACATTGAAAAATGCAATTAAAAACCAGCAGGTAGCGCAGGCATTTCTCTTCTGCGGTCCCCGTGGTGTGGGCAAAACCACTTGCGCCCGTATCTTCGCCAAGGCGCTAAACTGCCAGCATCTGACCGCCGACTTTGAGCCGTGCAATGAGTGCGACTCCTGTAAGTCGTTCAACGAATCTTCTTCGTTCAATGTGTATGAGCTGGACGCCGCCTCTAACAACTCGGTGGATGATATCCGTGCGCTAGTGGATCAGGTGCGCATTGCGCCGCAAGGCAATGCCAAGTATAAGGTCTATATCATCGACGAGGTTCACATGCTCTCGCAACAGGCCTTCAACGCCTTCCTCAAGACGCTGGAAGAACCGCCTGCATACGCCAAGTTTATCCTCGCAACAACTGAAAAACATAAGATTATTCCTACCATCTTGTCGCGTTGTCAAGTGTATGATTTTAAGCGTATTGGCGATAATGACATTATCAAGCACTTGCAGTATGTTGCTTCGCAGGAACATGTGGAAGCTGATGAAGATGCTCTGCGTATGGTTGCTTCCAAAGCCGACGGCGCCCTCCGCGATGCCCTCTCCATTTTCGACCAGCTGGTCAGCTTCACGGGAAGCAAAATCACATACGCCCAGGCCGCCGAGAACCTCAATGTGTTGGATGTTGACAATTACTTCAAGATGACATCCTACCTCTTCAGCGAGGACCAGTCGGCCGCGTTGCTGCTGCTGGACCAGATTCTGACCAAGGGCTTCGATGGCCAGTACTTCATTTCGGGCTTGGCATCCCATTTTCGCAATCTGTTAATGGCTCAAAATCAGCCTACTGTACAGCTGATGCCCGTGTCGGAAAGTGTTAAGCAGAAATTCTTGCAACAGGCCAAAATCTTGAATCCCTCGCTCTTGCTGCGCGCTTTGACCATTGCCAACGACTGCGACTTTAACTATAAGTCTTCCAATAACAAACGCCTGTCTATCGAGGTGGCACTGCTGCAAATCAATGCCAACTTCCGTTACATGCAAAGCAAGGCTGTCAGGCAATCACGGGAGCAGTCAACCAGATAACCGAGCGAGTGCGCCGACCGAGTCGGCCCCCGTCATTTCCCATGAGCGCAAAGAGTCGTCAATCCGCTTTGTTGCGCCCATCAAGAAATCGCCTTCCATCAAGGAGGTGATGGCTGAACCTGTACCTCAAAAAGAGGAACAGCCTGCTCCCAAAGAAGAACCCAAAGAACAGCCCGCCCCCGAGCCGCCTAAGGCAGAAGCACCCGCAGTGGAACAACCCGCTGCCGAACCCATCAAGCCTGAGATAAAAGAAGAAAATGTGGAAGTGGAGGATGAAGCTCCCTCCGTGATGGTGGAAACTGCGGAAGATGACGTTGTGTTTGACGATGATACGGACGATGATGACGACATGTTGGATGTTGACACGGAGTCGACAGATCCTATGCCGGAAGCCGCGCCAGTCGTTGTAAAAGACGAATACACGAAACATTGGAATACGATGTTAGACATCGTCTTTGCCGATCACCCGTCTGTACAGTCGCCCTTGCGTGACATGCCCCCTGAAATTGTGGATAATGTGATGAAAATCAAGGTGAGCGGCGCCATCCAGCGAAGAACTCTGGAAATGAAACGACGCGATATGCTGGAGTATTTCCGCAACAACTATCGTGAGGATATAGATGACATTGAAGTGACGGTGGATGAGAAGGTGGAGACCAAGAAGGTGATTTATGGCAATGAGGATAAACTGAAATATCAGTTGCAGCAAAATCAAGCGTTGGAGTCATTTATGACCTCTTTGGACTTGAAACTATTATAATTGAAATATAAACCATTTGTTTGATACATAATAATATACGATAATGACAGCTTACGTTCCCGATGAGGAATTGGAAAGGAAAACCATACTTCGCAAGTACAAAGAGATAGTCTCTTATTTGTACGAGAAAACCAGCAAAGAGCAGCGCCACTTAATTCGTAAGGCCTTCTTGCTGGCAGTAAACGCCCACAAAGACATGCGCCGTCGCAGCGGTGAACCCTACATCTACCACCCACTGGAGGTGGCCCGTATCGTGTCGCAGGAGATTAACCTCGGCACCACCTCGGTGGTTTGTGCCCTGTTGCACGATGTGGTGGAAGATACCGACTATACGCTGGATGACATACGCGACATGTTCGGCGACAAAGTGGCCAAAATCATCGACGGCCTGACCAAAATTGATGATATTGTGATGAATGACGAGGATGTGTCGGTGCAGGCCGAGAACTTCCGTAAGATTTTCCTCTCCATGGTCGATGACGTGCGCATCATCCTGATTAAACTGGCTGATAGACTGCATAATATGCGCACCCTCGACTCCATGCCGCAGGAGAAACAATTCAAGATTGCTTCCGAAACGACCTATTTCTATGCGCCCATAGCTCACCGCTTGGGTTTGTATGCCATCAAGAGCGAGTTGGAAGACTATGCCATGCAGTACACCGACCCCATGGCGTATAAGTTGATTAACGACAAGATTGCCAGTACAGCCGAAGAACGTCAGAAATTGATTGACGATTTCTTGAAGCCGATTTTACAAAAACTCGACGAGGAAGGTATCAAGGTTGAAGTTTCAAGTCGCACAAAATCAATCTATTCCATCTATCAAAAGATGATTAAGAAGAAGGTTGATTTTGATGATATCTACGATGTTTTTGCTGTGCGCTTTGTCTTCGATAGCGATATTAAGGATGAAATGCGTATCTGTTGGGCCATCTATACCATCGTTACGGGCCTGTATAAGACGAATGCTTCGCGTGAACGCAACTTCCTTATTAACCCGAAACCTAATGGTTATCAGTCGCTTCATGTGACTGCCATGAGCAACAGCGGTCGCTGGATTGAGGTGCAGATTCGCTCAAAGCGCATGGATGAGATTGCTGAGAAGGGTTTTGCCGCCCATTACAAATATAAAGAAGAGAACCGCACGCCGAAAGAGTACGACAACAGGGTGGAAGAGTGGTTGATGAAGATTCGCGATGTGCTGAAGAGCGAAGAGACCAACGCCTTGGACTTCCTGAACGAGATTAAGCTCAACCTCGACTTGAAGGAGGTGATTGTCTTTACGCCCAAAGGCGATATGAAAGTGCTGGTGGCCGGCGCCACTGTGCTCGACCTGGCCTACGACCTTCACACCGAATTGGGCAATCAGTGCATCGGTGCCAAGGTGAACTATAACATTGTGCCCGCCAACTATGTGCTCCGCAACGGCGACCAGGTGGAGATTATCACCTCCAAACGGCAGTCGCCCAAGGCAGAATGGATGGAGTTTGTGAAGACTTCGCGTGCCAAGGAGTGCATCAAAGAGGCTATTCGTGAGGAACAGAAGAAATATACCGACGACGGTATGAAGATTTTGCAACAATATTTTGATGAGTTGCATATCGAGTTCAACAAACAGAATATCGCCCGTGTGCAGTCAGCTACCGAAATACGCTCTGCTGTAGAGTTTTGGAGCTTTGTGGCAAGCGGCAAGTTGACCAAGAAGAAAATCGCCAAGATCCTCTCCAACGACAAACAGACCGATTTGGAGATGTTCCAGCAGAAGGTTGTTGAGGAGCAAGCGGGCAAGTCGTTGGACCAGTTGATTAACGAAGAGCTGGAGATGAACCCCGAGGTGCTCATGTTGGATGAGGCGTCGGAGAAGATTCAGCATATTGAGATTGCCGACTGCTGCAAGCCGATTCCCGGCGACCAGGTGGTGGGCCTCCAATTGTCGAAAGATACCATGATTGTTCACCGCACCAACTGCCCCTTGGCGATTGCGGAGATGTCGAAGCATGGCAATCGTATCGTCAAGGCCAAGTGGCGTAAGGAGCAGAATATCGCCTTCTTGTCGGGTATCAAGTTCGAGGGCTTCGATAAGAAAGGTCTGCTGAAGGAGATTGTTGATGTTGTTTCATCGCAAATGGACTTGAATATGAGAGCATTACACATGGAGGCGAAAGATAATATCTTCCGTGGTACCATCATGCTCTATATTGGCAGTGTAAAAGCCTTGGAGACGATGATTGAGAAGCTTTCGCAGATAGATAACATTACATCCGTTTCACGAATTGGTTTCTAAAGGAAGAAGGAGGATTCTGATGAAATTTTTGAAAAATATTATATTTCTGATAATCTGTTGTTTGGCGTTGTCGGCTCCGGCTCAAAACCACAACCAACAGGTCTATTATTTCACCATTGACGAGAATATAGCCAAGCCCGCACAGCGTAAGACGGAAATGGCGGTTAAGAAGGCTACGGAGATGGAGGCCGACTGGCTGTTCCTGCGTCTGAACACCTTTGGTGGCGAACTGAATGCCGCCGACAAGATCCGCACCGCCTTGATGGAAGCGCCTATGCCCGTTATTGTCTTCATCGACAACAATGCGGCGTCGGCTGGAGCATTGATTTCCATTGCATGTGACAGCATCTATATGGCTTCGGGCGCCTCTATCGGTGCAGCCTCGGTCGTTGACCAGACCGGCAATGTAATGCCCGACAAATACCAGTCGTATATGCGCTCGCTGATGCGTGCGACGGCTGAACGGAATGGCCGCAACCCGATGATTGCGCAGGCGATGGTCGATCCCGACATCTATGTAAAAAATGTGAGCGAGAAGGGTAAGGTACTGACAATGACCACGAAAGAGGCTATTGCCAACCATTTTTGCGAAGGCGAGGCCAACTCGACCGAAGAGGTGCTCTCCAAGGCTGGTATCCAGCACTATACACTCATCGAGCAAAGCATGTCGTGGATTGATAAGCTGATAAATTTCCTCATCAATCCCGCCGTCAGCGGTATCCTTATCATGCTGATTATCGGTGGTATATATTTCGAATTGCAGTCCCCTGGCATCGGCTTCCCGCTGATTATTGCCGTGACGGCTGCCGTTTTCTACTTTGCTCCTCACTATCTGGAAGGCTTGGCCGCCCACTGGGAAATCGCCCTCTTCTTCGTAGGCCTTATCTTGCTGATAATTGAGCTGTTTGCCATCCCAGGCTTTGGTGTGTTCGGCATCTCTGGCATCGTGCTGATGGTGGTTTCGCTGGTGCTGAGCATGGTCTTCAATATGGGCTTCGATTTCCATTTGACAACACCAACCTTCGTGGTTACCAGATTCTTCATCGTCCTGCTGGCCGTCGTCGCGGGCTTTTTCCTGTCGCTCTGGCTGGGCAAAAAGCTGCTGACTGTCGATACTCGTTTCGGCTCGCTTGCATTGAAGACAGAATTGCGCAAAGATCAGGGTTTTGTGGCTCAAGATATGGATATGTCGCAGTTGGTAGGTCAAACGGCGGTGGCGTTCACATTCCTTCATCCCGCTGGCAAAATCGAGATTAACGGCGAGATTATGGATGCCACCTCCCAGATTGGCTTTATCGAGAAAGGGGCGAAGGTAAGGATTATAAAATTTGAAAATGCTCAGTTGATTGTCGGCAAGGATGAAAACTAACGAATTTGCAGAGGATAAGCTCTCTATCAGGGGCGCAAGGGTAAACAATTTGCAGAATGTGTCGCTCGACATCCCGCAGAATAAACTGGTGGTTTTCACTGGCTTGAGCGGAAGCGGCAAGTCCTCGCTGGCATTCGACACCATCTATGCCGAAGGGCAACGCCGCTATATGGAGACCTTCTCGGCTTACGCACGCCAGTTCATTGGCAATATGGAGCATCCCGACGTTGACAAGATTTCGGGTCTTAATCCGGTGATTTCCATTGAACAGAAGACGGTGAACAAGAACCCGCGCTCGACTGTGGGCACCGTGACCGAAGTGTACGACTTTCTGCGTCTGCTCTTTGCCCGTGTGGCCGATGCTTATTCGTATGTGACGGGTGAGAAAATGGTGAAATATACTGAAAAAGAGTTGATTGCACTTATTCAGGAACGTTACCAGAATCGTTCAGTCACCATTTTGGCTCCCGTGGTGAAGCGCCGTAAAGGTCACTATAGGGAGTTGTTTGAGACCATCCGCAAGCAAGGCTTTACCAAAGTTCGTGTGGATGGCACTCTTACCGATCTGAAGCTTAATATGACGGTTGACCGCTACAAAATACATGATATTGAAGTGGTTGTCGATAAATTGGATATCAACGATTCTTCTTCCATGCGGCTGACCAATAGCGTGCGTCTGGCTCTCAAACATGGCAAGGGAGTGATGATGGTTTTGGATAACGATACCGAAGAGGTGAAGAACTACAGTAAATACCTCATGTGTCCCACTTCGGGCATTTCCTATCCTGAACCGGAGCCGAACACCTTCTCGTTCAATACGCCGTATGGCGCTTGCGAAAGATGTAACGGCTTAGGCTATATTACTGAAATTGAGTTGAATAAGATTATTCCCAATGACAATGTCTCTATCAAGGATGGAGCCATCGTGCCGTTGGGACCTTATAAGAAAAGTGCCATCTTCACGCAGCTGGAGGCGTTGGCCGAAAAGCATGGCTTTTCGCTGTCCGATCCTGTGAAGTCAATCCCTGAAGATGTGCTGAACATTATTCTGTACGGTACTGATGAACCGCTCTATATTAAGCACGAGTATCTCGGACTTTCGCCTACAAAGACTTCTTTCGATGGCGTAATCAGTTTCATGAGAGATATGGATGTGGAGTCGGCGCCGGCGTCTATCAAGAAGTGGGTGAAGCAGTTTCTCAATGAGAAACCGTGTCCCGAATGTCATGGGGCGCGCCTGAAGAAGGAATCCTTATGTTATCGTATTGGAGATAAGAATATTGCACAGCTTTCCGATATGGATATCTCGGAACTGTACGAATGGACGCAGCATTGCCAAGAGTTGCTCGACGATGACCGCCGCCACATTGCAACCGAGATTCTGCGTGAAATCAATTTCCGTCTGCACTTTCTGGTGGATGTGGGTATCGACTATCTTTCACTTAGTCGCAGTTCACGAAGTTTGTCGGGTGGTGAGGCTCAGCGCATTAGATTGGCTACGCAAATTAGTTCACAGTTAGTCAATGTGTTATACATCTTGGATGAACCCAGCATTGGCTTGCATCAGCGCGATAACCGTCGACTTATCCAATCATTGCAAAACTTGCGCGATGCTGGCAACTCGGTGATTGTGGTGGAGCACGACCGCGATATGATGGAAGCAGCTGATTACATTGTGGATATCGGTCCTGCGGCTGGCGAACATGGCGGCAAAGTAGTGGCTTGTGGCACTTTTGAAGAGGTACTGAAAGCCGACTCTCTGACTGCTGATTATCTTAGCGGCCGTCGTCGCATCAAGATGCCCGACCATCGGCGTCCCGGCTCTGGTCAGAAATTGGTGATTCGCAAGGCTTCGGGCAATAACCTTAAGAACGTGACGGTGGCGTTTCCGCTTGAAACAATGATTTGCGTCACCGGCGTGTCGGGCAGCGGCAAGTCGTCGCTCATCAACGAAACTTTGTATCCCATTCTTAATGCGCATTTCTATCGGGCAGAGAAACATCCACTAACGTATGAAAGTATTGAAGGATTGGAACTTATAAACAAGGTGATAGAAATCAACCAGCAGCCTATTGGACGTACACCGCGTTCCAACCCTGCCACCTATGTGGGTGTTTTCGACGATATTCGTACGCTCTTCACGGGACTGCCTGAGTCGAAGGCGCGTGGCTATAAGTCGGGCCGCTTCTCGTTCAATGTGAAAGGCGGTCGCTGCGAGGCCTGCAAAGGGGCTGGCGTTAGTGTGATAGAGATGAACTTCCTGCCCGATGTCTATGTCACTTGCGAGGAGTGTGGCGGTCACCGTTACAACGATGAAACGCTGGAAGTGCGCTATAAAGGTAAGTCAATCAATGATGTATTGAATATGGATATTGAAACGGCTTGTTCCTTCTTTGAGAATGTGCCGTCAATCTATCCCAAATTGAAAGCCCTGCTGGATGTCGGCTTGGGCTATGTGCGTCTGGGACAGCCCTCTACGACTTTGTCGGGTGGTGAAGCGCAGCGCGTGAAGCTGGCGGCCGAACTGTCGAAAAAAGATACCGGCCAAACGCTCTATATCCTTGATGAACCGACGACGGGACTGCATTTTCAGGATATTGATATCTTGATGAAGGTGCTCGACCGCATCGTGGACCGCGGCAATACGGTTATCATTATCGAGCATAATCTGGATGTGGTGAAGATGGCCGACTGGATTATCGATATGGGGCCCGAAGGTGGCCGCAACGGCGGTGAGATAGTGGCTGTCGGCACGCCCGAGCAATTGGTGGCCCAAGGAAAAGGCTACACTGCCCAATATCTGAAACAGTGGCTGGATGCGGAATCTGCATTGGCACAAAAATAAAAATCACGCAGTTATGGCAAATATCAATCCTGTCATCGAAGAGAGTTGGAAGCAGGTGCTTTGGGAGGAGTTCAATGCGCCTTACTTCGCTCACTTGAAGGATTTTCTGGTTAAGGAAAAGCAACAGTATAAGGTGTTTCCTCCTGGGAATCAGATATTTAATGCGTTTAATCTGACGCCGTTGGATAAGGTAAAAGTAGTTCTTTTAGGACAAGATCCATATCATGATGATGGGCAAGCCGAGGGATTGTGCTTCTCGGTGGCCGAGGGTGTGTCTCATCCCAAATCACTGATCAACATCTTTAAAGAGTTGCACGATGATATTGGCTGTCCTGTGCCTCGTAGCGGCAGCCTGCGCAAATGGGCCAACCAGGGCGTGCTTTTGCTCAACGCTACGCTCACTGTGCGCGCCCACGAGGCCGGCTCTCATCAGAACCAAGGCTGGGAAACCTTCACCGACGCGGTCATTCGTGCGGTGTCGCAGCAGAAGGAGCATGTGGTGTTCCTTCTCTGGGGTCGCTATGCGCAGAACAAGTTGCCGCTGATTGATACGACGAAGCACTTGGCGCTGCAAGCCGCCCACCCGTCACCACTGGCAGCCCATAAGGGTTTCTTCGGGTGCCGCCATTTCTCAAAAGCTAACCAATGGCTTGTCAGTCAAGGCTTGACACCCGTCGATTGGGCGCTGTAATTGATTTTCTTTCAGTAAACAATTAATTTCACTTTGTATCGTTCTATAGAGTTAACTAATTTGATTAAAACATGAGAAGTCTTATCCGTAGTGTGAAATTTGGGTTGTTGCTTGTGCTGCTCATGGCGTCGGCTGTCGTATCGGCGCAAGTGACCTGCACGGCTTCTGCGCCGTCGCAAGTGTCTGTCAATCAGGCTTTCCGTCTGTCGTTTGCCTTGAATGCCAAAGCTGATAAGGTAGCTTCTGTGAATTTTAACGCCTTCAATGTGCTCGGCGGACCCAATCAAAGTTATTCTTCTTCTACGAGTATTGTAAATGGAAAAGTTTCATCCTCAACATCTTATACATATACTTATACGCTTCAAGCCACCAAGGAGGGTACCTTCACGGTGCCGGCAGTGACCTTTATTGTGGACGGTAAACAGGTGAAGTCCAATCCCGTGACAATTAAGGTGGTGGCTGCGTCGACTGCCGATCCTGACCCGACGGGCGTTTCGCGACAGCAGTCACGTACGCAGACCACCCAAGCGTTTGATAAGAAAGATGTCTTCGTGAAGGCCTACGCCTCAAAAACTAATCCGTATCAGGGTGAGCAGGTGATTGTTACCCATAAGTTGTATGTGGGCTCATCCGTCAATGGCGGTTTTAGGGTAGAGAAGGTGGATATGCCTACGCAGACGGGCTTCTGGTCCTATACGTTGGGCGACCCCAATGCAGATGCTCCTCATACGGTGGAGACGATTAACGGCAAGAAATATAACGTATATGAAGTAAGACGGACGGCACTTTTCCCGCAAAAGTCTGGCACGCTGACAGTTTCGCCGATGAAGATAGACTTTCTCGGTCGTGTGATTTACCAGGTGCGCGGCAATGATTTCTGGGATGACTTTTGGGGGGGTGGACAACGTTCGCAGGACTATAACCTTAATTTGGCTTCCAATAGTATTACACTGAATGTGAAGCCGTTGCCTGAAGGTAGTCGCCCTGACAATTTCAGTGGTGTGGTCGGCAATTTCAAAATGGACTCTCGTCTCACACGTAGCGAGTTGAAAACCAACGATGCCGCTAATCTCATTGTTACCATCGAAGGAACTGGTAATCTGCAACATATTGAGGCTCCCAATATCAACTTTCCTCCCGATTTCGATGTGACAGACCCTCAAGTTACCGACAATATCAGCACTCGTGGCAATTCGGTGACGGGCTCTCGTAGTTTCGAGTATATCCTCATTCCGCGCAGTGCTGGCGAGTTTACCATTCCGCCCGCCGAGTTCGTCTATTTTGATAATGCGTCAGGACAGTACAAAACTTTGCAAACAGATGAGTATCAGTTGAAAGTGGAGAAAGGGGCAGGGGATGCCGGCGTTTCGACCACTATGGCCAACAAAAAGGATGTGCAGATTTTAGACCGTGATATTCGGTTCATTAAATCGGTGGACAATGGCTTCCGTCCTGCTGGCAATCGCATTTTCGGCTCGTTGTGGTATTGGCTGTTGCTGTTGCTGCCCTTCCTCTTGTTTGTGCTTTTTTTGCTCATTTGGCGCAAGCAACTGGAGAATCGAAGCAATGTGGTGCAAATGAAAGACCGCCGAGCCAATAAGGTTTCGCGAAAACGCCTGAAAAAGGCAGGTAAGTTGTTGGCCGAGAATAAGAAAGAGGAGTTTTATGTGGAGATCTCTCGCGCCCTTTGGGGCTATATGAGCGACAAGTTCCACATCCCATTGGCTCAACTGTCGATGGAAACTGTGGAGATGAAATTGAAAGAGAAGAACCTGAGCGAGGAGAGCATCAGCGACTTTATTGCCACGCTTAACCAATGCGAGTACGCTCGATTTGCCCCTGGCGACAGCACAGCTCTGATGAAAGAGATGTACGAGGCCTCGCTGCAATTCATCACTCGTATAGAAAAGAAGAATTAGATTGTTGATAAAGAGTTTATTATGAATATTTTTAATAAGAAAAGATTGGGTTTGTTCACGCTGTGTTTGATGCTCTTCACGGCATCTTATGGCGAGTCGTACCAACAGTTGATGCAGCGCGCCAATACGGCGTATCAAGAGCAGCATTATGCCGAGGCAGTGGCTCTGTATCAGCAGATTGCAGATGCAGGTAATGAGGGAAGTATTCTCTATTATAATTTGGGTAATGCTTATTACAAAACCGATGATTTGTCGCACGCCCTCTTGTGGTACGAGCGTGCTCTGCGCCTTGATCCACGCAATGAGGACATCAAGCATAATATTGCCTTCGTCAACCGCCAGCTGGTGGACCGTATCGAAGTGTTGCCCGAACTCTTCATCACACGTTGGTGGAATGCGATTTCGAAGAGTGTGACATCCAATACATGGGCTATGCTTTCCATCATTTTCTGCTCTCTGATGTTTCTGTCGGTGGTGTTGCTTCTTGTGGGCCGTCGGCCGTGGCTTCGCTCATTGGGCTTGGCTTCTTCTATTATTTTTCTTTTACTGACGATATTCTCCATCATCTTCGCCCACAAAGAAGCCGTTCGCTACGAGAAATCCCCTGAGGCCATTGTCATGCAGCCTGTGCTGAACGCCAAGAGTACGCCCAACGCTACGGGTAACGACCTGTTTGTTATCCACGAAGGACTGAAGGTGGGCGTTACCGACCGACTGGGCGATTGGTATGAGATCAAATTGCCCAATGGCGAGAAAGGTTGGGTGCCCGCCCAAGGTGTGGAGGTCATTTAATTGCTAAAACTATGACACAACCTGAGTTGACGCTTCTAGATTCCTATTTGAAACCCTTCGCTCAAAAGCTGGAGGGGCGCCGTCGCCGTGCCATTTTGCGTGCGTTGGATTTCACCGACGGCAAGCGTCCACTCAAAGAGTGTTTCAACAATCATCTTTACTACGGCTTGCATAAAACTGCCACAGGTTGGGTGTTCCGTGAGAAGGCGCCTCATGCGCAGCAGATTTATATATATGGTGAATTTTCCTACTGGCAGGTGCAGCCGCAATATGCGCTGAAGCCCATTGGCAACGGCGATTGGGAAATTGAGTTGCCGGCGTCGTTTCTGCATCATTGCGACCTGTACAAGTTGTGGATGGTGTGGCGTGATGGCGCTGATGAACGGCTGCCCTCGCACGCCACACGTGTGGTGCAAGATGAGAATACCAAGATATTTGCCGCTCAAGTGTGGGATCCTGAAACGCCCTATGAATGGAAATATCCGCAACCTTCCAGACCGCAGCATCCACTGATCTATGAGGCTCATGTGGGCATGTCGTCGCAGAACGAGGAAATCGCCTCGTATTGGTCGTTTAAGGAGACCGTTTTGCCCCGTATTCGTCAGTTGGGCTACAACACTATCCAGTTGATGGCTGTGCAGGAGCATCCCTATTACGGCTCGTTTGGCTATCAAGTGGCTAATTTTTACGCTCCGTCGTTCCGTTTTGGCACGCCCGACGAGTTGAAAGAGTTGATTGACGAGGCGCACCACGCAGGCATTGCCGTTATTCTGGATATAGTTCATTCTCATTCAGTTGCCAATGATAAGGAGGGACTGAGCCATTTCGATGGCAGTGAGGATCTCTATTTTCATGCTGGAGAGCGCGGCCGCCATCCTGTGTGGGATTCGCGCTGCTTTAATTACGGCAGACAGGAAACACTTTCGTTTCTTTTGTCTAATGTGAAATATTGGCTGGAAGAGTTCCGCTTTGACGGCTTCCGCTTCGACGGGGTGACCAGCATGTGCTATTGGAATCATGGCATTGGTGTCGATTTTGTAGATTACAAGCAATATTTTGATGGTAATGTGGATGAGGATGCGTTGGTCTATCTTACTTTGGCCAATCAACTGGTGAAGGAGGTTAATCCGCAAACAATAACGGTGGCAGAGGATGTGAGCGGCATGCCTGGAATGGCATTCCCTGTAGAGAAGGGCGGGGTAGGCTTTGATTATCGTATGTCGATGGGAGTGGCCGATTATTGGACCAAGCTTGTGAAGGAGTCAAGCGACGACCAATGGCATGTTGGCGATATGTTTTTCCGACTCACCGACAAACGTGCCGAAGAGCAGGTGGTGAGTTACGTGGAAAGCCACGATCAAGCGATGGTTGGTGATAAAACTTTGATATTTAGATTGATAGATAGTAAGATGTACGATTCTATGTCCACGATGACACCTGATTTGACGGTGGATAGGGGTGTGGCATTACATAAGATGATTCGTCTGGTTACGCTGGGCTTGTCGCAAGGCGGCTACCTCAATTTTATGGGCAATGAATTTGGGCATCCCGAATGGATCGATTTCCCGCGCCAGGGCAATGGCTGGTCGTACAAGTATGCCCGCCGCCAATGGAGTCTGGCCGATGATGCCAATCTTAAGTATCATGGCCTCAATCTGTTCGACGAAGCGATGATTCATGTTGTGCAGAAATACCGCTTGCTCGATGGTAATGCGATTCCATTAGTAAGAGACAATGAACGGCATCTGCTTGTTGTTCAGCGTAATAACGCCTTGATGGTCTTCAATTTCCATCCCACAGAGTCTTATTCCGATTATGAAATCGTCTGTCCTCAAGGTACTTATAAAACGGTATTGGACAGCGATGCGCCTGCCTTTTGCGGCTTTGGCAATGTGAACGATGAGATGGCGTATTCTACAGTTGAGAAAGATGGAACGCACCGACTGAAATTGTACATCCCTTCGCGCGTGGCGCTGATACTGGTACCTGTATAAAGAATTATTTTCCAAATAATTCTGCGTGACTGCCTAAACGAACCAATTCTATAATGTTCTTGGTTTCATCTATCCATATCAATAAAAAATCGCTTTGAATATGGCATTCTATGCAGTCTTTGTAGTAGCCTTGTAATTTGTGCGGCTTATATTCTTTAGGAATCGGTGTGTCATCTTTAAGTAGGGAAAGAACCCGCGCCAAATCTGCCAATTTTTTCGGTTGATGCTTGTATTTCTTTAAATCCTTGCGATATTGGGTTGTTGGTTGTAGTCTTCTCATTCTTCATTAAGTATATCGTTGAACATCTCTTCCACATTATCATACACCTTGTTCATATTTTTTCCTGAGCGGGCTTCCTCAATGGCGGCCTTGGTCACTTCGTTGGGCTCATGATATACTACATCCAAAAGAACGCTTTCTACATAATTGTTCAGCGTTCTGTTTTCGCGTAGGGCATTGCGTCTCAGTAGTTCTAAAAGATCTGCCCTGAGACGGAATGAAGTTACTTTTCTTACGGTTGTCTTCATTTGTAATACATTATAATATTTTCGATTGCAAATGTAATACATTTTTTGAGATTATGTGTAAATGTTGAAAATAATTTTTGACAACTTCTTTTTTAGTACTTTTGCACATCTAAAAATCAAGTGATGAATTGTGTTGAAATGAATTTGGATGCCTTGGCTGCCAACTTGTCGCACGACGAGTTGTTGGCGCAGCTGAAGGGCGTTTCTTGGTGCGGCGGCTGTTCTGATTGCCTCTATGCTTTCATTTTGGCCGCACAGCATCTGTCCAGCGAAGAACTTCTGGACGTGTTTGGCGCCAATCTGCTCGACAAGGCCGAACTAATGACTGCCTTCGACGAGATGGTCGGCTTCAAGCGCGTATTGCACCCTAATATGGTACGTATGGTGCGGGTGAATAAGATTATGCCCCAAATCAAGGCAAAATTTGCCGATAGCGCGTTGATGAAGCACTATGTGAATGAGAGCCTCAAACAGTACGAAAGTGACTTGTTCGAGGATTATTTCAATATGTCGATGACGTAATTAGAATATGCTTGTTTGCGTCGTCATTCCGAGCATGCTTTAGCATGCGTAGGAATCCCATTATGAGTTAGGCAATAAAAAAAGGGAACTGAATTTCAGTTCCCTTTTTCGTATTATGTGTGTTGATTAGTACTTTCTAATACATCTTACACTGTATCCGATAGTCTTGCTGTTATCTTCAGGAATAGCGTCGTTGCAGATGTAAGAGAGTTTGAATACACTGGCAGTGCTCGTATTGGCTTTCGAGTCGCAAGACCAGAAGCCGGTGGTACCTTTCAGGTTGAAGAACTCTTGGGTATCGAAGTTGCAGTAACCGGCACCGCGAGCTTCAAAGAGGCTATTACCTTCGCTATCGCCTTCTGAACCGGGCAACCAGTAAGCAGTGTTCGGTGATTTGATCTTGCTGATACCGCCAGCATTGGCAACCAATCTGCTGTAGTCTTCCATAGTAGGAACAGCCCAGCCTTCAGGGCAGATACCTTGAACGAATACATTGCTTGTAGGTTCGGCAGTCGTTGCACGAACACCGTCAGTAGCGTTGTTTATTGCAGGGATGGTGGTCGTTTCGGGCAGAGTATTGTTATCGCCTTCGGCAACCTTAACGGTAGAGTACCATGAGTAGAGTTTACCATAGTTTTCTTCGTTGGCAGCGTCGTTCTGATAAGCGGCAGCCTTTTCAGCGCTGCTCTTTAAGTTCTCGGCCAACCAGCAATCGCAACCCACTCTGATGGTCTTGTATTCATTGCCTTCTTCATCTTTAGCCAATACAACCGAATCAGCAGTACCGCAAGGCGGGAACTTGATAATCAGGTTGAAACTGCAAGATACCGTAAAACCGCAGCTGTCGGTAGCGGTCCAGATAATTTCGGTTTCACCAACGCCTAATCTCTTGCTGGCAGGTTGATTGGTGGTAAGAGTAACATTGACGTTGGCAATGTCACAAGTGTATGCCAAGGTGTCAAATACAACCAGCGTGTCGCAAGCACTATATTTGAGGTAAATAGTCGTGTCGGTAGTGGGGCAAGCGAAGATGAAGTTGTCTTCGCTGATAGCAGGAGCAATGGTGATGAGTTGCGTGTCAACAGCCACATTTTCGCAAGCGTCCTTAGCTTCCCATACTCTGGTGATAATACGATATTCGTTGTCGGTACCGCTCGTGTCAACATCGGTGAACGACATGGTGACTTCTGAGCAGTTGTCGCGAATGTCGGTGGGCTTGCCGGTAATGGTGGTGTCGGCGGCAATCTTACGATTTTCGTCTCTACACAGAACTATGTCGGCAGGAACGGTGAAGGTCGGAGCCAGCGTGTCTTTGATGGTGATAATCTGACTTTGCTCTTCAGCTTTGTTGTCACAGGCGTCAATCAAACTCCAAATTCTTTGGATTATCAGCATACCTTCGCAAGCGTCTTCAGGAGTGATGATAGAATCGCGATAGGTGGCTTCCAGAGGATTAATCTTGGTGCAGTTGTCGGCTTCGTCGATAACGTCACCCACATTTTCAACCGTGATGTCATATTCGCAGTTTTCATCTTTGTAGATGGTAGTGTCTTTAGGAGCTGTGAAAGTCGGACGAACGGTGTCTCTTACTGCAATATATTGAATAGAGTCGGAGAGGGAGATGTTGCCGCAAGCGTCGGTCAGTCTCCAAGTTCTCTTGATAACCGTATGACCTTCGCAGTAAACAAATTCCTCGGTAACGTCTTCATCAACATAAGAGGTGTCGAGTTTGGTTGAGCAGTTGTCCCAAACATCGGCAATCATACCGGTGAATTCAGGATCTGCATCGAAGTTGCAGTCGGAATCCTTATAGATGGTCGTGTCTTTGGGAACGATGAAGGTGGGACGGATGGTATCCAGCACGGTGATAATTTGATCAACAGTGTCTGCTTTATTGCCGCATACGTCTTGGGCAGTCCATCTTCTCTTAATGATGAGAGTGCCTTCGCAAGCGTCATCGGGAGTGATGTCAATATTGATGTACGAAACAGTGGGGTTGGCATCACATCTGTCTGTAGCGGTGGCTACACCCGTTATAGCAGGAATCGTGTCAGCGTTGCAGTCTTTGTCTTTGTAGATTGTAGTGTCTTGCGGTGCTGTAACTACGGGAGCGGTTTTGTCGCCACCTCTAACAGTCATGGTCAAGGGATCGGTACCGTTATCATAAGTATTGCCGCAACGGTCCTCTACTGTATAGGTTCTCGTAACCGTCCATTCGCAGTCATTTCCTGTAGTGCTTTCGGTAAAGCTTACGATAACCGTGTCGCAGTCGGTAAAGAGAGCGGCTGCGCCTTCTTCATCCAAAAGACCTGTAGCGGTAGCGTCATTCAAGCATGCGTCCACCACATCGGGAAGTTCGCTGGTCCAAGTGCCAGTCAGTTCGGGTGCTGATTTGTCGCCACCCGTAACTTCCATTGTAGGAACTGGAAGAACGGGATTCATATTTATATCAACAATAACGTATGTACGGGTGATTTTCCATTCGCAGTCGTTGGTGGAAGTAGTATCATCGAAATGCCCTACAAAGATGTTGTCAGTGCCGCTGCAATCGGTATAAAGAGCCTTGATGTCGGCATCGCTCTTCAAACTGCTTGCGTTAGCATTTTTCAGGCAAGCGTCTTGATTTTGAGCTTCGTCATTTGTAGGCCAAGTAGTGCCTTCGATAAGTTCGGGAGCGGTTTTGTCGCCACCGCTGATGCTTTGGGAAATCGTAGTTGATTTACCACAGCCATCGGTAACGGTGTAAGTTCTTACAATTTTCCAACTTTTATTATCAGTTGATTGAATCTCATCGTTGTGATCAACGGTTATAGTACCGCAGTCAGTATAGAGAGCCTTAACATCAGCATCGGAAGTTAATTGGTTGGCGTAGTCAGCACTGTAGCAGTCGTTGATGGGTCCCAAGTCCTCAAGTGTTGTGTTGGGGTCAATGAGTGTTGGAGCCGTATTGTCGCCGCCTTTAGCGCTCATGGTAGGAGCGGGATTTACAGCAACACCGCAAGCATCGGTAATGGTGTATGTTCTCTTAACTTCCCAACTGCAGTTGTCGCTGCTGATAACTTCATCTGTAACCGTACAAGTTGTTGCACCAGTATAATATGTCAATGCCTCATCGGCGCTCATCAAGTATCCTTTGGCCGTTGTTTCATCGTAGCATTCATCTTTTCCTGTAACATCTTCTGGCCAAGCCTTGGTGGCAACAGGAGTAGGAGGTGTGTTGTCTTTTACAACAATAATCTGACTGCAAGTTCCCAGATTACCAGAAGTGGTCTCAACTCCATAAGTTCTTGTGATAGTGTAATCGCAAGGCTCTGTTCCACTGATTGCTTCATTAAGCATACTGAAAGAATTTTCGTCGATTGGTTTGGTAGTAGTATATGTACCACCAGCATCAAGGAATTCATCTAAACTGTTATAGGCTGTAGGCACATCTGCTGGGTCAACAGGATCTATTGTGGGACAGTCAACTACGGGAGCGTCAGCATCCACTTCAACATTTACCTTAACCGTTTTGCTGGCTGTTGATGTGCAAGAACCTGAAGTGGCCGTAGCGGTTACAGTGTAAGTAGTAGTCTCAGTGGGACTGGCCGTTACGGTAGCGCCTGTTGTAGTGTTCAAGCCTGTCGCGGGGGACCATGCGTATGTAACATCACCAGAACTTGAAGCAACGCTGGCCGTCAGTGTTGTGCTACCGCCTGCTACAATGTTCTTCTCTGTCATATCATTCAGTGTAACAGCAGGGGTTAGTACCGTAATGGTTGAAGAGGCAGTTTTGGTTACTTGGCAGGTACCGGAAGCATAAGTGTATTTGTCTGTTAATGTGAGGGTATAGGTCGTAGTAGAAGCAGGGGATTCGGTGATATTCCAAGTGGTTTTGCTGTTGCTCCATGAAGCGGTTACTGTACCTAAGGTATTGCTATAAGAAGAAGTGATATCCTTGCTGTCGCCAGGGCAAATGTTAGCTGCCACAGGGTCAACAGTTAAAGTGATGGGTTTGGTAATGTGGAACCATACACGTACAAATCCATTGGCACCAGCACCACCAGAACGGTCAGTCCGATTGTGGTCTCTGGCGCCGCCACCGCCGCCACCATAGTTTTTGCCAGGGTCGCCATTGCCCCAACCAGAATCGCGGAACATGCCTTCGCCTCCATTGCCGCCTTTGAGCCAGTTGCCGCTAAAGCCGTTGGCATCACCGCCACCGCCAGCACCTTGGGTTCTTTTTGCGTAGTCGGTGATACCTTGATCAATGGGTTGGTCGTCGTAACCACCATTGCCATTACCGCCTGCGGCACCGCCACCAGCACCAGAACCAACTAAGTCGTGGACTAATCCACCGTCAGTTAATCTATTGTCGCATGAGTAACCGCCGCGTCCACCAGTGTAGTTCACATCACCACCGGTAGCGGTTCCGCCAGCACCTACAGATGTGGAACCTCTCTGGTTAGATGTTCCGCCACCTCCACCATTGGCCGAGATATTACAGCCGGTACCGGTTACGGTTG
Source organism: Bacteroidales bacterium (assembly GCA_017454945.1). Lineage (GTDB taxonomy): Bacteria > Bacteroidota > Bacteroidia > Bacteroidales > WCHB1-69 > JAFTCA01. The sequence continues at coordinate 277,581 of JAFTCA010000041.1, forward strand.
TGTTTCCACCTGCGTTGGTGGCTGAACCTCCTTGGCCGATTTTTATGGTATAGGTATCTGATTCGGTAGGATTAGTGATGTGTTTGCGGGCATAACCGCCACCACCGCCGCCAGTACCAACACGGGCGTTCGTAGAACTTGCACTTCTTGCGTTACCGCCACCACCACCAGCACCGATAGCTTCAATGTAGAGGTCATCGCAGCCGGCAGGTACGGTAAAGGTCTGGTTGCTGGCGCTATAGGTGTAGTCCTTGTAACACCAGTTGTTCCATTGGCCGAATACTTGGCTCGTGTTGAAAGCTAAGAGAGTGGTAGCGATAATCGCTATCGTTCTCAGTGCACCTAATCTCGCATTAGGTTTGATTTTCATGTTTTTCATAGAACACTTTTTTAGGTTAATATTTGTTTTTATTTATTCCATTGTTGTGTGTCAGAAAATGTTGTACGATATTTTTTGACAAAGGTTATCTTGTTTTTTTTCTTTTTTAGATTATTATATTAAGGTGCAAAATTAATCAAAAACCTAGATGAATAGCGGTTTCGTATGAATTTTTTCCAAATTAATTTCGATGTGTGCTAATTTGTTGATTTTTAGTTATGTTTTGCGCTGTGTTAGTGCTATTATCCTCGGGCGAACAGGTGTTTAAATGTTAAAATATTTAAAATGATTTGTTATTGGCGTTCAAGTTTAGGGAAGTGTTTCGGATAAAATGTGTTCTGTTCTGGCAAACTTCAAACAATACAATATTTTGCTATTTTTGCACCATAATAATCGGCAGTTTTCAACATAGCGTATTTGATGGTTCGCATCTTAGCTGGTTGGAAAATCATAGTCTCGGAAATCGGTTTTGTGAAAAATTGATATTGATAAACAGATTGTTATATTGTTAATCTTTGATTTTTGCCGTTTTACTATGTACAAATTTTCTAGAAAATCAATAGAAAAAAAATTTTTTTTCTAACTTTTTTTCACTGATTTTTGCAATGTCAAAACGTCAAACCTATTTGTTGTTCAAGTTATTGACAGTCAGTAAATTTATATACAACTGTATTATTATCCTTTGTTATGGAGATGGAGAATGCTATTTTAGATTATCGTGCAGTATGGAGCCGCTGTTTGGATGTGATAAAAGACAATGTGGATGCTAATGCTTTTACCACATGGTTTGAGCCAATAGTTCCCGCAGGGCTTAAGAAAGACGGCACTTTGGTGTTACAAGTGCCAAGTCATACTTATTACGATGTGTTGGAGAATAACTATGTCAATTTGCTGAAGCGTGTGATCCGTAAGGAGTTGGGTGCCAATGGTAAATTGGAATATAGAGTGGTGATGTTACAAGGTATGAACTCTTCCAATCCGAAGACCATCAACCTGCCGTCGCACAATAAGCCTGCTGTTGAAAACCAGATGGCTCGCCCTGCTATAGACGTGTACAACCGTCCCGTAGAGCAATTGCCCGACCCGCGTTATGTACCTGGTATTCGCAAACGCTCCATCCCTTCAAACCTGAACGATTCGTTGACTTTCGACAATTATGTGGAGGGTGACTGCAACCGATTGGCGCGCGCTGCCGGTTGGGCTATCTCGAAAGCTCCAGGCAGTGGCACCGCCTTCAACCCGCTGTTTATCTATTCGGATGTTGGTCTTGGCAAAACCCACTTGGCCAACGCCATCGGCTTGCAAACCAAAGTAAACTTCCCTGATAAGGTGGTTGTTTATATTAGCTCGGATTTGTTTGTGCAACAATACCTTGAGTCGGTAAAAAACAATAACAGAAATGACTTTGTCTTTTTCTATCAGAATGTGGATGTGCTGATTGTTGACGATATCCAATTCTTGGCAACCGGCAATAAGGAAAGAACGCAGGAAGTCTTCTTCCATATCTTTAACCATCTCTATACCAAAGGAAAACAAATTATCCTCACCTCTGATAAGTCTCCCGTTGACTTGACCGGTTTCGAACCTCGCTTGCTCAACCGTTTCAAATGGGGATTGACTGCCGATTTGCAAGTTCCTGATTTTGAAACGAGAATCGCTATCCTGCGTAAGAAATTGGACAACCAAGGTATCGAGTTCCCGCAAGAGGTGATTGAAGATATTGCTTTGCGTGTGACCTCCAACATCCGTGAGATGGAAGGCGCCATGATTGCCATCCTGGCTCAGGTTTCGCTCAACAAGCGCGAGGTTACTATCGATCTGGCCCGCGAGATGATTGACAAATATGTGAAGAGCACGGCTAAGGATATTTCCATCGAGTATATCCAGAAAATTATCTGCGATTATTTCAAAATACCTATCGAGCAGATTAATACGACCTGCCGTAAGCGCGAAATCTCGCAAGCGCGTCAGTTGAGCATGTATTTCGCTCGTAAACATACCAAGCTTCCGCTCTCATCGATTGGCGAACATTGCGGCCACCGCGACCATGCCACCGTGCTGCATGCCTGCCGTACCATCGAGAACCTCCTGGAAACCGATAAGAAGATGAAGTCGTATGTGGAGGATATCGAGAAGAGAATGAAAATATAACTCGTTTATGGGTAGGATTTTAGCGATAGATTACGGTCAGAAGAAAGTCGGACTCGCCGTTACCGACGAGTTGCGCATCTGTGCTCATGCGCTGGAGACAGTGCATGTGTCGAAGGTGATGGACTTCCTGAAAGAGTATATTGCTAAAGAAAAAGTGGATCTTATCGTTGTGGGAGAGCCGCGTAATATGGACAATACACCTTCCGATTCGGCACGCTTCATTGAACCGTTTGTCAAACATCTGCAGAAGGAATTTCCCGAGATGCCCATTGTGCGTGTGGATGAACGTTTTACCTCGCGCATGGCCTTCCAAACCATGATTGACGCTGGTCTGAAGCAGAAAGCCCGCCGCAACAAGGAACTCGTGGATAAGATCAGCGCCACGATTATTCTGCAGTCGTATTTGCAACAAATAGACAATAAGTAAAATTCAGAATTCAAAATTCAAAGAAC
>JAFTCA010000042.1 GCA_017454945.1 Bacteroidales bacterium
ACCGCAAAGAAAAGCCTTTTTTTTGAGACCTGCAAGTATTACTTGAAAAATTTCAGTTCCTTGATGGTTTCCATCGGATTCTCCGACTTGAACACCGCGTTGCCCGCCACCAGCACATCCGCTCCCGCCGCAAACAACGCCTTGGCGTTCTGTGTGTTAACGCCGCCGTCCACTTCGATGAGCGCAGTGGCGTTTTGTTCGGCAATCATCAAACGCAGCTTGCGGATCTTTTCGTATGTGCGCTCGATGAATTGTTGTCCGCCGAAGCCTGGGTTGACCGACATGAGGAGCACCACGTCCAAGTCGCCGAGGATGTCCTCCAAAACGGTTACGGGGGTGTGCGGGTTGAGCACTACGCCTGCATGGATGCCCAGTGCCTTAATTTGTTGCACGGCACGGTGGATATGGTTGCAGGCCTCGTAATGAAAGGTGATGATGTCGGCGCCCGCCTTGGCGAAGGCCTCAAAGTATTTCTCCGGCTCCACAATCATCAGGTGGACATCCAAGGGCTTCTGGGCTTTCTTCTTGATGGCTTGCACCACGGGGATGCCAAAGGAGATGTTGGGCACGAAGCGGCCGTCCATCACGTCGCAGTGGAACCAGTCGGCCTCGCTGCGGTTGACCATCTCGATGTCGGCTTCCAGATGCAGGAAGTTGGCCGATAATAGGGAAGGGGCGATTAAGTTCATAGTTGTCAGTTTGCAGTTGTCAGTTGATTGTTGTCGCTTCGCGTCATCGCGAGGGAGGTTGCTGAGCAGGTCGAAGTACGAAGCGATCCAGATGTTCGGTGCAAAGATATTTATTCTTTGGGGAAGATTTCAAGTTTTGGCGGAATTATTTTTCGTGGTTTTGGGATTTTTTCTACTTTTGCATAGATTTTAAAACCAATAAGTCATGAAAAAATACATGAAGATCATAGCAGCCATGATGCTAACGATAGCGGTAGTCATTGCCGCAGGGTGTACGAAACCAGACGACCCAAGCAATGGAGGAAATGGTGGTAATAATGGTGGTAATAATGGTGGCGGTAACGGAGGCGATCTCATTGGCCACGAGTACGTTGACCTCGGCCTGCCGAGCGGCACTTTGTGGGCCACTTGCAATGTGGGTGCTGAATCGCCAGAGGAATACGGTGATTACTTTGCCTGGGGTGAAACAGTGCCGAAAACAACCTATGATTGGAACAATTACAAATGGTGCAATGGTGAATACAACCAATTGACCAAGTATTGTGTTGATTCTGAAGTCGGCTATAACGGATTCATAGACAATCTGACCATTTTGCAATCTGACGATGATGCAGCTACGGTTAATTGGGGCGAAGAATGGCGTATGCCTGATTATGGGCAGTGGAGGGAATTGTTAGCAAATACGACTTTCATTTGGACAACTCAAAATGATGTGGCAGGATGCCTCCTTACTTCTAACAATGGAAAAAGTCTATTCCTACCTGCTGCGGGTTCTATGTGGATAGATGACCCTAACCATGATGTAGGTGATGAATGTTGTTTTTGGACGAAGTGGTCAGGCAATGGTGTGATGACAAACCCCATTTGTGCAATGAATTTTTGCTTTGGCTCTGACGGCCTCTTCATGTATGGTGATGCGGGAGCTCAAAAATGTCTAGGTTTTTCTGTTAGACCCGTGCGGACAAGAGAAAGTAATGGTAGTATCGGAGGTAACGGCTCTTTCAATGGCCACGACTACGTTGACTTAGGCCTGCCAAGTGGTACCTTGTGGGCTACATGTAATGTGGGAGCTACCCTGCCAGAGAGTCCTGGTGCCCTCTTTGCTTGGGGCGAGACAACACCAAAGGACCATTATGGATGGGACAATTACAAATACTGCAACGGCGATTCAGACCAACTGACCAAATATTGTTTTGCCCCTGAATATGGTTATAACGGGTTCACAGACAATTTGAACACATTGCAATCGGATGATGATGCTGCCACAGTTAATTGGGGCGATGGCTGGACTACACCTTCTCAGTATCAGTGGATGGAATTGATGCAATATACTACAATGATTTTACAGGAGGATGATGAATATTACAGAGTTCAATATATTGCTGGCAATGGTAACACTCTGACGGTCGTTTCAGATGGAAGTGAAAACTATTCAGACGGAAAAGGATGCTGGTCGAGTTCGTTGTATCGGGAACGACCAGATGTAGTGATTGTTGGATACAATAGAGCCGCTCTAAGGTGCGAAGGAAAAACTATTCGTCCCGTCCGTTCGGCAAATTAATTCTTTGTAGTTTTAGCAAATTTTTTATAAGCCGCCCGCAGCCTTTGTGAAGAACAGAGTTTGAGGGTGGCTTTTTTATGGTAATAGAGGCGAGATTTTCGATAATAAACCAACCTTTTCAATTCTTCAATATCAGGCAAAACACGGCGCAGTTCTTCTGACAGGTCGGTAGTGGTCTTTTAGGTGGCCATGTGCATGGGCTATTTTCGGAAAACCATAGCTAAATTTCAGAAATATGTGTATTTTTGCAGGCATAAAACGAAACACAATGTGCACCTATCCCATTTTGTTAGACGAGAATTTGGTTATGCAGGCTGAAAAGGTATTGCAGATTGACGAGTCGTTTCAGACATGGCTTCAGCAACAGGTCGAGAAGTGGCTGTTGTCGCAGATAAACGAAAAAAGACGGTATCATTCTCACAGCAAACTTACCGATGAAATGTTGGCTGAAAGACTAAAAGATTATCCGCTGCTTGAGGAAAGCGATTTTCCAAGTTTAGCTGCCGAGGACTATAGCACATATCTAAAATCTCGCAGTGGTCAACTTCCCAAAGGAATAGAAAAATGGCTGTAAATAATGTCTATCAACGCGAAATAGTGGAAGTTTCTTTTGTGCTTCCCGATGGCAAGGTGCTACCTCATCCGGCATTGGTTATTTCATGCGATGATTTGCAAATAATGGAGCCTGGCCTTTTTTATGCAGTGCTTGTTTCTTCAAAGAACATCATTCCTGAATTGACCATTCCCATTCAATCCGAATGGTTGTCATCTCCAATGCCAAAAGCATCTTATTTCGTTACCCACATCGTTAACTCGTTCAATGTCGCAGATGTGATTTCAAGGCACAATTGTTTTCTGCGTCAACCCTATTTTGACCAAGTGATTGATAAAATCATTGCAAATATAGTTGATGGAGATTGGTGAGATTAGTTATTTGTGGAAATTAAATCGATAGTAGTCGGAATCGCGATTTTTTTCCGAGATTCCGACTACTATTAATGTGTGGATAGAAGAACGGTTGACCCTCTTTCTATAGCTTGTCGGCCTTGCTGTGGTTGACCATCTCGATGTCAGCTTCCAGGTTGAGGAAAAAGGTGAACCAGTAATCATTTCAGCCCGCCATAGCTTTTGGCCGCGTTTTGCAGGGCTTCTTCTGTGTTGAATTGCTCGTAGTAGGTGCAACGGGTGACGATGCCTTGCGACGAGCAGTGATGTCCAATGATATGTACCAAAGCCCAACCTTTCATCTCGTCTGAAAATACATTGTCCACCAATGCCAGACGACCTTCCATCTCGGTAAACTCGTTGTACTTCACTTCGCGTACCTGAAAACCCACCACAGGGCAATCGTTATCAGCATAGAACTGTTGTTCGGCGGTATACAGCAAAAACCGCTCAAAAGGTCTTTGGTTGTTGGCTTTGAGGCTGGTGATGAGTGCCGGAGTACCATCCACTTCTCCTAATTGTTGTTGGATGGGCTGCAGTGTGCCACCGCTCACAGGGATGTCGGGCATCAGCAGCGTGGCGCCGCTCAGAGGGCCGCGTTTGGGTATGAACACAGCAGGCATCCGGTTGGCTAAAGAGATAAAGCCGAGGTAGTGCGTCTTTCCCTCGGTGAACATGGGTTGACAATGTGCCAGTTCCTTCCACAACGCC
>JAFTCA010000043.1 GCA_017454945.1 Bacteroidales bacterium
CACTTTTCACTTTTCACTTTTAACTTTCACTTTTCAATTTTCAATTTTCAATTTAACAATGTCCCTTTCTATCGAGCAAATCACTTCTACCGTTTCAGGATGGGTGTGGAGTCCGCCATTGGTGGGGCTTTGTTTGTTGGCAGCGCTCTATTTTTCCTTCCGCACGCGCTTCGTGCAGATCCGTCGCTTTGGAGAGATGTTGCGCCTGCTGTTGCCTAAGAGTCACCGCGGCAAAACGGGCATCTCCTCGTTTCAGGCTTTCGCCATTGCTTTGTCAGGGCGTGTGGGCACGGGCAATATTGTCGGTGTGGCTACGGCTATCGGCTATGGCGGTCCCGGCGCCATCGTCTGGATGTGGATTATTGCCTTCTTTGGTGCAGGCTCGGCATTTGTGGAAGCTACGCTGGCTCAGATATATAAAGAACATCACTTAGGACAATATCGTGGCGGCCCTTCGTATTATATCGAGAAAGGGTTGAAATGCAAATGGTTAGCCATTCTTTTCGCCGTTTGTTCGCTTGTGGCTTGTGGACTGCTTTTGCCGCCGGTGCAAAGTAATGGCATTGCTATCGCTTTTGCTAATACACTGCATATCAGTCCTATGTATGTTGGAATTGTCATTGCTGTGGTGTTGGGATTGGTCATCATTGGTGGTGTTACACGTATTGCCCAAGTAGCGCAGTTTGTGGCTCCAATTATGGCTGTTGTCTATGTGTTGTTGTCTATTATTGTGCTCATCTGCAACGCTCCCGCCATTCCCACCGTGTTGAAGGAGATGATACAGGGCGCTATGGGGGTTCACGAACTGTTTGGCGGCATCATCGGCAGCACCATCGCTTGGGGCGTGAAACGTGGCATCTATTCCAACGAAGCTGGTCAAGGGACTGGCCCCATTGTGGCAGCCGCCGCTAAGGTGTCGCATCCTGTCAAACAAGGACTTGTGCAGGCTTTTTCGGTCTATGTTGACACGTTGCTCGTCTGCACCGCCACCGCCGTGATGATTCTGGCTACCAAAACCTACAATGTGATGGATGCTGCCACGGGCGAGATGTTGTACACTTCCGCCTACGGATTGGGAGCCCCGGATGTGTCGTACACTTCGGCCGCTCTCGGCACGCTGCTGGGCACCTCCGTCGCCAATATTGTGGTGGCTGTGGCGTTGACTTTCTTCGCTTTTACCACCATCATGGCTTATTATTATTACGCCGAAACAAGTATTGTCTATCTCTTTGGAAAAGGCAGGAAAGAGCACATTGTTATTTGGATTCTGCGCGTGTGCGTGTTGGTGGCAGTGCTCTACGGCTCGATCAAAGAGGCCAAGGCCGCTTGGGATTTGGGCGATATTGGAGTAGGGGCGATGGCATGGATAAACCTGATAGCCATATTGTTACTAAGTCCGAAAGCCCTCAAAGCACTTCGTTCGTACGAAAAGCAGCAGAAGGAGGGCAAAGAGCCCGTTTTCAATCCCGAGGAGTTGGGTATTGCAAATGCAGATTTTTGGAAAGATGATGCTGCCGCCACTTCCACGATTGATGAGGCGGAGGAGAATCCGTTAGGAAGCGACTTATTGTAAGAATTCTATTTCTTCGGTCTGTTTAAGCTCATCGAGAATGAGTTGTACATGTGCTGCCAAGGCGAGCGAGAGCGTGTGTACGCGCATTTTCCACTCCTCAATGTCCACATCCAGGTTGTCGGAGACAATCTTGTACGAGATAAAAGGAATGCCGTAAGTTTGGGCAATCGTGAAGACCGCCGAAGATTCCATGTCGAAGCAGTCGGCTTTCTGTTTCACCGTCTCCAAATATTTTTCTGTAAAGACTTCTGGCGATACGAAACTGTCGGAAGAGTAAAGGGTGGCAGTTTCTATATTCTTGTCGATGTGCAGGTTGAAATAGGAGGGTAGCATTCTTTTTTCGTTGAAGGGTTCGCCTGCCGAGATGATCTCGCGGATACTCAGAATCGTGCCCACGGGCTTGTCGTGTGAGCCTACCGTACCAATGTTGAGGATGGTAAACTTCTCATCCTTATGGCGTTCGATAAATTCGATAATACTACGCGTGGCATTTTCGCGACCGATACCTGTATTGTTTGTCAAATAAGCTAAGGGACCAGCTTCTTCGGGAACAGCGGAAAAAAGGGCTATCTTCATGAATGTTTAGATTTTTAAATGGATAGTATATTATTAACAGGATGGGCGTAAATGCCTAAAAATAAATTCTTTAATTCTTCTTTTTCACCAATTAGCGAACGGATGCCGTTCTGCATATAGGTCTCAAAATCATTCTTTTCGTCAGGAGTGTAAAACTTCGTAAATCTATCTGTGTTATTCAGGAGATCGTAAGCTATGTAGTTGGTTTTCCATAGTTTATAATGCGAGTAAATTCTGTCGTCAATGATTTTGGCTAATCGGGCAAATTTCTCGTTCTTGTCAAAGGTGTCGCAATATTGCAACTCTTCAGTCGTAATGGTTGGAGTAACCACAACACTGATGCCCCCCTTGGCTTGTTTTACGCCTTTGATGATGCTGTTGAGGTCTTCGCCAGGTTCTTTTATATATCGTTGATACTGTGATATATATAGCTCTTGTGTCTTGAGAAAGTCGCAAGGCTCGAATTCGTAGGATGTTACTACCGGCGTTATATTCAGTTCTCCTAAATTTTCAACGAAGGAGGCGTTGCTGCTGATCGAAAACATCTTCAATACGGCAATAGCTGTGCGGTCGTTGCCGTCCTTGGTACGGCCATTGCGTTGGGCAATCCATACCGATTGTTTCTTCTCCAGCAGAGCATAGCGCATATAGGTCGATACTTCCAGCGAGTTGCGGTAGAAGTCGTGAACGGAACCGCCGCGTACAATGCGGAACATCTTGTTCATCTTGCCAATGTCAATAACAAGACTTCCTTGCATAAGATTGTCGCCGAAGGTTATTTCACTGGTGTCCATGTTATGATGGTCCAATAGTACTTGCAAAAGGGCGGCATCCAGCAATATGTCGCGGTGGTTGGCCACGAACATATAGTTGCGATTTTTGTCCAGTTGCTCGAACCCGTCACTATCCAGTCCGCTGCTCGTTTGGGCAATGATACTGTTGATGGCATGCAACATGTATTTCTGCTGGAACTCTTTGACAGTCTTGAGCTTAAGAAAGTTCTGCCGGATTTTTGCCGGATTCTGAAGCGGGAAAAGATAGTGGACTATATTGTCGAAAAACGGATTGTCGGCCACTCGGGCAGCGGCTGCAGGTATCTCGTCATCGTTATAGGGTCTGGTATTCTCAAATGGTGCCATATTAGTGCTTTTTGCGTAAGTCGAAGAAAGTGACCGGCTTGCGGCTCATAGCAGGAAAGTTCTTCTTGCGTACATTCTCGATGGTGTCGATGATGATGTCGGGGGCTACGCGAATTTTGGCGCGGAAGCGGTCCTTCAAATCTTTGGTGACATCAAAGTCTGTATCTTCTTTTACACCCACGGTAATGCTAACTTCATCGGTTTCGGTGGTTTCGTTGCTGCTGAGTGTAATGTAATAATTCTCAACATAATGCGTATTGTTGAGTACGTCGGAGATGGCAGGCGGGTAAAGGGTGGTGCCTTTGTACTTGATCATGTGGTTCTTGCGTCCCACAATTGGGCTGATGCGGAAGGAGTGGCGACCGCATCGGCAGGGCTCTGTGTGGATGCTGGCCATATCGCCCGTGCGGAAACGCAACAGCGGCATGCCTTCCACACCTAAGGTGGTGATGACTACCTCTCCAACTTCGCCTTCGGAAACAGGCTTGTCATCTTCGCCAATAATTTCAACGATAATCAGTTCGGGATGATGGTGCCCGCCGCAAGCATACTGGCATTCGGGGAAAGTGGTGCTCATCTCGGTGGAAGAGTAGGTGGCATATAATTCCACATCCCATTTGTCCTTAATCTGCTGTCCCAGTGCATTAAGGTTGAAATTCTGGTCGCGCAGCCCTTCGCCAATGCCTATGATGCGCTTGATGCTTGATTTTATGTAGTCAATATTATGATTTTCAGCGTATTCTATCAATTTTAAGATGAATGATGGAATGCACATCACGGTGTCAGGCTGTATGCGCTGAATCGTATCCCACTGTAGTTCGGGGATGCCATTGCCAACGCGGATGACGCCTACGCCCAATTTGCGCAATCCCAAAAAGTAGGCCAACCCGGCCATAAAGCGTTTGTCCATGGTGGTCATCAACTGCAGCACATTGCCCGGCTTCAGTCCGGCACAGGCAAACGACAGCGCTTCGTTGTACGCGAGTCTTTCCAGGTCGGCGTCGGTGCATGCAAACGTGACGGGGTCTCCGAGTGTGCCTGACGTAGTGATATAGTCAATCACTTTTTCACGGGGTACGCATAGGAAATCCATGTTGTGCAGTTGCAAATCCTTTTTTTCGGTGAAAGGTATCTGCTGTAAATCTTCTAATGTCTTGATAGAGGATATGTTGATGTGATTTTCAGCAAAAAGTCTCTGATAATATGGCGAATGGTCGTGCAAATAGCTCAGCATCTGCCGTAAACGCTCTTCTTGGTACTTTTTGATGACCTCTTTGGGCTGAAATTCAATTTCCGATATCATGCTTCCGAATTATCAATTATTAATTGTAAATTATTAATTGTTAATTGTTTTCACCCACTTAATAAACTCATATTTCCACTGTCCAGCTTCGGGGGCTATGGTTTCGCTAAGGCCGTAGCCGTGACCGCCGGTGTTGTAAAGCATAAAGCGATGTTTGACGCCCGCTTGGGTTAGCGCTTTGTCCAAGACAACACTGTTCTGATACATCACCACGGGGTCATCCTTGGCGGTGACCAGAAATACGGGCGGCATATCTTTTGGGATGCTCAACTCCATGGAGAAATGGGTTTGTTGCCCTTCGTTGTAATGTCGGGTGAGCAAGTTGCGGCGCGAACGCTGATGTGCAATGCTGTCCTGCATGGAAACGACGGGATAAACGGGTACTACAAAGTTGGGTTTCAGCGAGATATTGTCAGCAACGCCCAAGTCCTGAATGTAATTGTCCTTGGCAAAGGCCCCCGTCATGGTCACAAGGTGTCCGCCAGCAGAAAAGCCCATAGTTCCTACTTTATTCGGGTCAATACCGTATTCAGCGGCATGTTGGCGCACATAGTGGATAGTCATTTGCGCATCTTGAATCATGGCAGGGTGGTGGTACAACTGTGAGCCTACGCGGTATTTCAGCACAAAGGCGCTGATTCCCTGACTGTTCAGCCATTCGGCCACTTCAAAGCCTTCGGTGGCGATGCCCATCGTGTGGCTGTAACTGCCGCCAGGGCACACCACGACGGCCATGCCGGTATTCTTGTCAGCCGGCGCGGGGTAGATGTACAGTTTGCTGGGCATGCGCTTCATACCGGGCACATCCGCCCACAACTTAATCGGCTTCGGTTGCGCCAGCACCGCCGCAATGAACAGCAGGAAGAGGGAAGTAGTGAGTAGTCGCTTCATTATTTGATTTTGCTAAGGCGTTTGCCGATGACTTTGCCCACATTGCTGAAAGCTTCGCCTACGCGTGCTTCAATTTTGGGAGTCATGAAATAGGGATTGCCAGCCACATTTTTGAATTCGATAGCACCGATTTCATCTTTGGTTCCCGTTTTGTAAACCGTGGCCACGCCCGTGATTTTTGAGGGCATGGACATGGGGCCTGCAAAAGTGCCGGGGTCAATGTCTTTGATTTTAACAACCATAGTGTAGGTGGCTTTTGGGAATGAACCGCATTTAACACCTTTCTTTACCAATTCATTGTTGATGTCTTCGGTAAGGCGCGGCTCCCAAATGCTGGTGCGGAATGTCGAGGTCCACGATTTTTTCCATTGTGCGTCCTTGGCATTGTCTTCTTCTTTCAAATATTTCTCTTCGCTGTCACCGTCATAAGTTACACCAGTGTAATCAAATTTGATGTTGATTTGTGTTTGGTCTTTCAAGGGAGAAAGGTCACCAGTGGTCTTTTGTGCCTGTAAAGTGGTCATGCAACAAATTGCAACTAAGGCAAATAACAGTTTTTTCATAATAATTTTGTTTTGAGGTTTCTATTCTAATATGTTTTGGATTTCACTTTTTTCCAATTGTCTGTATTTGGGCTCCTGTCCTTCTTCAAATGTTACTTCAAAATATTCTTCGTCGTAGAAGGAGAGCTTGGAGTTAGTGTCAGGATTGCATTCAATATAGATGTTTTTTCCATCCGTAAGATTCTTTGCCTCACATATTTGCTTGTATAATGATTCGGCAGCGTAGGTTACCGAGGTTCCAGGGTTATCTTGGTAGAGTTCGGTGACGATGATGTAGTTAATATCTTGTTTGTGAATGATTTTCAATCCGCAGCAGCTCGGCATGTCCCACTGACCTGCAAAATTAAAAATTTCATCGTAATATCTCTCAGGAACTTTCATTGTGGAAGTGATTAGTGAATAGTGATTGGTGATTGGTGAGGAGATTCCGCTGCGCTACGCTTGCGGAATGGAGTTAAGAGTTATTGAGTTTTTGAATTTTGAATTTGTTCTTTGTTCTTTGATTTTTGAATTCTGAATTTTGAATTCTCAACGAAAAATAACGAGTTATTTTTCGTTGAAGTGACTCTTGCTTCTGTCCACATCTTTGCCGAAGCTTTTGTTGGCCAGTTTGCGGTTGCGGGGGCGGTAGGTGCCGTCTTCCATCTCTCGTAACATCACCTGTGTGAAGAGCTTAAACATCTTTTCTTCTTGTGTTTCATCTTGATAGAAGGCTTTCCATGCGTAGTCGTAGAGCTCTTGTAGACGCTCGGGTGTCATGTTTTTTGGGTAATAGACCACTTGGCCGGCGTTGTAGTGATCCCAGTCCTTATCAAAGATACGCCCTTGGCGCATCAGGTCGTCGTAGGCTTTCGTGTGCGGGAAGGGTGCCAGGATGGTGAATTCGGCCAAGTCCAAGTCTATCTTGAGCAGAAAGTCAATCAGACGAAGAATGTCGTCTTCGGTTTGGTTGTCCAGTCCGAACAAGATGGTGCCTTCCACGCCGATGCCATAGTCGTGGTAGCGTTTCACGCGTTCCTTGATGTAATCAGATGTGTCGTAAACGGCCTGATATACATACCATGCGCCCGCTTGCGCCGCCAAATCCAGCACTTCGGGATCGTCTTCAATGGTGTGGCTGATCCATTTTTTCTTTAAGGGAATCATCTCACGGAAGAGGTCCATTTCCCATTGCTTGTTCTGTGCCAGCGAGTTGTCAACGATGAACAGACGGTTGTTGTCGATACCAGCCATATCCTCAATGGCTTTGTCAATGGGGCGGGGACGGAAGCAGCGGCCGCCAAGGTAAGAGACGGCGCAAGGATAGCAACTGAAGCGGCAACCGCGCGAGGCATGGAACAAATCGACCATCTGAACGCCTTTGTGGTTGTAGAGTTCCCGTTTGTACAAATCGCGGCGGGCAGGCCCAACTAACTCAATAGGAGGTTGTTTGCCCATGTAATTATAGACTTTCTTGAGCTGGTGTTTCTTGAAATCTTCCATCACGGCTTCCATACGGCCTTCCGACTCGCCAAGAAAAATGCTGTCGGCATGTTGCAAAGTCTCTTCGGCATGCAACATCGTGGAGATGCCGCCGAACATGACGGTTTTGCCGCGGCGTCGGTATTCGTCGGCAATGGCCCAGCCTCGTTTGACTTGCGTGGTGAGCATCATCGAGATGGCGACAATGTCACATTCCTCGTCAAAATCCAGCTCTTCAACATTTTCGTCGGTGAAAGAAATATCGACATATTCGGGCAGGGTGGCTGCAAAAACAACCGGTCCGTGAGGGGGTAAGTTGAAAGTGGTCTGCCCGGGCAGTTTCTTCCACTTGGGGTATATTAGTTTGAGTTTCATTGCGTTAGTCGGTGTAAGGTTCTTTGTTTTAGGGCGAATGTTTGTAATGATTGGCCTTTTGCAAAAGAAGGTGCAATATTATAAATAATTTTCAATTATCGGGCAATTGTTTTTAGATCAAGCGTCTGGTCATAGTCATGCTCATTGTCCAAAGTGTTTAAATAGTGCAGATTGGTGGGTACAGCCACACAATGACGCGCCGTGTCCACAAGGTCTGTGTCATCGTCGTAAGCATACACCTGCCACTCTTTTTTTACTAGGGCTATCAGTAGTGCCCATTCGCCTTGTCCGCAATGCTTGATGAGCAGTCGGCCGCTTTCAGGCAGCGTTTGCACAAACTGGCAGAGCTTATCCACACTCTTCAACTGTTGGCGACACGCTTTCTCTACTTCGCGGCCTTTGTAAATATAGTTGTGTAAAACATTGTCTTTGAAATAGATGATGTCTTCTTCGTGGCGACAAATCTCGTCATATCGTTGTTGGAAGAGGTGGCGTACCAATCGTGCTGTTTCCTTGCATTCTTTGCCGTTGCGATACTCGGCATTGTCGGGTGTAATGCGTTGCTCGATGCTGACGCACACTTTGCCGCGACGCAGCAAAGTCTCTTCTTTGGGGAGGATGTGGCCGACACCATGAAGCACAATCGGCAAAATGTCAATACCTAACTGCTCGGCCAAATGGAATGCCCCCTGGTGGAAGCGCAATACCGAACAGTCGGCAGAGCGGGTGCCTTCGGGAAATACCAGGATGGAATAGCCTCTGTCGGTGAGCTCTTTCAGGCGTGGTATGTTCTGCTCGATGCCGTTGGTGAGTGGCAAGAAATCGGCTCCGCGGACAATGCTGCGGTAGAACGGGAAATTCCATGCCCACGTGTTGGTCAGTGCAATGATGTTCGGCGAGAGCATTAAGGTATAAACCAGGTCGAAATGCGACTGGTGATTGCAAACGATGACCGCCGGCTTGGAAAAGTCTTCTCCGCAAGGATTGTCCACACGATAGGGCACTTGCGGCATCCCTTTAGCGATGAAGCGCATCATATTGCGCAAGAGCTTGTGATACTGTTGTTTATGCTTGGGTGTGCGTCCGCGTAACGTGAGGATGAAGAAGGCTGCCAAAGCCATGAAAATGGAGCCCAACACAAAGAAGGTGAAAGCATAGACGGTGCGCAGGAAGTTGACCAATGTGATAGGCTGCTTGCGCGGCTTCCCGTTTTTCTGTGTGAGCCATTTGAAGATGAACGGCGGAATGATATAGGCCATTAGAACAACCGAAAACATGCCCACAACCGTCACTTCGGCCAGTGATTTCATAGCGGGATGTTTGGCGAAAATCAGCATGCCAATGCCGATGAACATGATGGAAGAGGAGAGGATAATCGAATTCTTGAATTGCGACAGCATGGGGCGCCCGAAGCGATATTCGTAGCTTAAGCCTTCGGTGACGAAGATGGAATAGTCATCGCCCATGCCGAAAATGAAAGTGGCCAAGATGATGTTGACAATATTGAAATTGATTCCCGTGAGGCCCATAATGCCTAAAATCCAGATCCAGGCCACAATGAGCGGAGTGAATGCCAACAGGCTGATTTCCAGTCGCCCAAAGGAGATTAAGAGGAATGCAAATACGATGAAACCGCAGATGAAAAGCACATAGTCGAAGTCTTTCGAGAGCGCGTTTACCAAGCGCGAAGCAATGGAGCTGTCGGTGAAGGCAAAGATATTATCATCGATGTTGTTGAACAGCACCTCTACTTTTTCAGCATCATTCTTGCTTACTTTCAGTAAGTTATATACTAAAAAGTGATGGTCATCTTCTGATATGTAATTGGCGGCCATCTCTTCTTTAATTAAGCTAAAGTATTGATGGTCTTGTGTTTGATAATCATTGTTGATGATATCTTTACAGGGTTGGAAGGCGGCAGGTGTAAAGCCGTTTGCAGTGGCGGCCTTGTCCAAATTTTGAAAGAAACTCTCTTTCTTATCTTGCCAAAATTGATTCCAACGCTCTATCTTTTCTTTTTGTGTGGCGAAAGATGGGAGAAATTGTCCTACACCATTCAGTTGGCCTTTCCAGAACGAGTGCTTCTGGTACTCTTTCTGTACCAGTTCATTATGTTGCAGAGCCTCATCCAATGTGCTGCCTTCGGCGATGCAGTAGAGTGTGCGGCTATTAGGGTCGTTTTCAGCTAACAGTTGGTCGAATTTCGCTCGCTGCTCATCCGTCATATAGTTGATATGATGCATGTTGGTGTCGAAAGTGGTGCGACTGCTGAAGAGGTAAAAAACAACAGTCAACACGACGATGGCCACCATAATCAGGCTGTAACGTTCTGGGCGGAATTCGGCCACCGACTTGAAGGCCAATTGACGATCCTTGCCTGGATAGTGTTTGCCTAAGAGATGCGGTAAAAATATCAGTACAAAGAAGATAGTGCCTATCAGCAGCAGGGCGGCAAACAACCCTAAGTCCTTCATGGCATCCGAACTGATGAACATCAAGCTGATGAAGGCACCCACGGTTGTGATGTTGCCGGTCAGCAGAGGCGCTGATATGTCTTTGATAATCTGCTCTTTGTCGTCAGTCCGCTTGAAGTGGGAGAGCAGGTGGATGGGGTAGTTGATGGCAATGCCTATAATGATGGATGCCACGCCAATGGCAATGAGCGACACGGGATTTTTAACAATGGCAATCACACCTAGGGCAAACAGTCCGCCAGCAAAGGTGGAGAGCAGGATAAGCAGAATGCTACGCGCATTGCGATAGTAATAGAAGAGAATGGCCACAATAAGCAGTAACGACACGCTGATGGCCATGAAGCTGTCTTTCTTGATTTGTTGGGCATTGGTGAGAGATATCTCTGCTGCACCAAAACTGCTTATATTTACTTGATGGTTAAGTTCTTCCTCAACTTCTTTTGCACATTGCTTGATTTCTTTGATGAGCTGGGCGTTGTTCTTGGTTTCGCTGATGGGGAAGCGGGAAGTGATGACCACAATGGCTTCGTTGCCCTCCTTGTTGAAAATGTAGCCGTCTTCAACGTTATAATTGTTGTCGGGGCGGAAGTTGTTGAGGGCTTGTAATAACGGAGCCGAGAAGAATAGCGGGTCTTTTTGGATGATGGTGCGCAAGGTGGCTACCGGTGACGAGAGTAATAGCTTGTCGTTGGCCAGTTGCTCACTAATCCGCTCGGGCGTAAGTAGCGTGTCCATGCGGGCATAATCGTCCTCAGTCAGGAAATAGGGCATGTTGTCGATGACAAAAGCCGTCAGCTCGTTAATTCTCTCTTGGTCAATCTGATATAACAAATCTTGCATGTATTGACCGCTATCGACTTCGTTCATCTTTTCGGCAAACAGATCTGCGGCGGTCTCGACAAACTCAACCGCCGATTCTTCTGTTGCATCGGTCGCTGAGTCTGTCGAAGCGACCGATGCAATATTAACCATAATCTTGTTAGCGGTGCCGATGTGCCCGTAAGCATAGTTGATGCGCTCGTTCTCTTTGTTGTTGGGCAAAAAGCTGCTGATATCCTCAACAAAGTTGATTCTCAAGGCACTAAGCAGACAGAGCACGGTAAGCAGCGCCAATAGGCCCCACATCACGGCCTTGTGCCGGTTGAGATATCTGTATAGGTTGAGGAATAGTCTTTTCATTACTTGCTGTTATCTGTCTTTGAATTTTGAATTTCAGACGCGGCACGCCGCGTCTCTACTCTGTTCTTTGTTCTTTGAATTTTGAATTTCACATGGTGTGCCAGCATCGCCGGATACCCGTAAAGAATGGCAGCAAAGGTGAAATACGCATTCAACAGGCTGATTCTGAAGAAGTCCCAACCCGGTCGGAAGTGCGACACGCGCTCTTCTTTGGGTGGGTAATAGACATTGATAGGGATCGGTACGATGGGAATGCCGCGCCACGCTGAGCGTACGAGCAATGCCAACTCCGCTTCATAGCGACTTGACACGAGTTTCATGCGTCCCATTTTACATAGGGGATAGAGTCTGTAGCCTGTTTGTGTGTCGGGCAACCGCTTGCCAGTTTGTACGGTAAACCAGAAGTTGGAAAAGCGGTTGGCAAAGCTGCTCTTTTGCGGCATGTTTGGCAGGCCAAACTGGCGACTGCCCACGATGAGCGTGTTGCTGTGTGTGGTCAGTGCTTCGGCAAAGAGGGGTAGGTCCGTTGCATAGTGCTGTCCGTCGGCATCAAGGGTGATAGCATAGCTAAACCCTTGTTCCATAGCGTTTTTAAAACCAGTAGTTAAGGCTTTCCCTTTTCCTCTGTTGGTCGTGTGAGTAATGATGGTGACGCTTGAGGGCAGTGTTTGCAACACTTTAGAGGTTGTGTCAGTTGAGCCGTCGTCAACTACAAGGATATCGTCGCAATAGGCCATCACTTGACGAATTACATCCACCACAGTCTTGTCGTTGTTGTAGGTCGGAATGACAACACAAACTTTTTCGCGCTTGAAGAGCGCCTTTGTGGCTTCTGCGTTCATCTGACTAGGCTTTGCGGAGTGTTATGTCGATTTTGGCGAAGACGGTATCGGTGTGCTGCACAATGGCTTTGACCCGATATTCTTGCTCTTCAAGTTCTTCCCATGTTAGCAGATAGTCAAGTTCGGGTGTCTCATCAGGACGGATGATGTTTAGCAACTTGATGCCTCTGGCTTTGTGTAGCGTATATTCCTGTTGGAGATGATGGGAGAACAGGTCGATGGCCATCTGTGTAACACAAACGCCTGGTGCGATAGGGCATCCGGGAAAGTGTCCTTTGAAGATGGGGTGCTCGGGATTGAGCTTTATAGCGAAGCGGGCCGCATGGTCCGCGGTCTGTACATTCTGGATGTCAAAAAAAGTATGCAGTAACATGGTCATTTGGTGAAACTGTTGGCAGGTAAAGTCTGGTTGACTTTCTTGTTCGTGAAAATGAGGGTGGTAGTATCGCCATTGCTCTCATTCAGAATGACTTTCTCAGCCAAGTAATCCTTGCCGTTCAAAACAACGCGAATAGAGGAGTAGTTGGCTTTGATTCTTTTATTGATGGGCTTTAGAACGGCTATATAACTGCCGTCGTGGCTGTTTTTCAAAAAACTGATGTTAAAGTTGGTGTTGTCGCAAATATTGTCACCGTTAATGGTGTTGATGATCATCTTGCCCAGCTCGTTGAGCATTTTGTTAGGACTGTTGATGGCGCCTTTGTCGGTCAATAGGGAGACTTTCTGGTCGTCGAACAGCATGGTGAGGGGCTTGGGTGATTTGTACTCCCAGCGCAGTTGGCGCGGCGACTGGTAACAGAAAATGCCTTTCTGGACCACTTTTTCGGAGAAGAGGGCCGAACTTTTCTCTTGGGTGAAGTTGGCGCTAAGAGTTCGTAACTGTTTGTGAGCCTTGCTCACGGCATTGACCAACTGTGTGCGTTGCTCGCCCGTAACAGCCACTTCCTGATTGCTTTGCGCAAAAACAAACCCCAGCAAGCAGAATAGAATCAATGATATAATGCCAACTCTTTTCATCTTTCCGTTTTCAATTTTCAGTTCTCCGTTCTCATCTCTCATCTCAATTAGCCTCTCACAATCAAAAATACACCCACCATCACAATCGCTACTCCAATCCATCGGGTGAGCGGTACAGCCTCATGGAAAATGAAGTAGGCTGCAAGCAGTCCGATGATATAGCTGATGGACAGCAGCGGGTAGGCGAGACCAAAGGGATAGCGCTTCAGTACATACATCCATACCAGAAATGCTGCCAACGCACAGACTCCTGCAGCGGCGAATTGCCAGGTGGTGAACACGGTCTTGAAGTAGGACCACGACCAGGAGAAATCGCCGAACAACTGCACTGAAACCTTCAACAACGACTGTGCGGCTACCAGTAATATTGACTGTATAACGATTAAAATGATTAAAGTTAACATGATGATAAAAGGATAAATGAATGGTCTTTATTTTGAAAATGGTTGTAAACCAATATGTTTTTCGGTTTAATGGAAGTATTACACGAAGTGTACAGCAAATGTGCTGGAATATGCTGCCGTTGCAGCATGACGGCTGCCGTATAGGTTCCAAATGCCGAAGCGCAGTACGATTCGCCGAAGATGTGCTTGTACCAGGCAATGGGCGTCTGCGGGCAATTCTGCTGTGCAAAACGCAGATAAACCTCGTCATTTTGTTGGTCTCCGTTCAGTCCCATCACAATGGCCGAAATATCATCCATACAGAGATGTTCTTGGGCAAGAATTTGCAGCAGAGCATCGCTAAGTTGCTGCTCACTTGGGCAGTACAGGGCTTTCATTGCTTTGATGGCACATAAATTACGACTGTCGGCCGTGTCGGTGAGTAGCAGATTAACGGAACTGCTCCCCGAAAAAGAGCCTGCGGTGTCGTGGCGGTGTAGGGCGGCTTCGTCTGACGTTGCTTTCCAGTAGCCGATTTTACCTAACATCTGGAAATAGGAGGGGGTCATCTCTTCGTGTCCGCAGACCATGGCCGAATGGATTTCGCCGAGGTGCATTTGCGTGAGGGCATCCAGAAGACTGCTGTCGAATGAGGTGCCACGATGCGAGTAGGTGCAGTTGTAGCCGTGGCATTTCAAGTGCAGTGCCATCTGGGAGCTGATGGTGTTATGTGTGGATTGCATGAACGGGGTCGGGGGGAGGCACTCTTCATCATTGTCGAGCATGGCGTTCAGAAATTTCTCCGTATGCTCGATGCAGCCGAGACCTGTTCCTGTGATGATGGCGTCAACCTGCTCTGTTTCACTCTTTTGCATTATATCTACAGCCGTGGCGATGGCGCGCTTGAAGAGTTTGCCCATGCGGCGTGCCGCCATCGGGTTGATGTATTTGGTGTAGTCGGGCTCTTGCGATGCATTGTTTACTTCGGTTGGAAATACTGGTTGGTCAAACCATTGCTCGTCAAGGGGTTGCTGGATTGATATTTGCGATACCGCACGGATATATACGGGGTGCGAGGCCGCTTTTGTAGTTGCTATATTGTTGTTTACCTGATGATTAGGTTCGTAGGATGAAAAGATGCACGAGGAATCGTTGCCGCCAAACCCGAAGGAGTTAGTGAGCACATGACGCAAGTTCACATCGGTGAGCACTTCCGCTACAGGTCGGAAATTGTGCTCTGCCATAGGGTGTTGATAGTGGAGACTGGCGGGGATAAAGTGGTGTTGCAGGGCAAGGATGCTGATGACGCTCTCCACGCTGCCGGCGGCACTTGTTGTATGGCCGGTGTAAGCCTTGGTGGATGATACAGGCGGCATTTGGTCGCCAAAGATGCGCATCATGGCAATCCCTTCGCATTCGTCGTTGTTGGGCGTGCCTGTGCCGTGAGCGTTGATGTAATCGATGTCGGAGGGTTGCAATCCGCTGTTTGCCAATGCTTTTTGCATTGCAAGGAAGGGACCGTCGCCTTGAGGTGAGGTGGCTGTCTGGTGAAATGCATCGCAACGGTTGGCGTAACCGCTCAACTCGCACAAAATCGGCACATTGCGTCGTTTTGCCGACTCTTCCGTCTCAATGACCAGATAAGCGGCGCCTTCTCCTAAGTTTAATCCATTGCGTTGAGCATCAAAAGGTTTACATTCTTCTTTATCCAAAATCATCAAGGTGTTAAAACCGTTGAGATGGAACTTCGACAGACATTCTGTACCGCCAACAACGGCAATCTCCGAAGTGCCGTCCTTGATCAGGTTTGCCCCTAAAATGATGGCATTAGCGGCTGAAGAACAGGCTGTTGAAATGGTGCTCGTCAGTTGGAACTGCCCTTTGTATTCTTCGGCAATCATCTCGGTGCACGAGCCACAGTCGTGCATGCCGATATATTCATTCCAGTCGTCATTGTTTTGGAAATCGTGATAGTGAAGTTCACTCTTCTCCATGCCACCGACCGTATTGCCGGAGATGAAGGCTACTTTATCGGGAAATACCTTGTCCAAATGCGCCTGCTCCAGCGCTTCTTTCATGGCTACGCGTGCCAACAGCGTGGTGCGGTTACAGCGTTTCTCAAGGGGCATGCCGATGAATTGCTTCAACTCCTCGTCGGTATAGGCCACTTCACCTGCAGGCAAGTCATGGTGCTTGGTCTGCAAAATGTGCAGTTTTCCAATGGCGCCCTGGCCGCTCAGAAGCCGCTCTATAGTAGCTTCTTTGCCATGCCCCATGGATGTGATTATGCCAAGACCGGTGACGACAATTTTAGGCATCGTTTATTTCGTTCTGTGTTCGTTAATGTATTCGGCCATTACACGTACCGACTTGAAGATCTCCTTGCCTTCATTGGCGTTTTTCAACTTGATACCGTAGTTTTTCTCAAGCAGCACAATCAGTTCCAATGCATCGATGGAATCCAACCCCAAACCTTCGCCAAACAAAGGAGCGTTCTCGTCAATGTCTTCGGGTTTCATGCCTTCCAAATTCAACACATCGATAATTTCTTCTTTTAATTTGTTGATTAATTCTTCCATTGGTTTTATATTTAATTATTTAACTCTCAATATCTTATCTCTCATCTCTCATCTCTCCGTTCTCCGTTCTCATCTCTCCACTACCTTCATCCTCACATCCACTTCCTCTCCATCCACATTCACCCATCCGCAAATAATGTGCGTCAACTCAGGATTGGCCATATAGGCCTGATTGACAAGCGTATTCATCAATTGCTCATCGAACGAGGGCATAACATAGAAGGATGATTCGCCGCCCGTTTTGTGGCGGATGGCTATTTCGCCTGTCACGATATTGGCAAGGGTATAGACAAACACGGCGGGGCTAGGGTAGTAGTTGTCGGTAGCGATAGTCTCTTGGAAATGTCGGTCATTGTCGAGCGATGAAGCGCTGTTCATCAGGATTATACCCCAGTCGGCTTTTACATTCTCGCGGTCGTAGTCGAAATCTTTCAGCAATAATTCGGCGCCCAAGATGCCGGCTTTGCACAGTCGGTCCATCTTGAAAAATTTGGGATATTGCATGCCGATAGCATGGTAAAGCTGAGAAAACCAATCCTCTGAAGCATCGGTTCGTTGCAAGATAGTTTGTCCGTTCACCTTTGCCGTTGAAGCGGTTATTTCGCACTTAATCAGCGTATTGAAGCTTTGTTCTGTCATAGTGATGCGTGCTTTAAGGTGAATAATAAGGCTGCATTGCTTCCGCCGAAGCCGGAAATGAGCTTCAGAAAGGCGTTACCGTGCGCAGACGTGTTTTCCATGCAGACATTGAGCGGTTGTGCCGTGCCAGGTTCTTCTGTTCCTAAACTCTTGATGACCATTTGTTTCTGTAAGGCTATGGAGGAAAGGATGACTTCCATTACTCCGGCGGCTCCTAAAGTGTGGCCGTAATAACCTTTCAAACTGTTGACGGGAATATGTTGCAAGCCACATCGTTGTAGGGCTATCGACTCCATGTCGTCATTGTAAAGTGTGGCCGTTCCATGAGCATTGATGAATGCAATTTGTTTGGTATCAAAGTTTTCTGTAACTTTATTAATGCTACGCTTTAAGCCTTCGCCTGTGCGTGAGGGCCCCGAAATATGGTTGGCGTCGTTGTTGATGGCGCCGGCTGTCATGACAATGCCTTGGTCGGGAATTTGTGTTTCATCCTCACAGCGAGCATAGACAATGGCAGCGGCGGCTTCGCCCAAGTTGAGGCCACAGCGGTTCTTGTCGAAAGGCTTGCAGCGTTCGGGCGAGAGCGCTTTAAACGACTGGAAGCCTGCGATGATGAATCGTGAGAGTACTTCGGCACCAATAACTACTACATAGTCATACAAATCGCTGTATTGTAGCATGTTAAATGCGGTGATTTGGGCAGCGCAGCCTGAAATGCAGGCATTGCTGACGACAATAGGCGTGTTGTGATTGCCGAAATGTGAGGTGATAAGCTGGGCAGAATGCCATAGATAGGCTTGGTTGGCAGGCTGCGCCTTTTCGTTTTCCAAAGCCTCTACATTGCCTTTAGTAGTGGAAATGACGAACAGCACGCGTGGGTTAGAGGCATCTATTCCAGCACGTTGAATGGCGCCTTCTGCAGCTTGGATGGCAATATTCTCAAAGCGGGTGTACTGTTGTAGAGACGTTTCATGAAACGTCTCTACGGGAAACAGAGCTGCGAAAAAGGGTTCTGGAATGTCCCATTGCTGGCGGTATTGGCGCAGTGGACTATGTCCTGTGGCGATGGCTTCAAAGTTGGCTTCGCTGCCTACAGCCAGAGGGGTGACAATATGGTGCCCTTTTTGGTATATGTAGTGTTTAGTTTTCACTCGGTCTCAGTACATTTTGTTCTGTCACAAATACTTTCATGTCGCATTGCGCCAAAATTTGCTCTTTGCACTTGATTTCGGCTTTCACCATGGTGGCACTGAAGATTTCCGATACAATATCTACTCTGGTTGTCAATGTTTCTCCTGCGGGCGGAAAAGCGTTGATTTCCAGATTGCTGATACTTCCGATAACGCCAATCTTAATGGGCTTGTCACGGTTCAGCCAGCCGATGCGTGTAGCACACGTCTGCGCAATGTTTTCGAGCAGACCGGCCGCGGTCAGGTGTCCGTTTTGTACGAAAATGTGTTCTTCAGGAATCTTGAAATTGGTGATTATCAATGCATCGTTGCATTCCAAGAAGGTGTCCACCATCAAAACCGGTGGCTGTTGCGGAATATATTGTGATGCGTTGACAGGCGTCATATCAGTTTGCTTTTTCCATTAAATTTGCAAAGATACAAATTTTTTGCAGACTGACAATATATATGTGCGAAAATGAACCGCTTGCAGTGGATCTTAGAGTTTGCACTCTACAATGCTGTGCCCCAGTCCGATATGGTCGTGGATTTTCGTTGTGTGCAGGCCGGCTTGCTCAATGCAGCGTAGCATGTCGCCAGAGTAGTACATCTTGCTGTTTCCATTGGCCATGGCTGAGAAGTAGAGGCTGATTTGTGCCAGACAGAAGGAGGCCGTTTCAAAAGCCTGACGGTCCCAGAAAGTCTCCATAATGTAGAGTTTGCTGCCAGTGCTCATTGCGGCGGCTGCTCTGCTGAGGATGCTGGTGATTTCTTCTTCGGAGAAGCAGTCGAGGAACTGACTCATCCAAATAACATCGTACCCTTTAGGAAGTTGTGTGCTGGTATCCAGCAGGTTACCGCTATAACCGTCAATGCGGTCGGCACCATCCATTCCCTTGGTTTGTTGGCGCATCATCTCCAATTGTTGCGGCAGATCCATAATGGTTACATGCACATCGCGATTGTATTTCACACATTGCGTGGCCCAACGGCCGGTATTGCCGCCCACATCCAATAACTTTTGGGGTTTGTTGGCAAAGACAATCTCTAAGGCTTGCTCGAAAGAGTTGTCGGAGTAGAAGTGGTCGAAAGCAAACCAACTTTTTTGTACTTGTGGCGGCAGCTGCGACAAGCCTTCATAAATGGTGGGCCAGTTGCCGAATGTCTTCAGGCCTTCCGGTTTCCCATGTAGTAAGGTTTCTTCCAAATCGAACATTCCCAGATAGTTAACGTCATGGTTGAAGTCCATGTTGACGCGTGCCATTTGGTCGTTCAGCAGAAACCAACCGGCTTTGGCTAAATGGAATTTGCCCTCTTTGAGCAATACAGTACCTAAGGTGAGTGAAGATTCTACCAACACTTTAACGCCATAAAGCGAAACGCCTGTTTTGTCGGCAATTTCTTCCATAGTAAGACCGTCTTTGTGGTCGTCTAACAGTTGGAAAATGCCGAATTTGACCATCAGTCGTGACACTTGGAAAATGATCGGACCGAAAGCGATTTCTTGTGCCAGTCGCTGTGCCTGTAGAGCGGTGAGTCGTTCTTTGCCGTATAGCTCTTTTTGAGGTGAGTTTAATTCCATTATTGTCTTGTTTTTCAAATTGTTAGCCTCTTTTGTTTTCTCCCCAGAAAGGATAATAGTTAAACCATTGATGAGGATATTGGTGCAGCATATTTTCCAACGAAGCGACGTATGCCTGCAAGATGGCATCGGTGCGTTGGGTAACCGAGTCGGTCTCTTCGTTGATTTTCAGTGGCTTCATATATCCTTTGTATTGGGTACCTTTTTCTTTCATGATAAATGTCGATACGACAGGCACTTCCATTTGGACAGCCATGATGAATATGCCCGTAGGGAAGTTGGCGTCATGGCCCATGAATTGGCATTTCTTCACTTTGCGGCCGCCCATATAGCGGTCGCAAAGAATGGCGATGATTTCCCCGTTGTCCAAGGCCTCTTTGATAGTGAAAAGGTGCGACATATCTTGGCGGATGGGGATTGTTTTTACATTTTGTTTGCCGAAAGCAATATTTCTATGTGTTTGGTAATTAGAGTTTTCTCCGTCGTAAATGACACAACTGATGGGCTTTTTGTCTTGCGATAATCTTTGCCCCAGCAGTTCGAAATTGCCGATGTGTGAACCGGCGAGGATGATGCCTTTGTCCTGGTCGAGCAACGAATGGAATGTCTGCCAGTCTTTTTCGTCAAAGTGAATGTCGAATTGTTGGTGGTTGCCAGCTAATACGGCGAATTTGTCCAGTACTACCTTGCCAAAAGTGAGATTGTTCAAGTAACAGTACCACAGATTTTTAAGTCCTTTGACTTTCCAAATTTCCTTGTAATAATTGTGGGTGGCTTTGGTGCCTTTGCGTGAGAAAATCAAGTAGAACGGGATGATGAGAAAGAGAATGGGGTAGAGCAGTGTGACACGGATGTGTTTCAGCATGACAAACAGGGCCTTTTGACCGAAGTTGCCGCCACCCGTGGTGCCTTGCCATTGTCGTTCTTCAGCCATCGTTTATTGGTTGTTGAGTTTGTTGTCGATGAAGTTGTAGAACTGGCCT
Organism: Bacteroidales bacterium; assembly: GCA_017454945.1. Classification (GTDB taxonomy): domain Bacteria; phylum Bacteroidota; class Bacteroidia; order Bacteroidales; family WCHB1-69; genus JAFTCA01. The sequence continues at coordinate 20,729 of JAFTCA010000043.1, forward strand.
AAGGTCTTGATCTCTTTCATCTCTTCGTTCTTGATTCGGATGCCGAACTCGCGGTCCACAATGACGACAATGTCCACGAAATCAAGACTGTCGATGCCGAGTTTCTCTTTCAGCAATGCGTCTTCCTGAATCAGGTTTTCATCTATTTCGAGTTCTTCGATCAGGAAAGTGTTGATGGTTTTAATGATATCTTCTCTGGTCATATTTGTTATATTTTCTTGATTACTAAGGCGCTATTGGTACCACCAAAGCCAAAGGAGTTGGAGAGATAAATGTTTATTTTTTTCTCTGTGGTTTTATTGATGATATTTAGATTTTTGGAATATTCGTCTGGGTTTTCGAAGTTGATGTTCGGAGCGATAAAGTCGTTGAGCATCATAAGGTTAGAATATACTATCTCGCTGGCGCCGGCCATCCAGCACTCGTGCCCTGTCATTCCTTTGGTGGAGCTGATGGGGGTGTGGCTGTCGGCAAAGAGTTGGCTTAAGGCGAGGGCTTCGAATGCGTCGCCCTGTTGTGTAGAGGTGGCGTGGGCGTTGATGTAGTCGATGTTACGGGCAGCAACGCCAGCTTCCTGCATGGCGCGCATCATGGCGGTTGCTGACCCGTGGTCGCTGGGTTGGGAGATGTTGGCTCCGTTGGAGGAGAAGCCGTAGCCTGCCACTTCGCAGATGATGTGGGCGCCGCGTTTGACGGCATGTTCGTATTCTTCGAGGATGACGGTGGCGGCGCCCCCGCTGGGTACCAATCCGTCGCGGTCGCGGTCGAAAGGCCGCGAGGCTTTGGTGGGCTCATCAATGCGGGTTGAGAAGGCGCTGATGCCATCAAAGCTGCTCATAGAGAGATAGTTGGTTTCTTGGCAGCCGCCGCAGATGACCATCTCTTGCAATCCTTGACGGATGAACATCGCTCCCAGGCCAATGGCATGTGAGCCGCTGGCGCAAGCCGCACTAACGGTGATGTTGACGCCTCTCAACTTGAAGATGGTGGCGAGATTCATCGTGACGGTGGAGTTCATCGATTGGAAAATGGCGCCAGAGCCCAGCAAGGTGGTGTCTTTGGTGCGCAGGGTGGTCTCGTGCGAGTCAATGACGGCCTTGGCTGACGAGTCGTTGCCGTACAAAATGCCCGCTTCGTTGGCCGCTAAGTAGTCGAGGTCGATGCCGGCGTTGCGAAGTGCTTCAGCCGTGGCCATGTAGGCATATTCGCCCTCTTCGGCCAGGCAGATGCGTGCGCGGCGGTCCAGGAGTCCCTTCAACTGCGGGCGCTCCACGATGCCTGTCAACGGTGACCGATAGCCGTATTCACTACGCAACGGGTCAATGCCAATGCCCGATTTTCCCTCGTAGAGCGATTGGCGCACCTCGTCCAGGTTCTTGCCCAGACAAGAGTAGATGCCCATTCCAGTGATAACGACGCGACGAGACATATTCAATTTATAATTTATAATTTATAATTGACAATTGATAATTATAAATTGTTAATTGTTAATTGTTAATTGTTAATTGTTAATTGATTAACTGTAAAGTCCTCCGTTGACAGAGATTACCTCTCCGTTGATGTAGGCGGCGTCGTCGGAGGCCAAAAAGCCCACAACGGCAGCCACTTCCTCGGGTTTGCCGAAGCGTCCTGCGGGAATCAGTTTCTTCAGATTGGCTTCGTCCAGTCCTTCTGTCATGTCGGTGGCAATGAAACCGGGAGCCACGGCATTGACGGTAATCTTGCGTGAACCCACTTCCTGGGCCAGCGACTTGGTGGCGCCGATCATGGCGGCTTTGGCGGCCGAGTAGTTGAGCTGCCCGGGTTGTCCTTTCAGTCCCGATACAGAGGCAATGTTGATAATACGTCCTGCACGGTGTGTCATCATATTCTTAACCAGGCGGCGGATGAGATAGAAGGCACCGTTAAGGTTGGTGTTCATCACATCGTGCCAATCTTCGTCGCTCATGAAGACTGCCAGCGTGTCGCGGCGAATGCCGGCGTTGTTGACCAGAATAGAGATGTAAGCGTCGGGATTTTGGCTCTGCCAGCGGTCCAGCGCTTCGTTCATATGTTCTTCGTTGGCCACATTAAACGGCAGCAATTCGGCGGTGCCGCCAGCGGCTTCAATTTGTTGTAAGGTCTCCTTAGCAGCATCGTGGCCGCTATTGTAATTGATAATGACATGGCAGCCCATTTGAGCCAATTTGAGGCATATAGCACGTCCAATGCCTCTCGAACCTCCAGTAACTAAGGCGTATTTCATTATAGTATTTCTGTTTTAGTTTCTTGTAAAAAATTGATTACTTGTGCAATATCCTGATATTTTGGGGTGTCTTCAATGAAGACGGGCACAATCTTGCGAATGCTCTGGTAGATAGCTTTGGTTTTGGGCGCCAGTTTATCGCTGATTTTCAGACAATCTACAGCCTGTGCCAAGCCAATCAGGTGAATGGCCATGACTTGGTAGGCATTGTTAATGACGCGGCTGGCCAGAATGGCCGCATTGGTGCCCATGCTTACAACATCCTGATTGTCATTGTTGTTGGGGATGCTGTGCACATACATCGAGTTGGCCAGCGTTTGAGATTCAGCCGTGGTGGAGGTGGCGGTGAACTGCAATGCCTGCATTCCGTAGTTGAAGCCCAGTTGTCCCAAGTTGCAGAATGGTGGTAGGATGCCGTTGATGCGATCATGGCAGAGGTAGTTCAGCTGGCGTTCCATCAGCACGGTCAACTTGGCGATGGCTATTTTCAACTTGTCCATTTCAAAGGAGATATAGTCGCCATGGAAATTGCCGCCATGATATACATTTTGCGTATCGATGTCCACGATGGGATTGTCATCCACAGAGTTGAATTCGTCCACCAGCGTCTTTTCGGTGTATTGGAGTGTGTCGTAGATGGGACCCAGGATTTGGGGCACGCAGCGCAGCGAATAATAGGGTTGTACCTTGTGGTCGAAGATTTTTTCTTTGTGTTTGTGGTACATCTCGGTCTCGCGCTTAAGCATGCAGGTGCCGCCGAAGGCGATTTCGCGCATCATTTGGGCGATGTATTTCTGTCCCGTATGATTTTTCAGCTTGTTCAGTTCGGGAGCCATGAAGTCGTCGTAGGAGGCGGCCACTTCGTTGATGAGTACCGAAGCGAGGGTGGCGAAGCTGAGCAGTCGCTTGGCGTGATGCAGGTTGACGATGCCTACGCCCGTCATCATGGCGGTGCCGTTTACCAAAGCCAAGCCGTCGCGCAAATGCAGTTTCAAGGGCTTGATGTTCAGTAAGGTAAGGACTTCAGAGGTGGCTCTGCGGCGACCTTCGTAGAAGACTTCCCCTTCGCCGATGAGTGCCAAGGCCATGTGGGCCATCTGTACCAAATCGCCACTGGCGCCCACGCTGCCATGTTGCGGGATGACAGGGTAGATACCTTTGTTGATGAAAGTCTGTAACTGCTGCATCACATCCGGGTGGATACCCGACTTGCCATTGAGGAATGTTGCAAAACGCGCCAGCAGGGCCGCACGCACATAAAGGGGCTCGAAAGGCTCGCCCGCACCGGTGGAATGACTACGTATGATATTGTATTGCAGCGCGTTCAATTCCTCGTCGCTGATACGGTACTGTGCCATCGGACCGAATCCGGTATTGATACCGTAGATGATTTTATCTTTTGAAAAGTCTTTTAGAAAGTTATAACTCTCTAAAATGGTATTCTGTTCTTGTGATGAAACGCTGAGGGGCTTGTTGGCGAATACTATCTGTTCAATTTCTGCTAGGTTCATAGTTTCAACTGCAAATATTTCTTTTTCAATAGGTTTCCTAAGAAACAGGTCTCTCTAATTTTTTGAGTGTATGTTAATACAAAAGTGCAAAAATAAGGATTTTATGCATTAATTTGTCATTTCGGGCGATTTTTCTTTACCCTGAAAAACTATTCTCTACTTGATAGTGAGTGATTAATTGATTTTTTTTATTTTTGTCTTTTAATTTATCGAATTGGAATTCACTTTATTATCATATTTCTATAAAACTTTAATTTATTGAAAATCAAATTATTAACCAATTTAATATTCTAGAAAATGAAAAAAGTATTATTGATTGTTTTCGCTTTGATGTTGGGCGCATCGGTGACCGTTTCCGCCCAATATACCAAGACGGGTATGTCATTCCAACTTGGTGGTGTTCTTCCTTCTCTTGAATTTAACGATGATCCTGCAGCTCCTCTTATTGTTCCGGGAACCAACAGTTTCAACGGCGGTGGTGGTGCCATGTTCGGTGCTTCTTTTGGCGTTAAATACACATATATGATTAAGAATAAGGAACATCAGGATATTGGTCTTGGCGTGTTCTTGTCGGCTGATGCTATGTGGAACGCCATGAATAAAAAATTGAGAGAAACATACGATGATCAGGAATGCACGCATCCGCAGTATGTAAATGTTCCTATTATGGCTGGTGTAAGCTATACCACCCAGTTCAGTTCTGTATTTGGCATTTGGGTTGAAGGTGGCATTGGTGCCGACCTGTTTTTTAAGACACCCGAAGGCTGGAAAAACAGCACAACGGAATATAAATTGAATGCTGAATTTGCTGTTGAAGGCGGCGTTGGCTTCATCTTCGGTCGTACTGTCAGCATAGGTGCTCACTATTATTGGTTTGGCACTCATGATGTGAGAACTAAAGTTCAAAAGTACCACGAAGTTGAGCTTCCCAATAATTCCTATCCCATGAAAATGGGTGTGTGGGCATTCAAATTGGGATTCCATTTCTAATAGATAATTGTTTGAGAATTACGCCTGTGCGGATTGGACAACTGTCTGTGCAGGCGTTTTTTAATTGAAAAAAGATGAGACGATTTGCGGTTGTGCTATTACTGATTATAGCTTGTCTTTCAGCCGGTACGCAGAAGGATTCCACCCGTCGCAAGGTGGTTCATGGGTTCGATGGGGGCATGATGTTGCACACGGGATACATGATGGGCAACATTGCGCCGATAGGCTATCAGGCCAAAGGATTCACCTTCGGTATCGGCGGTGTGATTCGAATCCACTTGGGAGACCATTGGATGCTGGGCAGCGAGGGTTACATGTCGTCGATGGCGCAACTCAAGAATGGCAGCTATATCAAGTGGGGCTGGGGTGGCATCTTAGGCGAGTTTTATTGGGCTTTCAAGAAAGTGATGCCGTATGTGGGGGTAACCGTCGGTGGCGGCTCCATGACCACCTTTTTGATGTTTGACGGTGATAGTGGCGATTGGCAATATGAGGCCAACGCAATCTTCAACAAGCAGACCTTTTGGGCTGTCACGCCCTTCATTGGCTGCGATTTCATTGTGGGCAAGGCGTTGCATCTAACCTTAAAGATGGATTGTTTGAACAGCATTGGTAAGAGCGGGCTGCTCAGGCCTTTAGGTCCCAGACTCTATTTCGGTTTTATCTTTTATCATTGATGGGGAAAGACAAAAAAAAGCCGCAACCTTTGGGTTGCGGCTTTTTTTGTGTTCCACAGTATTAGCAGATGTTGATATTACGAGATATCTTGTGTTCTTCTTTTTGAATTCTAGGCAGGGTGACGGTCAGGATGCCGTTTTCAACCTTGGCTTCAATGTGTTCTTTGTCAACATCTTCGGGCAGAGTGTAGTTCTGTTCGTAGTTGGTGTAAGAGAATTCTCTACGCAGGTAGTGGTGTTTTTTGTCGTTCTCTTTGTGTTCGGTCTTATTTTCAATAGCCAGGCAGAGGTTGCCTTCGTCATTGATGCTTACACGGCAAAATTCTTTGCGGATACCGGGCGCAGCCACTTCCATGGTATAGGCCTTCTCATCTTCTCTAACATTGACTGCCGGTGCGGTGGTATTGGCACGAGGCATAAAATCATTGTTCAAGAAATCTTCAAATACTGTTGGAAACCAACTGTTTTTAAACATAACTGGTAGCATAATACACCTCCATTTTAAATTGTTAGACATTTTGTTTCTGGCTGCCTCCGCTTTCGCTTCAGCAACCGAACTATTATTATCAAAATGCGTGCCAACCGTTTTTTTTTGATAATTTGTCAGTAAAAAATGGACTTTGTGTCAGCGTAGTGCCAAATTGTCACGTTTTATTGGCCCGAAACATTACTTTCAGCCTTGGGCTTGACGGGAGCATCCTTCGGCTTGCGGGGTTTCCTATTGTTCTGTTTTTTAGGCTCTTTGTTGGGTGCGGGCTCTGGCTGTTCGTTGGTTTCAACGACTTCAGCAGGTAGGGAAGGTGTGCTGGTTTCCACACGACGAATGTAGATGTCCTGTTGCGGGAAGGGAATCTCAATATTATTCTTATTTAAAGTATTGTAGATAACTTCCTTGATTTGTGCGATAACAACAGCTTTTTCTTCCACTAATATCCAGCAAGTTACGAAGAGATCGACGCTGCTGTCGCCGAAGTCGTTAAAGATTACCTTGAAGCCTTGCTTGTTGTCCACCGAGTACTTGCCAGCGGCATTCTTCACAATGAGCGTGTTGAGACTCTTGGTGAGCACTTGTCGCACCTTTTCAATATTTACGCCATAGGCTACGCCAACAGGAATTTTAACCAGAACATAGCCGTGGTTGCGGGTGAGGTTCTTGAAGTTCTTGCTGAAGAGGGTGGCGTTCTGAAAGGCGATGACACTGCCGTCGAGCGTGACGAGTTGTGTGCTCTGGTAGTTGATGCTGTCCACTTTGCCCTGCACGCCGTCGCATTCGATGTAGTCGCCAACGCGCAGGCGGCCCGTCATGAGGGTGATGCCATAGACGAAGTTCTCCAAGAGGTCTTTCATGGCGAAACCAAGACCGGTGGCCAAGCCTGCCATCACGATGGAGATGCCGCTGCTGGAGACGTCGAAAATCATCAAAGCTGCGATGACATAAATGCCCCAGACGAGGATGGAAATGACGTTGTTGGTCAGTGTGGAGTTCCCCTTGCCGTAGGTTGTTGTCTCTTTCTTACGGCGCTTGCTTAGCAAGGTATAGAATGCGTGGATTGCGTAGTTGAGATAGCGGAAGAGGAAGTAGAGCTCGAGGACCAGGCACATCTTGTAGAGCGATATTTGAATGATGCCGGGTTTGTTCAGGAAGACAAAGAGGAAAATCTTGCGGCAGATAGACGACATCTCGAAGATGGTGGTGGCCCAGTAAACACTGGCGGGCACTGAGAATACGGCCAAGATGGGCAGCAGCGCCTTGAAGAGGAAGTCGTAGAACCAGGTTTGGCCAATGTATTCCCCTTTGGCCATGTTGGGTTGGATTTTCTTGAAAAATTTGTTCAAGTCGGCCTTGTTGTAGAACACTTCGCCTTTTTTACGGCCAATTTTGCGCGACAGCTGGTGGCATTCATAAGTCTTGGCCAAGTCGTACAAGCAAGTAATGGTTTGAATGGCAGCCAATTGAATCATCCACCAAATCATAATCTGTACGGCCAGCAGCACGAAACCGAGCCATGAGGCCACGCAGGAGCCAATCATGACGAAGAGGGAGATGACGGTATAGACCATATCGCTGTCGGGCAGCTTGGCAATGCGGCGCTTCATCACAATAAATTGCCAGATAGTGAAGAGCAGCATGGTAGGAGGATAGATCAGATTGACGAGATTGTTGGGTATCAGTATTATACGGAAGATGATGACGATGAATGCCATCAGGATAAAAGGCATATAGGAACGCACGCCTGCACGTATCTGCTTGTCGTTAAGGCGAATGAGTAGCGATATGAGGATGACATCGGTGAGCCAGGCGAAGAAGGTCATCAGGTTGATGGCCATCAGCACGAAATTCTGTTTCACGAAAAAGCGGGCAATGGTGATGGAGATGGCGAAGATAGCCACGCCGCAGGCCACAGTGAGGATGGGGCGTTTGTTGCGTTCCTTGAAATATTCGCGCCAGCGTTTGGGCATCACCCAGCGCATGAGTATGTAGCTGAGTATGCTGGCAACGAGGATGTAGAAAATCATGAAGATGCTGATGCCAAAGATGACGGGGCCGCGCCATTCCGATTTTCGTGCAAACGGCTTGTACTTGTCGTCCACATCTTTCTTGGCTGCCACGTAGTGCCATTTGAAGCGCTTAAGCGTCTTGAAATAGGTGTCGCCGCCATTTTTGAAGATGTTCTTTTGAATATTCTCGTATTTTGAAAGGGCGAAGGTGTTGAGTTCTTTGGCACGGTTGGTCACACGCTCGTAATGTTCTTGGTCCAACTCGATGTTTTCCAGCATTTTGACAAAGTTGTCGCGTAGGGCTGTGGCAAAATTCACACAGGCCTCTCTATCTTCAAGTCCTTGCTCGTCAAGTATGTAGAGGCTCTTCTTGGCTGTATCCAAGATATGTTGGGGCATCATCTTGCGGATAGAGTCGGGCAGTTGTCCCAATTCGCCGTTGGGCATCAGTCGTGGCGGCAGGTTTCGCAAAGTGTTGATGAGGGCGTCGTAGCGTTCTATTTCGGCTTTCAGGCGCGCCTTCATCTTGTCGTAGGGGGCGTGGTATTGGCTGATGTTGCGGTACTGCTCGGTAGCTGCCTGGCAGGCGTAGGCCATATCGAAGGTGAAGTCGGCATTCTGCGAATAGAGCATCAGTGCTATTTGGTTGCTGTTCTGCATAATGCGGATCAGTCGTGCATGTTGTTCGCCATAGCGTTGCTCGTAGCGTGCCATCATTATTTTCTGTTCATTGTAAGCCTGTTCCAACTCGGCACGCAGTACGCCCAGCGTTTGGGCCAAATCTTTTTCTTTGAGGACTGCATGTGCTTGAAAAACAGTGAGTACACTGATTAAAAGAAAAACGAGAATCTTTTTCATAGTGGTATTGTTAATAGAAAAATTGACGCGGCAAAAGTACGGAAAATTTGGCATTTAGCCGCACTACATCAGAATGAGGCAGGCCAGTTGCCAGCGTTCGGGGATGAAGTCAAAGTAATAGACAGGGACGCCCCAGCGGTCTTTCATGCGCAGGGTGTTGCCGTCGAGGAAATAGAGGGCGGTGCCCCAGCGGTCTTTCTGGCGGATGGTCTGGCCGTCGAAATAGAGCAGGGGAGTGCCCCAACGGTCTTTCTGCCGCACTGTTTGACCGTCCATGTAGATGAGCGGCTGTCCCCAGCGGTCCTTTTGACGCACCTGTTGTGTGGCGGAGTCGTACCACAGCAGTTTCTCGCCCCAGCGATCTTTCTGTTGCACAGTGCTTTCTGTCATATAAAACAGGGCTTGTCCCCAGCGGTCCTTCATGTGGACGGTTTGGGCGACACTTGACAGGTTCAGCAAAAGGGTGGCGACCAGCAAAAGGAGGATTTGTTTCTTCATGGGGCAAAGATAGGAAATATTATTTGACATTGTGAATTATGCATTGTCTCTCACGCTATCGGGTCACCGCAATACTTCCGCCGTAGGCACTTCTTGCAGTGCATTCCCATCCACACCTCGTCGAACTGTTGCATGGCTTGCTGTACCAGCTCCGGTTCGTCGGTAAGGAGGCCCGTTTCAAAATTGCGGGTGTTGGCTCCCTTCATGCCGATGCCCGCGCCCGTAAGGTTGGCGCTGCCGAAATAGACTGCGTTGCCGTCGAAGATCAGCATTTTGAAATGAACACGCGGGCAGAGCACACGCTCCAGACCGCCCACCAGCGAGGGGTACTTGTCGAAATCCTCGCGGAAGGCCGGTCCAGGCTCTTTGGCGTGGATGAGGCGTACTTCCACGCCTTTGTGCACCAACTGCGCCAGCACTGCGAGAAACGGCTTGGTACCGTCGCCCACCTTCACATATAGGTCTTTGATGTCGGCAGTGCCTATCCATAATGACTTTTTCACCGTCGCCACTCGCGATAGTACAAGGTTGTAATGATCTGTGTTGGAGATATATTGGAGCATCAATCAATTGGTTTGCTATTGCAAATATAATATTTCTTTTGATAAAATATTATTTCTATATATTGTAACAACGAAGTTGTTTTATCTGCTATGTAGAAGGAGATGTGCAACTATTTCCGTTCGCTACCGTTGCATCATTCTCAAAAAGAAGAAATTAGAGAAGATAAATATTCCGTATTTGCCTATTTTATCCGTCCTACGTTCGACTTTATTCAGGAGATCTTGTCGATGGGCGAAACGGTGGAAATTGTTGAGCCTCAAATGTTGCGGAATGAGATTGCCCGCATCGGCGGGGAGTTGGTGAAGAAAAACAAGTGAAAGCATCCGTCTGATACTTTCACTTGTTAGTTAAATGGTTAGAAAAGAGCTATTTGTGTTTGAATTCTTTTCAATTCTTGAGCTTGTTGTCGTGTGATTTTGTGCAAAGGGAAATCAGTTCCTTCCAAGTGTAATTGGTAATCAAAATATCTGGCTAACAGGTCTTTGTCTTTTCCTCGCCAGTAAATTTCAACCAATCCTCCTGAAACAGTGCCGGGGGCTAAATCCAGTTTTTCTTGGTTGCCTTGCAAAAAAGTTAAGATGCTGTCCTTGTAGTCGCGTGGCACAAGTATCTCCTCTCTTTTGAAAATTCCATGATGTCCTTTGATTTTGTAGCCATGGTGAAAAAAAGGTATCATGGCAATGCCTATTGCCACAATGGTCCCACCCAGTGCGGCCCAACCGCTGCTCAACGGCAATAGGACGCATCCAACAGCTATAACGCCTGCTATGACAAGCAGGTCTGTCCACAAAAAGGTTTGTTTTATGTTTTTGGTTTTCATAGTTTTGCAATGATTTTTTGAGTTTGGTTGTCGTTTAATTTAATGATTTCGGTAATGGGCTGGAATGTCTGTTCATGGTATTCCATCAATTGGGCCCATGCTATGGGCAGAAGGTCATTATGCCACACTGTAAGCAGCAGGGTGCCGCCTTCGTGGCCGTAGTGGAGCTCCACCTCGTTGCTTTTCCCTTCCAAAAAGGAGAGCAGGGCGGCCTTGTCATGTCCGCACAATTCCAATTCGCTCTTTTTGAGCAAAGTATTATCTCCTTCCCGTTTGTACCCGCTTTTATAGACCATGAAAAGTACGGCGCCGCAAAGCATGACTGCAATGCCGCCACCTTTGCTGATGAAAAATAAACCTACCCCGGCGAGTAGTATCAAACTCGATATGATGAGATCCTTATAGGTATGGACTTTTTTAAATTCTGTTTTCATAAATTTTTGTATTATAATATGTTATATGAATATTTGTCGTCATGTCTGTGGTGTCAGACGTGACGTTATGGGTAATGTCTTACCACTCAGCTGATGCTGTGGCAAGAGGGTAAATAAAGGGTTGGGGAGTTTTGTGGTCTATATTCTGATGCGTCTCAAGGCATACAGGTATCTGTCGGCCGTGTCAATGCTGGCGAGATGTACCATGGAGGCCGACATAAAAGGATGTTGTCGGATATCGATGTTTTTCCCGTGTTTGATCAGCCGGAAGGGATTTTTCGGGGCTGATTGTGAGTGGCTTCCAGCGTGCTGGGTGCGCACTTGTAGGGTGATGCCGGTCTCCTCGTTAAAATGAACGATGTATTGCGCCGACGAAAGAGAGAACTCTTTGTTGGGCAGATTGTCGTGCGTGAACTGTTCTGATATGGGTTGTGATACTTCAGAGTCGTCTTGTTTCGTTGTGGGCAAAGCAATGCCATTTACACTGCATAGCAGAGAGATAACAAGAGTGATGAAGTAGAGTCGTAGTCTCACGTTTTGTTTTTTATTTTGAGAGGCAAATATAGTTTTTTTTAAGGTGGAAAGCTACCTGATTCCCAAAATCCGGTGAATTTGTAGCGACAGCCTCCAGCCGTTGTGTGTCATAACTGCTTCGATGCACGCCCGCAGGTTGCGCTGGCGCTCATCGGCGTTGTCGCAATAGCAAGGTTGTAAAAATCTATTAAGTGTCTCTATATTATTGTATTGCGACAGGTTTTGTCCCATGTGCACCACTTTGAGCTCATCGCAGCGATTGAGCACACAGGGCTCGATATCACCGCCGGCAAAACCACTTTTGGGCGACAGCGTCACCCAGTCTATGTTGGTGGGTAGGGGGCGCGTGCCGTTGGTCTCAATAGCGATGCGCTTGCCGGTATGCCGCTTCAACTCGGCGACAAATTTCTCATCAATATACAGCGACGGCTCGCCACCTGTGAGGATGATCAGCGGGGCGGCGTAGCGGTTCACCTCGGCTATAATCTCCTCCAGCGACAGGCGGGTTCCCTGTTGGTGTCGGGTGTCGCAGAACCGACAGCGCAGGTTGCAGCCGCTGAAACGCACAAACACGGCGGGCGTTCCCGTGTGGAAGCCCTCGCCTTGCAACGATTCGAAAATTTCGTTGATAAGATACATTAGTCAAAGTTTTGCGGCGCGTCGTCGGCAATGTAGGAGGCTTTGTTGTCGCGTGATTCCCACACGTCGGCACGATAACAGTTGGGCACCGTCTCCACAATCCATCGCGCCAAATTCTCAGCCGTCGGGTTGAAATCGAGAATCTCGTTTAAATTCCGATGGTCTATCTTGCCATGAATCAGTCGTTTGATTTCAGTGAAGTCGCACACCATACCATTGGAGTCCAACTCCTTGGCGCGACAATAAACGTTGATTTTCCAGTTGTGGCCGTGCAGATTCTCGCACTTGCTCTCATAATCGAGATACAACTGATGACAGGATGATATTTCTAAGGTTTTGCGAACGTAATACATGTTGAATTGTTGAGTTGTTGAATTGTTTAATTGTTGAAGTGAGAAGTGAGCAGTGAGAAGTGAATAGAAGTTAAGAAGTTAAGAAACTAAGGAGTTAAGAATTATAGAGTTATGGAATTTTGAATTTGTTCTTTGTTCTTAATTATAAATTGTAAATTGTACATTATACATTAGACCTTATACATTATACATTGTTTTCGTACTCCGTCGTGTCTTCTATTCCGGCTTCTTTGAGAGCCATTCGGCGTTCGCGGCAGGTGCCGCAGCGACCGCAGTGCTTCTCGCCGCCTTTGTAGCACGAGTAGGTCTCGCTGTAGTCCAAGCCCAGTGCCTTGCCGTGTTCGGCAATTTCCTTTTTGCTCAAGAAGGTGTAAGGTGCGTAAACAGTGATGTTTTCGTAGGTGCCCGCCGACATGGCGCTTGACATGGCATTGACAAATTCGGGTCGGCAGTCGGGGTAGATGCTGTGGTCGCCGGAGTGGTTGGCAATGAGCACCCGTTTCAAGCCGTTGCTTTCGGCTATGCCGCAGGCTATGGCCAGCATGATGCCGTTGCGGAAGGGTACCACCGTCGATTTCATGTTCTCGTCGTTGTAGTTGCCTTCAGGAATGTCGTCGGCAGTCATCAGCAAAGCGCTTTTGAAATAGCGGTGCATGAAATCCAAAGGTATGATAATGTGCTTTATACCAAGTCGTTGGCAATGGGTGACAGCGCATATACGCTCGCGACCGTTTTGGGTGGAGCCATAATCGAAGGTGATGGCCAAGGCAATCTCGTCACGATACTCGTAAAGCATTGTGGTCGAGTCCATACCGCCGGAGATGATGAGAACAGCGTCTTTCATAATTATTCGTTGCGGAAATTTGCCAATAGTCGCTCGCGAACCATCTCTTGATGTTGCTTATCGCCGTAATTGGCGAAGGGCTTGATGGAGATGCCGCCGCGCGGGTTGAAAAGACCGACGACTTCTATGTATTTGGGATCCATTAACTTGATAAGGTCCTTGAGGATGATATTCACGCAATCTTCGTGGAAATCGCCATGGTTGCGGAAGCTGAACAGATAGAGTTTCAGGCTCTTGCTCTCAACCATCAGCGTGCGGGGGATGTAGTTGATGATGATATGTCCGAAGTCGGGCTGGCCTGTTTTGGGGCACAGTGAAGTGAACTCGGGACAGTCGAGCGTAACAATGTATTCATTCTCAGGGTGTTTGTTTTCAAAGGTTTCCAGCACTTCCGGTGTGTAATCGTACGCATAATGTGTGTTCTGGTTGCCCAACAATGTTACCCCTTGCAATTCCTTTTCGTTTCTTGGCATAATAAATTATTTTGTGCAAAAATAGGAAATTTGTGTAGACGAACGGCTGAGTGTCTTTGTGATTTTATAAAAACAATCTCGTATTCTTCTTGTATTCAGCGTATTCTGGCTTGTTGGCCAACTGCCTTTTCTCCATGAGAGGGATGCTGATGAAGCAGAAGAGGCAGGTATTGGCGACAGCACCTATAAGCCAGTGCCAGTTATGGGCTATGTCGGGTGTAACCGACAGGAACAGCAGATAGACGCCCCACCACATCATAATCTCGCCCAAGTAGTTGGGGTGGCGACCGTGTTTCCAGAGTCCCACGTTGCACACGCGCCCCAGCCTGGCTTTGACAAAGCGATGGCGCTGCGTGTCGGCTACCAGCTGCAACAGGGCAGAGGCTACACACAGCAAGAATGCCATCCATGTGAAGAGGTTGGCATCGGCATTCGTTTCAATGACTTTAAAGCCCGGAATCATAACCAGAAAAACGACCACGGTGGGCATCATGTTTAATCCAAAAAGATTGACAGTCTGGAAGAATAAGGGTCGTAGCTCTTTTCTGTATTTGGTGTAGCGCCAGTCTTCGGCGTTCAGGTTGCAGAAGGTGTAAGCCCAATTGCCCGTCAGGCGGATGCCCCAAAACCAAATGGCAGCGAGGAGTAGGAGGGTGGCGCTGTTGCAACTGCCCGCTTGGTAGGCTACAGCGGTTAGCATGACAGGCGGAGCCACGCTCCAATACGGATCATAGACCGATACATTCCTGAATATCAGTCCAAAGAACCATACGAAAAGCGTGCCGGCAACATCGGCAACGAAGAGTCGCCATAATTCATTCCAGGGTGTGCTGGCGCTCCAGCGATATACGGCCCAGCCCACGAAAAAGGCCGCGATGTAAATGATTGTCATGATAATGAAACTTGCGGCTCTGGACTCTTTTAAATTATTCATATTTAATTTGTTATGTTTATGCTAACAAGAAAATAACTGAAGGCAAAGATAATAAGGTTTTTTGATTAATTTTGCGATGAAAAATGATAATGGATGATATGAAGTTCAGATTCGCCTGTTATGCATTTCTTTTAATTTTTGGAATGGGGGCGTTTCCTGTTTGGGCGCAAACGGATGGCCAACCTTGTGTTGACAAACCTCTCATCGACCGCGATGGGCATGTTTATCGTACCGTGCAGATTGGCCGCCAATGCTGGATGAGCGAGAACCTGCGAACGGCGCATTACGCCGATGGTACAGCGATTCCTGTGGCATTGAATCGCGAGAAGAGCGACACGAAGGGCTATTGGTTCTATCCCGATGGTCGCGCCGAGAATGTGGCGAAGTACGGCTGCCTCTATAATTGGCCCGCCGCCATGGGAGGACAACCGGATGCTGGCGAAGGCGCTCAGGGCATCTGTCCGCAAGGGTGGCACCTGCCGTCGGAGAAAGAGTGGCTGGAGCTCATCGACTATGTGGGCTCGCAGCCGGCCTACTATTGCGCAGGCGACAGCAACTTTATCGGCAAGGCGCTCGCCTCTGAGGAGGGGTGGGAGAGTTACCCGTATGCCGATGAGTGTGTCGTGGGCAATGCGCGGGGCAACAACAATGCAACGGGCTTCTCTGCACTTCCCGCCGGCGGCTGGCATGGCGGCCGCTGCGTCGATTTTAACCGCTATGCCGATTTCTGGTCCTCAACAAATAAAGGTCAATTGGCTGTTTATCATCGACTTCTGAATTATATGCCCTACGCTTTTATGTACGATGCCGAAACCTTCTCCGCCTTCTCGGTAAGATGCGTGAAAACGGAAAAATGAAAGAACAAAGAACAGAAAACAAATTCAAAATTCAAAATTCAAAAAGATATAGAGAATTATGGAATCATGGAATTATGGAAACCTCTATAACTCAATAATTCAATAACTCTTAATTCCTTAGTTCCTTAACTTCTTAACTCCTCACTTTTCACTTTATATCTTCATATAATCTTAACTTCTTAGTTCCTTAACTTCTTAACTTCTTAACTTCTTAACTACTCACTACTCACTGTTCACTTCTTTAACAAAATCGTATATTTGCAAACAAAAACCGACGCTTGTGAAACTATATCTTATTCCCACTCCGATAGGCAATTTGGAAGACATCACGCTGCGTGCGTTGCGTGTGCTGAAAGAGGTTGACATGGTCTTCTGTGAAGATACGCGAACCACGGGCAATCTGCTTCGCCATTACGGCATTGAGCAGAAATGCTATCCATATCATATTCATAATGAGCACCAAACGCTTGAAAAGACCATCGCGATGATCAAATCGGTGGGTTCGGTGGCGCTCACTTCCGACGCGGGCACACCGGCCATTTCCGACCCTGGCTTCCTGCTGGTTCGCGAGTGCCTGAAAGAGGGCATCGAGGTGGAATGCCTGCCCGGTGCCACGGCTCTCATTCCTGCGCTGGTCAATTCCGGACTGCCCTGCGACAGTTTCTATTTTCACGGCTTCCTGCCCCATAAGAAAGGGAAGGAGAGTACCTTGAAGAAATTGGCCGAAATGGACTGCACCGTCATGTTTTACGAATCACCGTACCGCCTGCTCAAGACGCTGGAGATGATGATGGAACCCTTTGGCAGCGACCGCCGGCTGTCGGTGGCTCGCGAGCTGACCAAAATCCATGAAGAGAACTTCCGCGGCACAATCAGCGAAGCTATCCAATATTTTAGCCAAAAAACCGTTAAAGGTGAGATTGTGGTGGTAGTGGAGAACGGAGAACGGAGAGAGGAGAATAATTCATAATTCACAATTCACAATGCACGATTCAATTTACAATTTACAATTTACAATTTACAATTAATATGACTTTAAGATTCCTTAACTTAATAATACTTAACTCCTTAGTTTCTTAACTTCTTAACTTCTTAACTTCTTAACTTCTTAACTTCTATTCACTATTCACTATTCACTTTTCACTTTTCACTTTTCACCTCTTAACCCTCCTTTTCCCATGAACAAAATTCGCAACTTTCTTCTCTCTCTCTTCATCTGCGTGTCAAGTCTGCTGCCATGTTGCGGTCATCCGAGTCCAAACTCGCTGGAGATTGTGCCTAACCGCTTCTATATTGGTACGATAGGCGTTCGGCAGTGTCTTGTTTTTTTTGATGAAATTTCCTCTACGACTATCACGGGACAGTATTTTATGCTTGATGAAGGACCGCTGACGCATGGGGTTGACTTTTCGGTTAAGGTGCTCCGTCGCCGCTACAAAGTGCAGGTGGGCGATGATGTGTTCAATGTGAAATTGTCGTGGGATGCCAATGACGATGTTTTGTCGGGTAGCTATATTTCTGAAAAAGGGCGCGGCAATTTTAGTTTTGTAGAATATAAAACGCCTGAATATAAGGAGTTTAAAAAGCGTTATCAAGAGGAATGCTTTAAGGTGAAGGTTATTAAGGATGTTGAGTATGGCAAAGCTCAGGGCTTCTGGACTTCCTATCCTACGGCCGATGAGGCCCATTACCTCAAGGTGCTTTCCGACGGCCTCGGATCTTCGTTTAAGAAGAAAGAGCTGTCGCTCCGCATGGATGTCTATATGCCACAGGAAGATACACTTGCAAAGCGGCCTCTGCTGATTATGATTCACGGCGGTGCCTTCTATATTGGCGACAAAGCGTCGCAGGCCTTCCAGAAATGGTGTACCCATTTTGCCTCGTTGGGCTACGTGACGGTGTCGCTGAACTACCGCCTCGGCTTCCGCTTGTCCAAGCAATCCATTGAGCGCACGGGCTATAACGCTGTGCAGGACGCCCACGCGGCCACCCGTTATCTGGTAAGCCATCGCAACGACTACGGCATCGACACCAGCTTGATTTTTGTGGGTGGCAGTAGCGCCGGCGGCATCACATCGCTCAATCTGGCTTTTATGCGCAATAACACTCGTCCCAAGAGCTCCTACGGCAAACTCTTTACCGATGACCTCGGCAATTTGGAAACCTCGGGCAACAAAATCAAGGCCAATTTCCACATCAAGGCGGTGGCTAATATGTGGGGCGCCGTCAACGACTTGAAACAGATTGAAAATTCGCGCACTTCCATCATTTCGTTCCATGGCGACGCCGACCAGATTGTGCCTTACGACAACGGTTATCCTTTCTCCGACATCAAAGGTCCGGTGGGCGAGATGTTCTTCGAGAGGATGTATGGCTCGGCTTCTATTCATCGCAAAGCCAAGCAGTTGGGACTCCGTGAGGAGATGTACACCCTCAAAGGGATGGGCCACGGACCCTATGAGGATAAGAATGGTAAGTTGACACCCGTCTTCACGTTCATCCAGGACCACATGGAGTCGTTTTTCTATCCCGAAATTGTGGATGATAATGCCACGCTGCGGCCCTGCGTGTTGCCGTCGTATGCGACAGAACGCCTTGCTGGAGCGAATGAACCTGCTGTGTTAGAGGTGAATATGCCTGAATGTTTTGAACTTACGGGCGACAATATCAGTAAAGTCTATTGGAAAATCGAAGGCGGTTTTATCCTTTCACAACAAGCTAATAGTGTGAAAGTTGTTTGGCTGGAAAACTATCCTGTGCACCGCCTCATCGCCTCGGGCTGCTATACCAATGGCGCCGCTTTTGTCAGAACGATAGAGAAGTAGAATTCAAAATTCAGAATTCAAAAATTCGTTAACACTTAACTCCTTAACCTCTATTTCGCGGTTCACAGCGGAATCCCATTCAGCCGTAGTAGGGCCGTAGCACGCTACGGCCCCACATTGTTCTCTATTCCGCGGTTCACAGCGGAACCTCCTTCACTCCTTAACTTCTATTCATTAACATTTTCTTGTCCGAATAGTTTTTTTTGTATTATTGCAAAAAGTTTTAATACAAAAACTTAGTTAGTGTAATTTAACCAATTTTATTATGAAGAAACTGTTATTGATTATCATTTCTTTGGCATTCGTATGCCTGATGTATGCCCAGTCAACCTGGCAGACGGCTGTGCCATTGACAAACGGTGTGTGGTCGGCCACAGGCACGCTGGAGAATAATGTCAGCGACGACATCTACTACCGCTGCGACATTAGCGGTGAGTCGTTCTTGGATATGCAGATGGATTTGCTTTCCATGGCTGCCAGTGGCAACTATATTGATATTTCTTTCTATCGTTTGAAAGAAGATAATACATTGGAACAGATCAGTGCTTCGTATGGCTCCAGCAGTACTCGCATTTGGGGCAGCAACGTTGGCACTGATATCAAGTGGCGTTTTCTCCAGCGCTCTGGTGGCACCTATTTCTTGCGTGTGAATAGGACGAGTACAAACTCCACCTCTTTCCGCGTGCGCTACTCGTGGGATGGCGGTGCTGCCTATCCCAATGACCCTGAGCCCAATAACGAATATGCGCAAGCCACGGAATTTCGTCCCGGTGAAACGGTCTATGGTCACGTTGGCTTTAAAAACCATGATACAGGAGTGCAGGATTATTACGATTGCTACAAGTTTACGGTTGATAAGGATTGCGATGCAAAAATCCAGTTTAATATCACGGCGTGTCCGGGTTCCAATGGCGACAAGGTCCGCTTCGATATGGATAGTTGGCAGATAATGAAAGAAGATGGCACTTTTACATCTACACCTATCGGTGGCTGGCGCAATGATAACGATCCTGGTGTTTTCGATACGATTAAGGTGATGCGTTACAAAGGGCTTTCTGCAGGCACCTACTATTTCCGTATTTATCCGTATGTGGGCTACGCATACTATAACTTCAAGTTGGATGTGAATTATTATGATGTGCCAAATGATGCGGAACCCAATGATGAGTACGCCCAAGCCGTTGAGTTCCGTCCCGGCGAAAAGGTTTATGGTCATGTGGGCTTTTACGACCAGACGCGCATGAAAAAAGACTATTACGACTGCTACAAGTTTACCGTAGAGAGAGATTGCGATGTGAAAGTCAAGTTCAATTTACAGCGCAAAGGTGAAGGTGATTTGAGATTTGATATGGACAATTGGCAGATTATGAAGGCCGATAGCACATTTACTTCTGCTCCCATTGGCGGTTGGCGCAGCGATAACGATTATGGTGTGTTTGATACCGTTAAAGTGATGAGATACAAAGGCTTGTCGGCAGGAACCTACTATTTCCATATCTATCCGTATGTGGGCCAATGCACCTACGATTTCCAATTGGATGCCGATTATTACGATGTGCCTGATGATGTGGAACCGAATGACGAATATGTGCAATCGCTGCCATTGGAGAAAGACAAGACCGTCTATGGCCATGTCGGCTTCTACGACCAGAAGCAGATGAAGCAGGATAGTTATGACTGCTATAAGTTTACGGTGGATAAGGATTGTAACATTCTCACGGACTTTCATATACAGCCTAAGGGCGAAGGCGGTTGCCGCTTCGATTGGGGTTCGCTCCAATATATGAAGGCCGACAGCTCGTTTGCTCATTACCGTAGTCTCACTGCCAATTATGAATCAGTGTGGGATACCCTCAAATCAGCATACTCGTATGGCGTGGGCAAGGGAAACTACTATTTCTATATTAACCCGTATGTGGGTTTGGCTACTTATAATTTTGCATTAAGATTGCAATATCCTGAAATTGAAAGCGATGCGGAACCTAATGACACTTGGGATCAGGCTGTCCGTTTGTCAGAAGGAGACACGGCTTTCGGTCATATCGGATATGAGGGTGCGATGGATAGCGCTGGCTATTATCAGGATAAGGAAGATTGGTACATTGTGACATTGCCATCCAACGGTTCGTTCAATGTGTTGTCGCAATGCTACCCGGGCGGTGGCCATGGCAATGTGCTGGATCAGAAGTTAGGCCTCTATTTCAGACTCCATTTGATGGAAGATGGCGTATTGGAAGACATTGGCACTTTGTCGGGTGCTTCAACGTGGGAGCTGGTGGATACCATGACCTACAACTGGAAAACCACCTTGGGCAAAGCTACCTATTATCTGCAGGTGACCCACCGTGGCGGCTATGGTCAGTATAAGTTTGTGTATGAGACTCGTCCGGCACCTGTGGCCGATTTTGATTTCGTACAGCATATCAACGAGGATGGCGAAAGCGAAGTCTGCTTCATCAACAAAACCCAAGGTGAGGTGACCAAGTACTATTGGAAATATGATGAACAGAGTTGGAAATATACTAACGATGCCAATCCTACCATTGTCTATTCTACGCCCGGCGTGCGTGAGGTGAAGTTGATTGCCTACGGCAAAGAGGGCAATGATACTATTGTGAAATTGGTTGAAATAACTGGTTTGCAGCGTGTTGAGAGTCCTAAAGCTGGACAGGGCGATGTGACGCTGAAATTCTATGCTGGCGGTATGCAGAGTAGGGATGTATTTATTTTGGAAAAAGATAGCGTAGAATACGAAGGCATCGTTTTGCGTGAATTGAAGAAGGGCTGTATGGAGGTGCGCTTCCACCTGAAAAACGCTCCACTGGGCAAGTACAACGCCATTGTGCGCCATAGCAATAATACCGAGATGCGCCTTGATAACGCATTTGAACTGGTACCGGTGGTAGAACCCGATATTTACGTGGATCTACTTGGCATGGACAAGATGCTCTTCAACCGTTGGCAGAGCTTTACTGCCGTCATCGGCAACAAGGGCAATGTGGATGCCTACAACCAAACATTGTGGATTGTAACGCCTGACAATGAAAACTGCCATATCCAGTTGCGTAATGTGTCGTTCATCCAGCCCGAAGGCGATACGCTGGCGTGGGTTAAGGACATTCCACCGTACCTGATTTACGACAGCCTCGAAACTGGCGGCAAGCCCGTGCGCGTGTATCCGTTGATGTTCTCGGTTATTCCCGCTGGTAGCGAAGTGACCGTCAACTTCCGCATGGCCTCGAACAAGAGCGAGGAGATTAGCGTGTTCATGACAGAACCGTTCGTGACAGAGAGCTTGTTGAAAGATTACGAAAGCTACGAAAGTTGCGTGCGTTGGACCATTGCCAAATATCTGGCAGAAAAGGCCGTGGGCTTCGTGCTCGACCAAATTCCCGGTGCCGGTTGTGCTAAGGATGTGATTAAAAACTCGTATCAGTCAATCAACTCGGGAATGGAGGGTAATCTGTCGGCTGGTAGCTTGGCATGGAGTGTTGCCACCACAGCTTGGAGCTGCGCCAAGGACTTCGTAGGCCCGCTCAAAGCTTACAAGATGACCTGCGACATCATCGACCTGATGATTGATATTGCCGACAATTACAACGCCGACAAAGAGTGTAAGAAGTATAAGAAGAAAAAGATCAAGACGAAGAAGATTCGTGCCGTTTCCTCTTTTGACCCCAACGAAATATCTGGACCTGTAGGCTTTGGTGAAGATAACTATGTGCGCATGCAGGATTTCAATTACACCATCATGTTCGAAAATAAGGCTACGGCTACGGCTCCCGCACAGGAGGTTGTCGTTACCGACACACTCGACAAGACCAAGTTCGACCTGACCAGCATCCAGTTCAAATCGTTCAGCATTGCTGATTCTGTCTATACCGTACAACAGGCTGGTCTTGAGTTTGTTACCGAACTGGATTGGGATACTGTTATTGTTCGTGTGACGGGCCAGATGGACACACTGACGGGTGTGGTTACCTGGCGTTTCGTGACGCTGGATGCTAAAACACGCGAGCTGACCACTAATCCTGATGCCGGCTTCCTCAAACCTAACCAAAATGCGCCCGAAGGCGAAGGTTCGGTGACCTATACCATCTCGCTGAACAATAAAGTGAAAGACGGTGATATCATCACTAACCAGGCCACCATCGTTTTCGATGCTAACGATCCTATCAAGACCAATGTTTACAGCAATCGCATCGACGAGAACAAGCCGAGCAGTTCCATTGCCAACATTGAGCTGGAAGAGGGTCATGCGGACGTTTATACCTTGCATTTGACCGGCAGCGACAAGGGCTGCGGCGTCTATTTCTACCGCCTCACCGTTTCGGCCAATGGCAAGGATGCCCGCTTGGTTTCCGACCATATCGTCGGTGACAGCTACTCGATGATCATGAGTGGCGACACGGTTTACCGCTTCTATCTGCAAGCCGTTGACAGTCTGTACAATGAAGAGACACCGAAGAGCAATCCCGACTATGTGTTCAGTCCTACTGGCATCCCCAGCTATGACGAAGATGCCGACCATGCGCTCATGCTCACATTACGTCCCAATCCGACGCAGCGTGTGGCTAACATCGACTTCCGCAACAGTCAGAGTGGGGTAGTGCGCATCGAGATTTACAATATGATGGGCGTTCGTGTATATGCTGAAGAATTAGGCTATACCGACAGCGGAATCCACACACATCCCGTCAACGTGTCGCAGATGGCCAAAGGCGTTTATGCCGTGCGCCTGCAATGCGGCAGCGAAATGCGCCAATCGAAATTGGTGGTGCAATAATTTGAAACGAAGCACGAATCAAAAAAAGGGGCTAACCAAAGGTTGCCCCTTTTTTAATTCACAATGCACGATTCACAATGCACAATTAAGAACAAAGAACAGAGAACAAATTCAGAATTCAAAATTCAAAATTCAGATTCAATTCACAATTTACAATGCACGATGCACAATTAAGAACAGAGAACAAAGAATAAATTCAGAATTCAAAAATATATAGAGAATTATGGAATCATGGAATTATGGAAACATCTATAACTCAATAATTCAATAATTCTTAGTTCCTTAGTTCCTTAACTTCTTAACTCCTCACTTTTCACTTCTCACTTCAATAAAAAACCGTACCTTTGCACATCTTTTAAAACTACTATCATGGATATCGCATTTTATCAGTCGTTGAAGCAATCGTTGCCCGAAAATGTTAAGTTAGTGGCAGTTTCAAAGACCAAGCCCGTGGAGGACATCATGACGCTCTACAACTTGGGACAGCGCGTGTTTGGTGAAAATAAGGCTCAGGAGTTGCAACAAAAGCACGAGCAGCTACCCAAAGACATCGAGTGGCACTTCATCGGGCATTTGCAAACCAACAAAATCAAGTATATTGCGCCCTTCGTTTCGATGATTCACAGCATCGACAGTTTCAATCTGCTGGCGGAAGTGAACAAGTTTGCGCTGAAAAATGGTAGAATCATTCCCTGTTTGCTCCAATTTCACGTTGCAGCCGAAGAGACCAAGTTCGGTTTTAACTGGGAAGAATGCGAAGAGATGATGCAAAATCCATCTTTTTCTTCACTGCAAAATGTGGATATCCGAGGGGTGATGGGCATGGCCACACTGACCGATGATACGACCCAGATCAGGAGAGAATTTCATCAACTGCATGACTATTTTAATTTGCTGAAAAACAAATATTTCGCCGATAAAAAATCGTTTACGGAAATCTCTTGCGGTATGACCGATGATTATCCGATTGCCATAGAGGAGGGGAGCACCATGATACGGATAGGGAGTGCCATTTTCGGCAAAAGAAACTATCAGTAAAAAATATTTTCAAGAAACATTTATTTGGATTAAAAAAAAGTGTATTTTTGCACCCACAAATTTTGCAAACGAATAATACATATATAGAGATGAAAAAAGAGTTGATTCAATACGTTGAAGAGAATTTCGTAGAAAAGAAAGATTTCCCTCAATTTAAAGCAGGTGATACCGTAACCGTTTCTTACAGAATCGTTGAAGGTTCTAAGGAGCGTATCCAGCAGTTCCAAGGTGTTGTTCTGC
This sequence comes from Bacteroidales bacterium, assembly GCA_017454945.1. GTDB lineage: Bacteria > Bacteroidota > Bacteroidia > Bacteroidales > WCHB1-69 > JAFTCA01. Next base: position 45,348 of record JAFTCA010000043.1, read on the forward strand.
AAATTGTGGGCAGTGGTGTTACCCGTACTTTTACGGTAAGAAAAATCTCCAGCGGCATTGGCGTTGAAAGAATTTTCCCGTTTGCTTCTCCCTTTATTTCCGACATCGTTGTGAATAAGAGAGGTGTTGTAAGACGTGCCCGCATATTCTACCTGCGCAACCTGACTGGTAAGAAAGCACGTGTTAAAGAGAAAAGACGCTAGTTCATGGCATTAATTCAGTCTTTCGAAAAAACTGGAAATTTCTTATTCAAATATAGAGGGCAAATTCCTTTAATAGTTTTTATTTTGGGTTTGCCCTTCTTGTATTTTCAAGGTAAGGACTTTTATCAATTTCTGTTGGAGGGCAACTCGGGATGCCTGAAGGTGTGCATTCTGGTGGTTTCCGTTTTGTTGTCGCTGGCAGGCTTTTGCGTGCGCGCCTATACCATTGGCACCACACCCAGAGGCACTTCCGGACGTAACCGCGACAAGCAAGTGGCCAACACGCTGAACACCAAAGGTATCTATTCCATTGTTCGCCATCCGCTCTATTTGGGCAACTACCTCATGTGGGCTGGACTGCTGGTGTTCACGATGAATATCCCGCTGTTCATCATAGCATCTCTTGTCTATTGGATTTATTACGAGCGCATTATGTTCGCCGAGGAGCGTTTCTTGGAAAGCCAGTTTGGCGACGAATATATCCAATGGTCGATGAAGGTGCCCGCCTTTATCCCTAAGTTCAGCCAGTTCCAAAAAGGAGATATTCCCTTTTCGCTGCGCACAGTGCTCCGTCGCGAGTATGCCGGCGTCTTCTCGATGGTGTTGTGCTACACCATTGTCGATTACGTACGCTGGTTCCTCATCGGCCACTTCTGCGGCGTATTCGTTGGCTGCTGGTGCCGTCCCTCGCTCATCGTGCTGGCTGTATTCCTCGTGCTGATGCTCGTCCTGCGCACCCTCAAGCACCATTCGTCCGTGCTGGATAGAGTGGAGGGCAGAGATTAGGGAACGGAAAAGTGAAAGGTTGAGAATAAATTCATAATTCACAATTCACAATGCACAATTAAGTTTCACTACTCACTACTCACTACTCACTTCTCAC
>JAFTCA010000044.1 GCA_017454945.1 Bacteroidales bacterium
GGAGATGCTGGACGTGTGCGACCAAAGCTCGCCTTACGCCCTCACCGGCGCCTTCTTCGGCAACTGCATGAAGGCCCAGAAGATTGCCAACGACAAGCTGCGCCATGCGGCTGGCAACTACTACGTGAACGACAAGCCCACGGGAGCCGTGGTCGGCATGCAGCCTTTCGGTGGCGCCCGCGCCAGCGGCACCAACGACAAGGCCGGCGGCCTGTGGAACCTCATCCGCTGGACCAGCCCGCGCGCCATCAAGAACACCTTCGTTCCTGCTGCCGCTTATGGGTATCCGTTCCTCGCAAAAGACTAACCATTACGTCTGTAGAGACGTGGCGCGCCGCGTCTCTACAATGACATTCATCACAAAAATCCGCCGAAAATGCTTGGCGGATTTTTTTGTTTTCCAAAATAGGATTTTTTTGTATTTTTGCAGCATCAACAATCATCATCATGTGCACCATTACATTAGAATACAACCCCTGCGATGCCCTTGCTCGGCGCAAACTCGCGCTCTTGCTGGCCACTGGGCTATTCATACAGAAGGATTTTCAGATTGACGAGCCCACAGCGGATGAACTTCAAGAACACCGCGAAATGAGGGAGGCCATGCTTGCCCACTCGCGCAACAGTATGTCTCACGTCATTGCCCGCTACCTATGAAGTACCATCAGAGAGACATTGTAGAGGTCAACTTCCTCTTTCCTGACGGCACATTCAAGCCTCATCCCGCCATTATCGTCTCCAACGACGAACTTCAGGTAGATGAAGAAGGGATGTTTTACCTTGTACTGATCACATCGAACGATTGGCTCAATCCGCAGTATTCCTATCCCCTGACTGACGAAATGATTGTGGGGCACACATTCTCCAAGCCAAGTCTCGTCAAGTGTCAGATTATCACTGGAAACATCGAGCGCGATGTGGTGAAACGTCTTGGCTGCATCAAGCAGAAATACTTTGACGAGATTGTCGATAAGATTATAGAATCAATATTCTGATACATATTACATATAACAAGATTAAAGCAATAACAAAGCAACAGAAAAACAACAACCATAACATAATCATACACTGAGCTTTACGCTCTTGTTCCTCTCCTTGAAAAATCTGGAAAATTTCTCATAGCAGGAATAAGCCAGCGAAGGGTTCGCGTCAAAATGGCGTGAACCGTTTTCTGCTTATACGCTATAAGGGTTTTCCAGAGCCTTCAGGGAGGCATAAGCGAAACGAAAACGGATTCACGCCTTTCTTATGAACGAAGCACCACATACCGGCAACCTCATCAAGGCGGAGCTTGCGCGCCAGCAGCGGAGCATCGCCTGGCTTGCCCAACAGATGGGCTGTTCGCGGCAGAACCTGTGCCGACAGCTTAGACACGACTACCTCGGCTCCGACCAACTGCTGAAAATCAGCCTCATCCTCCACCGCGACTTTTTCCATTGCTTTACGGAGTACATCAATCATCAGTTTTGACATACAAAAATACGAATTTTAATTGATATATTATATACTTTGTATATAATATTCAATTAATTTAAATAATTTAGAATTTATCTAAACAAATTATTTGTCAATTGTCGGTTGACATTTTGTAAATCATTTTCTTACAAAATGTAAACCAATTCGTAACACTCCAGATGCTTGGTTATCAATCCTATCCGTATCTTTGCCTTGTCAA
>JAFTCA010000045.1 GCA_017454945.1 Bacteroidales bacterium
ACACGCGTGAGGAGAACAAACAAATCAAGGAAGGCAAGGGCGGCGAGTTGTGGAATCCCGAAGAGGGCGACACCGAGGAAGAGAAAAAGCGCAAGGCCAACAAGAAAAGGCAGAAGGATACGGATGCCCGATGGGTGAAGAAGGGCGGCGAGAAGTTCTACGGATACAAGGCACACGCCAAGATAGACGCCAAGAGCAAACTGATCAAGAAATGCGTGGTCACAGCTGCTTCGGAGCATGATTCAAAACCCACAAAACAACTTGTGGAAGAGAGTGATAGAGGTCAGACACTTCATGCAGACAGCGCATATATCGGCAAGGGGGTGAAGCTTGTGATGCGGAAATACAACCTGAAGGACAGGATCATCAAACGCAATGCGAGAGGAAAGAAAATCAGCAAATGGCAGGAAACCATCAACAGGAAGAACGCAAAGGTTCGGGCGCGGGTGGAGCATGTGTTCGGGATCATGGAGGGAAGCCTGCACGGGATGAGAAGCCGGGCGGTGGGATTCCTCCGAAATGAGGCCCACGTCATCTTCTCCGGACTGGTTTACAACCTCATCAGATACGAACAAATCAAACGATTGGGTATGAATTGGATTTTATAACACACTGAACACCAATATATTATCCCTCCCCGATAAATTTCAAAAAAATATAGCTAAATTGTTGGAAATGAGAAAATATTATGTAGCTTTGCAGTGTCAACTTTTCAGTCTTTGTCTAATGGGCTTCGCAAGGTCTGGGGTGTTGGCGAGAAAAGAGTAAAAATAGAAGTCCCCTTAAAATATCATATCATGAAAAAGATTTTGTTAATCATTGCTTCTGCGCTTTTGGTCGCTATGATGTCATGCAGCAAAAACGAAGCTTCCGTGGCTGGCACAACTTGGGTGGGAGATTGGTCGAATAGGCCTTGCACACTTGTGTTTAATGCTGATAAGACTTTTTTGATTAATGGTACGGATCCAAGTATTGGAATTGGTGATCAGGCAACTTATTCTTTCACTGGTCAATATGCAGCTACCGATGATAATACTTATAAGCTCGTCGGCAATTATTCTTTTTCAGGAATCAATCATTATGAGAAGGCTTTGACAGCCACTGTATATATCGATGGAAATGTGCTGACATTAAAAGCTGATGGTTTTAATGATGGAACTTTGATTAAGCAGTAATCACGAATCCCTTCCCAAAACTGCAATATTTGCCCCGAAAAGTGGCGGTATGTCACTTTGTTGATAATTTCTTATACGTAGTGACTTATACCATAAGTGATTAGTGTTAATTTTGCACAATTGTATTATTTGTTAGTTTTTTTTTCTGTCTTTGCAAAGTTGAAAGGTGGGGGAGATGATGCATTAAAGGGTTATAGATTAAAAGAATATGAAAGTAAAGGCGATTATTGAAACTGGCAAAAACTTGAACTTCGACATCTATACGGATGACGATTCCTTGGGCTTTATGCTGCTTGGTCAAGGTGACACTATAGAGGCGGCTAAAGCTGATTTGCAAAAAAGCAAAAGGGAGATGAAGGCTGCGTACGCAGAGACGGGAGAGCATTTCGATTTCGATAGTTTGGAATTTGAGTATGTTTTTGACACGGTGTCGTTCCTCAAATATTCGCCTTTTACCCTTACAGGCTTGTCGAAGGCTACGGGCATCAACTGCAAGCAATTGAGCCACTATGTGACGGGCTATCGGAAGCCGTCGGCAAAAACCATACAGCGTATCCAGATGGGTGTTACACGGTTCGCTAAAACATTCAGTCACGCTGTGTTGGTTTAGTTGACGAAAACAGTTGCCTCCGCTTCCGTGTAAATCCGTGTGATACGCGGCGTTAACATCTGCGAAAAATCACGCCTCTTTCATATAAAAAACTGTTGGAAAATTGTTAGCAATATGTTCCAAAACAGAGCAATTTTTTGTTCGCATATATTGCAATAATCCGTAAATTTGCAACAAATTTTAACTACCATGTCAGTATTTTCCAACTATCGGATTTTCGTTGAGAAGAAAGCGGATTTCCAAGTCGAAGCCAATAGCTTGCGTAACGAGCTGAGCCACAATTTGAATATTCCAATCCAGTCGCTGCGACTGATTAATATTTACGATGTCTTCAACATTGAGGAATCGTTGTTGAAACGAGCCGAGCAGTCGGTGTTTTCGGAACCGGTGACCGACAATGTGACCACCGATTTTGAGATTCCTGCGCAGCCTCATTTTGCTATCGAGTACCTGCCCGGCCAGTTCGACCAGCGCGCCGACAGTGCCATGCAGTGCCTCTCGCTGCTTGACCCCAAGACTGAAGCCATCGTCAAAAGCGGTAAGCTCATTATTGTGGATAATGGCGTGAGCGCCGCCGACCTGAAGCGTATCAAACACTACTGCATCAACGAGGTGGAAGCTCGCGAAAAAGACATGGCAGTCTTTTCAGCCGCTGAGAAAGTGGATGTGGCTGATGTGCCCGTGTATGAGGGCTTTATCGATTGGACACCGCAACGGCTGGAGGAATTCCGCCAACAGATGTCGCTGGCCATGTCGGCCGATGACCTGCTCTTCATCCAACGCTACTTCCGCGAGGATGAGAAACGCAATCCTACCGATACTGAAATCAAGATGCTCGACACCTACTGGAGCGACCATTGCCGTCACACCACTTTCGAGACTGAATTACAGAAGATTACCTTCGAGCCGTCTGTTTTTGAACAGCAGATGCAGGAGGCCTACAACACCTATCTGGAGATGCGCAATACCGTTCACGGTGGCCGCAAACCCGTGACCCTGATGGATATGGCCACCATCAGCGGTAAGTATGAGCGCAAGACCGGCAACCTGGATGATATGGAAGTGTCTGACGAAATCAATGCCTGCAGCGTCTATGTTGACGTGGATGTGAACGGACAGATGGAGAAATGGTTGCTGATGTTCAAGAATGAAACGCACAACCATCCTACTGAAATAGAGCCGTTTGGCGGTGCAGCTACCTGTATCGGCGGCGCTATCCGCGACCCGCTGAGCGGTCGTAGTTATGTATATCAGGCTATGCGTGTGACGGGTGCCGGCGATATTACCGAACCCGTGGATAAGACGATGGAAGGTAAATTGCCACAGCAGGTTATCTCCAAGAGCGCCGCTGCCGGCTATTCATCCTACGGTAACCAAATCGGCTTGGCGACGACGCACGTGCGTGAAATCTATCACGAGGGTTATAAAGCCAAACGTATGGAAGTGGGCGTAGTGGTAGGCGCTGCCCCCGCCGCTTCGGTGAAGCGCGAGAAGCCCGTGTCCGGCGACATCATCATCATGTTCGGTGGACGCACCGGCCGTGACGGCATCGGTGGCGCTACCGGCTCATCGAAAGAACATACCGAAAGTTCATTGGAAGTGTGCGCTGCCGAAGTGCAGAAAGGTAACGCCCCCGAAGAACGCAAGATACAACATTTGTTCCGCAATCCGCAGGCTACGCGCCTCATCAAAAAGTCGAACGACTTCGGCGCTGGCGGCGTGAGCGTGGCTATCGGCGAGCTGGCCGACGGTCTGCTCATCAATCTGGATGCGGTCAAGACCAAATACAAAGGCCTCAATGGTACCGAAATAGCCATTAGCGAGTCGCAGGAGCGTATGAGCGTGGTGGTGGACAAGAACGATGTGGACGAGTTCTTCGAACTGTGCCGCAAAGAGAATATCGAAGCCACCATCATCGCCAAGGTGACCGATGATAACCGCCTGCGTATGACCTGGAACGGCAGAATGATTGTGGACCTGAGCCGCGACTTTATCAATACCAACGGCGTGCGCCCCAACATCCAGGCTCGTGTGGCCGCTGTGAAAGAAGTGCCCGCCTATCGCTATGCGCCCGATAGCACGGATTCGTTCGAGAACCGTATGCTGGCACTGTTGGCTATGCACAATGTGGCTTCGCAAAAAGGCCTTATCGAGATGTTCGACGCCACCATCGGTGCTTCGACCGTCCTGATGCCTTTCGGCGGCAAAACGCAACTCAGCGAAACGCAGGTCAGCGTGCAGAAACTGCCCGTGCCCAACGGCAAGACCGACACCGCCTCGCTGGTGGCCTACGGCTTCAATCCGTATATTTCCTCTGCATCTCCGTTCCACGGTGCCATGTACGCCGTCATTGAGTCCATCGCCAAGATTGTGGCTGCTGGCGGCGATTACCATCGTATCCGTTTCTCATTCCAAGAGTATTTTGAGAAGCTGGGCAAGGATGAGACCAGATGGGGCAAACCCTTCGCCGCCCTGTTGGGTTCCATCTATGTGCAGAATAAGTTTCACCTGCCTTCCATCGGCGGTAAGGACTCTATGAGTGGCACTTTCAAGAATCTGCATGTGCCGCCCACATTGATTTCCTTCGCCGTCACGACGGGCAAGGCATCGCAAATCATCTCGCCCGAATTCAAAAAGAAAGGCAATAATATTTATTGGATTAAGGATACCCGCGCCGTGCCATTCCATCCCGATACCGACCGCCTGAAACAGGTGTTCGACTATATGCACGAGCAGATTGTGAAGAAGAACATCGTGTCGGCATTTACGCTTCAGTTTGGCGGTGCTGCCGAAGCACTCTTTAAGATGAGTGTCGGCAACGGCTTGGGCTTCAACGTGAACACACAAGAAGACCTCTTCTCGTACGGCTACGGCAGTTTCATCATTGAATCGCCCGTAGTGCTTGACTCTGAATTTGCGGTGTTGCTGGGTAAGGTGGATGACCAGTATGTTGTAAATGGCGAAAATATTGATAAACAGAAATGTATGGCTGCATGGACAGGCACTTTCGGCCAGATATATCCGGCTACAGCCCAAGCCAGCGCACGCCCCGCCAATATGCCCGCCCCGCACGAGGCCAACACGACCCAGGTGCCGCAGACAGTGCAAACACCCGAAGTGTTGCTGCCCGTCTTTCCTGGTACTAACTGCGATTATGATACAGCCCGCGCATTCAATGATGCCGGCGCCCACTCAACCATCTTCGTGTTCCGTAACCTTAACGAAAAGGAAATTACCGATTCTATCCGCGAGATGGCCGACCTGCTCGACCGTTCGCACATCCTGGCTCTCAGTGGTGGCTTCAGCTCGGGCGACGAACCCGATGGTAGCGGCAAGTTCATTGCCAATGTGCTGACCAATGCCACCGTGAAGGCTGCCGTAGAGCGTTTGCTGGCACGTGGAGGACTGATTGTCGGCATCTGCAACGGCTTCCAGGCTCTCGTTAAGTCGGGCTTGCTGCCGTTTGGCCAAATTGGCTCTGTCACAGCCGATTCGCCCACACTGACGCGTAACGACATCAACCGTCACGTTTCCCATATCACCCATACGGTGGTTAATTCGGTGAAGTCGCCTTGGCTCACATCATTCCAGTCGGGCGAAGTGCACCGTGTGGCTATCAGCCATGGTGAGGGTAAGTTCGTGGTATCGGAAGAGCTGGCTAAGCAACTGTTTGCCAATGGTCAGGTGGCCTTCCAATACTGCGATGCCGAAGGACGAGCCACAATGGATCCCGTGTTTAACCCCAATGGTTCCTATTATGCCATCGAAGGCATCGTTTCGCCCGACGGTCGCATCTTGGGCAAGATGGGCCACAGCGAGCGAAAAGGCGAGAACCTCTATAAGAATATCGACGGCAACAAGACGCAGGATATCTTCGCCAATGCCGTAAAATATTTCCGCGGCCGATAAAGGGAATCCTGTCGGGCGGACAAAACATGAATAGAATGATGAAAAGACTATGGCCTTTATTGTTGATTCTGCTTTGTCCGTTTGCGGAGGCGCAAACCTATGATTTTGGCTTTCAGCGCGATTTGAGCGTGCCTGTCGTGCAACAGGGCCGCCGACTGGCCTATCCGTGGGCTGGTGGCATGAATTCGGTGCACATGTCGGAAATCGACCTGAATGGCGACGGGAAAAAAGATCTCTTCGTCTTTGAAAAAAATGGCAACCGCATATTGACTTTTCTTCACACCGACTCTGGCTATCGCATTGATCCAGCGTATGCTGCCTTTTTCCCCACCTTGCATGACTGGGTCATCTTGAAGGACTATAACCACGACGGCAAAGAGGATATTTTCACCTACGGCATGGCTGGTATCAGCGTGTTTCAGAATGTGTCGGACACGGTGCCGAAATTCAAGCTGATAACCAAACAGTTGGAGGCGTATTATTATAACGGCATGAGCAATATTTATGCTTCGCCCGATGATTATATGGCTATAGAGGATGTGGATGGAGATGGTGATATTGATATTTTAAATTTCTGGTTGTTAGGTAAATATGTGCACTACATCAGAAATTATGCAGTGGAGAATGGGCAGGGGGAGGATTTTGCTTTCAAGCTGGAGGATGAGTGTTGGGGCAAGTTCGCCGAAGGGGAGAGCAATAATGAAATCACCTTGCACATCTCTTGTGAGGAGAAAGGCGATGGAGACGGGGTTCCGAAGCATGTGGGCTCGTCTATCTTTGCACGCGACTTGACGGGCAACGGCTTGACAGACATTGTGGTAGGTGATGTCGATTATCCTAATCTTATCTTGTTGAAGAATGGTGGTACGCACGAAAAAGCACTGATGACCGCCATTGACACGGCCTTTCCTAATGCTTCAATGCCTGTCAATCTGTTCTCTATGCCGGCCATCACCTTTGTGGATGTGGATGGCGATGGGGCGGAAGAGATCATTGCCTCTCCGTCGGATCCTTCGCTTACCAAATCGCAGAATGTGGAGAGTGTGTGGCTCTATGTAAAAGACTCACTTACAGGACGCTACGAACTGCAAAACAAGTCTTTTCTGCAGGAGGATATGATTGATGTCGGCGGCGGCTCCTATCCAGTGCTTTACGATTGGGATGGCGACGGCTTGCAGGACCTCTTCATCGGCAATTACGGCACGCTCGACAGCGCCTGGTTTGAGTACGGCTATCTGAAAACTGCCTACTCGTCGTCGGTGGCCTATTACCGCAATACGGGCACGGCGGCGGCTCCAGCGTTTGAGCTCGTTACGGCCGACTTTGGCTCGTTGTGCCAGTATGGCCTGCAGGCGCTCTATCCTGCATTTGGCGACTTTAACGGAGATGGGCGCACCGACCTGCTGTGCGGGCAGCGCGACGGCACACTGCTGCTGGTAGCCAACATGGCTTCAGCCGACGCACTGGCTTTCGCTGCACCGCAATTCAATTATGGTCAGATAGATGTGGGCGACTTCAGCACACCGTGCTATTTCGACTTGGATGGCGATGGCAAAAATGATCTGCTCATCGGCAACCGCCGTGGCCATATTGTCTATTATCGCCATATAGCTAGTTCAGATATTCCTCAATTTGAGTTGGTTACAGATACGCTCGGTGGTGTGGATGTGCGTGATTTTGAGCTCTCCTATTTCGGCTTTGCCGTGCCTTGTTTCTTCCGTAATGCCCAGAACCAGACGATCTTGTTCTGTGGTAATGAGCAAGGCTATGTATCTTATTACAAGGATATTGACAATAATTTGGATGGTGTGTTCACGCTGAAGCAGTCGGCCCTGTTCGAAGTGCGCAACCGCCGCAAGTACGATATTGATGAGGGTTGCCGTGTGGCGCCCGCCGTGGCCGACCTCGATGGCGACGGCTATCCCGACCTGCTGGTGGGCAACTATGCCGGCGGCATCGCTTGGTACAAAGGCACTACGCCGCCCGACGATGAGGTGGGCATCCCGCAATATTCGGATAGTACGATCACTGTTTATCCCAATCCCGCCACATCACACGTTAGGGTCGCCATGGATTATGGTTGCGACAAAGTGCTTATTCTCAATTTGCAAGGTCAGTGCGTTGGCGAACAACAGATTGCCAACGGCTCTTTCTCGGTAGCCAATCTGCCCGCAGGTATGTACATCCTTCGGTTTTATCATCGCCAGTCGGTTGTGGGTACCGCCAAACTGGTTAAGAATGGATAAATCCACAAAATTCCGTTGAAAACATTTTTGTGACGCCCCTTTTTTAGTTGTAAAAATCATTACCTTTGCACATTATCATTGGTAGTGTAGGCATGTGCCGTTGCTAAATTTTGATTTTTATGAAGGAAGAAGATCTCGATAATTTGAACGAAGAAGAACAACAACCTGTTGATTCAGAGGTAGAACAATCATCCGATTTGCATAATATCGTCTATGTCCAGTCGATGTTTAAAAACTGGTTTTTGGACTATGCTTCCTATGTTATTCTCGACCGTGCCTTGCCTGATGTGTATGATGGATTAAAACCTGTTCAGCGCCGTATTCTTCATTCAATGAACGAGTTGGAAGACGGTCGCTTTAACAAGGTGGCCAACATTGTGGGTAATACGATGAAATATCACCCGCATGGTGACAGCTCCATTGCCGGCGCCCTGGTGCAGATAGGGCAGAAGCAGCTAGTGGTGGACACACAGGGTAACTGGGGTAACATCCTCACCGGTGACCCCGCCGCCGCTCCGCGTTATATCGAAGCCCGCCTCACACCATTTGCCAAAGAAGTGGTTTTCAACGCCAAAACCACCGAATGGCAACGCTCGTATGATGGTCGTAATAAGGAGCCTATCGCACTGCCTATCAAGTTTCCGTTGCTGCTGGCACAGGGTGTGGAAGGTATCGCCGTGGGCTTGGCAACATCCATTCTGCCTCACAATTTCAACGAGTTGCTCGATGCGTCGGTAGCCATCCTCGAGAATCGCGACTTTGAAATCTATCCCGACTTCCCGACCGGCGGCTCGCTGGAAGTGACCAAGTATAACGATGGCCTCCGTGGCGGCAAACTGCGCTGTCGCGCTAAAATCACCATCAAGGACAACCGCACGCTGGTCATTACCGAAATTCCCTTCGGAACGACCACTACCGACTTGATTAACAATTCGATAACACCTGCCATCGAAAAAGGGAAGCTCAAAATTAAGAAGGTGGACGACAATACGGCCAAGACCGCTGAAATATTGCTGCACTTGATGCCCAATGTGTCGCCCGACCAAACCATTGATGCCCTTTACGCTTTTACCGATTGCGAAAAGACCTATTCGCCCAATTCCTGCGTTATCTACAACGGACATCCCGCATTCCTCTCGGTGAAGGAAATACTCAAAATTAATACTGAAAATACAGTCAAACTGCTGCAGCGCGAACTGCAAATCCAGTTGCAGGAACTGGAGGACCAATGGCACTGGATATCGCTTGAGAAACTTTTCTTCGAGAAAGAAATCTATAAAGAACTTGAAAATAAGAACTATGACCTTTGGGAAGACCAGGTGACTGGCATCGAACGGCGCTTCGACCCTTATCGCAAACTGCTGAAACGTGAAATTACGCGCGAGGACGTGCTAAAACTGTGCGAGAAACCTGTCCGCAAGATTTCAAAGTTCGATATCAAGAAGGCTGAAGACCAGATTGCGGCTATCGAACTCGATATCGACGAGGTGAAAAACCATCTGGAACACCTTATCGACTACTCCATAAACTATTTCAAGCAGATTAAGAAAAAATACGGCAAAGGCCGTGAACGTAAAACCGAAATCAAGACCTTCGACAATATCGTGGCAACGACTGTGGCAGTGGCCAATCTCAAGTTGTATGTCAATAGGAAAGAAGGCTTTGTGGGCACCAACCTCAAGCGTGATGAGATGGTGGAATATGTGGGCGACTGCTCCGATATCGACGACATCATTGTTTTTGGCGAGAATGGTAAGTTCGTAGTCAAGAAGGTGTGCGATAAAGTGTTCATTGGCAAGGATATAATCCATGTGGAAGTGTTCAAACGTAACAACGACCGCGTGGTCTTCAATATGGTCTATTCCGACGGCAAGAACGGTAGCGCCATGGTGAAGCGATTCTCTATCGGTGGCGTGACCCGCGACAAGGAATATGACCTCACTGCAGGCAAGCCCGACTCCAAAGTGCTCTACCTGACTTCGAACCCCAATGGCGAAGCTGAAAAGATTAAGGTTTACCTCAAGCCGAAGCCGAAGATGAAAAAAACGCAGTTCGATTTCGACTTTAGTACACTGGCCATCAAGAGTCGTGGCTCGAAGGGTAACATCTTGTCGCGTAACCCTGTGCGTAAAATCGAAATGAGTGAAAAGGGCGTTTCGACACTGAGTGCCATCAATGTCTATTATGATGCTACCGTGATGAAACTCAATAATGATGAGCGTGGTGAGTTGCTTGGCGCCTTCAAGGAAGATGACAGAATTATAGCCGTTTATAAGTCTGGATATTACAGAATTACAGGCTATGACCTCTCCACCCACTTTGACGATGACCTGCTGATCATCCGCAAGTTCCATCCCAATAGAATTATTACGGCCGTTTATTATAACAAGAAGGATAAACAATACATTATCAAGCGCTTCCAACCTGAATTGACGGAAAAGAAGATCGACTTTATTCCTGTTGATAAGGATATCCGTTTGGAATTTGTTTCCATTGACTACCTGCCGCAGATTGAGGTGAAGTATCATCTGAAAGATCCGAAAGGTATTCTGACTGAGGTGGTTAATGTGGCTGAATTTGTGGATGTGATGAAAGTGCGCGCCAAAGGTAAAGTGCTCCGCTTCGGTACGGTGACGGGCGTCAAATTGCTCGAGCCGCTGCCCGATCCCGAAGAGATGCTGGCAGCCGAGGCAGAGGTGGAAGAGCCGATAGAAGAGCAGGATGATGATGCCGACGGCGTTATAGAGAATATTGACGATGCCGTGGCCAAAGAACGTTTCGACATGGATGAGGATATTCTTCCCGTTTCGAAAGATGATAATGATGATACTGACGGTGAAGGAGAACAGTTGTCGCTGTTTTAAAAGCCGTAACGATGAGTCGCAATCCGTTGTTTCTTCGTAAGTTATATGTGTCATCAGCGCTGTTTGTCGCGCTGGTGGCTTTGATGTTGCTCATACATGCCTGCCAACCCGAAGAAGATGTCTGGCAGCCGACGCCGTACCATCTGCAAATACCACGATTCTTCCCGCAACAGCTCAATATCCCCGACGACAATCCGCTGACGGTCGAAGGCGTCGAGTTGGGCCGCTATCTGTTCTACGACAGTCGCTTGAGCGGCTACATGGGCACCAATCCCGATTCGCTGTTGTCGTGCGCTGACTGTCACGCCCAAGCGCATAATTTTGATGTGGGCACCGACAATCCGCGCTTTCCTGGTGGTGTGACTTACGGCCTGTCGGGCACGCCGACCCCACATAGCCCTATGCCGCTGGTGAATCTGGTCTTCAACCATAACGGTTACTTCTGGAACGGCATGATTCACAAGGATAACCCTGATCCGAACCGTCGCTCACTGGAAAATGTCGTTACGATGGGCATACAAGCGCCCCATGAAATGAACAGTACTGTCGAGCGCGCTATCAATGCGTTGAAGCAAGTGGATTATTATCCGCCCATGTTCAAAAAAGCATTTGGTACTGAGGAGATTACACAAGAGCGTATCGAGAAGGCAATGGCCCAGTTTCTGCGTGTATTGGTCTCTGCCGACTCCAAATTCGACCGCTATTTGCGTGGTGAAGAGCAACTGTCGCCACAGGAACTGCGTGGCTATGTGCTATTTACAACCGAAGAAGGAGCCGATTGTTTCCATTGCCACGGCAGTGACGGTGTCCCGTTGTTTACCACTAACGAATTCTACAACAATGCTTTGTCGGCCACGCACGACGATCCGCGCGACCGTTATGCTGTGACGGGCAAACCGAGCGACCACGGGGCATATCGCGCCCCGTCGTTGCGCAACGTGGCGGTGTCAGCGCCCTACATGCACGACGGCCGCTTCAAAACCTTGGACGAAGTGCTGGAATTCTATAACACGGGTCTGGTCAATTCGCCCTATGTGCATCCCTATATGCACAAGATTGACGAGGGTGGGCGACATCTGACGCCTACGCAAATCGCCGATTTGAAAGCCTTTATCCTGACGCTGACCGATGACGCCTTTTTAACCGATCCGCGCTTCGCCAAACCCGATAAATTGAACACTAAAAAATAAAAAGGAAGACATTTTTCGTATGTTTATTTTTTTTATCTTTGCAACCGATTGTAAAAAGTGAAAAATTAATACTATAAATCATACTTTATGAAAAACATTACAAACAATGCGAAACAGGCCAAGCTGACTATGTTGTTGAATGTGTTGGTGTTGGTCTTCTTCATCATTTCCATGGTTTTTCTTTTGAACTTCGACAAGAAAAACAGAGCTATGCTGACCGAAAAACCCACTTATGAGTTTTATCAGGATGCCCTCCGTAATGCCGAGCAACCCCTCAAGCAGCATACCGCCGAGTTGGACTATTATAAGGTGAAAATGGATACGTTACAGGCCAATAAGCCCGATGCCAAGAACAGAAAGGAGATGAAGAAGTGGCAGGAAGAGGAAAAGCGTATCAGTGGCATTTTGGAAGAAAAAGAGGCCCAGTTGGCATCGACCGATTCGACTATCGCAGTTGCCAAAGCCACTTTCGAGCCTGTTGAGGCTGAATATCACCAGTTTGAAAGCGATATGGCTTCAGCTAAGACTACTTTCAAAATTATGATGTGGATTACCATTCTTCTCCTGATTGTGAAAATCGCTTGCTTCGCATGGTGGAACTATAAAAACTCGTTGAATCTTCACGAGGTTGCTCCCTGGATGAAGAAAGGCAACAAGCCCTTCTGGGCATACCTGGGCTGGATTATTCCAGTTTACAACTTTATCAAACCGTTCTCCTTCTTTAATGAGATTTGGGATGAAACCACCTACGTGCTCAATGATAAGGACATTACCAAAAACAATCCTGAAGAGGATAGCGAATTTGTATTGGGTATCTGGTGGTGCTTCCTCTTGATTTCAGTTATCATTATCTCATGGTTCCTTCACTCCACTTTCTTTACGCAAGGTGCCATGTTCTTAAAACTGAACCATACAGGTGTTGCTATTGCCGCCATTATTTGCTGGGCTGTTTATCTTCTGTTAGAAGTTTACATTATTAAAAAATATAATGATCTGAACAAGAAGATGGTTGATAATAGCGACAAATTCTAAAGATAAACTACTTTGAGAGATATGAAGGTCGGATGAATAGTCCGGCCTTTTTTTTGTGCCAATCGTGTCGTCAGGGCTGTGCTGAAATGAACATTGAAGTGTTGGAAAAACTTATGAACAAAAGCAGACGGCAACAGACTAATATGGTATTTTTGTACGTTAAACTCAAAAGTTAAGTTTTAATATAAAAACCAAATCTATGAATGTACCTTTTTTGTTGCAGGCTCCTATTGATTCGCTGGGCACCGTTGCTCCAGAACCTGTTGTTGAAAAGATTAGTATCATGCAGCTGGTCTTCGACCCGAGCAGTTTGTGGATTATGATTCCCTTGATGCTGATGTTGGCCGCCGCTATCTATATTTTTGTAGAGCGTCTGCTAACCTTGAACAAAGCTGCTGTGGAAGAGAAGAATTTCATGAACAATATTCGTGATTTCATCCATGAAGGCAAACTGGAGTCGGCATTGGCTCTTTGCAAAGGCAACGACACACCTCTGGCCCGCATGATTGAAAAAGGCGTTTCGCGTATCGGCAAACCGCTGAACGATATCAATACCGCCATCGAAAATACGGGCAAACTGGAAGTGCAACGCCTCGAGAAGCATGTCTCTATCCTGGCCACTATCGCAGGTGCCGGTCCTATGCTGGGCTTCCTCGGTACGGTTGTCGGCATGGTTATCGCGTTCCATACGATGTCGGCCAATCCTAACAACTTGAATATTGCCGACTTGGCCGGCGGTATCTATACGGCTATGATTACCACCGTCGCAGGTCTGATTGTTGGCGTTGTTGGCTATGTATGCTATAACATTCTCGTTTCCCGCATCTCGCAAGTGGTCTATATGCTCGAAGCTAAAACCACTGAGTTTATGGATCTTCTGCACGAACCGGTTTAATCCTTAAAAGCGAAAGTCATGGCAATTCAAATGCAAAATAAGAGAAGTGCAGAGTTCAGCACCTCGGCCATGTCCGACTTGGTGTTCCTCTTGCTCATCTTCTTCATGATAACCTCTACGTTGGTGGCTCCCAATGCCATTAATCTGTTGCTCCCTAAGAGCAATTCGGGTAAGCAGTTGGGATCCCGCAATATCGAAGTCTATATTGATGCTGACAAGAATTACTATGTCAATCCCGAAGGCTCACAAGCCGCACCTGTAGCTTACGAAGATTTGCTGCCCGCACTGATGCAGGCCGCTGCGCAGGATAAATCGGAGCAACGGACCGTGATACTGCGTTCCGATAAGAGTGTGCCCGTTGAGAATGTAGTAGCCCTGATGGATGTGCTGAATGTGATGAACGAGTCGTTCGACGAAGCAAACAGATATAAGATACTCCTTGCCACTGAGGCAAAATAGGATTGTTGTATGAGTGAGGAAAAGAAAAATAAAACGATAGCCGCATCGGTAACAACTGCAGTGATGATAGCATTGCTGCTGATGATGATCTTTTGCGGTCTCAGCTATCAGAATCCGCCACCACCAGCCAAGAAGGCTATCCTGATTGAGCTCTCAACCATGGGGGGCGGCGGTGGCGGTGGTAACGAAGCTCCTTCGCAACAAAAGCAGACGCACGGTAGCGCTGAGAATATCGTGACGCAGAACAGCGAAGATGCCCCGACAATTCCGCGTAGCGACAAGAAAACCACCACTAATAAACCGACCGTGGTTGAACCGAAACCCGACCAGAATTCGATGTATCGAGCTGGACGCGGCGGCGGTAATGGCGGTGGAACAGGCACTGGCTCAGGTAGCGGTACGGGCTCTGGCATCGGACCAGGCGAGGGTAGTGGCTCAGGTGGCGGTATTGGCTATGGTACAGGTACGCGTGGTCTTGAAAAACAAATTAATACTGCAGTAAGCGAAGTTGGATATGTTTGTGTTGAAGTGCATGTTATGGCAGATGGTACTGTGAGTACAGCAAAGGTTATCCCTAAGGCAATTGACAAATATACCTCTGACCATAAGGAATATAATACAACGATTACCAACCGTGATATTCAACGACAGTGTGAGAAAGTAGCACGTGAAGCCAAGTATAAGCCCGGCAAGGAAGAACTTCGCATTATCGTCTTCAAGCCGTCGTCCTATGAATAGATCACATATTTTGCGTGGCCGCTTCAACCGAACTTTCTTTTTGCAAATGGGAAGCAAGTGGGTGCTTGCTGCTATCCTTCTTTTTAGCGCGTGCCTGCTGCTGCGCATCTATACGGCAGTCCGCTTTTCTCTGCTGCCCCATGCCGACATCTCAGTATGGACCTCCGTATTTTTCGGCTTCGGCTTTCTGGATGTTTTTTTCATTTTGCGCGTGCTTTTGTTTTCCATTGTGCCGTTCTTCCTTCTCTCTTTGCTTTCGGTTAGAGTCGCTCATATCACTTTTACTGGTTTTACATATATCTACTCGTTTCTATATTTATGTCTGGTAGAATATTTTGCGATAACAAAATTGCCGTTAGACCATGTGGTGATGGAGTATTCTCCTGCTGAATTGGTCGGTATTGTGAGATGGTCAACAAGCTTTTCGCAGACCTTTTGGATATTTTGGGTAGGATTTGTTGTTGTGACAATGGCTCTGACTGCTATCTATTTCTTATTCAGTAAAATTAAAATTTCTCAATGGCCTATTTGGGTGCTTTTGTCGGCTTCGATATTAGTGGCTCCTTATCCCTATAAATCCATGTTGTATAACGAAGCAGTTCATTCGTCTATGCGTGGTTATTATTTGTCGCTGAACCAATTTTCCTACACTTTACATAAGATAATCGACTATAACAAAGCATTTTCCCAAAAGCTGACAGCGCAAGAGGTGGAGGATGCTACGGCACGTTTTCGCCAGCTTTTTCCTGAATGTAGTTATGCAAACCCGCAATATCCTTTTTTGCGGCGCAGCGATGATGCCGATGTGTTGGGACCGTTCTTCCGTCCAACTTCCAACGGACTTCCGCCCAATATTGTGGTGGTTGTCATCGAGAGTTGGGGCAAGGAGCTGTCGGGTGTGGTGAATCCTGTGCTTTCGTTTACACCGTTCCTCGATAGTTTGGCATCTGTGGGACTGCATTGGAAGAATTGCCTTGCGACCACGGAACGCACTTTTGGTGTGTTGCCATCTCTCTTTGCGTCAGCACCATACGGCGATAGGGGATTCGCTAATTCGTATGTTCCCATTCCAGAACATCGTTCGCTGTTTCTCGATTTGAAACAGAATGGCTATCACTCCGCTTTCTTTTATGGAGGAAACGCATCGTTTGATGGACAAGACCGATTCCTGTATAGCAATGGCATCGATTATATCATGTCGGCTGATAAGGATAATCTAAATCCGAAGAATAAACAACTTTTGATTGATAATAACCGTTGGGGCGTGGATGATAAGGAGATGTTTGCTGTAGCCCAGACATACCTGAAACAGCAACCGGAGCAAGCGCCGTATATTCATGTGTACCAAACTTTGACGACACACGAACCCTTCGTCTTTGAAGAATTGGATGTGTATGTTGAAAAAGTAAAGGCCCTATTTAAGGCTCATGCTAAAGAGTTGGAATCACAACCTGTTGAAATGGAGTTGGTTAAGGCTAATATGGATGTCTATGCCGCCTATCTTTATATGGATGATTGCATTAGAAATCTCGTTGCCTATTACCGCTCGCAAAAGGATTTTGAGAATACCATTTTTGTCTTTACCGGTGATCATCGTATTGGTGGACTGATGAATAACAATCCGTTACAGGTCTATCATGTTCCGTTGACGATTTATTCACCTTTGTTGAACGAGGCGAGAACAATGGATGCGGTGGTTTCGCATGCCGATATAACTCCATCTTTGAATGCATATCTTTCTCATAATTATCAATATACAATTGATGATAAATGCGCTTGGCTGGGCGAGTCGCTGGATACGACTACTGCCTTTGTGTGCAAAAAACGGATGGCCTTTATGCGTAATAATCGTGATATTGTAGAATGGCTTCACGGTGATAAGCTTTTGGTTGGCAGAAGATTGTATAAAGTGGAAAGGGATTTGCAGACCAATCTTATCGATGATAAGAAGTGCTATGAGCAGATGTGCCAGGAATTGAACGATTTTAAAATTGTCAATCATTATGCGGTGAAAAATGATTTGTTATGGTTGGAGGAGTTGGCTAACAAAAAACTCCTTTGCCATTATCAGTTTGATTTTGATGAAGTTGTGCCGGAATATTACCACGAGATTATTCGCGCTGCACGCGATGGTAACCATTATGCTATTGCTGATGAGCAACATCCGTATTTGCCGTTGATGTTGCCTTTTACTTTGCAAGAGAATGGAGAGAAGATGTTTCTGGAGTTCTCATTTGATGTGAAATTGTCGAAAAAGATACTTTCTGCTTTGCCAGAGATTATGGTTCACATCTCCGATGGCGAAGGTGATGATTTTTATCAAGAATATGATTTCCGAGTTTTAGTTGATGAACCGATAAGTACGAAAAAATCAATGCACTGCTATCTGAAGACAACTTTGTATTTGAAGGATAAGTGTTTGAAAGGCAAAACGATGAAAGCAGTGCTTTGGAGTAAGAAGGGGGCGTTAGTGGAACTGGATAATTTGGATACGCGTATAGAAATTCAAAATTAACACGATGAAAAGGTCCTTATTATATAATATTGTATCAATTCTCATTTGTCTTTTGTTGTTTTCTTGCAGCAAGCAACCCGATTATCAGTATGGTGAAAAGGTTTGGGTGCACCGGGCGAATGAGATGGATAAGGCTCGTGCGTTGCAATATCAGTATGCGGGGTTGGAAATAGATGTTTTTTATGATGCTGAACAAAAGTGTTTTATGATAAAGCACGACGTGAATGAGGATCCTCTACTGTCGCTTAACCAGTGGTTGGACAGCTTGGAGAACCGTTCTCAAATCGGGCTGTGGCTGGATTTGAAAAATCTGACTCCTGAAAATAAGGCTGATATTGTGAATGCGTTGTTGCATGTAAGAGATCAATATAAGCTGAAAGGGAAGATTATTGTGGAGTCAATGTCTTATGATTGTTTAAAAGATATTGAAAAGCAAGGGTTTGATATTAGCTATTATATTCCTCCTTTCAATCCGGAGGAGGAAGATTCTTTGTTAGTTGAGCAAATGAATGACAGCATAGCCAAAGTGACAAGTCAATATCATATACCTACTATTTCGGGCTATTATTATCAATATGAATTTATGAAAGCGAATTTTCCATCGCTACATAAACTGCTGTGGTATCATCCGTACGATGAGGCGCTCCGCAATCATTATATTGAGATAGCCCAAAACGACCCCATGGTCGATGTGTTATTGATAGGGGTTGCCGAGTGGTAATTTGATCGGTTTTTGCCCTAAGTTTCCAAAAAACTTCCAAATTTGCGCGGTGTTTTCTCTCAAAAACTGCCAAAAAAGCCCCTGAAAGGTGTCATTTTTTCAAGTTTTTCAACAAAAGTTCTGTTTTGTTTGAATTTTATCGGGGTGATTTACAGGCAAATGCGAAAAAAAGTGAAAAAAAGTTCATGAGGGTGTTGCGAAGAAAGAAAAAGGTGGTATCTTTGCAATCCCAAACGAACGGAAAAGTGAGTGATTGGAAGAGGGGGTCGTTTGGCAGTTCTTTGAAAGAATGGAATGGATGTAGCAAACAGCTCGAAG
>JAFTCA010000046.1 GCA_017454945.1 Bacteroidales bacterium
AGCACTTCCGCACGCCCGTCTCGAAAGGCATTGAGATCATCGAAGGACTGCGAGGCCACACCAGCGGCTTCTGCATCCCGACCTTTGTCGTCGATGCTCCCGGTGGTGGCGGCAAGACCCCGGTCATGCCCCAATACGTCATCTCACAGGCCCCTGGCAAAGTGGTGTTGCGCAACTTCGAAGGCGTCATCACGACCTACACCGAGCCGACCGAGTACCACAGCGAGTGCAACTGCCCCGAATGTCAGGCTGCCCGCGCCAAGGAACAAGTCGGTGCCGACAAGGCCGTTGACGGTGTCATCTCATTGCTCGAAGGCGAGAGAATGAACATCGAGCCGAAGGCTTTGAAGAGACATGAGCGTAATGAGAACAGATAATTAAATAAGGTGCAACTGTAGAGGCGCGATTTGGTCGCGTCTCTACAATTTGCCACCTTGAAGCAGAATATGGGTTATTATAGAGCCAACATATTAAAAGAGAATAAATTAGCATTGGGTTCAGTTATTAAGGATTGTTTAATAACTGACACCCTAAAGAGGAATGTGGGCTTTTATAGTGACAATATGCTGAAAGAAAGCGTGTTGGTATTAGATTCAGTTGTAAAGAATTTCTTTATAACTGCCGAAGAAATCTCGGTAGTTCGCGAAGAAGGAAGACCAATTGAAGAAGTGTTAGTTTGTAAAGAATCCCTACCAACTGCTTCAACTTATTCAAGAATTGCACAGGTTCAAAAGGATGGCAAAATGAATTGTCAAACTGTCGCAAAATTTGCGATAGTTCAAAAGAGAAGCGACCGAACTGTAATATAATATGGTAACGAAATCGAAGAAAATATCATTGGTGGACTTTCCCGAAGAGGTGGACGAAAAGAATGGTGTCAGGCTGTATGGCGAAACCTCTTACGAAAATCATATGGCGGTGTTGAGCCATTTCCTTCACAATCACAGAGATGAGATTGAAGAGGAGGAAAAGGCTGAAATCATAGCGGCCATTCGTGAATTTCTTTCAAGGAAAGAAGCCCGTCAACCGCTTGATATTGACGAGATGACCGATGAGCAGGTTTGGATGGCTGCTGAAGACCCTGCCCAATACGGTTTGTTCTCCGATTTCTTCGATGTGCCATTCCCAGCACCCGAGAATCCGAAGTTTACGTTTATTGATTTGTTTGCGGGAATTGGGGGGATACGGATTCCTTTCGATGAAATGGGCTATCAATGCGTTTTCAGCAGTGAATGGGACGCAAAAGCCTGTAAGACATATTTCGCAAACTTCGGAACTCTTCCTTTCGGTGACATTACCAAAATTCCTGCTGAACGCATTCCCAAACACGACGTTTTACTGGCTGGATTTCCTTGTCAGGCGTTCTCCATTATGGGAAAAATGCAGGGGTTTGCAGATACACGAGGCACGATGTTTTTTGAGATTGAACGTATTCTAAAGCATCATCACACGCCATGCATTTTGTTGGAAAATGTCAAACAATTGGTTGGTCATGACGAAGGACGCACTTTTAAGGTAATTCTCGAGCGATTGGATCAGTTGGGCTATTATGTAAAATGGCAGGTACTTAACGCCCTTGACTTCGGACTGCCACAAAAGCGGGAACGTGTTATCATCGTTGGCTTTTTAAATAAAGACGACTATAACGCTTTCTCATTTGACATCCCACATACGCCATATAATCTTGCCGACATTCTCGAATCTGATGAGGTTGTTGACCCAACACTATTTGCATCCGACCATATCATAGCCAAACGTCGGGAAAAAACCTCTGAAAAGCAGGTGTTTTATCCCTCAATTTGGCATGAGAACAAAGCTGGTAATATTAGTGTGCTTGACTATTCCTGCGCACTTCGTACAGGAGCCTCATACAATTATCTGCTTGTTAATGGTGTACGTCGTCCTTCTTCTCGTGAATTATTACGTTTACAAGGATTCCCCGAGAAGTTCAAGATAGCCGTCTCTCATCAAGATATTCGCCGTCAAACTGGTAACAGCGTAGCCGTTCCAATGATTAGAATGGTGGCACAAAAAATAAATGAAATCATCAGTAATAAAAAGGAATATGGAACACCCGAAATTAAGAGATTCAAAGCGGTTGCTTACGCATGAGCCGTATCCCATTAACGAAATACCCGAAAAGGTTATCAAACTTATCGGTAAGAAATTCGTATATATGCTTTGTGTTGGTCACAAAGATTTGACAGGAGATGACTGGGGTAATGTATTTGCTGAAGCAATCGGCGGGGAGCATTTGCAATCGCCCGTTGGGATTGCCGATGTCGTTCTTGATAAGATGGCATGGTCAATGAAGACTGTTAAGACACCTAATCCTCATCGTAATGAGGTATCTGTCAGGCTTATCAGTGGACGTTGTTCTCCCGATTATTCCTACGGCATCACTGACCCACACGAAGATATTGAAAAGACAGGCCGTGCTGTACTGAACATTTGGAATGAGCGTGTCAATATCGCACAGGACTATTACAATCCAATTCGCACATCGATATTAGTGAGAAGTAACGATTTGCTGACATACACCCTTTTCGAAGAAGAAAACCACCGTTACGTGGCTAACCAGTATCGTTGGGAGGAGAACCGAAACGGCAACCTTATTGGCATCGACATTGAAACGGGTGAAACTCGTTTTACTTGGCAGCCCCACGGATCACAGTTTACGATCCATACTCGTGTGCCACAAAATGCAGTAAAATTCAAAATCAAACAGCCACCGACACTCGACATCGAAGAAACTTTGAGTCAAATCAATTACGATGACAGTTGGGTGGAGATATTGTAAAAAAGAACAAGGAGTTTTGCACAATCAATCAATAGATAAATGACCTTCATTGATGACATATTGAACTACGACAGCCTTTCGATAGTAGGCTTGCAGAAGAACACGGGGAAGACCGTCAGTCTGAACTATGTGCTCGACCGCCTGCCCGTCGACAGGAAGCGTATTGCCGTGACTTCAATAGGCATTGATGGAGAAACCACCGATCAGGTGACGCGCACCCAGAAGCCGGAGATCTACCTGCGCCAAGGGATGTATTTCGGCACCTCCGAGATGCACTACCGCCAGAAACGCATCGTTTCCGAACTTATCGACGTGAGCGACTAAAACACCTCATTAGGTCGCGTGGTGACGGCCAAAGCCTTTACAGGGGGCAAGATCCTCCTGTCTGGACCTTCGTCGGCCAGCGGCTTGAAGCGCTGGATGAAAGACATGCACCGCGTGGGCATCGAACTCGTCATCATCGACGGGGCCTTGTCGCGTATGAGCCTTGCTTCGCCCGCCGTGAGCCAGAGCATGATACTGGCCACAGGCGCCGCGTATTCGACCAATATGAACACGCTGGTGCAACAGACCGCCTTCGTGGTGGACCTGATC
>JAFTCA010000047.1 GCA_017454945.1 Bacteroidales bacterium
CGCGGTCGATGGCACCGCCGACGACATCCTGCAACTCGCGCTGTGTGAGTGTCTTGAAGAGGGCGGCGAGCTGAATGGCCTCGGGCGGGTAGAGGTCGCCCTGTCGCGTGGCCGTGCCGGTGCTCCAGTCGGCCTGTGTGGTTGACACGTTCACCTCGCAAAAGACGACCTTTCTGGCTTTGCAATACCAACGTTTAAGAATTAAAAATTCTTAATATACAAGAAATATTTTTCGTGTTTCGATAATTCTACTTATCTTTGCAGCGGATTTATTAACCCTAACTTGTTTCATTATGGAAAAAACAACTTACAGAACGCTGAGAGGCGTGTGCATTCTGGCGCTCATCGGCATTGTGATGTGGGTGGCCTTCTATGCCGTCCAGACTTATTTCGTGTTGACCACAGGCAGCGGTCATGGAGTGATTAACTGGGGCTCGCCCCGAATGGGTCTTAAGCTGGCCATATTCACCTTGAACCGTGTCAATATCTTGTTGATGGCGGGATTGACGGCTGCTTTTGTCTTCAACATCCTCAAATATTTGAGGGGCGGAACCATCTTCAACCACGCCAATGTGATGCTGCTATGGGTCATGGCGATTGTGCTGCCCATCCACTCGTTCATTGGCGACAATATGGGAATCGCCTGCTCGGCATCCGAGCATTTTGATGTGGTGCTCACCGATTCACCGTTTGTTTATGCCGTTGTTGCATTAATTGTGGCCTTGCTTTACAAGTTGGCCTATGACGCGGCCCGCGAACAGGAACTAACCATCTAACACGAGCGAGCCATGATAGTAATCAATTTAGACGTGATGATGGCAAAGCGCAAGATGTCGCTCAACGAGTTGAGCGAGCGCGTGGGCATCACTATTGCCAATCTTTCTATTCTGAAGACCGGCAAGGCCAAGGCCGTGCGGCTCACCACCCTCGATGCCATTTGCCGCGCACTTGACTGCCAGCCCGGCGACATCCTTGAATACCGCAACCAGGAGTGACAAGGCACAACATGAGAAGTGTACCTGTTCTTATTGCATTATTGGTTTCAATGCCTTTTGCGTCGAGCGCACAAAGCACTTTCAATGTGAGTGGTGGCTGCCTGAACGTTGTCGGCTTCAGCTTCGGGCAGCCCGCGGGTGAACATGGCGACAGGTGTTATTCCACAACCTATCAGCACGAGGTGTTTGTCAATGAGAGATTTACCATCGGCGGAGGCGTCGGCTGCAGCCTTCACGGCAAATACAGCTACTATGCCATACCGCTCTTTATCAGCTCTCATTTCTTCTTCCTTGACAAATGCTTTTCTCCATTTGCCAATCTCAGGATTGGGGCATACGGAATGTTTGGGGCGAAGAACGTTGGTACTTTCGATAAACACTCACTCGCTGATAAAGACCACGACCAAGCGTTTAACTTCTACTTTTCGCCAAGTATAGGCGTCAAGGCGCATATCTCACCAAATATTGCTGTGGTTGCATCAGTCGCCGATGAGGCATACTTGGTGAAGGCATTTGATGTCAACCACAAAGATTATCGCAGTATGCTGGCGCATAGCCTCGCAGTGAATGTGGGCATATGCTTCCAAATCAAGGGTTGGTAGCGTTCAGCAGTTTAAGCGGTTGGTTTGCATTCGTTCTGTAAACCAACCGCTTTAAATATTATGTCTGGAATTAGGAAGGCATCGTATTTGCCAACAATCAGCAAAAATCCTCAAATAATTCACCGCAAAAGTAGATTTATTTATTACGCAAAAGACACGCTGAAAGCGAAAAAATGATTACCTTTGCAATCGCATCGAGACAGATAAATCACATTTCCCACATTTAAAGCTATTTAAACATGAACAAACAGGCATTGTTTTTGGTAGTGTTATTGGCAGTCATGACCGCCAATGCCCAGCAGAAAGGCTACGTATGCACAGGTGATCACGTGAATATCCGCACTGGAGCAGGAGTCAAATATGCCGTCATGGATGATGGAGCCGGCCACAAACGGCAGATGTCGAAAGGCGACGTTGTGATGGATTGTGGGCAGAAGAAGAATGGCTTTTGCCTTGTCGTTGGTCCATTGGAATGGGGCGGCGACGAAAGAGAAGGCTGGGTGTCACAGCAATATCTGCGCCCGGTAACGCTGTGTCCAACATGTGGAGGGACAAAAGATGAAAACATCGCTGAAGTGGATATTGAACTATCCACTTGTCGCAAGTGCAAAGGAAAAGGCTACATAAAATTAGGATACTGAGGAACTGATAGATAAGAAAGCGAAGCCAAACGGTTTCGCTTTCTTAGTGATTATTCCCCGAAATTTTAGTTGAGGGCGCTGCTGATGATGCCCATGAACGACTTGCCGATTTTAGTGTGATGCAAGTTCCGCAAGTACGTTTAGTACATGACAGAAGGTCGAAAATTTAATGTTAATTAACTGATTATCAGATAGTTAACTATTGCATAAGTGGTTGGAAATTAGTACCTTTGTAAGAAAAAACACCACTAATTTCTATGGGTACTAATTCCAATCCAC
>JAFTCA010000048.1 GCA_017454945.1 Bacteroidales bacterium
ACTTCATCGCCTTCCCGAAGAACAACGCCGGCCGCGACGTGATGAGCGGCTCGCCCGCCCCGATTGCTCAAGAACAGTTAGATGAATTGCAGATTGCGTTGAATTTGAAATAACAATGATTGTAGGGCTGTCATAGTATGGCAGCCCTACACAAAATACTGAAAAATAACAAATGGTTAATACCATGAAAAGAATAAAATTAGGCATTTCATTAATTTGTTTGAGTTTTTTCTTATGGGGCTGTGAAGATATTCCATCCATCATAAAGGGCAGGGGATTGCAAAGCGGTAAAGATAGTAGCCCTATTTCTGTCATTGATACGGTTGAAGAGGAAAAAGTTGATTCTGTTGATTTCGTTACTTGGATCAATTCCTTTGAAATCCAGCCAATAAAATATGTTTCAGTTAGGCAAGTTCTTGACAATAATGGATTGTGTTCAGTTTATGCATATGATTCTAATACAAAAAGCCATTATGCTGGATATATTACAACAGCAGATATTATATTGTATGATGGATTGAAAATCTATGGTGACGATTTTATTATGATTGGAAATTATCAACATAGTTTTGATACATACCCTGCTTATGTCCGAAAATCTGAAATGTTGGCCGATTGGTCTTTTGCTTATTCTAGACTTGCTGATTGTGAGCCAAAATACAGTAATGTAGAGTTTTATATTCATTGGTCAGATGGTATTCTGAGAAAACAGACGTCGGATTACAAATCCGACGCAAATGTGGATCACAGAACAAAACGAATAAACTAATTGATTAACAAATAATTAAAAAAAATGAAAACCCTCAAAACCTACCTCATCGTCCTTCTTGGAGCACTCGTCCTAAGCTCCTGCTCGACGGACAAAACCATGATTGCCAAAGGCGTGGACCTCAAGAAGTATGAGTACGCCTCCATTGTAAAGGGTCAAACGATCCACGGCACCGAAACCGACATCGAAATCGAGCCAGGCATCTATGACGCCCTCGAAGCCACCCGCCTGAAGATGATAGGCGAACATCGTCTCAACGACATCACCGAGGAGCAAAAGGAAAAACTCATCCTTGTGAAGTACGCCTCCACCTCCAACGAAGCGAAATCCACCTTGAGCATCAGCTTTGAGGATTACATGACGGGTAAGACCGTGGCCTCGTGCCGCTCCTCCAACCGTTTTGAACTCACACGCCAAAAAGATGTGAACCGCGCGATTAAAAAACTGACTACTCGCATCGATAAAATTTGGAAATAAGAAAGTATGAAAAGACTATTAGTCCTTACTGGTGGCGGCGACTGTCCCGGCCTCAACGCCGTGATACGCGCCATCGTCAAGAGAGCCGCCCAAGAGAAAGATTGGGAAGTGCTCGGTAGCATACAAGCCTACAACGGCATCCTTTGGGAACCCACCGAGGTCGTCAGGCTGACGCCAGAGTCGGTGCGCGGCATACACTTCCGTGGCGGCACCATCATTGAGACCACCAACAAGGGTGGCCCGTTCAACTGGCCCGTCAAGAATGCCGACGGCACCTGGACTACCGTGGACCGCAGCGACGAGATGCTCCGCAAGCTGCAATACATGGGCATCGACGCCGTCATCAGCATCGGCGGCGATGGCTCGCAGCGCATCTCGCAGAAG
>JAFTCA010000049.1 GCA_017454945.1 Bacteroidales bacterium
TCATTGTCATTCACTGCTCGGCCACGCGCTGTGACCGTCCGTTCCCGATGGAGGCACTTGAGGCCTGCCACCGTGCCCGCGGCTTCCGCTGCTGCGGCTACCATTACTACATCACCCGCGACGGCCAGCTCCATGTCGGCCGCTCCGAGGACGTGCCCGGTGCCCATGCCCGCCGCTACAATGCGCACTCTATCGGCGTGTGCTACGAAGGCGGACTGGACTCGAAAGGAGAGGCGGCCGACACCCGCACTCCCGCCCAGCGCCATGCCCTCGTCGCCCTCCTGCGCTCGCTGAAGCAGGACTACCCCGATGCCGAGATCCTCGGCCACAGCGACCTGCCCTGGGTACGCAAGAAGTGCCCCTGCTTCGATGCCCGCGCGGAGTACGCGGAGCTATAGTTCATCTTTTGTTGCACGGGAATCATAGGGTCGACTGTGGTTCCCGTGCTAATTTTTCCTGATTGATTATGTGCGAAGAAGGCTTCCCTTTCTTATCCAACTTAATGGTTTTATAACAAGATTCCCAATTCGGTAAGAGCTTGTTGAATATATATACTCTTTCCCCTCTTTAAACCCTATTTGTCTATAGGATTCTGCGATATCAGAAATAATCTCTGCGAAATAGCTATTTCTTGCGTACTTGAATAAATTGTCTTCCGCTTTTCCAAATCTGTCTGTAAGATATTTGTAGGTGTTTAATACACCATTTGCGGCATTAACGCCAACTGAGTATCCCGTCCCTTCATTGTAATGTATCATATTTGTATAATATTGCTCTTTTGTTCTTATATACGGGTGACCACTTTTGTTGGCAAAGTAAGTGTACACCATATCATCACTGGGACAATTCCTTATTACCTCATCGTCAATACAGTCTAAATAGTTTCCGAAATACTCTGCTTTGGTTAACGAGGCACAGCCACAATGACATTTCAACCCCCAGAGCGCAATACTATTCCCACTGATAGGAAAATCTGGATACGTATTATGAACAAGCATAAAATCCTCAATCATACCTTGTGGATACAAAAAATCATCATCTATGGTGATAACGCAATCTTCAGGATATTTTTTTAACGTTGGTATCAGTTTTTTGTATACTTTAGTATCTGCGACACGATTAACCTCAACATGGTGTTCGTCTATATAGTCTTGCACCTCATTAGGCAATAACTCTTCATAAGCCAAATTAAAAACAACCAAATCTGGTTGAAGAGTCTGAGCAAATATGGTATCCAACACGCCTGGAATATTCATCAGCCTGTGGCCATACGATGTCATCGAAATTATAACTCTTTCATCCATTTCTCAGTTTCTTTTTGGTAACACCATTCATCAGAAGCAAGAGAGCCAGTACTTTTCGTACTAAGCCTAACAAGAAAGGACTGTTATGCTTCAGGTAGTTAATGCGGATGTAATATGAAGATCTTTTCAAATCTCTGTATTCATTGAACAGATTCTGCAATGAGTGTGGTATGGTTTTATCAAGGACCTGTTGTCTTTCCATGTTCATCAAGTCCCAATCCACGTTACTAATGCCTTCCATGTCTTGTATGGCAACAACATCATTGATGACTTGCACATTAGCATCACCCAATATGATTGTTTCAACCCAAAATTTCCAATCAGAAACTATCTTTAGGTTTTCATCATATCTTTTGTCCTTGAACAA
>JAFTCA010000050.1 GCA_017454945.1 Bacteroidales bacterium
GGCCACAGCGTCATCTCCCGTAAACGAGCCTCCGATTACCTGCTGCCTACGGAAGACGCTGAAATAAAAGAAATAGAATAATATTGCAAAATTTTGTATCTTTGCAGCGTGAAATAACATAAAAGAATACGTTAATGTGCAAATGCGTTAATGTGTTAGTAACAATAAAATGAATAACTAAAACAGAATAGAAATAGAGTAGAAATAAACACATAATTTAGAAGCGTTTTTGCTTTTCAAGTGGACCGAAATCTCGACAATTTCATAATCCCAAACGAGAAGGCAAGAAACGCTCACGGTTTTATCCGTGGGCTTTCTCGTTTTGGGGATAGGTAGTCGAGAACCTCGGTCCAGACAGAAGTCCGCGGATTTTTATTAGTAGTTCATTGAAAGGCGAAGCGCCAATAACGCCGAGCCTTATGAGCACCAAGTTTTTCAACAATATCGAGTCGACGCTGATGGACAAGTTCCACGGCATCGCCTCTGCAATGGCCAACTTCGACATTTTCCATGCCGTGGTTGGCTATTTTCGTTCTTCCGGATACTTCAAACTGCGGCAGGAATTGGATGCCACGCAGGAAATCAAAATTCTTGTTGGTATCAATATTGACAACCTCTTCCGTCAGTCACAAGCCGCCGGCAAACTCTTCTTTGGCGATAAGGAGGTGAGTCTGGAACAATACTGCGAGGATTTCCTTCGCGACGTATATCAGTCGGAATATTCTTCCGAGGTTGACGAGGGCATCCGTCAGTTTTGCACAGACATATCGGAAGGTCGCCTGCAACTGCGCATACACCCCACTAAAGACCTCCACGCCAAGTTCTACCTCTGTCTGCCCAAGAACCACAGTGAACATAGCGACGGATGGGTCATCATGGGCAGCAGCAACCTCAGCGCCCAGGGACTTGGCACCACCGAGCCGCCTCGCTACGAGCTCAATGTGGCCATGAAAGATTACGACGATGTGCACTATTGCGAAGAGGAGTTTCAACGACTCTGGAACGATGCCATTCCGGTGACCTTGGACGATGTGAACCATATCGTCGGGAAGACCCATCTTGCACCAGAAGAGCATCAACCTACGCCATACGAGCTATACATGCGTATGCTCATCGACCACTTCGGCAACCAGGTCGAGGATGATTTCATTCCACAACTGCCCGACAACTACGACAACCTCACTTACCAGCGTGACGCTGTGGTGCAAGGCTATGACATCATGATGAAACACGGCGGATGCTTCATTGCCGACGTGGTGGGCTTGGGTAAAACCGTAGTGGCTGCTATGATTGCGCAGCGCTTCATCGCCGCCAATGGTGACAACACTCGCATTCTCGTCATCTTCCCACCTGCTGTTAAAAGCAACTGGGAAGACACTTTTGCAGACTTCCGTATCAAAAACAAATTCAGTCACTTTATCACCAATGGCAGTTTGGATAAGGTAATTGAGGGATCTAACAACTTCAGTCAACCAGGCTATTACGACCTTATCATTGTCGATGAGGCGCACAACTTCCGGCACGACAGCAACGGCAACTACGACCTGTTGCAGCGTATCTGCAAGTCGACACGTCTTAACAAGGGTAACGTGAAAGGAGGCAAGCGTGTACTGCTGCTTTCGGCCACACCGCTCAACAATACGCCCGAAGACATCAAAAACCAGCTGCTGCTGTTCCAGGATACCGCCCGCTGCACGCTTGACGGGGTGGGCAACATCGCCGACACTTTCGCTCCGTGGATTAAGGAATTCAAAAGTCTCATGTCGCAACGTCGCATACTGAGTGCCGATTACCTCACCAGCCATATAGACGACATCAACCAACAGATGCGCCACACCGTGTTGGAGAAGGTGATGGTGCGACGCACCCGCAGCAACATCCAGCACGAACCCCGTTATGCCGGTGAGATCCATTTCCCCCAACTGCTCGACCCCACCGACCGCACCTATCAGATGACACCAGAGGTGCTGATGCTCTTCGTCGACACCTACAAGAAATTGGTGGACACTCCTACAGCCAACCTGAAGGATGACAACCCCGAGATGTTCGACGGCAGCGGCTTGCGCTATGCCCGATATAGAGCCATCGAATATTGCCCGTCTTACAGAATACCGTCTGGCAAAACAGCAAAACACATGGCCGACTCGCTGGCCGGCATCTACCAAACCCACATGGTCAAACGCTTGGAAAGCAGCTTTGACGCCTTCCGTCGTTCGCTCCACACGCTACTCGATGCCACGAATGGCATGATCAAGATGTTCAACGAGGACAAGGTTGTCATCGCTCCCGAGCTGAATGTAAAGAAACTGCAGGCCGACGGCATGGAGTTGGACGAGATAATCGAGCTGGCCATTGGCAAGGGCTTTGAACAAAATAAGATTGTGTTCCGTGCTGCCGACTTCAAGCCCGAATTCCTTCCGATGTTGGAATACGATGCCGAGGTATTGGAGAAGCTTTGCAAACGATGGGACAAGGTGAAATCCGACCC
>JAFTCA010000051.1 GCA_017454945.1 Bacteroidales bacterium
ATTCCATCACTTATGATTATGACGTGAACAGCCTGCGCACCTATAAGATCGTGGACGGTGTCCGGCACAATTACACCTATGCCTCCGGTCAGCTGCTGCGGGAGACCTACACGGATGATGGTACGGAGTATACTTTGGATTTCCTCTACGACCAGAGCGGCAGACCGTATATGCTGTATCTGACTACGGTGAACGCGGATGGAACCTTCGCTGTTCCATTCTATTATCTGCTCAATCTCCAGGGCGACGTACTGTATCTGGTCAACGCGTCCGGCGAGCCGGTCGCGCAATACAAATATGACCCCTACGGCGCGATTCTGAGTGCCTCGGGCAGCCTGGCAAATGTGAACCCGCTGCGCTACCGTGGTT
This sequence comes from Bacteroidales bacterium, assembly GCA_017454945.1. Taxonomy (GTDB): domain Bacteria; phylum Bacteroidota; class Bacteroidia; order Bacteroidales; family WCHB1-69; genus JAFTCA01. The sequence continues at coordinate 370 of JAFTCA010000051.1, forward strand.
ATTACTACGATTCTGAGACGGGCTTCTACTACCTCCAGAGCAGATATTACGACCCCATCCTCAAGCGCTTCCTCAACGCCGACTCCTACGGTAGCACTGGCCAAAGCTTCCTTGGGTTTAACATGTTCGCATATTGTAACAACAGCCCAGTTAATGCTGTAGATGATACAGGACATATGATGTGCTTAGCAACCGATCTAATGTCAGGTGTGCATCATTCATCTGACAGCCAAAGTGAGTTTGGAGGACATGGGGGAAGTTTTGAAGAGCACCCCAACAAGGATACAATTTGTACCATATTCGGTGTTGATGAAATAGAAAACATTCCCGGATATGAAAAAGGCTGTATGTTTTTCGTAGAAAACACGTATTCTGTATCTACGGGGGTTTTCTCATTTGTCCGTGGAAAAACAATCGTAATGGATCAAGATAGGTATTGCGAATATGTCTTTGGAGGTTGCTCTCCTGGATTGTCATTTCCAGGTTGTCCGGGTGATGCAACCATTTCACAAGGTATTGTATATGGGGTCAATTCTCCTGATGACTATAGTGGCTTGTTTGGGGGTATCACTGCCAATATGGTTGTATCGGGTGCAGGTGGTGCAATTTCACCAAACGGAGTATCTGCAAAAATACTCTATCTTGAAGGTTATGTTTTTCCATCATTTGGCGTTTCTGGGACATATTATATTCAAGGGTCATCTCACTGGATTTATGGGAAAGCTCCTGTTGAAATACATCCTAGTCGTTTTATCGGATTCTTTAATCGCGACCCAGTTCCATATGTGTGATATTTTTGTGTTGAGGTAGACAAAATGAAAAAACGTGGTTGGCTGAATCAAGAAATAACTTTTGGCACTGAGTACTATGAGTTAGTTTTTTCCTATTTGAAAACACGAAGTATATCACGCAATCACATTGTCATTCCTGTTCAGGCTAAACCTTTTCCCACAAGGACTATAACAAAAGTGTTTTTCGTATGCAAGTTAGAAAAAGGGCAAGCCATTTCATTACTCACTTGGAAAAGTTACTTGTTTCCACCAGAAGCAATAGCAGTCTGTTTTCTCCTTATGTTCTGTATCGGCATGTGGATTAGTTCCATTATAAAGCAATCGCTACATAATTCTTCAACTTTAGTTCTATTGGTGGTTGTTACTTTATTTGTCTTTCTTACAATATTCTATGTTTTTTGTCTTTGCCGTTATTGCAAAAAACAATTTATCAAAGATACTATGGCAAAGATTGACGCAATTATTTCTGAAACTACGTCTGCAAACTAAGGGAAACGATAATTGGAGGACGAATCTCCGTTTATAAGGCAATCAACTGTGAACACAGTCTGCAAATAGAAAGTCAAGAGAAAAATGAGAAAAAGTGGAAAAATTTTTCTCAAGGAATTGTATGTACAGCAAACAGACCACCGCGGAGCGCTGGCCTGTGTAGGAAGCGGGAGGCTGTCAGGAATCAGATTCGTCCGCCTCGGCCTCTGCGTCCTCCTTTGGTGAAAGGAAAGCGTTCACCTTCCCGTAGTAGATGCGCAGGAATTTGTTTGCTCCTGAATTCGCACTGACACAGTAGCAACCAGAAAAGGCTCCTTGTATAATAGGCCTGTGCTTTGGCGCAGAATCTATTATACAAGGAGTTTTTCTTATGGATCGAACCTACAACGCGGGGCTTTATTGCCGCTTGTCGAAGGACGATGACCGGCCCGGGGAGAGCATGAGCATCGAGACCCAGCGTGCCATGCTGACGGAATATTGTGAAAAGAACGGTTACAATATTTACGGTGAATACGTTGACGACGGTTTTACCGGTACGAATTTTGAGCGGGACGCCTTTCAGCGCTTACTGAACGACATTGACGCCGGAGCAGTCAACATGGTTCTGACCAAGGATCTCTCCCGGCTGGGGCGGGACTATATTCAGATGGGGTATTTTACGGAAATCTACTTCCCGGCAAAGGGTGTGCGATACATTGCGCTGAACGACGGCTTTGACTCAGAG
>JAFTCA010000052.1 GCA_017454945.1 Bacteroidales bacterium
GAATAACAATGGATTACGATTGTTTTTTTAATATGTTTAACGACATATTAACGCAAATGGGGAAATTAGGTGCAAAATTTGGCTGATTTTTGCTTGTATTTATTTGATTGTTAGAGAGAAATAATTAGAAGTCACCTTATATTTGTTTCCTGCAACATCCTTTCTTAAAATCGCAAAATTATGTATGCCATTAGCCGGCACCAACCAAATGTTGTCCATTTTATACGGTTGTCCGAAAACATCCTGAAACCATGCCGTATCTATCTGATTTACTAGTTTTTGAAATTCTCTTTCTATAGAATCATAAAAACTTTTATTGGAAAGGAAAAACTGATGGAACTTAGTGTCTTTGTAAAATTTGTTTAGCAGCCGGACACACTCTTTGTACTCAGTCTCGCTCAAATCCCATTCATCTTTTTGTACGCCATATTCTTCGTAATTAACGAAAGAAATCCAACGGTTGGTGGAAACAATTCCCTTTGAAGTGATGTCTATGTCAGCAGCCAATCCCACACCGAGACCAATATCTATCACAGACCTTGAACCAAGCATCTGTGATAGATATTTTATGAGTTCGTGATCCTTGTATTTCGAAAAATAGTTGTCGATATTGGCCACATAGTTATCGGGATTAGAATGTACAAAAGGATCTCTCCCTGTCAGGCGCAAGGCGATGCCGACCAGCTCGAAACGTTCATCAACGCCAATGTTGGTTTGCCCAAAAACTTGACTCCCAAGCAAAATGAAGGCAAACACAATTATTTTTTTGAATTTAGCAATTTTGTTCATGGTTGAAAATTTTTATGTTTAAGTTTTTCTTTCCATTGCTTTTCAACATAATAGGAAGGCAATCCAATATCAAGTCTTCTATTATCCAGATTGCGAACATCTTCTATATTGCTCTCTGACAGATTGTCGTAAAAACCGTAAATATATTTCTGACCCTTATTTAACTGACGTCTATCTACAATGGCAGCCAAAAATTCTGGAAAAGCCAACTTTTTATCAATGCCTTTTCTCAATACCATGCAGAGTTCCTCATACAAAGATGTATTGGCACAATGCGGCAACAGCGGCAAAACCGAAAAGAAAACAGTCTGCCTATGTTCTTGTGACATAATCACAACACTTGCAGTGTCGTAATAATTCAGTATTTTTCTACAATTGCAATGGTCTATACTGTCCAAAAGATGTGCATATTTCGCTTTGACAGCTTGGGCTTGCATAGTATCTGTTTTATTCTTTTCTACAGCATTGAGGTATTCTTTTCTAATTGACTGGTCTTCTTGTCCTATTTTCTCAAAAAAGAGGTAGGTTGATGTATCCGATACGAATTGCTGTTCTATTATGTAAAACTCATGTTTGAGTCCTTGAAGGCGAAGATATTTTCTAAATTTATTGAAATTGTCATATTGTTTAAAATCAGCCAATTTATACCCGTAATTGGTTATTAATTGGCGAATGGCCTGTTCTGAACACTCAAAATCGCAGACTTGAAGGCTCTGAACCGCAAAATCTTGTAACTCCCTATATAAAACACTATTATCGAGCCCACAATCAGAATAAATAGTTTTATATGATTGATAACTATCTATTCCTGACATTTCTTGCAGTTTGATTGACACAATCTTATCGTAATAACGGGAGTGTATAATATCACATCGTGTTTGGCCATTGCCTATTATAACCCATAGCATTATTAGGGTAACCATGACGTATTTCAATGATTGTGTTATCATCTGCTTTGTTTTATATCGTCCCATTAAACTTTAGTAATAGCATCAGTGCTAACAGGTTTATTGTCACAAGGTTTTACAAGTTATTTCTCCACATCCATGGCGAGACGAAAGCCAGAAGCAGCATCCTTCGTGTTGGGTCTCTTTCCTGTGCGGGTTCTATATTCCAACATACGGGAAGCACTTGCCCAGTTTCCGCCTTTGATTATTTTATGGGTGCCATTAGTAGGTCCTTGCGGATTCTTATAGGTTTTACCTGGTTTGTAATAATAAGAGGACAGCCAATCGGAACACCATTCGTGGGCGTTGCCGCTCATATCATACAAACCAAATTCATTGGCTGGCTTTAACCCCACCTTTCTTGATTTATGTCCGCTATTTTCCCACACCCAACCCACGTCGGTTCTTATATCCCCGCCGCTGTACTTGTGCTCCCAATGATTGCCCGATGCAGCATACTCCCATTCGGCCTCTGTGGGCAAACGGAAATGCATTCCCGTCCGCTTGTTCAACGAATCAATGAACCGATTAGCATCATACCACGATATACAATTCACAGGCAGTTGTTTTCCTTTGTGCCAGGAAGGGTTCTTTCCCATAACCGCAGTGTACAGTTCCTGTGTTACCTCATATTTGCCGATATAGTATGCGTCCAGCACAAAAGTGCTATATCCGTTGTCTTTTTTCAAGGACTCTAACGGATTAATGCCAATGTCTTCATTGACGGTGTCACCAATATAATTAAGATGTTGGTATTGAGCAGCCTCAATCTTTATCATCACAAAACGCACATCACCCACTTTTACCACCAAGCTGTCGAATTGGGCGAAGCAGTTGCAGTGCAAAAGGAACAATAACAATAAAAAGAATGTTCGTTTCATGATAATCTTTTATAAAGGATTATTTCTTGTCGTAGTACATTCTTAAGAAATTGCCCTTTGCGTGCTCTGCATCAATCTCTTGTTTCACTCTTTCCGCCTTTTGGGCGGTTTCTTCATCACTGCCATATCCCAAATGATTTACAACATGCCAATTATAATCGTTTTGGAATTCCCATATTCGCTTCTTAGCCATTTCTTCAAAAGTTTCGGCCACACCTAACTTTTTTCTATTCCGATTCACCCGCTTGATGTTTGTGGGATAAGTAATAAACAGGGTATTACCAATTTCGTAGCAATATAAATGATTTTGTGCGTATTGGTTCGGATCAACAGACCGTTTATTCCTTTTCATTTTTTTGTACCAATAATAATTATCCTCCAATGACATATAAGCCGATGCTTCCAACTCTCCCTTGTTCACTTGTTTTTTTAGTACCTTCTGCAAAGAATAGTTACCGGCCTGAACGAAATGTAAGGCTGGCACACCTAAATACATCCAAAAATAGTTGCCTATGGTAACTTCATTCAAATGAGGATATGTTTTGAAAAGCTCTTTGATTGCCTTTATGTTGCTTCGATTCAGTGAATCCTCTTGTGCTGTTGGTTGTCTGTGGTGCCTATATGATTGATCTGTTTCGATAATTTTTTCAAGTTTTTTCTGCACTATAGTATCATGTGACTGACAATGGGTGGTGTCAGCCATAAGTTGTAGTTTGTCAATAAGTTGCGCATTATTCGTGTCTGCACGCCAATATTCTGCAATGGCATATTCTCCATCTCCTCTTAAGCAAAACATATAGGCATAGTGCAGGATGTTATCCTCATTGTGTGTAATGTGTGTGTTGAGATGATAAGCGGTTCGCAAATGACTGGCAAACGGGAATTTGTAGGTAAAAGCCTTTGCAAAATATTCATTAGCACGCTGATAATTGCTGTCGCAAATGGCTAATTCGGCTTGATTGGTCCAATAGTAGTATTGGCGCAGGGATTTGGATTGTGCGAAGCTGCCGCAGTGCATGCACAACAGCACATATAGCACTAACAAAGAAAATCCCTTCTGTGCGGATTTTGTTCTCATGGTATTCGTAATTGATTTAATGGCACAAAGTTACAAAAAAGATTTCTTTAAAACAAACAACAAAACGAGAATTTTTTTTGAAAATTTATTTTTCCGCATCCATGGCGAGACGAAAACCGATGGCATTTCCGTATGCGTCAAGAGTGACCTTTTCTCGATAAGAAACTTCAAATTGTATCCAAGGATAAAGGCCAAAATGACCGCCACGATATACTTTTTCAGTTCCCTGCATAGGGCCTTGCGGATTTGTGAATTTTGTTTTCTCCTGATAATATGTATCACTATACCAATCACTGCACCATTCCGCCACATTTCCAGTTATATCATACAACCCCAGCGCATTAGGCATTTTACCACCTACTGGTAAAGGCCATTGCCAATGATTACTGCTGTCATAGCGATACCATGTTATCTTATCCAAATTGTTGCTACCAGCAAAACGATAGCGGGGACGATATTCCTTAGAACGAGCGGCATATTCCCATTCCGCTTCCGTGGGCAATCGAAAATGTTTACCTGTTAGTTTGTTTAATGAATCAATAAATATCATAGTCTCGTACCATGAAACATTATTAACGGGATTTTGTAAAGAAACGCCCATGTTTTTATTCAGCTTCTCTGGGTATGAAGGGTCTTTCCCCATTATTTTTTTATACAACGCTCTTGTAGTTTCATACTTAGCTATATAATAGCTTTTAAGCGTTACTATATTAATCCCTTGATTGGGTTCAAGGCAAGACTTTTCTTTATTTGAGAAATCACACCCCCGTTCAAAACTTCCACCTTTAACATAGACCATCTCAATTATTTCACCCTGAATATACAATGTGTCAATTTTTTGTGCTTCGGTCGCAAGTACAGAGCACAAAAGCAACAGCAAAATATGTATTTGGATTGTTTTCATAAAGATCTGTCAGGTTTATACCAGCCAAAGTTTTTGTCTTTATCCATTTTTTGTTTTAACTCCTCTGCTTTTTCGTGTGCCTCATCATCGGGATAAAAAATACTATTGCGAGGATATATGCTGAAATGATCTTCATTTTCTTCTGTCAAATACCATATCTTTTTGCAATAGTCTTCCCATGTCTCACTCATACCAAGTTTCTTTCGGTTTCTGTTAATTTGCTTTAGTTTAGCAGGTTGAACAACAAACAAAGTTCCATCAATAATAAAACTATAGTCCACATTAATGCCATAGAGAGTTGCTTTACCCCTGCCATGAGCTCTACTTATGGCAGTATGACAATAATCTTCCAATATCATATAGCGGGATGCTTCAAGATTGCCTTTCTTGACCTCTTTTAACCATAACTTCTTCGGATTGAACAAAATGCGATTACAATTATGTTTCAAAACAAGATTCGCAGCGGCAGAAGACATTCCCAAATTATAATCATTGATGTTCTTGTATTGTTTGTACAACTTTTTTACTTTCTGTAAATTAACAGCATCCATACTATCAATGCGCTCCAGTTGGACTGTGTCAAACGGATTCCAATTTTGTCTTACCCTTGAATCATCATCGCAAATTTTTTCCATAGCTTGCTGTAATCGGGTATCCACGAGCACTTTTGTGGTGTCAGCCACTTTCTTTAACAAATGATATAATGACACCTGTTGTATAGTATCTTCCACATACCACTCTATTGGATCGCCCATCTGCGCTAAATAATGAAAGCATTGCACTATCCGGACGGTATCATGCAGATAATCAGCATTTACCCTATAAGCAAAGGAAGCATGACCGCCAAACGGACGATGAATAGAAAACGCTTTGTCATAACAATCGGATGCCCGCTGAAAGTTGCTGTCACAAATAGCCAACTCGGCCTGATTGATCCAATAGTAATATTGGCGCAGGGATTTGGATTGTGCGAAGCTGCCGCAGTGCATGCACAACAGCACATATAGCACTAACAAAGAAAATCCATTCTGTGCGGATTTTGTTCTCATGGTATTCGTAATTGATTTAATGGCACAAAGTTACAAAAATGATTTCTTAAACACAAACAACAAGAGGAGAAAAATATTAAATAATTTTTTCTCTGCTTGGGAATTCTTATGGAAATCGTTTGCTAGGAGGCGAAGGAAGGGGACTATGTGGGTCAAATGTCTTTCATTTTATCCATTAGCATCTTGGTTTTCACTTCCATCTTGTTGAATGCGAACCACTTTTTGCCAAGGTCCTTCAGCGAGGCACCGACGTGGTACACCGTCTCATCAATACAGAGGAATCGGTCGTGGGCGTTAGAAAATATGCTAACGGTGATGGGGCGGTATTGCGCATTGTGGCGCTGCAAGTCCAATGACAATTTGCGAGATATGTTGCACGTATAGATTTGTGCGCTCACATCGTCGGCGCGCTTGTCAAGCATAGCTAACACACTGTCGTCTACATAGTTATCAAACAGAATAATTCGACTCTTGGCACTGCGGATAAGGTCGCTGACAAGTGTGTAGGCATCAAAGACTTGACCGTCGAAGAAAATGCCTTGTTGTGTTTGGGTATTCTCAGAATCTAATCGTTTGAATACTTCCGCCAATTTGTTGTCGGTGTTATTTTGACGAACCGCAAGTGCCAATTGATTCTGTTCAATATTTGATAGACGTTGAAATATCTTCGCATTAGATGCTACTAAGTGTCGCATTGCGACGAATGCATCCATTATTTGGATACTTATTGCGATGGCAGTAACACTGTGCAATACTGTTGACAACATGGCAATTCCTTGTTCGGTGAATGCATAGGGCTGTACACTCGAATGTTTTAGTGTCTTCAACCGGTCGCAATTTGCGACCAGTTCGTTTAGTTCCATGCTCGACAATTGAAACCGAAATCTGTCAGGAAATCGTTCAAGGTTTCGTTTTACTTGTTCATTGAGTCTTTTGGTCGTCACCCCGTAAAGCATCGCTAAATCTCTGTCGAGCATCACTTGTAATCCCCTGAAACTGAAAATCATATTTTCAATCTTCGGGATGGTTATTTTATTGTCTGCACTATTAACTTTAACAATAGCCTCCTTTTTTGCCATTCTATTACCGTTTTAATTGTCAAAATCATTTGGCAAAAATAATATATTTTATAAAATAATTTATTAATGATTTGTGTTGATTACAATTTTTTCGCGTGAAAATCACCCTACTATCCGACTGTGGTAAAAAATTACTCCTGAAAACATAGGTCGAGAAGAAGAAATTGCAGATATGAGGCCATTCAATTCGCGTTGCCTCGTGTTGGCATCTGCCATAGAAATTGTCACATGAAATACAATATTTCGATTAACAATCAAAACTTTTTTCAAAAAATCCGTATTGAAAATCGAAATGACAATGATAGAGATTCGATTTAACTGAACTTTAAAAATAAGATCAGTTTGTCTTACAACAAACTCTTTACCCTCTCCACCAACTCGGCGATCGACATACTTTGTTGTTCGCCCGATTCCATATTTTTAAGGGTATAAACCTGCTTGTTCATCTCTTCTTCACCGGCCATCACCACAAACGGTATCGACTTGGCATTGGCGTAGTTCATCTGCTTGCCGATTTTGGCACGGTCGGGATATATTTCGCAGGCGATGCCTTCGGCGCGCAAGCTCTGCAGAGCCGACAGCGCATACTTCTCCTCGTTCTCGCCGAAGTTGAGCAACAGCACCTTCACCGGCGAAGCGATTCCTGCGGGGAAGAGGTTCAACTCATTAAGAACATCATAGATGCGCTCGGCTCCGTATGAGATGCCCACACCCGACATGTTCTTCAGGCCGAAGATGCCCGTCAGGTCGTCGTAGCGGCCTCCGCCCGAGATGCTGCCAATGGCCACATCCATGGCCTTCACCTCGAAAATGGCGCCCGTGTAATAGTTGAGGCCGCGAGCCAAAGTGATATCCAACTCAATGGGTGAGTTGAGGTTAAACAAGGCAACATAATTGAGTACAGTCTGCACCTCATCCACACCGCGCATACCTATTTCGCTGTTGGCAAACACTTTGCGCAACTGATCCAATTTTTCTTCGTTGCTGCCGCCAAAAGCGAAGAACGGCTGCATCTTGGCGATAGACTCTTCGGAAAGGCCACGCTCGGCCAGCTCGGCACACACGTTCTCCAAGCCAATCTTGTCGAGCTTGTCGATGGCTGTACAGATGTCCACCACTTTGTCGGGGGCACCCACCACCTCGGCAATGCCTGTCAGGATTTTGCGGTTATTGATTTTGATGGTCACCTTAATGCCGAACGTGGAGAAAATCTCGTCGGTAATCTGCATCAGTTCGGCCTCGTTCAGCAGCGAGTTACTGCCAATCACATCGGCATCACACTGGTAAAACTCTCTGTATCTGCCCTTTTGAGGACGGTCGGCGCGCCAAACGGGCTGCATCTGGTAGCGTTTGAAGGGGAACGAAAGTTCGTTCTGGTGTTGCACCACAAAGCGGGCAAACGGCACGGTAAGGTCATAACGCAAGCCCTTCTCACAGATTTTCGTAGCCAGGCGGTTCGTATTCTCATCGTTAAAATCGACACCCTTGGCAAAATCGCCCGAGTTGAGGATTTTGAAGAGCAGGCGGTCGCCCTCTTCGCCATACTTGCCCATCAGGGTGGAAAGATTCTCCATCGAGGGAGTCTCTATCGGCAGGTAGGCGTGCTTCTCGAAGACCGAACGGATGACATTGAAAATATAGTTGCGGCGAATCATCTCCAGCGGAGAAAAATCGCGCGTTCCTTTTGGAATAGAAGGTTTTACATTAGCCATAGCAAGCGTTATTTAAGAACGCAAAGGTACGAAATATTTTCATTGGGAAGAAAAAAGGCTGTCGGAGAATGACCGGCAGCCCTACCTGTTAGTTGTTTACGAAAACAAACGAACCTACGAAGGGGGATTGGATGACATCCAGCGACTTTGAATAATTGAGGATATTCTCGATGACCGAGGCGCGAGGTTTCTCCAATCGTGTAGTTTTCAATTTCTTAGCAGTTTTCACAAGGGTATCATTTTTATCCATAGGCGGTATATTAATTGAATAATCAAAACACTTAAAAGAAACGCAGAAGATGTTCGAATATTGTCATACAAAAGAAAAAAAATAGAGTTTTTTGTATTAGACTGATAATCAAATGGAAATTCTCACAATAATAACATCCAACATCCATTGTTAAAAAAATATAAAAAATGTGGCAGACACATTGAACATATCATAGATATTCAGTAAATTTGCAAAAAGAAAAAAATAATAATGAGGAACTACAAGACTCTTAATATCAACGCAAAGCCATTTATCAAATGGGTGGGAGGAAAAGGACAATTACTTAACCAACTTGAAACAAACCTACCTGATGTATTATATCATGAAGATTTCACGTATATAGAGCCCTTTGTGGGAGGTGGGGCAATGCTCTTTTTCATGTTACAAAAGTTTCCAAATATCAAAAGAGTTGTAATTAACGATATTAACCCCAACCTAACCAATGCCTTCTTGGTTGTAAAAGAGCAACCTCAACCGTTAGTTGATTCACTTAAAATAATTGAAAAAGAATATTTTTCTATTAAGACTGAAGAAGCCCGAAAGGATTTTTATTTACGAAAACGCGATGTGTTCAACAATGAAGAACTAGATACCCTACAAAAAACCACCCTGTTATTATTTCTCAATAAAACCTGCTTCAATGGTTTATATAGAGAAAACTCTAAAGGAAAATTCAATGTTCCTTTCGGGAAGTATTCAAATCCTACCATCTGTAATGAAGAATTAATATATACTGATAGTGTATTGTTAAATCACTATAATGTGTCCATTTTATGCGGAGATTTTGAACAAACAAAAACACAAATTCGCAATAAAGAATTAACATTTTTCTATTTTGATCCTCCCTATCGTCCTTTAAATGCAACATCCAGTTTCAACACATATGTAAAAGAGGCATTTGACGATGAAGAACAAATTCGATTAGCTGCTTTTTGTAAAGATATTTCTAATAAAAAAAATTGTCTCTGGATGTTAAGCAATTCAGATTGTTCAGCTAAAAATCCTAAAGATTTATTTTTTGAAAGTTTATATCATCCGTTTGAAATCTCACGTGTTTATGCATCTCGTTCCGTTAATGCCATAGCAAGCAAAAGAGGAAAATTGTCCGAATTATTAATTTCTAACAAACCTAAAAATACACAACGCAAATCATCTACTGAAGAAATAGTGTCTTCATATTTTTTTTAACCACAAACAAATATTTAAAGTCTGTATATTGTTATGAAAAAGGGAGGAATCGGCGGTGGAAACACCAAAACAGGATTAATTTATGAAGGACAAGTTGATCTCGCAACTTTTCTTTCCAAGCAAAAAGATTACTCGGTGAAAGGATTCAATGTGTATTACAAGAATAAAATTGTTGCACAAACCTTTAAAAAACACCAATTTTACCGTTTTCTTGAAGATAATGGAATTCAATGGGAAAAATATATTTCCTGTAAATTACTACCTGATAATTGTATATATGTTATTATTAATAACACAATGTTTATTATTGAAGTGAAATCGCAAATGGTTGCAGGAAGTGTTGATGAAAAATTACAGACTTGTGATTTTAAAAGAAAACAATACCAGAAACTCCTTTCAAAATTTAATATGGAAGTTGAGTATGTATATATCTTATCCGATTGGTTCCGCAACAAAAGATACAAAGATGTATTGGATTACATCCATAGTGTTCGCTGTCAATACTATTTCAACTATATCCCCTTGCAAAAATTAGGTCTTCCCATTCCTAAATAATTTATGATTACTCCTTTTTTCAAATCTATCGACCACACCTTTACATTGCTTCATGGTGACTGTTTTGAATTGCTTCCTCAGTTCAACTTTAAGTTCGACATGATTTTCGCAGATCCACCCTATTTTCTTTCCAATGGCGGCATCAGCGTTCAGAGCGGCAAAGTAGTTTGTGTAGATAAAGGTGATTGGGACAAAGGAGGTTCTCCTGAACAGATAAATGAGTTTAATCTTAAATGGCTTTCGCTATGCAGAGAAAAACTGAAAGCCAACGGGACAATCTGGATTTCAGGAACTTATCACAACATCTTCTCTGTAGCTAACGCCTTGACGGAATTGGGATATAAGATTTTGAATGTCATAACATGGGCTAAAACCAATCCTCCTCCTAATATTTCATGCAGATATTTCACCTATTCTACCGAATTCATCATCTGGGCAAGACAGTCGCAAAAAAATCCGCATTTGTTCAATTATGAACTCATGAAACAACTTAACGACAACAAACAAATGACAGATGTATGGAGATTGCCTGCTATTGCACCATGGGAAAAAACATGTGGCAAACACCCTACTCAAAAGCCCTTGGCTCTACTTACTCGCATCATCTTAGCTTCGACAAAACCTAATGCATGGATTATGGATCCATTTGCAGGTTCTTCTACCACAGGTATTGCCGCTAATCTTATCGGAAGACGATTTTTAGGTATAGAGAAAGAACTCTCATTTGCAAAAATCAGTCAGGAAAGAAAATTGGAACTTGATTCTCCATCCAAGTTCTCTGAATTCCGTTCCAAAATAAAGGATATTGCAGTTGCTGACTTTTTTGAAGCCTCTACTGCCTGCGAAGAAGATTCTTTTTATAATTTACCATTCTGACCACGCTTTTCCTGTCGCTTTTTTCTGTAAATTTGTCGCCTCATTTTTCAACGGCTCATGAGCGAAGACTTCATCCACATACAAGGCGTTAGGGTCAACAACCTGAAAAACATCACTCTTGACATACCTCGCAACAAGCTGGTAGTCATTACTGGCTTGTCGGGCTCGGGCAAGTCGTCACTGGCTTTCGATACGCTTTACGCCGAAGGGCAACGCCGCTACATCGAGAGTCTGAGTTCCTACGCCCGCCAGTTTATGGGCAGAATCTCAAAGCCCGAAGTGGACAGCATCAAGGGCATCCCGCCCGCCATCGCCATTGAGCAACGCGTCATCTCGCGCAACCCACGCTCGACGGTGGGCACCACAACCGAGATTTACGAATACCTCAAACTGCTGTTTGCCCGCGTGGGCCGCACCTTTTCGCCCATCAGCAACAAAGAAGTCAAACGCGAAACGCTGAAGGACGTGCTGAACTATGTTCACGAGATTCCCACTGGCAGCCGCGTCCACGTGCTGGCACCCGTCCAAATCGTGTCGGGGCGCACCGTGCACGAACAGCTGGAAATCCTCAAGCAGCAGGGATTCAGCCGCTTTCTTTTCAAAAACGAATACTGGGATATTGACGACCTGCTGGCCTACAAAAAGAGCATTAAGGCAACCGATATCCTCATCTCTATCGACCGGTTCAAGTCGGACAATATCACCGCCAACCACACCCGCTTTTGCGATTCGGTGCAGACCGCATTCAATGAAGGCAAAGGCGAATGCGTCATCCGCGTTGAAAATGAAGAGATTACACAACGCCGTTTCAGCAACCTGTTTGAAAAAGACGGCATCACCTTTGAAGAACCCACCGTCAACCTTTTCAGTTTCAACAACCCCTACGGTGCCTGCCCCACCTGCAAAGGTACGGGCATGATTGAAGGCATCGACCCCGACCTGGTATTCCCCGACCGCACGCTGTCGCTGTTTGAAAACGGCGTAGCCTGCTGGCGTGGCGAGAAACTGAGCGAGTGGAAAGACTACTTCATCCATCGCTCGGCGCGCAAGAACTTTCCGCCACACCGAGCCATCGAGGATTTGAGTCCCGAAGAGTACGACCTGCTGTGGAATGGCGACGAAACCGCTGGTGTGGAAGGCATTAGACAGTTCTTCGAGTATGTGGAGCGCAACATGTACAAGATACAATACCGCGTGCTTTATGCCCGCTATCGCGGGCACACACTGTGCCACGACTGCCAAGGCACCCGCCTGCGCAAAGAGGCCGGCTACGTGAAAATCAAAGGCAAATCCATCTCCGAGCTGTCGGCCATGCCCGTGTCCAAACTGCTCACCTTCTTCCAACAGCTCAAGTTCAACAACGACAACGACGCCGAAATAGCAAAACCCATTATCACTGAACTGATTAACAGACTTGGCTTTTTGCACGATGTAGGTCTGGGCTACCTTGCGCTGAACCGACTGAGCAAAACGCTGTCGGGCGGCGAATCGCAGCGTATCAACCTAGCCACCTCGCTGGGCAGCAGTCTGGTAGGCTCGCTTTACATCTTAGACGAGCCAAGTATCGGCCTACACACCCGCGACACCCAGAACCTCATTAAGATTCTAAAACGGCTGCGCGACATCGGCAATACGGTAGTGGTAGTGGAACATGACGAAGAAATCATGCGCAATGCCGACTACATCATCGACATCGGTCCCAAAGCGGGCCGTTTGGGTGGTGAAGTGGTTTTCCAAGGCACTTTCGACGAACTGCTGAAAGACCCCAAGAGTCTGACAGCCGCCTACTTGCGAGGCATGGAACAGCCACCACTGCCCAACGCCATGGAAATTGCAGTGCCCACACGAAGGAGAAAATGGCGCAACTTTGTGGAAATTACGGGAGCCAAAGAGCATAACCTGAAAAATATAGATGTCAAGATACCCTTAGAGGTGCTTACCGTGGTGACAGGTGTCAGCGGTTCGGGCAAGAGCAGCCTGATTAAGAACATCTTATACAATGGTTTGCAGAAAATTATCCACGAGAACGGTGTCAAAGTGGGCCGTCATCTGCATATCGACGCCGACTTCAGCAAGCTGAGCGACTGTATCATGGTGGACCAGAATCCCATTGGTCGCTCCACGCGCTCAAACCCAGCCACTTACCTCAAGATTTACGATGACATCCGCGAGCTGTTCGCTTCGCAACCGTTGTCGCGACAGCGCAACTACAAAGCCGGCTTTTTCTCGTTCAATGTGCCTGGCGGACGCTGCGAAGCCTGTGAAGGCGAAGGCGTTATCCATATTGGCATGCAGTTCATGGCCGACGTGGACCTTGTCTGCAAGGAATGTAACGGCACGCGCTTCAAAGACGAGGTGCTGGACATCAAAGTGGGCGGCTGCACCATCGGCGACATTCTTGACATGACCATCAACCAGGCGGCAGAGTTTTTCACTGACAAGTGCAAGGATAAAATCGCCGTCAACATCATCGAAAAGCTTAAAACACTGCAGGATGTAGGACTCGGCTACCTGAAACTGGGACAGTCATCCTCCACCCTCTCGGGCGGCGAGGCGCAGCGCATCAAACTGGCCTATTACCTATCGACCAATAACAACAAAACCAACACGCTCTTCATCTTCGACGAACCAACCACAGGACTTCACTTTCACGATATCAGCAAGTTACACAAGGCTCTCTGCATGCTCATCGACAAAGGGAACTCCATTGTCGTGATTGAACACAACCCCGAAATCATCAAGTGCGCCGACTGGATCATCGACCTCGGTCCTGAAGGTGGCGAAGAGGGCGGCAACATCGTTTGCCAGGGCACGCCCGAAGAAATCGTGCGCCACAAAAAATCTTACACCGCCCAATGCCTGGTGGCAAAGGTGTAGAGGGTTATCGCAAAAAAACGTATCTTTGCAATTCGAATATAAAATTTATTCCCTATGAAAAATATCATCATCACAGGCGGTGCCGGCTTCATCGGCAGTCATGTAGTACGACTCTTCGTTAACAAATATCCTGAATATCACATCATTAATGTGGACAAGCTGACCTATGCCGGCAACTTGGCCAACCTGAAAGATATTGAGAACAAGCCAAACTACACTTTTGTCAAGGCCGACATCTGTGATTTTGACACAATGGTAAAACTCATTCAGGATGAGAAGGTTGACGGCATCATCCACTTGGCTGCCGAGTCGCATGTGGACCGCAGCATCAAAGACCCGTTCACCTTTGCCAAGACCAATGTGCTGGGCACGCTTTCATTGTTGCAGGCTGCCCGTCTCTACTGGGAATCGCTGCCCGAAAAGTACGAAGGCAAACGCTTTTACCATATCTCTACTGACGAAGTGTATGGCGCACTGGAATTTGACGGCACGCTCTTTTCTGAAGAGACCAAATATGCACCCCACTCACCCTACTCAGCTTCAAAGGCCTCGTCGGACCATTTCGTGCGCGCCTTCCACGACACCTACGGCATGCCCACCATTGTGACCAACTGCTCGAACAACTACGGTCCTTACCAATTTCCCGAGAAACTTATTCCCCTATTCATTAACAATATACGCCACAGAAAGCCCCTGCCCGTCTATGGTAAAGGCGAAAATGTGCGCGACTGGCTCTATGTCATCGACCATGCCCGCGCTATTGATGTCATCTTCCACAAAGGCAGAATTGCTGAAACATACAATATTGGCGGCTTCAACGAATGGAAGAACATCGACCTCATCAAGGTGCTTATCGCCACGGTGGACCGCCTGCTGGGCAAACCCGAAGGCTACTCGCTCGACCTCATCACATTTGTCACCGACCGTGCCGGCCACGACCTGCGCTACGCTATCGACTCGACCAAACTGAAGAACGAACTGGGCTGGGAACCCTCGCTGCAATTTGAAGAAGGCATCGAAAAGACCGTACAATGGTACCTCGATAATCAAGAGTGGCTCGATAACATCACCTCGGGCGAGTACGAGAAGTACTACGAGTCGATGTACGCCAACAGATAAAACTGAAAACTGAAAGAGATTCCTTCGGTTTCTAACGCAACCTCGGAATGACAACACCAACAATAATTCTTAACTCCTTAGTTTCTTAACTTCTTAACTTTCTCACGCCTCACTATTCACTTCTCACTGCTCACTAATAACTCACACCAAATTTTAGTAAATTTTTCTATCTGAAAATCAGTTAGTTATAAAAATTAATTGATTTTTTTCGCTAAAAACGGCCGTGCGTAAACATTTTTATTAGTAATTTTGCCCCAAATAATCACCTAATAACCCTTTAAAACATAGGAGGAGCGCTATCGAATAAAACTTTACCTTTTTTATTATTAACCCAATAAAGAAAGGGGGCTTTATGAAAACGATAGCCAGTTTGAGCGATAACGATTTGATTGCTCGTTATTTAGAAGGTGATGAAGCAGCATTAAAGACTTTAATTCTCCGTCATCAGAAGAAAGTATTTTCTTACATTCTGCTTTCTGTCAAGAATCGTGAGTTGGCTGAGGACATTTTCCAAGACACCTTTATCAAGGTCATCAACACGTTACGTGCCGGCGCATACAAGGAAGAGGGCAAATTCGTGCAGTGGGTGATGCGTATTGCCAACAACCTCAAGATTGACTACTACCGCAAGATGCAGCGCATGCCTGCGGTGGAGACCAACGGCGAGTTCGACATCTTCGACTTCGTCTATGGCAACGAGCCTTCCATTGAGCAGAAGATGATTACCGAGCAGATACACCGCGACGCCCGCCATCTGCTACAATACTTGCCCAAAGAGCAACGTGAAGTGTTAGAGATGCGTATTTACCAAGATATCAGCTTTAAAGACATTGCCGAATTGACGAATGTCAGCATCAACACGGCACTAGGCAGAATGCGCTACGCGCTAATCAACCTACGCAAACTCATCCAAGAGAAGAATGTGATTTTGTCGTAATCGTTATTTTATGAATTGTCTGACAGCCGGCGGGTGTAAAACACTTGTCGGCTGTTTATATTTATACTTATTCACATTGATTTTTATTATTTTTGCAGAGAATACCGCAAACGAGGAAATTCAGAATTCAAAATTCAAAGAACAAAGAACAAAGAAGACGATATTTAGTACAGGCGCACGGCCGTGCGCCTCTGCCAAATTTCTAACCTAATAAACACCAACAATATGAAAAGAATCCTTGCAACAATATTTCTGCTAATAGTCGCCACGGCTGTTATGGCACAGGCACCGCAACAATTCACCTATCAGTCTGTCGTACGTGACAACAGTAACAACTTGCTGAAGAACACCGATGTGATGGTGACCATATCTCTATTGCAAGGCGGAGAATCGAGCGATGCCGTTTATGTCGAAACCCATCACGCCCAAACCAACGCCAATGGTTTGATGACGCTGCTGATTGGTGGCGGCACCGTAACCTCGGGTAGTTTTTCCGACATAGATTGGGGCAGCGGTCCCTACTTTGTGCGTGTGGAAACCAACCTCGGCGACAAAGGCACACTGACTACCGTGCAGCAACTGCTGAGCGTGCCTTATGCCCAATATGCCAACGCTACTGGCAATTACACCGAGACGGACCCCTCTGTTTCGGCATGGGCTAAAGAGGCCAACAAGCCAGTGTACGATTACTCGGAAATACAAAACACACCGACTATCCCTACCCTGCCCGACTTGGCAGCCGTTGCCACCAGTGGTAATTACAACGACTTGCAAAACCGTCCGCAGATACCGCAGATTCCCGCAAATGTAAGTGCCTTTAACAACGACAAGGGATATCTTACCACAGAAACCGACCCAACTATCTCGGCGTGGGCTAAAGAGGCCAACAAGCCGGTGTACGATTACTCGGAAATACAGAACACACCGACTATTCCTACCGTGCCCGACTTGGCAGCCGTTGCCACCAGTGGTAATTACAATGACTTAAGCAATACCCCCACCATTCCCACAGTTCCCACGAATGTTGGTGCTTTCACTAACGACAAGGGCTATCTTACTACAGAAACCGACCCGACCATTTCCGCTTGGGCTAAAGCTGCCACAAAACCCACTTACAACTATTCGGAAATTAAAAATACTCCCACTTTGTCAACAGTAGCTACCAGTGGTAATTACAACGATTTACAAAACCGCCCGCAGATACCGCAGATCCCCGCAAATGTAAGTGCCTTTAACAATGACAAGGGCTACCTTACCACCGAAACCGACCCGACCATTTCTGCATGGGCTAAAGCAGCCACAAAGCCCACCTACAATTATTCGGAAATTAAAAATACTCCCACTTTGTCAACAGTAGCTACCAGTGGTAATTACAACGATTTACAAAACCGCCCGCAGATACCGCAGATCCCCACAGATGTAAGTGCCTTTAACAATGACAAGGGATACCTTACCACAGAAACCGACCCGACCATTTCTGCATGGGCCAAAGAGGCCAACAAGCCAGTGTACGATTACTCGGAAATACAAAACACACCGACTATCCCTACCGTGCCCGACTTGGCAGCCGTTGCCACCAGTGGTAATTACAACGACTTGAGCAACACTCCCACTATTCCAACAGTTCCCACAAAGTTGAGCGAACTGAACAATGATATGGGTTTCCTCACTGAGGCTGATGTTCAAGAAGCGGCCAATATTCCGACCAAAGTGAGTGCCTTTGAAAACGACGCCCACTACCTGACTTCCTATACCGAGACCGACCCGACCATTTCCGCTTGGGCTAAAGAGGCCAACAAGCCGGTGTACGATTACTCGGAAATACAGAACACACCGACTTTGTCAACGGTAGCCACCAGTGGTAGTTACAACGATTTGCAAAACCGCCCGCAGATACCGCAGATCCCCGCAGATGTAAGTGCCTTTAACAATGACAAGGGTTATCTTACCTCTGAAACGGATCCGACCATTTCTGCTTGGGCTAAAGCTGCCACAAAACCTACTTACAATTATTCGGAAATTAAAAATACGCCGACTTTGTCAACGGTAGCCACCAGTGGTAATTACAACGATTTGCAAAACCGCCCGCAGATACCGCAGATTCCCGCAGATGTAAGCGCCTTTAACAATGACAAGGGATATCTTACCACTGAAACGGATCCGACCATTTCTGCCTGGGCTAAAGAGGCCAACAAGCCAGTGTACGATTACTCGGAAATACAAAACACACCGACTATTCCTACTGTGCCCGACTTGGCAGCCGTTGCCACCAGTGGCAATTACAACGATTTACAAAACCGCCCACAGATACCACAGATCCCCGCAGATGTAAGCGCCTTTAACAATGACAAGGGCTACCTTACCACCGAAACCGACCCGACCATTTCTGCCTGGGCTAAAGCAGCCACAAAACCCACCTACAACTATTCGGAAATCCAGAATACTCCCACTATTCCAACGGTTCCCACTAATGTTAGTGCGTTCACTAACGACAAAGGCTATTTGGTTTCGGCAGACCTGCAAACCATTCAAGCCGACATTGCTTCTCTCAATGCCCTACGCACGGAATTGAATGAAATGAAAGATTCCATTCGAGATCTGAAACAGAGTCTAAGCACCCTATCCGAACTGGTTAACACGCTGAATATAAATATGGAGCAGGAGACATTTTCAACCACCGCCGGCCAAACGACTTTCACTTTGCAACACGAGCCCTCACCAACAGGCATTATTCGATGCTATATTAACGGAGTCATGGCAGGCAGTGACCGCAATGGCGTACTGAATATCGATAACAACAATCACAAACAGATACATTACACCGCAACCAACAATCACGGTTATGCATTAAAGGCCAACGATAAAGTCACTTTCGTGTATTGGTACTAATCTAAAATCACCTTTGTGTTATGAGAAAGATAACCGTTTATTTATTGCGATTCGTCTCCGTTCTCGTTGCGGGTGTTTTGTTGGGATTTACATCTCTCACCTTATGCGCGCAAACACAGGAAGAGTCGGCCACCTATATATCGTCAAAACAAGCACAGAATATAGGTCAGGCCTTTATGCTGGGAAATAGCGCTATGGCGCAAAGCAACGGAACAAAGAAAGGCACTACAGGCGAGCAAACAATGCAATTGGTATATACCGGCTATACGACAGACGAGAACACTGGCAATACCATCACTTGCTACTATGTTTTCGCCTTGCAGCCTAAAGGATTCGTGATTGTGGCCGCTGACGACCGTGTTGAGCCTATCCTAGGTTACTCCTACGATAATGACTTCATCGCCAAAGATATTCCATCAAATGTACGCAGTTGGCTCAATGACTATGAACAACTGGTGAAAGCGGTCGTAGATCAAAATCTGCCATCTGACCCTATTATCTCCATCAAATGGAACAATTTAAAATCGGGTGTGCAAGGAAATGGCAGCAAAGGCACGAGTGTACCCCCACTGATAGAAACCACATGGGACCAGAACTCTCCCTACAACTCATGGTGCCCTACTGACGCCAACGGTCCTGGCGGACATGCCTACGCTGGTTGTGAAGCCTGCGCCATGGCTCAAATAATGCGTTATTGGCAATACCCATCGAGAGGTATTGGCAGCCATAGTTATAATACTGACCAATTTGCTTATCTAGGCTATGGCAGCTATGGTTCACTAAGTGTCAATTTTGCCAATACGACTTATGATTATTCTTTGATGCCGCTCGCTTTGGACAATTACAGTACGAGCACTCAGATTAACGAGGTTGCTAAACTTATGTATCATTGTGGTGTGGCTGTGGAAATGATGTACGGTCCCAACGGCAGTGGCGCATACGATAACAAAGCTGTGAACGGACTGCGTACCTATTTCGGATACAGCGATGCCACGTTAAAAAGAAGAATCAACTTTAGTGACAGCAAATGGATTGAGCTTCTGAAAGGGGAATTGGACAAAATGCGCCCCCTCATTTATGCAGGACAAGGCTCTTACGGCGGCCATGCTTTTGTTTGCGATGGCTACGACAGCCAAAACAACTTCCATTTCAACTGGGGATGGGGAGGCAACTACAACGGCTACTATTCACTATCCATTCTTAACCCGGGACCGTATGACTTCAATTCAGATCATGTCGCTATTGTTGGCATAGACGCTTCGCAACCCATGATTCGCATTGACAACGAATCTCTCTCTTTTATTATCGAGGAAGGAACAACCATAAGTGACAGCAAATCGGTATCTGTATTGGCGGCACATCTCGACGCATCCCTTACGGCTACCGTCACGGGAAACTTCCGTATCAGCACAAATGGAACCGACTACGCCAACTCACAAACTCTTAGTAACACGGGCGGCACATTGTATGTCCGCTACCAACCCTCCAACAATAATGACATTGAACACGGATATATTACCTTAAGTTCAGGCACTCTTGAGAAGACCATTTCTCTTACAGGCGCCCTGTGCGCCAATAACCCTGCCTGTCTGCCCCCTGCAAATCTAAGTCTCTATTCAGAAGATCAGACCAACATCACCCTGCAATGGGAAACACCTGTCATTAATGCCGACCCACATACTCTGACATGGACAGCGAACTTTGATTTTATGTATGGGTTTTATGATGATTATCAGGTAAGTATAATGCAACGCTTCTGTGATACCGATTTGTTAAACTACCACAATCAGGAACTTACCCAAATCAGTTTCTATGCCTTTAGCGATGCTACCGTCTATAAGGCTGTGGTATATAAAGGAGGCAAAGCCAATGGCGGCTTTGACCCAGGCACCTTAGTGCTGTCACAAGATATCAACAAAAGTACCCTTACTGCGAACACTTGGAACACCATTACGCTCAACACTCCTGTTCCCGTTGACGCGACACAGGAACTTTGGTTTGGCATCTATCTGGAAGCACCGGCCAACACCTATTGCCTTCCCCTCTCTAGTCAGGCAATGCCACAAAAAGGATGTATTTACGGGAATCATTCAAACGGTTCCATTTCCTGGGATGTATTTCTAGATAATTATTCATTTTGCATAAAAGGCACTGTGGATAATGTGCGGGCAGTTGACCATTACGAAGTATTTAGAAACGATGAAAATATTGCCACCACAACCAACACCACGGCACAAGACAATTTAAGCGACGATGGCACATTCACTTACACCGTAACCGCCTACTGGAGTAACGGCTGCACCGCTTCGGCACAGAAACAATACACCAAGGAGGATAGTGGTACAGAGATTGAAATAGACAATGCTGTTTCTGCCTCTGGAGAAATGGGCGGATTGAATAGCAACCTTGGCTTTGTGGATGAGGCTGGAGGCATCTCTTCTTATCCACGTCTAAGCGTAGCAGGCGAACTGCTTTATTATTCTCCGAGTGTTAGTACAGACAACGTGGAAACAAGTGGCACTTCGGCTATCGTGCATGGCAATGTTCTGTTCAATGGCTGGTGTGACACAGTGACTGAAAAAGGATTCCAAATTTGGAAAAGTAGCGGCAGCAGAACAACACAGAAGGTCGCATTCAATCAGCCGTATGTACATTGCGAGAATCCGTGTAACGACAACAACTTCACCTATTCCTTCACTGGTTTGACACCCAACACCACCTATTATGTGCGGGCTTATGCCATCAATAGCATGGGAAAAACATACGGAGAGGAAATAAGTTTTACGACGACCAATCTTCCCTAACGACTATTGGTCGTACGACACTGTTAAATCACACTATCTTAATCATTTATCGCCTCCAGCAAAAAGCTTACGGGGCGGAAGCCGTCGTTGCAGGAAATCATCGCCGAATGAGGATTTTTCATCCAGCCGTCGTAGAAGTTGCCGCCGCCGGCTGTCAATGTTTCCACAAAAGTGCGCATACTCTCCCACGCACTCTCACACAATCCCTCGGGCCTCTCACCGTGTTGCGACACAAACACTTGCCCTTCCTGCACATCACAAGCATGCTCTATCGGATTCTCATACTGCTGTATCAAATCCTGATGGCACACTTTGCGGATGACGGTAATCTTCACTTTGGGCATAGCTTACTTTTTTCTTACAGGGTCGCTGGTCAAGCCAATGCCGAGCTTCTTGAAGATCTTCTGGTCTATTTCGCTCAACATCACGGTGGTATGCACCTGACAATCGGCCAACTGCGGCAGACAGTCGAGCGCTTTGCGGCAGTTGTCATCGTTCAGACTGAGCATTGAGAGAGCCACCAGCACTTCATCGGTATGCAGACGTGGGTTATTGCCATGCAAGTACGATACTTTCGTTTTCTGAATAGGCTCAATCATCTCCTGCGGAATCAGTTTCACATCGTGGTCAATGCCAGCCAGATACTTGGTAGCATTGAGCAGCAGGGCGGCACTAGGACCGAGCAACGCACTCGACTTGGCGGTGATGATGGTGCCGTCGGCCAGTTCGATAGCGGCAGACGGAACACCCGATTGCTCCTTGCGCTCGCGAGCGGCCACCACCGTCTTGCGGGTTTCGGGCATAACCTTGGCCTGCTTCATGAGCAAAGCAATCTTATTTACTTCATTTTCAGTCGATTTTCCCGTAACCACACCACACAGGGCCGTAAAGTACCGGCGAATAATCTCAGCGCGCGAAGCCTCACAGCAGACCTCATCATCCGAGATGCAGAATCCCGCCATATTAACGCCCATGTCGGTTGGCGACTTATACGGATTTTCATCATAGATGCCTTCAAAAATGGCATTCAGCACCGGAAATATCTCAATATCACGATTATAGTTGACGGCCGTTTTGTTGTACGCCTCCAAATGGAAGGGGTCGATCATGTTCACATCGTTCAGGTCAGCGGTAGCGGCTTCGTAGGCCAAATTCACCGGGTGTTTCAAGGGAATGCTCCAGATGGGGAATGTCTCGAACTTGGCATAGCCAGCCTTTACACCACGCTTATTCTCTTGATAGAGCTGACTGAGGCAGACGGCCATCTTGCCGCTACCAGGTCCCGGAGCGGTGACCACTACCAGCGGACGCGAGGTTTCCACATACTCATTGCGGCCAAAACCATCGTCAGAATCTATCAAGTCCACATTGGTAGGATAACCCTCGATCAGATAGTGGTAATAGACAGAAATGCCCATCCGTTCCAGACGTTCGCGGTAGGCCTTGGCACTAGCCTGGCCATTGTAATGGGTGATCACCACCGAGCCGAAGAAAAGGCCGCGATTGATGAACACTTCGCGCAAACGGAGCACATCCTCATCATACGTTATGCCCAAATCGCCGCGCATCTTGTTGGTTTCAATATCCACCGCACTGATGACAATCACGATTTCGGCATCGTCTTTCAGTTGCATCAGCATTCGCAGTTTACTGTCGGGCTGAAATCCAGGTAGCACGCGGCTGGCATGGAAATCATCAAACAGCTTGCCGCCGAACTCCAAATACAACTTATCGCCAAAGTGAGTAATGCGTTCCTTAATATGTTCCGATTGGATTTTCAGATACATATCATTATTGAAACCTAGTTTTTTCATATCATCAATTTTTTTGAACTAAGGAAAGGCAAATTTACTTTTTTTATCACTCAAAACTGGGTGTTTTTTTCACTTTTTATGAACATCAAAATGTAATGGCGGCCAATGCCCTTATAAGAATCTTTTACAAACCATCGGCGTGCGCAGAAAATTATCGTATCTTTGCAGAAGTAAATTAAAAACAACAACTATTTGAATATTAACTATTTAAGATAAATTCACATTATGCTCATTCTCGAAAAACCATACGTATCAGAAACATTAGTCAAGACCGCAATAGCCAAGGACCTTCCCGTATTACGAAATGCCATGTCGGAGAAGATGGTCGAAGCCGGCTATGCACTTCATTTATATAACGATGCAGAATTCATCGAGGCCTACAAGCAACGCAAACGCCTTTATACCATGTCGGAAAATGCATTAGGATGGCTCGTTAACCATCTGCCCGACAAAGAATTACTGGACAAGATAGCCTTGTTAAAAGACAAAGCCACCTTCCGACGCATTTGCAGCGATATGTATCCCGACTTCTTCTTCTGCGAGGAAGAGATTGTCAAACTGGACAATATCGACGCCAACAAACTGCAATTCCCGTTAGTGTTGAAGCCGTCGGTGGGATTTCTGAGCGCTGGCGTGCATGTGGTGCACAATGCCGACGAGTGGAACGCTGCCATCAGCGATATCCAGCGCAACTTCCACAAGGTTAGCACCCAATTCCCCGAGTTTGTCATTGGCACCCAGAAGTTCCTGATTGAAGAGTACATCTGTGGCGAAGAATACGCCGTGGACACCTACTTTGACGAAAACGGCAATCCCGTTATTCTCAATATTTTCCACCATCGTTTTGCCAACGAATCCGACACTTCCGACCGCCTCTACTGCTCGAGTCGCAGCTTGTACGACCAGTACGAGGAGCCATTCATGAACTTCCTTGTGAAGCTCAACAAAGTGCTGCAACTGCACGATTTTCCGATGCACATCGAGTTCCGCTACGATGGCAAAAAAGCTATTCCTATTGAAATCAACCCCTTACGATTTGCAGGTTTCTGTCTCAACGAGCTACAGACCCACATCAGTGGCGTGCATCCCATTGTTGCCTACCTCGAAAACATCCACCTCAGCAAGGAGGAGATGTGGCAAGGCAAGGAGAAAGACACTTACAGTTTCCTCGTGCTGGAACGCCCTGCCGACGCCGCTGCCGAAGAGCACTTCAACGAAAAGAAATTCCGCGAAAGAATGATGGATGTGCTGGAACTGCGCCCGTTAGCTGACCCGACAGTGGGTGTCGCCGCCACGGCATTCATCCGCACCGATGACGCACACCGCGAAGAACTGGAGCACATTCTGCATCTGGATATGCACGAATATATGACGCGCTAATAGGGCACACGCGAGTCGATGACGATGGTCACGGGACCATCGTTGGTGAGCGCCACCTGCATATAGGCGCCAAACACGCCCTTCCCTACAGGGCGGCCACATTCCTGCGACAAAAGTTCGCAATATTTCTCGTACAGCGGTACGGCAGTTTCATGTCCGGCGGCATGGATATACGCCGGACGATTGCCCTTCTTGGTGGAGGCCAGCAGTGTAAACTGCGACACGGCCAGCAGCTCGCCGCCCACATCCTTTACCGACAGGTTCATCACGCCGTTGGCATCATCAAAGATACGCATGTTGGCAGTTTTAGCCGCCAGCCACACAGCATCTTTCTCTGTATCACCGACTTCCACGCCCACCAGTATCAGCAGGCCGTTGCCAATTTGTGAAACAATCTCTCCTTCAACGGTTACCGAAGCATTTTTGACGCGTTGGATGACCAATTTCATATTATTCTTTGTGTTTTAAGGTTATCACAGTAATTTCTTGTGGTGCGCCGATGCGGAACGGCACCGTACAGCCGAGGCCAGTATTGACGTACAGCGACTGGTCGCCTTGCGTGTAGAGGCCGTCACTTTCGGGGTAGATCCAGCGGGCGGGCGTCCAGCCAAAGATGCGAAATTGGGCGGCGTGCGTGTGTCCCGAGAGCGTCAGCGGGATATCCTTACCCAGCACCTCTCCACGCCAATGTGTCGGGTCGTGGGTCAGCAGGATACGGAAGCCCGAAGTGCCAGCCATGGCTTCGTCCAAGCGGCCTCGTTTAATGGGACTGATACCATTGCCACTGCAGCTGTGATTCTCGCAGCCGATGACCGACAAGGTGTCGTTGCCGCGAACAATCTGCGCCGACTCGTTGAGCAGCAACTGCCAGCCCAGGCTGTCGCGCTCAAGGCCAATGAGCCTGTTGACCGACTGCTGCTTCTGGGCATCGGTGAAGTCGCGCACATAGGTTGCATAATCGTGGTTGCCCAAGACCGAGAATACGCCGTCTTTAGCCTTAAGCGACTGTAATACATTTACATACGGATACAACTCATCGGCAGTGAAGGAAACCATATCACCCGTAAAGCAGACCATATCTGGTTGCAGTGTATTGATCTTATCCACAACACGTTGCAAATTTGCCGGATTCTGCTTGAACGAAGAGACATGGAGGTCGGAGATATGCACCAGACGATAGCCGTCGAACGAGGCGGGCACGTCATGATGTTCAAAAATCACCTCTTTGACCACTTGGCGATAGCGGCCCACAAAATAGCCGTAAGCGAGCAAGAGCAGACACAGCACCACGAGGGCAAGCGCCGAATAGCCGAACCAGCGGTAGGGCACGGCAACATGCGCTATTTTGCCAACCACCCACACAATCGCAAATACCAAATTCGGCACCAATGCCAGCACGAGGCAAAGGAAAACTGCAGATAGAATCAAGAACAGAACCATACGGATATTTTTGAGGTTGCAAATATAAAAAAATGTGGGGATGTCATTAGCATCCCCACAAATATATGTTTTCCGCAGGTGCGTAGCGCGCTACGCACCTACACTATTCAAACAATTACGGAAGAACTTCAAGCACTTGACCGTCTTCGTATTCTACGCCTTTGTAGGTTCCGCCGCTCTCAACGAAAACATTGCCGGCAGCGCAACCCGTGAACGTGATAGCGCTATGAGCCAAGTTGTTCAGGTCTTCAATACCATCCAAGGCGATGCCATAGTGACGACAATTGCCGAAAGTGCAGTTGGTCATCGTCAAGCGGGCATTGTCCCAAATGGATAAACAAGCGCTATAGAAGCCGGGGTCATCCTCGCCGCAGTTGCTCACGGTGCAATAACGCATTACCGAAGCCTCTTTTGTGCTATGATAGCGAATGCCCTTCCAGTAACCAACTTCATTCTCCATACCACGGAAAACAATCGGGGCGTCAGCTGTACCACTGGCTATTAATGTAGCATCTACATCCACACTAAAGTCTTTTCCTGAGGCGAAAACGAACTCTGTGCCAGCTTCAATCGTAACTTTGTAAGGATTACCCATATATAAACCTTCGTTGAGGAAGTAAGGTACGGGCATTTTAACCAATGTCACATGGTCGTTGATGTCAAGATCGCGATCATTCACATATACATAATTCTTTCCATTGCTTGTGAAGGTGTTGTTACCATTCAAGCTGAACAGATTAGAAGCATCGTCCAGAGCCATGGGATACGAAGCGCAATTCTTGATAACGTTATTCTCGAAAGCCAGGAATTTGCAGCCATAGTCCATATCCAGACCGCAACCGAGCGAACCGTCGATGGTGCAGTGCTTCATCGAAACCCAAGCGTCATACAAATCAACCACAGCATCCCACATATAGTCGGAAGAACCTCCGCGCAAGAATTCCACATATTCCCAAACATTGTCATTACGTTTTGAGTCGATTTGAACACGACCCCATGAACCATTGTTGGGATTGTTGGTGGGTCCTACAAACTGGATGGGTTTGTCGGCTGTGCCCACCA
This sequence comes from Bacteroidales bacterium, assembly GCA_017454945.1. GTDB lineage: Bacteria > Bacteroidota > Bacteroidia > Bacteroidales > WCHB1-69 > JAFTCA01. The sequence goes on from JAFTCA010000052.1 coordinate 27,652, forward strand.
TACGGAGGCCGGCATTTTCTTCCACTGTCATACCACCGTTATTACCAGTAAACATGATAGTTACACCAGGTTCGATGGTCAACAGGGCATTGCCTTCGATATGGATCCAACCATCAACCACATAGTCAACAGGCAGACCGAGGTCTTTCCAAGTGGTATTGGCACTGATATTTTCGTCAATATGGGTAGGATCGCCACCAGGGCCAGGGCCTACGCCACCTACGGTAACGGTGACCACGTACGTGGCTTTCGTGCCGTCTTCAGCGGTTACAGTATAAGAAACGGCTTTCGAGAAGTTTTGAGCCACACCGCTACCAGGTTCAACGATGGCATCATCAGAAACCACAATGCTGGGCACAAGGCTAGTCACGTCGGTACCTTCGGGAACATCCACGGTGATGGTTTTCAATGTTTCGTTAATAACACCCTGCGCATAAGGCGTGGTGATGACGAACGACTTGATTTGCTTTTCGCTGCTTAATTTATTAAAAAAGCAGGAAGAGAACACGAACATGCCTAAAAGGCACATCATGCTGATTGACAAAAATTTTTTCATAGACATTATATTTAATGATTAAAGATGAACTCTCTCAATTGATACTGCAAATTTATAAAAAATATACAATATCAATATCTTAAAAAAAGAAAATTATTTTCTAATGAAATGCGGCATCTCTTCAGGAAGCACCAATGAAAGCTCGATGTAGCCCTTAAATTCGCCATTTTCGAACCACGGCGACTGATAAATCAACTTCTTTTGTCCCTCTTTTTCAATCGTATAGGCATTCACATTGTGATTCTCGAGCATGGCGCGTATTTTCTTCTGGGCATGCTCAGGGTGGCAGTCGAGCATAGAGTGGCCAATCAGGTTACCACCGCCATGGCGAGCGAATGTGGCAGCCGATTTATCATTCATTTCCAATAAAATACCATTTTCATCGCAAATGGTTACAGCGAAAGGAGTCTCCTTAAAATAGTCGATTTTACTCATGGTTTCGTTTTTATAATTATTCAAAAAGGTGATTATTTCAAAACCACCTGACCTAACATTTGGGCAATTTCGCTGCGGCGGGCTATCAGCTTCTGATACTTGGCCACAATCTGAGAAACAACCTCATCGGGATGTTCTTCCTTCAACTCATCCTGAAGCATGTGAATATATTGGTCGAGGCGGTACAACTTGTATCTGTTGACACAGTTGGCCACTTCTTCCTGCAAACGGCGCTGGCTGTTGTTCACATCACGGATAACGATGTCGAGCGCTTTCCATCTCTCACTATACGTAGGTGCATCCTGCATTAGCAGGCGGACGAACATATTGCGCACAGCCTCGTCGGGATGAGAAATGAAATGACGGATGATCTGCTCCTGACTCAGAGCCGTCTGCGCCAATTCCGCATATTCCTCATACACAGCCCTATTCAAAGGATTCTGCAAGGTAATCTCCTCCGTTTCAAATTCATCATACACATATTGGTCGATGCGCATCACCGTGCCCTGCGTGGCATTTTCATCGGCAGTGGACTGCACATTGATTTCGTACATACCAAATTGCACCAAGAGCGCCAGCAACTTCTCTTCTGCCACCTGTAAAGTTTCATCATCGTCAACCTTAGGCTGGGGGCTGACACTCTGAGGTTCAACCACATTCACTGCCTCCACATTCTGAGCCTCTTCGGGTGTGGTCGGCTTGTTGAGTTTTTTCCAAACCTGCTTGCGCAACTGCACATTGAGCATCTCCTCGGACAACTCGAACAGCTCGGCGCACTTTTTGATATAAAAGGCCTGCACAATGGGATCTGGGAGCGCTGCAATATCCTGAATGACAGACGATACCAGACTGGCACGTTTCATCGGGTCATTACCGGCATCCTCCGAGAGCACTTTGATTTTGAAAGTGATAAAATCGGTCGCATTGTCGTGCAGATAAGCTTGCAACTCCGAGTCGCGGCACTTCTTGGCAAACGAGTCGGGGTCCTCGCCATCGGGCAGGAGCACCACCTTGACATTGAGGCCCTTGGTGAGCAGATTGCCAATATCTTTCAACGAAGCGTTGATACCCGCCTTGTCGCCATCGTTTACCAGCGTTATATTCTTGGTATAAAGTGAGATAAGCTTTATCTGTTCATCCGGAAGTGCGGTACCCGAGGCGGCCACCACATTTTCCACACCCGCCTCGTGCATAGAGAGCACATCGGTATAGCCCTCCACCAGAAAGACATTGTCTTCCTTTTTGATGGCGTTTTTGGCGAAATAGAAGCCGTACAGGTTCTCGCGCTTGTGGTAAATGAGATTGTCGGGGGTGTTTACATACTTCATTCCCTTGGCGTCCTTTTGCAGCACGCGGCCACCGAAGCCCACTATCTTGCCCGACTTGTTATGGATGGGGAAAATCACACGGTCGTGGTAAAAATCGTAAAGTTTGCCCGACTTCTCCGACTGGCGGGCCAATCCTGCCTGCTGGAGTGCTTCACCGCTATAGCCCTGCTTCATCGCTTCGGTGGTAAACTTGTCCCACCCCGACGGATTATAACCCAATCGGAACTTGCGGATGGTCGTATCCTTGAAGCCCCTCTCTTTGAAATATGAGAGTCCTATATCTTGCCCCTCTTCCGTGTCAAACAGCTGATTTACAAAATAATTGGCGGCATATTCATTCAAGGCGAAGAGGGCGTCGCGCTCGCGCTGTTCCGCGCTCTCTTCGGGGGTCTGCTTTTCATCCTCCACAATGGGAATGCCATATTTGGCGGCAATATGGCGCAGCGCTTCGGGATACGACATTTTCTCGTGCTCCATCAGAAAGCGCACCGAGTCGCCACCGGCATCACACACAAAACACTTGTAGATACCCAGACGCGGGCTCACATACATGGACGGTGTCCTGTCGTTATGAAAAGGACACAGCCCCACCCAATTCTGCCCACGACGCTTCAGCTGGACAAATTCGCCGACTACCTCTTCGATTTTGGCCACTGATAATATCTCGTCTATGGTCTGTTTGGATATCATTACGTTGTGTGTTATGTTTTTCGGATATATAGGATCGTATCATCAGAGACGAGACGCACGACCGTGCGTCTCTATCACATCAATCGACTTTGAACTTCTTGAAAACCTTGTCATCCTTGATGACATCGCAGGCGTGCTTGAATGCGTCGTCTTGCTGTAACAGGATGCGGGCGGCATCGCTCCAGCTGTAGAGATAGCGTGCCAATTCGTACTTGAGGTAATCCTTGATGAACTCGGGCGAATGCTCCACATTGCGCAGCCGCTGCGACTCGTTCATCGACTTCTTCAGATAATCGGCAAGCATGGTGTTCAGCGCCTCAGTGTCCTTCATATCCTCCATGCTTCTATACAACGAATCCAATTTCTTGCTTTCCTTTTTGGCGAAAAATTCCAGTCGCTTTGAGAAGTTGAAAGTCACGGTATCTTTCACCCCTTCCTTACGGGCGTAGGTCATCAGTGCAGCATACAGGGAGTCGGACACATCAAAATTGTCTTTAAACGCCTCCACATCAGGATATTGCAACTTCATTGCATTTCGGTGACTTTCAAGATATTGCATAGCAAATTCACCAAAGATTCCCTTACGGAGCAACTCCGAATAGAGGGTTGAATACTTGGTCGTATCAATGGGGATAAAGATGTCGGGCATGATGCCGCCGCCGCCATAGACCACTTTGCCGCGCGGCGTAGTGAACTTCAGCGAGTCGGGGAACGAGATGCTGTCGGCGGTCAGGTATTCGCCGTGTTTGTAGCGGTTGTTCAGTTCCTGCGAGTAGCTGTCGTTATCGTCGTAGGGCTTTTGGATGCAGCGCCCCGTAGGCGTATAGTAGCGCGAGATGGTCAAGCGTATCATTGAGCGGTCGGGCAGATACATCGGCTTCTGTACCAACCCTTTGCCAAATGTACGGCGACCAACAATCAGTCCGCGGTCCCAATCCTGAATGGCTCCCGACACAATTTCGCTGGCCGAAGCGGAGCCTTCATCCACGAGAACTACGAGGTTGCCTTTTTCAAAATCACCTTTGTCGGTCGAGTAGAACTTCTGGCCATCATGGCGACGATTGTCGGTATAGACAATCACGCGGTCTTTCTTGATGAACTCGTCGGCAATCTTGAAAGCCACATCAAGGTAGCCGCCGCTGTTGCCGCGAAGGTCAAAGATCAGGTGTTTCATACCTTGCTTTTTCAGCGCCGCCAAAGCATCGGAAAATTCTTTCGGCGAGGTGGCTGCAAAGCGTTCCAGACGGATGTAGCCCGTATTCTTGTCCACCATAAAATAGACATTGATACTGTTCATCGGTATCTTGTCGCGGGTAATGGTAAATTCGAGCAAATTCTTACTCTGGCCACGCTTCACCCACACTTTCACTTTGGTGCCTTTCTTGCCGCGCAAATGTGTTTGCACCCATTTGTTGTTGATGCTCTTGCCGCAGGCGATGGAGGAGTCCACCTTCACAATCTTGTCGCCAGGTCTCAAGCCCACTTTCTCGGAGGGGCCGCCCACAATCACTTCCAGCACATTGATGGTGTCTTTAATCAGTTGGAAAGTCACACCAATGCCATCGAAAGCCCCTTGGAGAGGCTCGTTGGTTTGCTGCACGTCCTTCTTCGGAATATAGATTGAATGAGGGTCCAGTTCGGTCAGGATTTCCACCACACCCTTCTCCACCAGCTTCTCAAAATTGACCGTATCGACATACATGTCGTTCACGGCACGAAGAAGGTAATTCATCTTATTGTTGTTCAGTTGGAATGTCGGATTTTGGGCTGTAGCACTTACGGCCATCAAGGATACCAACAGCACAAGGCCTGCTTTTAGTCTAGTCATAGCTATAGTTTTTTGTTTCTTTTAAGAGTTGCAAATTTATATAAAAATCGGATAGCTTGAGATGTCTTCCGGCAAATTCATCAGTAACAACTGCCATCTTCCAAAATGCGTTTCCGCGATGCATCGAAATCCTTGTTTACCAAACTTCTACAATCATCGAAACAAGAAGCCCTCACAGCAGCCAAATCCATAAGAGTGTGGAACAAGTCGTCGATCATGTATGGCGCATGAAGCCGCTGCTCCAGACACACATTCTCTGATTGAAGACTGGCCTGTTGTGATTCGGAAAACCAAAGAACAAAAGGAATCTCCACATTGGCATGGGGAATTTTGCCTGAATAATCGTGTCCACAATAATCGCCCTCATCGTACACATTCTCACCATGATCGGAGAAATAGAGCGCCGAAATGCGCACTTTGGGGTGTTGCTGACTATATACGGCAAGCGTAGAAAAAACGCTATCAACAACAAAGTCGCTGTAATAGATTGCGTTATCGTAAGCATCCACCACTTTTCCCCGCTTGTCTTTGGCACCTTTGAAATGAGCAAATCCACGTGGATAACGCCTGTTATACTGGGTATGGCATCCCATCAGATGCAAAAAAACAACTTTGTGTTTCTCGTTTTCCGACAGGGCTTTTCCCAGCGGTTCAAACAGTTTTTGGTCGAAAGAGGCCATCTGCGTACTTTCCATGGATGAGCTGGACATTACGTTCACAAACGACACTACATCCGCATTGCTTGCCAGATTGCTGACGCCATTGTCCCATAACCCTATGGGCGACTGATTGGAAAACCAGTAGGACTTATATGGTGTCGTGTGAAGCACATCGAAAATGTGTATGCAGCTATCCATAGGTCGTTGGTGGTCCATATTGTTTTCGGTTAGAAAGAGCATCACGGAAGCCAATGTGTTGGAGTTGGCACTAATTACATTGTCAAAGACCCAAATGTCGTTGCGTGACGCCAATCTCGGGGTTGTCGGCCTATGATATCCGTATATGCTCATGTGATTTCGATTGCATGATTCTCCTATCACCACCACCACAAGAGTCGAATCGGAGGTGGTCATTTGCGCATTAACATCATATAAATCTCTTTTTTTCAGATTCTTATATGCTTTTGATTCAACATAGAAAGAGACAAGCGCCCGCTCCACATCAGGAACACAAAGCCTCAGAAACCGTCCGCTAATCATATTTTCCGCGAAAAACAGCGCAACAAAAAGCCAAAGGGCTGACCATACAATTATTTCGCTTTTCTTTCGGAAGGCAAGATCTGGTATATGTTTCAGAGTCAGGATAAACAACAGCACATACGGCACAAGCAGCAGTAGAAGTGGAGTCATCTTGACAGTCATGAACTCGGTGGCCTCGCTATAATTGGTATTCATAAATACGAATATGGAAGAGGCATTCAGAGGACATTTCAATATGCACCAATGAAACAAGTTGACAAAGCCGTCGATAAACAGTAGCGTGGCAACGGCAACATATAAAAATCGTTTCTGCAGCAAAACATAAGGCAGGAGCAGCACAGACACCCACAAAACCGGCAGCCATATCATTCTGAGCGAGAAGGCCTCATAATTGATACAAAGGCCAACTAAGGGCACTGCCAGTGCCAAGGCAACAAGCCAGAAGATGCCCTTGAACGAAGACTTGGCATCGGTGTTTATTTTAGAGCTATCAGTATGTAACATGATTTAGTTTGCCTTTAAATTCCACTATGAGCAACCCATTACCCTCTCAACGTTCCTAACGGAATAACCTTCACACCGTCGGGGCGGGTGTAGGCCATATGACCACCCGTCAAGATGATGAGCAGGTCTGGCTCACGGAGGGGGGCTTGTGTTTCATCCTCGTTATGCTTGCGAATCAAGTGCTTGAGTTCCAACAGATGCTTGGCACCCTCTTCAACATCCCTACTTCCTAATTTACATTCAATTAATGCATAACGGCCATCTGCCAAATGCAGTACGAGATCAGCTTCCAATCCATAACGGTCACGGTAATAGGACAAATGTGTGTCGAAATCTGGGGTATAGGCCTTCAAATCACGGGCGCACATCTGCTCGAAAATGAACCCAAAGGTTTTGAGTTGGGTGTGCAATGCCTCTGGCGTAAGTCCTAATGCGGCAACTGCGATGGAGGGATCAACAAATGCCCGCTTGTAACCACTGCGAATAACCGTTTTGCTTCGGATAGCTGGGCGCCAAGCCCCTATATTATTGATTACAAACAATTTGGTAAGAGCAGAAACATAATCTTCAAAGGTGGGCATTGACAATGACACCTCCTCCGACGTTACTATGTCGGCTAATAAGGAGGTGTGTTTGGCAAGAGTCGAAATGTTCCTTGCATAGCTGCGTAGAAGCAGACGGGCAATCCGTTCGTCACGCCGCACACCATCAACCCGTGAAATGTCCTCTGTGCACACGGATTCCACATAATCGCGGGCTACCAGCAGCTTTGCCTTCTGTGAGCGGATGCTGATCGTAGCCGGCCATCCACCGCGACAGGCGGCAAAAATAAGGTCTTCCACCTCCATATCCGAAGTAATACCGTCAATATCCAATAAAGGGTCGTTAAAGAGTTGTTGTAGTGAAATCCTGCCATTGGATTCACCCGACTCCCACAAACTCATCGGGAGCATCCTCATGCGGGAGATACGTCCTGTGCCCGAATGCAGAATCTTGCTCTTGTCCACTGCATTGGAGCCCGTCAAGATAAACTGTCCCGGCATATTACGCTGATCCACCATCGTACGGACGGCATCCCACAACACCGGAGCATCCTGCCACTCGTCAATCAGTCGCGGTGTGTCACCATGCAATAACAACGAAGGTTTGGATGCCGCTGTAGTAAGGTACTCCTCACGCTTATCCGTATCTTGCAACCGAATTATGCTTTTGGCCATTTGCTCCGCCGTGGTGGTTTTTCCGCACCATTTCGGTCCCTCAATAAGCACCGCCCCAAAGGCTTCAAGCCGTTCAGCTAAAACTTTATCTGCTGTTCGATTTAAATAACTCATACACATCATTATTTTTTCGTACTGCAAAAATACAAATATTCTATAACAAACAATACTATTTTGTGTTTTTGAGGTGTTTTACTTTGTGTTTTTGAGGTGTTTTACTTTGTATTTTTGAGGTAAAACACACGCTGTACCAACTCTAACCAATTATGTTGATTTTGCCCCGAGTTTGCACACCAACTTCTTACTATTTGGGAATTTGGTCTTGGTACCTCAACAGGGAATCCATGAATTACTGTTACATTGGCTGTATAGTTAAAAAACACAAGATAAAAGCCTAAAGTACTACAAAAAGGCTGCAGAATTGAAAAGCGAAATGGCCCAAAAGATCCCTCAAAGAATATCGTCAGAAGCGGAAGAATATTCTCCCCACTCCTCCTCTTCGGTCTCTTCGTACTGCGCCTCATTCATGCGCACGCTCTCCTTGATAGCGTCGCCATAGCCTGTTAGGGCGGAAAACGGCGCAAATTGGGCTGCCCGGTTCTTCATCGGCATAGGCGGATGATTCTTCGAAACCGGATGTGGCAGTTGGATAATATCATCGTAGTTGTCGGTCATGCCTTGTGTCCTCCTATCTGCTGGTTGCGTTCTTTGGCTGTAGCACCTTCCTCGAAATTAAGCCCTTTCAAGATTGCATTCTTCCCATATTTCCGCTTGATGGTCAACAGCGCTTCCTGCACCTTGCGTTCCTTTTCCAGCGTGGCTATTTCTTCTTGGCGCTGCTTCTCAGCAGCCTCGTAGTCGGTGAATAGGTCCAATTGCGACGCGGAGGGTGGCTGTGATGCCACAGATTGCTCGCTAACAACATGATTCACAGTTATATAAATCCGTCGCACCAGCAAGTCTGGGTTGACAATCTGATTGAACAGGTCAGTAATAGCATCCACCATCCTTTTGGATGACGAGGTGGGGGCTTTCAAGTTGCGGGTGCCGTGCGCCGGCTTCGGAACTGGGCGTCCGTAATAGTCGGTAGCAATCTCACCTTTAACCTTCGATTTATATTTTGGATTCGTCAGATTTTCAGCATCATAAACCACCGTCAACACCAACTGGTCGGCCACCAGCTGATGTGCCACCATCTTCAGTGACATCCCATCGGCCATCTCCCGAGCCACCACCCGCGCCTGCTTGAACTCATAGCCGCAGGTCAGCACCTGGCCATTACTCAGGCAGTTAGTCTCTGGTTTATAAGCTTTTACCGCCTCCATCGTACAGGGCTCCCACCCCCACGCATGGTCGATGAGTAGCTCGGCGTTGACACCGAAGAGTTTATAGAGCAACTCCTCATTTTCAAGCGAGCAGCGTGCAATTTTGCCCATCGTGTCGATGCCGCACGACTCGAGGCGTCTCGCGATGCCTCGTCCCACGCGCCAGAAACTCGTCAGCGGCTTATGATTCCAGAGCTGCTTGCGATAGGTCATCTCGTCCAGTTCGGCAATGCGCACACCATCCTTGTCGGCGGGGATATGTTTTGCCACAATATCCATAGCCACCTTGCAGAGATACATGTTCGTCCCAATGCCAGCCGTGGCCGTAATGCCCGTCTCCTTCAAGACATCACGAATCATTCTCAATGTCAACTCGTGGGCACTGATTTTATAAGTGGGCAGATAGTTGGTGGCATCGATAAAAACCTCGTCAATAGAATAGGCATAGATATCTTCCGGCGCGATATATTTCAGATAAATCTGGTAGATTTTGGCGCTATAGTTGATGTAATGGGCCATCCGCGGCGGGGCGACGAGATAATCGACCTCCCAATCGGGATGGGCTTTCAGTTCCTTATCCAAATAGGATTTCCCTGTGAAACGGCCTTGGGGGATTTGCTTGCGACGCGCATTGTTCACCTCCCGCACACGCTGCACCACCTCAAAGAGGCGCGCGCGGCCACCAATACCGTAGGCTTTCAGCGACGGCGACACCGCGAGGCAAATGGTCTTCTCGGTGCGACTCTCATCTGCCACCACCAAGTTGACAGCCAGCGGGTCCAATCCACGCTCCACGCACTCAACGGAGGCGTAGAACGACTTGAGGTCAATGGCGATGTAGGTGCGCTGTTTCATAACTACTGCAAAGGTACAAAATTATCCACCACGACAAGCAGCGGATATCACTTCTCCAATGCCAACAAAAACCTTTTGGCTTCCAATCCGCCAGCATAGCCCGTGAGCGAGCCGTCGCTGCCAATAACGCGATGGCAAGGAACAAAAATGCTGATGGCGTTAGCTCCATTAGCGTTGGCCACAGCACGCACCGACTGTGGACTTCCAATTTGCTCAGCCAGTGCGGCATACGAAACTGTGGCCCCGTATGGGATGGTGAGCAGTGCCTGCCACACCGCCTTCTGAAAATCGGTTCCAACAAACAGTAGAGGAACATCAAAGGAGTGGCGCTCCTGGCGGAAATAGCCGTCCAGTTGCTGCCGAGCCATCTCTATCACATCAGTACTGCCTTGCCGACAGGGAGCTTTCAAGAAACGTTGCAGTCGATGATCCACCAACGGCCGAGGGCGTTCTGTCGCCCAATCACACAAGCAAAGCTTGTCGCCATACGAGCCCAGCAACAGCGGGCCGCAAGGAGAATCGTATGGTTGGAGAAAGATGGTGGAGCTCATCATGGTTTTCATTGAAAGAGAGTTTGCAAAAATGCAATTTTTCTCCCATAGAAGCAGAAAAAATATATGCTTTGATTTTTTTGCGTGAAAGTGTGAATAAAAGTTAAAAAAACAAGCCATTTATTTGTATTTTTGCCACATTGTAAAAAATTGTTACTCAAGAAACGCATGTCGGAGAAAGTAAGTCATAAACTGCTGGATGTCAGCGAGGCGCTGCGGTCAAAAAATCCCAAATTATACCGCTGGATGCCCAAGTTCGCCATCCGTGCCATTGAGCGGTTGATTCATCAGGATGAGATGAACCAACTGGTTGACGATAATTTCGACGACAGTTCCATCGACTTTGCCCACCACATTGTCGAGTATTTCCAAGTAGGGCTGGACATTCGCGGCGAGGAGCACATACCGCGCACTGGCCGTTACATTGTTGCCTCCAACCATCCGTTAGGCGGTCTGGACGGCATGGCAATGATCAGCACCTTGGGCAAATATCGCAGCGACATCAAATGCCCTGTGAACGACCTGCTGATGCAAGTAAAGCAGATGCACCAAGTGTTCATGCCCATCAACAAGCACGGACGCAACAGCATGGGCAGCATGAAACAACTGGAGGATGTTTTCGCCTCTGACGAGCTCATCCTCTATTTTCCGGCAGGTTTATGCTCGCGCAAACAGAATGGCGTTATCCGTGATCTGGACTGGAAAAAAACGGTCATCACCAAGGCCCGCCAATTCCAGCGCGACATCATACCCGTGCATTTTGACGGTCGCAACTCGAACCGGTTTTACAACCTGGCCAACCTGCGCAAGAAACTGGGTATCAAGGTAAACATTGAATTTATCCTCCTTCCCGACGAGATGTTCCGCCAGCGCGGACAACAGTTCACCATCACTTTTGGAGCCCCCATCCCCTATACAACATTCGACCACAGCCATACAGATGCAGAATGGGCCAACTGGCTCAAAGAACAAGTCTATACCCTCAAACAAGCGTAACTTTAACCTCACATGAAAGAAATCATTGCGCCCATCGACAGAGACCTTATCAAGGCGGAGCTTACTCCTGACAAACTGCTACGCAAAACACAAGCTGGCAATAACTTTGTGTATGTCATAGATGCGCACAATGCTCCCAACACCATGCTGGAGATCGGCCGGTTGCGCGAGCAGACGTTTCGCGATGCGGGGGGCGGCACGGGCAACGAAGTGGACATTGACAGTTTTGACACGGCCGAAGTGCCTTTCAAACAGATGATTGTATGGAATGAGTCGGAGCAGGAGATTTTGAGTGCCTACCGCTATATTTTTGGCCGCGATGTGCCACTGGACGAGAACGGATACCCCCATACGCCCTCTTCCAAACTATTCTGTTACTCAGACACTTTCATCAAGACCATTTGGCAAGACACCATTGAGTTGGGACGCAGTTTTGTACAAACCAAATACCAGGCATCCGCGGGCCGCAGATTGGGATTTTACGCTTTGGACAATGTGTGGGACGGGCTCGCCACACTCACCGTTGAGTACCCTCACCTGAAATACTACTTCGGCAAAATGACCATGTACAACAGCTACAACCGACTGGCTCGCAACATGATACTCAACTTTCTGAACAAGCATTTCAAAGGCGACCTCACGCTGGTGCACCCTTTCCACCCTGTGGAACTGGACACCAAGGCCTTCAAGTCTATCTTCAAGAATGCTACATACGCTGAAGATTTCAAGGCATTGAACAAAAACATCCGCGACCTGAAGGTCAGCATTCCGCCGCTCATCAAGGCCTACATGTCGCTCTCTTCTTCGCTGCAATGCTTTGGAGCCGCCGCCAACCCCGAATTCGGGCCAGTGGAAGAAATTGCCATTCTGGTAAAAATTGCCGATATTTACGAACAAAAAGCGGCTAGACATTTACGCATATACAAATAGAGCATAATGATTATCAAAAAGATACAATTTCTACAAAGTGTAACCGACTGGCGCAAGTGCCCTGCCGCCACAAAGCCGGAATACGCCTTCATCGGTCGCTCCAATGTGGGAAAATCTTCCTTGGTAAATATGCTGGCCAACAACAAATCGCTCGCCAAGACTTCTTCAAAGCCTGGCAAAACACAGACTATCAACCACTTCATCGTCAACGACAACTGGTATTTGGTGGATTTGCCTGGCTATGGTTTTGCATCGGTATCGAAGAATATGCGTGAGCAATGGGCAAAATATATCGACAACTACCTCATTCACAGAGAGAACTTACAAGTGGTGTTTGTCCTCATCGACATCCGGTTAGAGCCGCAGCGCATCGACATCAACTTCATCAACCATTTGGGCGAGTTAGGCATTCCATTCTCTTTCATCTTCACCAAAGCCGACAAGATAGGACCGGTAAAGGCACGGCACAATGTGGATTTGTTCTGCAAAACCCTACTTGAAACTTGGGAGGATCTGCCACCCCACTTTGTCTCTTCCGCTACCACCGCACAAGGCAAAGAAAATATTTTAGACTATATAGAACAGATTAACAATCAATATTATACACAAGAATCATGACACAAAGATTCCTGATTTTCCTGACACTGCTGTCCTTATTCGCAGCCTGTCAAACATCTAAAAAGGCGGCGCTGGAAGCCCAGAACAAGCCCTTGCTGGAAACGCGCTGGGAGGTAAGCCACATCAACGGCATGCCGCTGGATGCCAAAACGCCTGTCCAGCCGTTCATCGTTTTCGACACGCTAGGCAAATATCATGGCGATTTTGGGTGCAACAAGTTTTTCGGAAGCTATTATGTGAAAGAAAAGAAACACAAGTTGGAACTCACCTATACGGGGGCAACCAAGCGATTGTGCCAGTATATGGAGACGGAGCGACTTTTATCAAAAACATTGCGCTCGGAGAAACTCAGTTACAACATACAAGGCGACACCATGCGACTGTACAGCAATGATGCGGAAATCATCCGCTTTGTCGCCACGGAGAACAAAACCGAACCAGAAGAATAATCAATTGATTATGAGCAAAGAAGAAATTATCAAGAGAGCGTTGGAAGAAGACATCGGCACCGGCGACCACTCGTCATTGGCCTGCATTCCCTATAGCGAACAAGGTGTGATGGAGCTGAAAGTGAAAGCTGACAGCGGCATCATTGCCGGCATTGACGTAGCGAAAGAAGTTGTGAAACAGGTCGATTCGTCCATTCGCATGACGACTTTCAAGCATGATGGCGACACCGTGCATCGTGGCGATATCGTCTTCACCCTGGAAGGGCCGGCACGCAGTATGCTGACCGCCGAGCGCACGCTACTCAACTTCATGCAGCGCATGAGCGGCATCGCCACCACCACCCACCAGTATGTTGAGTGCATCAAAGGGACGAAGACGCGCCTGCTCGACACACGTAAGACCACACCCAACATGCGCATCTTCGAAAAGCAAGCCGTCAAAATCGGTGGCGGCGAGAACCACCGCTTCGGTCTGTTTGACATGATCATGCTCAAAGACAACCACATAGACTTTGCCGGCGGCATCGAAAAGGCCATTGATGTGACACGCCAGTATCTTGCCGACAACCACCTGAACCTAAAGATTGAAATCGAAACTCGCTCGGTGGACGATGTGCGGCGTGTGGTAAAACATGGTGGTGTTCAGCGCATTATGTTCGACAACTTCACGCCTGACATGATTCGCGAGGCGCTGCCGATAGTGAACGGACAGTATGAAACCGAGGCGTCGGGCAACATCACACTGGAGAACCTACGGAGCTATGCTGAAACGGGAGTCGATTTCATTTCGGTCGGAGCACTGACACACCAGATTAAGAGCTTGGATTTAAGTTTAAAAGCCAAACAATAGATGACAGAGAAGTCGCTCAAGCAACGATGGACGGAATACAAGGACAAAGTGGCCACCAATCCTGCGGTGGAGAAGTTCCTTAATTTTTGCCGAACGCTGGTCATTCCAGGGTTTCAGGGCATCCCATTGTGGACTGTTATGAAGTTCTTTTTCGAGTCGCTGGTCAAAGGCATCCTTTTCCAGCGCGCCGCCGCCATGACCTACCGCATCTTCATTGCACTGATTCCCATGCTATTAGCACTATTTTCGGTTATCTCCTTTTTGGGTGAGGATTTGAAAGTGAGCCTGCTTTCGTTCATCGAATCCTTGGTGCCTGATATGGCATGGCCCGCCGTCGAGAAGACCATCACAGGCGTTATCATGGTCAACAACGGCCCCCTGCTCTATTTCTCCATCTTCATGGGCATCTACCTAACGCTGTTAAGCATGAACGCCATCATTAACACGCTCAATATCACTTATTTCAATATAAAAAGACAAAAACTCATCAAGCAATTGGCCGTCAGCCTGGCGTTGGTCATCGTCTTCGGCATCGGCATCATCCTTGCGTTGGGTGTTTTCATCGGCAACCTCTACATCATCCACAACATCAACAAGCTCTTTTTCGACTCACCGACGTTTCTGCTATTATCTGTTGCGGTGTGCAAATGGCTGTTGACGGCCATCATTGTCTATCTTTTCCTGTCAACGCTCTTTTACATTGCGCCCGCCGACAAGAAATACTTCCGATTCTTCTCGGCTGGTTCCACCTTCGCCACCATCGCCCTCATCATCCTATTGTATGCCCTGAACTTCTATTTTTCCAACTTCTCGGCTTACAACCTCATCTACGGATCTATTGGTGCCTTGTTTGTCATTTTGTTGTGGCTGTATTGGAGTTCCGCCGTTATCCTCATCGGCTTCGACCTGAATGTCAGCATCTACGTAGCACAACAGGAACAGAAAGAGAAGGAAAATCAGGATTTGGTGCTGGAAAGCAAAGTTACCGAGTAATTTCTTGCCACAAATGCTCTTCGGGCACGGGCGCAACGACCGAAACGATGTTGCCCGTAACGGGATGCGCAAACTCTATCTTGCGGGCATGCAACGAGATGCTGCCATCGGGATTGGAGCGCTTAGCTCCATATTTCAGGTCACCTTTGATGACGGTGCCATTGGCTGCCAGCTGTACCCTTATCTGATGATGACGCCCCGTGAAGAGCTCCACTTCCAGTAAGGTGTAGTGCTCCGAATGGTTCAGCACGCGGTAGGCCAACTCGGCGCGGCGGGCATCGGGCGTGCCTTCGCTCACCACATACGACTTGTTCTGTTTCTCGTTCTTTTTCAGATAATTGACCAACTGCTGCGCCGCTATCTCGGGAGCCTGCTCCACAATGGCCCAATAGATCTTCGTAAAGTGCCGTTCTTTCACAGCCACAGTCATCCGCGACAGCGCCTTTGACGTTTTTGCGAAAACCACCGCCCCGCTTACCGGTCGGTCGATGCGGTGCACCAGGCCGCAGAACACATTGCCAGGTTTGTGATACTTTACTTTAATGTACTCACGCACAGCCTCCAGCAACGGCTCATCACCCGTTTTGTCGCCTTGCACAATCTCACCAGCACGCTTATTGACAATAATCAAATGATTATCCTCATACAAAATGCGTTGCGCCACATCAGCCATCTTATCCATATCATTCATAAAATAGAATGGCAAAATTAGCATTTTAGCCCTTATCCACTGCTATCTACAAACAAAAAATTTATATCTTTGCCCACTTTTTGTCGATAACGACATCTGAAATACAAGATTTTATTGATTAGAATGTATGAACGAGAATCTATTTTTACTACTGTTCTTCCTCTTCACAGGTTTCCTGCTCGCTTTAGACTTGGGTGTTGTCCACAAAAAAGACCGTGAAGTAACCTTTAAGGAAGCCGCCCTTTGGACCGGAATCTATATCGGCATTGCCTTGATATTCTATGTATTTCTACTCCTACATGCCGAATGGGTTCACGGAGTGGAAACGCTTGACCAACTGCAAGCGCTGAACCTCAAGCATGGCCACGGACTCAATTTCGACGGCAAGACTTTCGAGGAAGGCGTCAAGATGTACCGCCACGCCATGTCGATGGAGTATCTTACTGGTTATCTGATAGAAAAGTCCCTCTCCATTGACAACATCTTTGTCATGCTGATGATTTTTATCGGTTTCAGCGTTGATAAAAAATACTACCACAGAGTGCTTTTCTATGGCATTTTAGGTGCCATTGTTCTCCGTTTTATCTTCATCTTTGCAGCCGCCGCACTTATCCAAAAGTTCCATTGGATACTGCTTCTCTTTGGACTCTTCCTTGTCTATACGGGTGTGAAAATGTTTGTGGAATGGTGGAAGAAGAAACCTGAAAGAATTGATGTGGAACACCATCCTGTGGTGAAATTCCTGTCGAAGAGAAAACTCTCCACCACACAGTTCCATGGACACGACTTCTTTGCCAAGATTGACGGCCGCTGGCTCTGCACACCTTTGTTTGTGGTGCTTGTCATCATCGAATTCTCAGATGTCATCTTCGCTTTTGACTCCATTCCCGCCATCTTCTCGGTTACTCAAGACCCCTATATCGTTTTCTATTCCAACATTTTCGCCATCCTCGGACTGCGGTCGTTGTTCTTTATGCTGGAAAGCGTCATCGACAAGTTCCGCTTCCTCAAAGTCGGATTGGCCATACTGCTTACCTTTATCGGTATGAAGATGTTGTTAGAGCACTTCATACATATCAGCACAGGAGTATCGCTAATTGTCATTGTTTCCATACTTGCGGCCTGCATTGTAGCCTCCATCCTTTTCCCTGAAAAGAAGAACACGGAAGAAGTTTCCGAATAATATAATCTCTTATGGACGAGCAACTTCACAAAGCCGGATTTGTCAATATCATCGGCAATCCCAATGTGGGCAAGAGCACGCTGATGAACCAGCTGGTGGGCGAGCGCCTGTCGATTATCACCGCCAAGGCGCAAACCACACGTCACCGCATCAAGGGTATTGTCAACGGCGAAAACTACCAGATTGTCTATTCCGACCTGCCGGGTATCCTCACGCCTGCTTACAAGATGCAGGAGATGATGATGAAGTTCGTGAATGAGTCGCTGAAGGATGCCGATGTGATTCTTTACCTCATCGAATGCGGCGAAACGCGCTATGATGAACAGATTATTGAGAAATTGTCCAAGATGAGTATCCCTATCATTTTGGTCATCAACAAAATAGACAAAGCCACTGCAGATGCCATACAAGCCACCCGCACCCACTGGCAGACATTGCTGCCTAAAGCCGAGTGCATTGAAATCTCAGCCAAAGAGCATCTGCACATTACCGAGTTAGAACAACTCATTGTCAGCAAGTTGCCAGCCTCACCACCCTACTTTCCCAAAGACGAACTGACCGACCGGCCATTGCGCTTTTTCATTTCCGAAATCATCCGTGAGAAGATCCTGCTGCTTTACAAAAAAGAGATTCCCTACAGCGTAGAGGTTTCTGTGGACAGCTTTCACGAAGAGGATGACATCACACGCATTGGAGCCACGCTCTATGTGGAGCGCGAAACGCAAAAGCCCATCATCATTGGCAGCAAAGGCAGCGCCATCAAGCGGTTGGGCATGGAGTCGCGTGCCGCCATTGAAGAGTTCCTCGACAAGCATGTTTTCCTTGATCTGTCGGTCAAAGTGCTCAAGGATTGGCGCAGCAGCGACACGCAGATGAAACGGTTCGGGTATAGCTATTAAAAAGAACAAAATTCAAAGAACAAATAATGCGGTGCCTTCGACATGCTCAGGCACCGCATCATTTTTGTCTTGTGAAAAAATATGTCTATTTCAGTTTCAACGTTTGATCTTTCACATTCCAGCCACTAACCGACAAACTCGGTGCGCCCGAAATATTTTTCTCTTCAGTCTCAATAGTCACGGTCTTTGAAGCACCGGGCATCAACGTGAAGAAGTTGTCGTCGTAGAACGAAGGACGAATGGGGTTCATGTCACCGTTCATCAAGTGTAACTGGTTGAAGAAGGCAATAATCTTGGAACTATTCTTCACGGTCACATCGACAAAGAACTTACCATTCTCACGGCGAACCTTGGTGGTATATTTCACCTGCGTGGGTTTCATCGTTTGCAGCGATTGGAAACCAGCCGTGCAAGGTCCTGTCAGCGTGTTCCAGCCCTTGTACTCGCTGTTCGAACGCCAGTAGAAGTTCTCGGAAACCACCTTGCCATTGGCATCGGTGAGTCTGAGATAGAGGAACTGCACATCGGTGGTGACACCAGAAAAATCGACCTTAATCACATCGTTGGCTACACCGTCTTCGTCCACACTAACATTAGCGCTCTTTTCCCATACCTTCTTGCTATTCAAGTCATACACAGCAGCATACACTTTTCCTCCCTTGAATGCGGTATAGTAATCGTTGGCCACCGATACGGTATTCTTCATAAAGTCGAACTGCACATGGATGGGCTCCAGCGCATTGGCTGTATGATAGAGCGCAGCCGTCGGCTCAAGATACCAGTCGTAGATATGTCCGCACACTTGCGGCATGGGGCTGTTGTGGAACCAGAAGAGCAAGCCCGAGCACCAGCGGTCGCCATAGCCCAGCTTGTTGTAGTTCCATGTTTCCCAAATAGAGTGCGAATTGACGGCTGCCACCAGCTGAGCTTTCTTCGAGAACTCTTCGATGGAGGAAGAGGTGCCGTACTCGTCGGTCATCTGTTTGTACAAGGTGCTCACTTGTGAGAAGCCATTGCCATCGTGGTAATCCCAAACTTCTTGATTGATAGGCCACAAGTCCTTCTCGTCCATCATGAGGCGCAGCGATTGTACCAGCGGCAACATGGGTGCTCCGTACTCAGGGTTGAAGCCGTCGATGCGGCTGCCACGCTCCGATGCAGTGTTTTCGTAGTGGCGCATCGGGTTAACCTGCTTGTAGGGACTGCCATCGTGAATGCCATCGCACTCCGACTGCATCTGATAGCCGCGGGTACCGTCCAGGCGGTTCAGGAAATCGCGCATGCCCGACATCTCGGTGCTTTCGTTCGAGCATACATAATAGGCCAAGGCGGGGTGATTACGGATACGTTTCACCGTTGATTCCACATTGTTGAAATAGATGCCCTTATCCTGCGGATGGCGGGTGTCGCCCGTCATGAAGAACTCTTGCCAGATGAGGATGCCGTACTCGTCGCACAGCTGATAGAAGTAGTCGCTCTCGGCAATACCGCCGCCCCAGAAGCGCAGCAGGTTGATGCCGCACTGGCGGGTATAGCGCAACTCGGCGGCCATACGCTCATCGTTAGAGCGCAGCATGGCCTCGGGAATCCAGTTCGAGCCACGGATGAAGACTTTTTTGCCGTTCACATAGAATACGCGCGACTGGTCTGGCGTGTTGGTGTCGGAAGTGATTTCACGGATACCGAAGCGGGTGCGCAGCGTATCGCACACTTTGCCGTTCACGCTCACCGACATCTTCAGCTCGTAAAGATTTTGAGGTCCTTTGTTGACAGGCCACCACAAACGTGGATTATTGATTACCAGTTGTTTAAACTCATCAGGAGTGAACACAACCTCTTCGGTGCAGCCACGATCAACCGACACTTTCTTCTCGAAAGAGATGCCTTCGATGGTGCCTTTCACCACGCAATCCACCATCTCGAAAGTTGGGTTCACCACTTCCACTGAGACGGTTTGTTTGGACTGGTCGTAATTGGGGTGGCGCAGTTCCGATTTTATGAAAGGATGACGCAGAGCCACTTCGCCCGTAGAATAGAGGCTTACGCTGCGCCAGATACCCGTGTTGCGGTCGCGGATACCATCCATAAACGAGAAATCCCAGCCGATGCTCATCAGCATGGTGGTGTTGAGGCCGATGTTGCCGTCGCCACCGTTGTGGAACTCATTAACCACACGCCATTTTTTCTTCTTCCAGGTGCCAGGCACATCCACGGGAATCACCTTCACAGCCAGAGCGGCTTTCTCGCCCGGCGTTACAAAGTCGGTGATGTTGATGTAGTCTTTCACAAACATGCCGTGGATAGAGCTCAGCATAATGCCGTTCACCCACACTTCGGCGTGATAGTTGATACCGTCGAACTGTAGCCAGATTTGGCGACCAGCGAAGTCGGCGGGCACCTCAAACTCGGTGCGGAACCAGCGGGTGTAGTAGTCGCGGCCCACTTCGGTAATGTCGGGTATCAGTTTCTTCTGCACTTTGTTGTTAAGGCCGTAGTACGGTTCAGGCACCTTGCCATTGTAAACATCTGTATTTAAAACGGTTCCAGGGATAATGGCGGGCAGCCAGCCGCTCATGTCGTAGCCCACTTTCGAAATGGCCTCGGCGGGACCGTTAATTTGATCCAGCATTTGCATTTTCCATACTGCGGTGCCGTTATGGCCGTCTTTCGAATCCAGCCAGATACGGTCGCCGGTGCGCTCATAATTCTGAGCCCAGCCCAGCAACACCGACATACATAACAACATACACAGCGAAACAAGTTTTTTCATTCTCTTTTCAGTTTGATTGAACATAATGTTTATTAAAGGGTACAAAGATACAAAATTATCACCCACATTGTACAACATAACAAAAAGAGCCGTATATTTGGCGTTTCAAACATAAAAACCGTAATTAGATGAATTGCAACGAGATAAGAAAGGCTTTTTTTGATTTTTTTGCTTCTAAAGAACATGTAATTGTGCCGTCGGCCCCCATGGTGGTGAAGAACGACCCCACGCTGATGTTCACCAACGCCGGTATGAACCAGTTCAAGGACATCTTCTTGGGCAACCAACCCGCCAAGAACCCGCGCGTGGCCGACTCGCAAAAGTGCCTGCGCGTGTCGGGCAAGCACAACGACCTGGAAGAGGTGGGCAAGGACACTTACCATCACACCATGTTCGAAATGCTGGGCAACTGGTCGTTCAACGACTATTTCAAGCGCGAAGCCATCGACTGGGGCTGGGAATTTCTGACCTCGGTGATGAAACTGGACCCCAACCGCTTGTATGCCACTGTTTTCGGCGGCGACGAGAAGGACCACACCGAAGCCGACGAGGAAGCCAAAGAGTTCTGGAAGAGCCACTTGCCCGAGCATCGCATCTTATACGGCAACAAGAAGGACAACTTCTGGGAAATGGGCGACAGCGGTCCTTGCGGCCCCTGCTCTGAAATACACATTGACCTGCGAGACGACAGCGAGCGCCAGAAAGTGGACGGCGCCAGCCTCATCAACAAGGACCATCCCCTCGTGATTGAGATTTGGAACCTTGTGTTCATGCAATTCAACCGTCTGGCTTCGGGCGAACTCAAACCGCTGGCAGCCAAGCATGTGGACACCGGCATGGGTTTTGAACGCCTCTGCATGGCCGTGCAAAACAAGAAATCGAACTACGACACTGACATCTTCCAACCGCTCATCCAGTGCATCGCCGCCAAGGCAGGTATGCGCTACGGCGAGGACGAAAGTCGCGATGTGGCCATGCGCGTGGTGGCCGACCACCTGCGCGCCGTCACCTTCGCCATTGCCGACGGCCAGCTGCCCTCGAACAACGGCGCCGGCTATGTCATCCGCCGCATCCTACGACGCGCCATCCGCTACGGCTACACCTTCCTCAACTTCAACGATCCCTTTATGCACTCGCTGGTGAAGGAGCTGGTGGCCCAGATGGGCGAGCAATTTCCCGAAATTAAAGCACAACAAACTCTGATTGAGAAAGTTATATTAGAAGAAGAAAACTCTTTCCTCAAGACTTTGGCATCAGGTATCGCCAAATTTGAGAACTACTGCACCAAGATGGGCTCGTCGAAACAGATTGACGGCGCCTTCGCCTTCGAGCTGTTCGACACCTACGGCTTCCCCATCGACCTGACCCAGCTGCTGGCTTCGGAGAAGGGACTCGATGTTGATATGGAAGGCTTCCAGAAAGGCCTGCAGGAACAGAAAGAGCGTTCGCGCGCAGCGGCAGCCATTGAGACCGACGACTGGGTGATGCTGCAAGCCGAACAGCCGACGCAATTCATTGGCTATCACGCTTTAGAATGCGAATGCCACATTATCAAGTACCGCAGTGTGAAAGCCAAAGGCAAGCAGTTCTTCCAGATAGTCCTCGACCAGACCCCGTTCTACGCCGAATCGGGCGGACAGGTGGGCGACACTGGCACCCTGGCCAGCATCAACGAGCAGATACAAATTGTCAACACCATCAAGGAAAACAACCTGTCGATACACTTAGCTACCTCATTGCCAGACAACTTGACCACTTCGTTCACCGCTCGCGTTAACGAGACCCGCCGTATCAGCACGCAGAACAACCACAGCGCCACGCACTTGCTGCACTACGCCCTGCGTTCGGTGCTGGGCACCCACGTTGAACAGAAAGGCTCGCTGGTGACCGACAGCCGCCTGCGCTTCGACTTCTCACACTTTGCCAAACTCACCGAAGAAGAGATACAGAAAGTGGAACACATTGTCAATGAACTCATTCGTCGCAACACCCCGCTCGACGAGCATGTGAACGTACCCATTGACGAAGCCCGCCAGATGGGAGCCATGGCCCTGTTCGGCGAAAAGTACGGCGACAAAGTACGCGTCATCCGCTTTGGCGACTCTATAGAGCTGTGCGGCGGCACGCACACCTCTGCCACGGGCAACATCGGCTACTTCAAGATAGTTTCGGAAAGCGCCATTGCCGCCGGCGTGCGCCGTATTGAGGCCGTCACCGGCCAGGCAGCCGAAGAGTACATGGAGCAGTTCCGCACCACACTCGAAGAGGTCAAGGCTTTCCTCAACACCACCAATCCGATGCAGGCGCTAACCAAGCTCATGGCCGAGACCGACAAGATGAAAAAGGACCTGGAAACCTTACAACAAGAAAAGACACGCCAGTTCATCGACGAGATGCTCAAGGGCGCCAAGGAGACCAACGGCATACACCTCATCAGCCACTGCGGCCACAACGACCCCGAAATTCTGAAACAGAGCGCCTACCAGCTGAAGAGCCACGCCGGCCACGCCATCGTCATGGGCAGCGTCTATAACGACAAGCCCAGCCTGCTGGTAGCCCTCTCCGACGACCTGGTAGCCAAGGGCCTCAACGCCTCCAAACTTATCCGCGAAGGCGCAACCTTCATTAAGGGCGGCGGCGGCGGACAGCCCAACCTGGCCACGGCTGGCGGCAAAGAGCCCAGCGGCCTGCAAGCGGCCATCGACAAGATAATCTCTTTAATCAACTGATACAAAGAATGAAAGGACTCCAACAAAGAGTCCTTTCTTCACATTTTTCTGTTTATATTTTTCGATGGCACAAACCATGCCAAATTGCTTTTCATCGTATTTTTGACAATTGTGTTAAAAAGAATCCATTCATTATGCGCAGATATATCTTACTCTTCTTTCTCTGCTTAGGAATCCTGGCAACCGGATACGCCCAATCCAAGAGCGAAAAGCTGAAAAGCAACAAGAAAAAGATTGAGGCCGAAATAGCTTCGACCCAGAAGCTGCTGAACCAGACTTCCAAAAACAAACAGGCATCGCTACAACAATTATCCGTGCTTCGCAGGCAAATCTCCAACCGCGAGGAACTGATTACAAGCCTGAACAACGAGATTTTCAGCATGGAAGAGGAACTGGACCTTAACATAAAGCTATACAAAGAGTTAGACAAGAAGTTGGAATACATGAAAACCGACTACTCGCGCATCGTCTATCTGGCCTACAAAAACCGCAATATGATTGACAAAGTGGCATTCCTGCTGGCCTCGGAAGACTTCTCGCAGATGTTCCGCCGGATAAAATACTACACCATCTTCGCTAACGACGTAAAACGCCAAGTAGTGCTAATCAAGCAGACGCAAGAGGAAATTGCCAAAAAGAATGAGGAGATTCTCCAATTGAAAGAAGAAAAAACCGCTTTGCTCGAAGGCAAAGAAAAGGAAATCAGGCAGTTGGAAATCGACAGAAATAATAAGACCAAAGCCACCGAAGCCTTAAAGAAACAAGAAAAACAGCTGGCCAGCGAGCTCAAGAGCAAGCAGCAGAAACGGCGAGAGCTTGATGCCGCCATCAAGAAGGCCATCCAAGAGGAGATTTTGGCTGCCAACAAGAAAAAAGCAGCCGCCAACAAGAAGAGTTCATCAAGCAGCACTGCCGGCAAGACCACTACTTCGAAGACCGAAATCACCCTCACCCCTGAAGAGAAACTTATCAGCGACTCGTTTGTCAGCAACAAGGGCAAACTGCCCTGGCCCGTACTCAAAGGAGCCAAAATCAGCGAGTTCGGCAACTATCCCCACCCTGATGTGCCCTCGGTGATGATTGAAAACAAGGGCATCGACATCCTTGTGGAGCCCAACACGCCCGTCAGAGCCGTTTTCCAAGGCGAAGTGGCTGGTGTCCTCGACATCATGGGAACCAAGGTGCTGATGATTCGCCACGGCGAGTATCTGTCTGTTTATCAGAACATCACCAATGTCAATGTTAAAAAAGGCGACAAGGTAAGCACGAAGCAGACCGTTGGAACCGTTTCAAAATCAACACGTTCGAATACTTACGAACTACACTTTGAGGTTTGGAAAAACAGCACCAACCTTAATCCTAGCAGCTGGTTGAGCGCACGATAAATTCGTGTATATTTGCATTCTGTTAAGATGATTTACAACTATGCTATTTAAAGATGTAATGGTTGATGACTCCATCAAAGAAAGTCTCATCAACCTTGTGAAAAGCAACAGAGTGAGCCATGCGCAACTGTTTTTGTGCAGTCCGGGAAACCACAGTTTCGCCCTGGCTGTAGCCTATGCCCAATATCTGTCGTGCCAGAACCGCGGCGAACACGACTCATGCGGCGTTTGTCCCTCGTGTCTCAAATTTGAGAAACTGTCGCACCCCGACTTCCACCTGATATTTCCCAATGTGGCCAAAAATTCCAACGACAAGGACTACAACTCGAAAAAGTGGCTGCCAGAATTCAGGGAATATGTCTTCGAGAACAACTATCACATTTCGCTTAACAGCTGGCTCAAGGAGTTGGGAGGTGAAAACAAACAGGCAACCATCAACATCCGCGACTGCGGCAACATCGTGGAACAGAATAGTATACGCGCCTACGAAGGCGGCTACAAGATATATCTGCTATGGATGGTGGAACGACTTTACCATGCTGCGGCACCAAAATTGCTGAAGACACTCGAGGAGCCTGAGAACAAGACCTTGTTCATCCTCATGACTGAGAATCCCGACAATATCCTATCCACCATCAAGTCGCGTACACAATATATCAAGATACCTCCGCTGTCGGAAACGACTATCGCCCAACATCTTCAGCAGGAACTCGAAGTGTCAGAAGAAACGGCAAGAGACATTGCCTCCATCTCCGAGGGCAACTATGTCAAGGCGCTAACTTTCGCCCATGACAACAAAGAGCAAGAAGAGATGCTGCATTATTTCGAATGTTTCTTCAACGGTGTGTTGGCCAACGATGGCAAACGCCCTCTCAACCAAGTGAAATTTTTCGAAGTGAGAGCTGTCATTGAAAAAATTGGCAAACTGGGCCGCGAATCACAAAAGAATTTCGTGCAGTACATGGGGCGTATGTTGCGCAACATATTGCTAATCAACACAAATAACGAAGCTTTAGTAAAAGCCACACATGAAGAGCGCGACCTGCTCAATTTCTACAAAACGCGCGTAACCGTCTTCAATGCCAAACCGCTGATGGAAGAATGCAACAAAGCGCATTACCACATAGAACGTAATGGCAACACATCGCTCATTATGACAGATATGTTTCTGAAGATGAGCACGATATTAGCTTCGTAAGAGAGCTATTCGAACAGTTTCTCTATTTTCTCGCTATACTTATTGAGAATGAAGTTACGCTTCAACTTGAGAGTTGGAGTCAATTCGCCAGTTTGTATACTCCATTCGTAATCGACTAAGAGATAACGTTTTACCTGTTCGGTTTCACCAAAGAACTTATTGTAATAAGTTACTGTCTTCATGAACTTACGTTCCACATCGGGGTGATGTATCATCTCTTCGTTGGTCGTATAGGGGATTCCCTTTCCGGCGCACCAAGAGCGCAGGTCGGCGAAGTTGGGCACGATGAGGGCGGCGGCAAACTTGCGGTTCTCGCCCACCACCATAATATTGTCAATCATAGGATCTTCGGCAAACTTGCTCTCAATGAGCGTGGGCACCACATACTTGCCAAAGGCGGTTTTGAACATCTCCTTCTTGCGGCCCGTAATGTGCAACTGGCCTTTCGGCTCAATACAGCCGATGTCGCCAGTATGGAACCAGCCTTCCTCGTCAATAGCCTCTTTGGTCAAATCCTCTGCCTTGTAATAGCCTTTCATCAGGCAGTGACCGCGAGTAAGAATCTCGCCATCTTCGGCAATCTTGACTTCGATGCCAGGCAACACGGGACCTACTGTACCAAAGGATGTTCCATCTTTGAAGAAGCTGCTCACGGCAATTACAGGCGATGTTTCTGTGAGGCCGTAACCTTCGAGAATGGGCATTTCAGCGGCACCAAACACACGGCACAAACGCGGTTGCACAGCGGCGCCACCCGAAACGATGACCTGTATCTGGCCACCAAAGGCCGCCTTGAACTTACGGAGCACCAGCTTGCGCGCTCTTTTCAGGCGGCGTTTATAGGCGTTCGACAACTCTCCTACGTCATACTTCAGCGCCACATCATTAGCCCAGAAGAATATTTTCTTCTTTATCTTGTTGAGTTTCCGGCCTGTAGAAATGAAGCGGTCGTAGAACTTCTCCAGCAATCGCGGCACAGAAGTGAAGATGGTGGGCTGCACCTCCTTGAGGTTGTCGGCAATCTTAGCGATGTTTTCGGCATAATAAATCGGGATACCCAGATAGTGCCATGCGTAAATCATCATGCGTTCATACACATGACATAACGGAAGATAGCTAAGCACCCTATTATTAGGATTATCGGGCACAATGGGGAGGATTGCCCTCACATTGTTCAAGAAATTACTGTGAGTAAGCATAACCCCTTTGGGGTTGGCCGTCGTGCCCGACGTATAAACTATCGTAACAACATCATCAGGCGTAATTTGCGCCTTGATTTCTTCCAGATAATTGGGACTCGGGTTCGCCCGCCCCAGTTCTATCACTTCATTTAAGTGCTTATAACCACGCAAGTTACGGAAAGTGTAAACATTATCTGCCAGTTCGGGGATGCCATTGATGACATTCTCAATTTTGCGCAGCAACTCCCAGCCGGCGACGAAGACCATCTTCACTTCCGCATGATGCAAAATGTACTGATAGTCGCTCTCGCTGATGGTGGGATAGATGGAGACATGGATGGCACCCAACTGCATGATAGCCATGTCGAGCAGGTTCCATTCGGGGCGGCTGTTGCTGATAGAAGCGATACGGTCGCCTTTCTTAATGCCCAGCTGCATCAATCCGTAGCTGATATTGTTTACCTTTTCAATATATTGCGAAATGCTATAATTTACCCAAATGCCGTTCTCCTTCCCATTCAACGCATTGTCGGTAGGAAAATGCTCGGCATAATGAGGCAATAAATCAAAAAGACGGGTTACTTCCATAATGATAATCTTAGTGGAAAACTATTGAGCCAATTTCATATCAGCGGCATCCTTAACCGAAACTAACTCAACATCAAAAATTAAAGTGCTATAAGGCATAATCACGGGATAGGCACCCATGGAGTCATAAGCCAGTTTGGAGGGAATGATTAGGGTGGCCTTGCCGCCTTCCTTCATCATGGCAATACCTTCTTCCCAACCAGGGATAACCTTACCTTGACCCAAAACAAATTCGATAGGTTCACCTCTTTGAATCGAGCTGTCGAACACGCGGTTATCTTCCAGCGTTCTGCCTTCATAATGCACGGAAACCATCTTGCCAGCTTCAGCCTTTGCACCTTTACCAGCCTTAGTTGAGATGAAATAAAGTCCGCTATCGGTGGGTTTTACTTTAATCTTATTCGTAACGATATAATCGGTTAACAGACTGTCCTCTGCATTTTTACGATGTTCGAAGAACTCTTGTTGCATTTTGAGTTGCTCAGCTCTCATAGCTTCCACCTCAACACGAGGCATCAGGTCCATCAACTTGATATCGAAATAGAGATCTTTGTCTTTGGTCTCCAGATTGAACTCCTGACCTAAGTAATAGTGATAGAATGAATCGGCATCCAGGATAAAGGTGGCGCTGTCGCCTACATGCATCAACTTGAGAGCATCATAAATATCGCCTTCAAATGCATGTTCCAGAATCTCAACCTGTAAGGGACGCGGGCCATCCAGCGTCGAGTCGATCGTACGCATGGTGTACATCATCATCACCACATCACCCAGTTCGGGTTGGGCGGCAGTGTCGTTCTGCTCATAAAATTTGTAATAGAAACCGGTTTTGTCCTTTTTAAAACCTTGGTGTTTGCAAGATGCCATACTGCCCATCACGATGATGGCCAAAGCAAAGAGCATGATTCTCTTCATATTTTTCATAATGTTTTTGTTTAGATTATAATTTATTTAATGTCAATAAGTTCTAAATACATTGCAATGGGTTTACGTCCTTTAATGCGGTCACCGTCGCCACCCACACCATAGGCCAGGTGCGCTGGGATGACCACGCGGGCCGCAGCCCCTTTTTTCATTCGTTTCACTGCCTCGTGCAAGCCAGCCACATCGTTGGATTTATCCACTACAAACACCAAATCACCTGACTCGTCCGAGCTATAAACCACATCGCCCGAAAGCAGCATGGTCTTGTATTTCAGTGTCACTGTCTGCCCTGCCATGGGACAACCTCCCGAACCCTCCTTGACCATCTCAATACGCAAGCCGGTGCCCGTCTTCTCGGTGTTCCAACCGTAGCGCTTGAGAAACAGGTCGATCTCCTCATCCTCCAGAGCCACAATCTTACGATTACCATCCACAAAAGGGTCGTAAACCTCCTCTTCCTCCTGATGGGGCAACTGTACCACTCCCGTCGTCTGCTTGTTTTTGCAAGCGACGCAGGACAGCAACAAAACTGCCATAACAGCCAGAAGGAAAGGTTGTTTCATCATTTTTGTGCAGTTAATTCATCTTTATATTCCTTCAGCACCTCTTCAAAATAGGCCATCGTATTCTCCAGTGTATCATAATGATACGCTGCAGAAGCATTCTTATGACCGCCGCCGTCAAAGTGCTTGCGGGCAAACTTGTTCACATCAAAGTCGCCTTTCGAGCGGAAAGAGACTCTGATACGATTATCGCGTTCGGTAAAGAATGCGGTGAACTTGACAGTGCCTACCGACAGACCATAATTAACGAACCCTTCGGTATCGCCAATATGGAAATTATTGTCCATCAAGTCTTTCTTTGTCAAATAGCCATAAGAAGTGGCATAGTCGTTCATTATTTTCAGGCGCTGGCTCAAGAGCAGTCCCAACAGACGAAGGCGACTCTCGGAGTAATTGTCGTACACTTTCCTGTGGATAGCCTCGCCATCCACACCTTTTTTCATCAACTCGCTAATAGCAAGGTACGTTTCGGGATGATTACACATATAGCTCAACGAGCCGGTATCGGTAATCATGCCCACATAGATGCACTCTGCAATATCAAGCGTAAGCGCCTCTTTATCACACAATTCATCAAAAAGGAAGTTATAGACGAGTTCGCAAGTGGACGTAGTCTGTGTCTCCGACAACTTCACGTTGCAGTCGATGATTGGCGATACATGATGGTCAATCAGAATCTTGAAGGCCTTCGAGTCGGTAATGCACTCCTCAAAGGCAGAGCCGAAGCGGCTGGGCGCATTCATATCGACCACGAACATCAGATCGGCTTCTGCAAACAACTTGCGTACTTTGTCGACATGCTGGGCAGCCACCACAATGGTGTCGGCCCCCGGCATCCAATTCAAAAACGAAGGAAACAGATTCGGCAGAATGACATGGACATCTTTTCCTTTACCCTTACAATAGTGATATATAGCTAAAGATGAGCCCATTGCATCCCCATCGGGGTTGTAATGCGACACAATGACCACCTTGTTACTGCGGGTCAACGCATCCTGCGCCAGTTGTATTTCTTCAGAAGTTAATCTGTTCATAATTAAGGCTGCAAAGGTATAAAAAATAATAACGTCAACGCAAACTACTGCTAAACCACTTATTTAGCACGCACTTGCGCAGCAAAAGCCGTCGCACGACCAGCACCTTCACCCGTATTTACCAGCACCGTTTCGCCATTATGGATTTGTCCTTGGCGCAACGCTTCGAAGAAACCGGCCAGACAAACCACGCCAGCAGGACCCAAGAGAACATTGGTCTCCTCGTAAGCCTGGCGGGCCGTCGCAACGAGTTCGCTCTCTTTCACGCGCAGGAAATCGCCACCGCTACGGCGCACGATAGGTGCCACCACAGGGAACATACCCGGGTTGCCCGTCGAGAGGATGGATACCATCGTCTGCGGATTGTCAATTACGGGATAATGGTTCTGATAGCCTTCGGGGAAATTGCTCTTCTTGGCATTCTCCCAGCCTTGCACCATCGGGTCACAAGTATCCTGCTGGATGAGCAGCATGCGGGGCAGTTTCACTTCGGGATAGTGTTTCTCCACCTCGCGAACACCCTTCTCAACGGCAATGGGACCCGTGCCACCTGCAACAGCCTGCACATACACATCGGGCATCTTGCCTAATTGACGCAGAAATTCGAAGACCATCGTCTTCTTGGCCTCCACGCGAATGGGGTCGATATTACCGGCCGAAATCAGCACATTGTTCTGGGTGTGGAAGTCGGCGGCCAGCTTCTTGGCATAGGCATAGTCACCATCGGCCACCACAACGTTCTGGCCGTGCGACTTGATTTCGCGCACCGTGTCGGGCGACACGCAGTTGGGCACGAAAACGGTGAACTTGATGCCAGCCTTGGCCAAATAGCGACTGTAGGCCGTAGCCGTGTTGCCCGTCGAGGCCACACAGAACTCCTTCACGCCATTTTCCTTGAAGATGGTAGCGGCCAACGAAGCGGCCACATCCTTGAAAGTGCCCGTACCGCCGTTCAGGTCGTTGCGATAGACCATCACTTTGCAGTCGATGCCGTATTGCTCTTTGGCGATTTTTTCCAGATAGGCCCACTCCTCCATCGGGATAGTGCCCTCGCCGTAGGAAACCGCATTGTTGGCATCCTTTATCGGCAGAAAATCGGAGTAGATATAGAAACTATCAGGATTTTTGGCTTTTAGCAAATCGTCAAGCTTGTGATAATCAGCCGAATACTCAGCCACAGCGCGTTTGCATCCGCACTTGCATTGTTGATTCTGAGAAAGCCAAGTGGCAAAGTCGGGAATGACTTCGCCACATTGAGTACATCTTAGTTGATATTTGTTATTCATAAATTACATATTTTAGAAAACATCTGTTCCCTACTTAATCAGCGCCATATCCGGAATAGGCTTGTCGTAATCGCCTTTGGCAAGACGCTCCTTGATGTCTTTGAAAGCTGCCAATGTGCGTTCCACATCCTCCATGCTGTGAGCAGCCGTTGGGATGATGCGGAAGATGAGCATTCCAGGAGGAATGACAGGATAAGTGACGATTGAGCAGAAGATGTTGTAATTCTCACGTAGGT
Organism: Bacteroidales bacterium; assembly: GCA_017454945.1. GTDB lineage: Bacteria > Bacteroidota > Bacteroidia > Bacteroidales > WCHB1-69 > JAFTCA01. Next base: position 59,643 of record JAFTCA010000052.1, read on the forward strand.
CAACGGCGATGTTAGCAGCCTGATTTATACCGCAATACAAATGCACGGGGGTGACACAAGCCTCTGCCGGTCCAATCTCGTAGCCGAGTTCGCGGAAACCTTTCTGCAACGCACGAGTGATTTTCCACAGATGGGCTCTCAAACGGTCGCCTTCTTCGCTACGAATGATTTCGAGACGCTTCAAACAGCCCACCACGATAGGCATCGGGAGCGATTTGGCGTACATCTGTGAGCGCATGTTGTAGCGCAAGAAATTGATGATGCTCTTTTCAGAAGCCACGAAGCCACCGATGGTTGCCATCGACTTTGCATAGGCGCCGATATAGATATCAATGTCGTCCATGACACCAAAATGCTCGGAAGTGCCTCTTCCGTGCGGCCCCATTGCGCCGAAGCCGTGGGCGTCGTCGATGAGAATGCGGAACGAATATTTTTTCTTGAGGGCAGCAATCTGATCCAGGATACCGAGGGCACCGGTCATGCCGAATACACCTTCCGTAATCAGCAGCACGCCACCACCCTGTTCATCGGCAATCTTGCATGCATTGCCCAAAATTCGCTCACAATCCTTGATATCATTATGGCGGAACTTGAATTTCTTGCCGATATGCAGGCGAATGCCATCCAACAGGCATGCGTGTGCTTCCGCGTCATACACGATGACATCGTGGCGACAAACCAGTGAGTCGATGGTGGACACAATGCCTTGATAGCCGAAGTTGAACTCGAAGGCAGCCTCTTTGTGTTCAAAGTCGGCCAGTTCTCTCTCCAGCTGTTCGTGGAGGGCCGTCTGGCCGGTCATCATACGGCTACCCATCGGATAAGCCATGCCCCAGCGGGCGGCGCCTTCTGCGTCGGCTTTGCGCACCTCAGGATGGTTGGCCAGTCCGAGGTAGTTGTTGAGACTCCAGCAGAGCACCTCCTTGCCATTGAATTTCATGTGCGGACCCAGTTCGCCTTCCAACTTCGGGAATGCGAAATATCCATCTATTTTCTCACGGTATTGCCCTATCGGGCCACCCGACGACTCTTTGATTCTTTCAAAAATGTCTTTTCTCATGTGATATGTAGCTTTAGATAGTGATTAATTATTTTGCATAATGATGATAGAAACGGATAATCGTCTCGATGCCTTTGTAGAAATGATCGAGACGGTAATTCTCGTTCGGCGAGTGGATAGCATCTTCGCCCAGGCCGAAGCCCATCAGGATAGACTTGATACCCAGCACTTTCTCAAAGGTGGAGATGATGGGAATACTGCCACCACTGCGCATCGGGATGGCCAACTTGCCGTAAGTGTCCATATAGGCGGCCTCAGCAGCCTTGTAGGCAGGATGGTCGGTGGGACAGCCGTAGGCCTGACCACCGTGCATCGGCGTTACCTTCACGTCCACATAATCAGGAGCATTCTCCTCAAAATAGTTTTTCACCAGCTCGGCAATCTTCTCATGGTCCTGATTGGGCACCAAGCGGCACGATAGTTTAGCGTAGGCTTTCGACGGCAGCACGGTCTTGGAGCCTTCGGCCGTATAGCCGCCCCACATACCGCACAAGTCGAAGGTAGGACGGATGCCCACCTGCTCGATTTTGGTATAGCCTTTTTCGCCGCGCAGCGCCTTCACACCAACACTTTCCTTGTATTCCTCTTCACTATAGGGTGCCATATTGAGCAGCTCGCGCTCACGGGCAGAACATTCCACCACATCATCGTAAAAATGAGGAATGGTAATATGGTTGTCGGCATCCATGCACTTGCTAATCATCTCGCACAGCGTGTTGAGCGGGTTGGCCACAGAGCCGCCAAAAATGCCAGAATGCAGGTCGGCATTGGGCCCCGTGACTTCAATCTGCCAATAAGCCAGGCCGCGCAAGCCCGTCGTGATGGAAGGCACATCGGAAGCAATCATGCTGGTATCGGAAACCAAGATAATGTCGGCTTTCACGAGGTCCTTGTTCACCACAATCCACTTGGCCAGACTGCCTGAGCCTATCTCCTCCTCGCCTTCGAGCATAAACTGCACATTGCAAGGCAGGTTGCCCGTCTGGAGCATCGTTTCGAAAGCTTTGGCGTGCATAAACGACTGACCTTTATCGTCATCGGCACCGCGAGCCCATATTTTGCCATCTTTGATGACCGGCTCAAACGGGTCGGTATGCCACAGTTCCAACGGGTCCACGGGCATCACGTCGTAGTGACCGTAAACAAGCACCGTCTTGGCGGCGGGGTCCACTATTTTTTCGCCATACACCACAGGATTGCCATCAGTCGGCATCACCTCGGCACGGTCGGCACCGGCAGCCAAAATCAGCTCTTTCCAACGCTCGGCACAACGTACCATGTCGCCTTTGTGCTCGGCCTGCGAACTAATTGAAGGAATACGAATTAGGGAGAAAAGTTCTTCGAGAAATCTCTCCTTGTTAGTTTCAATATATTGCTTGATTTCCATATTATAAAGGATTTTTAAAGATTGCAAAAATAAGGAATAATCTTGTTGTGATGAAAAAAAAACGAATCAACGAAGATTTTTCAATCAAAACGATTTCACCATCATAACACAATGTTGGCAATCGAATTCCAACTGGAAACGACGGTCTTTGTATTGCAAAAACAACGGCTCTTGCCACTTGTCGTCCGAAACCGCTTGTTGCTTCTTGCAATGCCCCAATGCGTAAAGGATGCAATGCTTGCAGAACATCAGCACGGCGCCAGGTACGGGCTTCTGTTCGTAGGCTGGCAGAACCTTCATCACGCCATGTTGGCGGTAAAAGTCGGCGGCTTGGCTGTTCATCACATTGCCAAGGTAGGTCAGCGTTTTTTCGGGATAGATAGCAGTGCTGTCTGAAGGCAATGGGGTATCGGGCGAGAGATGCGGCTGCGATAACAACTCTTCGAGCGCATCCGTGGCTCGGCGGCGCAGGTCGGCCACCTGCGAGTTGGGCAGGAACCATACTTTAGATAACTGTATATCAACATCTTCCACCTCAAAAGGCGTGTTGCCAACTCTGAGCAAAGTCGCTTTCAAGGTATCCATCGCTTTCTCGGGCTGTTGGGCCAACTGCTTATCGCAAATAAGTTCCTGAGTAACACTTTTTTGTGCAGCGGTTAGCGTCAACGAAAAGCCTTGCGGCGTTTCCTGCAACAGCATCTTCACCCCTATCTTGCGCTCGGCACTTTTGCCCGCCAGCAACTTCATAAACTGATGGTCATAATTGCGGTACAAGTCGGCACCAACAGACAGTTGTTCAGGCATTTGCGCTGGCTTCACCAGGCGGCCTTCGACGCTGTTGACGCGAAAGCCCGTCATGCCACTACCTAGTGCAACGAAGCAGAGGCCGTCGCCGTTGTGCAGCTCCTGGCTGCCATCTACCTCAAACGAGTCGGGGCGCAGTTTTGTCACTTTGCCCACAAACTCGCCCACCGACTTCGGCGTGTCAAAGCAGGCTATGTCGCCACGCTCGCCATGCAAGAAATAGTCGGTCTTGCCTCGGTGAAAGGTCTTCTCAGGATTGGGCGTAAAATAATATCTGCATTTACCGTAAGACGCTTGTTTCCAATCGCTTTTGCCATCCAATATAGCATCCAGCCGCTGGCGGTAGTAGGCGGTAATGTTTTTCACATACTCCACTTCCTTCAGGCGCCCTTCAATCTTGAAAGAGGAGATGCCTGCCGCAATCATTTCCCACAAGAAATCGGAGCGGTCCATATCCTTCAACGACAGCAAATGCTTGTCGGCAACCAACTTACGACCCGTAGCATCGTAGAGCGAATAGGGCAGCCGGCAATATTGTGCGCAGCAGCCGCGATTGGCGCTACGGCCGGTGGCGGCGGCACTCATGTAGCACTGGCCGCTGTAGCTCACGCAAAGGGCACCGTGCACAAACGCCTCCAACTCCACCGAAGTGGCTTGGTGAATAGCTGTTATCTCGTCTAACGACAGTTCGCGAGCCAGCACCACGCGACGGAAGCCCACCTCTTGCAGGAAGCGCACCTTCTCGGGCGTGCGATTATCGGTTTGTGTACTGGCGTGCAGCTCTATGGGCGGCAGCGAAAGCTTCAGGATGCCCATATCCTGCACTATCAGCGCATCGACGCCCACATTATAGAGGTCGTGGATAATCTTCTCCGCCTCTTCCAACTCTTTGTCAGTCAGGATGGTATTCAGCGTAACGAACACTTTGGCGCCATACAGATGGGCATAGTGCACCAGCTGGGCAATGTCGGCCAGCGAGTTGCCCGCATCCACGCGAGCCCCATAGCGTGCCGCCCCGATGTATATCGCATCGGCGCCATGATTCACCGCCTCGACACCGCACTCGAGGTTCTTGGCAGGAGAGAGAAGTTCGACCAAGGATGACATGGAATGAAATTTGTGGGCAAATTTACGGAATTTGTCGTAATTTTGCACCCATATCACAATCATCATGTTCAACCTCGTTTCACAGGACATTGAGGAGTATTCGGAGGAACACACCACCCCCGAGAGCGACCTGCTATACCGCATCAACCGCGCCACACACCTGCACAACCTGAACCCGCGCATGGTATCGGGACCGCTGCAAGGGGCATTTCTTTCGCTCATCGCACGCCTCAAACAGCCGAAGCACATCCTCGAAATAGGCACCTTCACGGGCTACTCGGCCCTCTGCCTCGCCGAAGGGCTCACCCCCGACGGCACGCTCGACACTATCGAGATAGACGAGGAACTGGAAGAGACTATCCTCCAAAACTTCAGCCAGTCGCCATTCCACAACCAACTGCAACTCCATATCGGCAACGCCTTGGACATCATCCCCACCCTGCACCACGCTTGGGACTTGGTATTCATCGACGCCGAGAAAACCGAATACGACGGCTATTATGATCTCATCCTGCCGCAAGTGGCAAAAGGCGGTTTGCTGCTCATCGACAATGTGTTATGGAACGGCAAAGTGGTGGAAGAGGTAAAAAGTAACGACAAGGACACGCACGCCATCATGGCCTTCAACGACCGTGTGCAGCAAGACCCGCGCGTGCGCAACCTACTTCTGCCCTTCCGCGACGGCATCCTGTGTATTGAAAAATTATAGCTATGCGAATCGACATACTGACTCTTTTTCCGGACATGTTCACGGGCATCCTCTCCCAATCGATTGTCAAAAAGGCACTTGACCGCAACCTGCTGGAGGTGGGACTGCACGACATCCGCCAATATTCCACCGACAAGCACCACCGTGTAGATGACTATCCCTTTGGTGGCGGTGCCGGCATGGTGATGATGATCGAGCCCATCGCCCGCTGCATCGAGGCTTTGAAGGCTCAACGCAACTACGATGCCATCCTCTTTATGGCTCCGGACGGCAAAACCTTCGACCAACATAAAGCCAATGCCCTGTCGCTCAAGGAGAACATCATGATACTCTGCGGCCACTACAAAGGTGTGGACGAGCGGGTGCGCGAACTATTTATCACTGAAGAGATTAGCATGGGCGATTTTGTCCTCTCGGGTGGCGAAATTGCCGCCATGGCCATTGTGGATGCCGTGGCACGCGTCATCCCCGGTGTGCTCAACGATGAGACCTCCGCCCTCTCCGACTCCTTCCAAGACGGACTGCTGTCGGCACCAGTCTATACCCGTCCCGCCGACTACCAAGGTCACAAAGTGCCCGATGTGCTGCTATCAGGCAACGATCGCCTTATTGCCGAATGGAAACTGGAGCAGCAGTTTGAACGCACGCGCCAACGCCGCCCAGATCTACTTGAGGAATAGTTCTTTACAACTGCGCAATCGCTTCTTTGAACTTGTCGCCACGCTCGCGGTACGACGGATAATCGCCATGACAAGCCACGCCCGGCGAGAAGAGCACCACGCTGCCAGGATTGGTATTGTAGAAAGCTGTACGAACGGCTTCTTCCATATTCATCGAAAACAGAACCTGCTTGCCTAACTCCGTGAAGAACTCTATAATGGCCGTATTATAAACGCCATGAAGAACGATGGTTCCCACTTTCTCTTCTATGATATCCAGCAAGTCGTCGGTGAAAGTCTCCACTTTATCCATCGACATGATCCAGGTCACGCGCTTGGTCATGCTGTCGAGTGCATACCACACGGCATTGGCGGTCTGCGAGCATGAGTCGTTGATGAAATCCACTCCGTTGATGGTTTTCACATATTCCAACTTGTGGCCGCTGCCTTCCAGATAGGAGACCACATTCTCATCAAGGTTCTTCTGACGAATGTTTATTAGACTTTGCGCCAATGTGTTAGTGGAAGAAGTGCCACTTTGATAAACATTATATTGTAAAGGTCTTTGTGCTGCCATAATTATCTTATTTTTAAAGTTACTACTGTTAATACTGCTAAAATGATGCCTACAATGATGAAGCGTTGAACAATCTTGGCTTCATGGAATCCTTTTTTCTGATAATGATGATGCAAAGGCGACATGAGGAAGAGTCGGCGGCCTTCACCATACTTTTTCTTGGTAATCTTGAAATAGGTTACTTGGATGATGACTGAGAGCGACTGCACAAGGAAAATGCCGCAGAGGATGGGCAACAGCAGCTCTTTGCGGATGATGATGCACGATACGGCAATGATGCCGCCCAGCATCAGACTGCCCGTATCGCCCATGAACACTTGGGCTGGATAGCAATTCCACCAATAGAATCCCATGCAAGCACCGAACATCGCCGCCATAAAAATCACCAGTTCGCCAATATTAGGTATATACATGATATCCAAATAATTGGCAAACACAGCGTTGCCCGACACATATGCAAATACGGCTATTGTCGCGCCAATTACCGATGATGTGCCCGTCGCCAAGCCATCCAAGCCGTCGGTGAGATTAGCACCGTTGGAGACGGCAGCAATGATAAAGATGACGATGGGAATGAAGAGCAGGAAGGACCACTTGCCGTCCTCATCGCCCAGCCAGGCCGTGAGCCATGCATAATCGAACTCGTGATTCTTAACAAAAGGAATCGTGGTTTTAGTCGAATGCTTGGCTTCGCTGAACGAGTAGGTCGATGTGGTATTGTCGGCATTCTCGGCGGCGAAGATGTTCTCGGTCTGTGTGTAAGGCACCACCGTCGAACTTTTCTCTTTGATCACCACGTCGGGATGGAAATACATTACCAAGCCCACCACCAAGCCAAGTACCACTTGTCCAACAATTTTGGCCTTGCCCGGCAATCCTTTTTTGTTCTTGCGGAATACTTTGATATAATCATCCACGAAACCGAGCGCACCCAACCAGAGCGTCGAGAAAATCATCAGTTGTACGTAGACGTTGGTCAGGTCGTTGAACAGCAACACGGGAATAAGGATGGCAGCCAGAATAATCAGGCCACCCATGGTCGGCGTGCCCTGCTTTTCCATCTGTCCCGCCAGTCCAAGGTCGCGGACGGTCTCGCCGATCTGCTTTTTGCGGAGCAGACGAATCAAATACTTGCCCACAATCATCGAGATGATGAGCGACAGGATGACTGCCATCGCCGACCGGAAGGAGATGTATTTGACCATACCGGCGCCAGGCACATCCATTTTTTCGAGCCAATTAAAAAGAGAATATAACATAATAGGTTAATGGGTTATGGTGTTGAATTGTTTAATTGTTTACAAGAATTCCTTCACCACTTCGATGTCGTCGAAATGGTGCTTTACATGATTGATTTCCTGATAGTTTTCGTGGCCTTTGCCCGCAACGAGCAGCACGCCGCCGTCGGCAAGCATCATGCAAGCAGTCTTGATGGCCTCGCGGCGGTTCTCAATGACCAGCACATTGCGCTTGAAATCGGCGGGGATACCTTTCTGCATATCCTCCAGAATCTTGTTGGGGTCTTCGGTACGCGGATTGTCGGAAGTCAGAATCACCTTATGGCTGTAAGTACAAGCAATTTCCGCCATCACGGGACGCTTGAGCGCATCGCGGTCGCCACCACAACCCACCACGGTAATCACTTCCACCTCGGGCTTGGTGATGTCGCGGATGGTCATCAGCACATTTTTCAGCGCATCAGGCGTGTGAGCGTAGTCGATGACAGCCGTGCATTTGCGGTCGTTGCGCAGCAGCTGGAAGCGACCGGCAGCGGGATTCAAGGCACTCATCTTCGCAAGTACCTCCATCGGTTCGAAGCCCAACAGAACGGCCGTGCCATAAATAGCCAACAGGTTATAGGCGTTGAATCGTCCGCACAGTTTGAAATAGGCTTCTTTGTTATTAATGGACATCTGCAAGCCTTCAAAAGCATTGTCGATGATACGTCCTTTGAAGTCGGCATGTGCCATCAAGCTATAAGTATGCACGGCGGCATGCGTCTCCTGAACCATCACTTTGCCGTTTTTATCATCAATGTTGGTCAGTGCAAAAGCAGTGTCGGGAAGGTTATCGAAGAATGCCTTTTTTGCTTTGATATAGTTGGCAAAAGTCTTGTGGAAATCGAGATGATCATGGGTGATATTGCTGAAAATGCCGCCCGTAAAATGCAAGCCCTCAATACGATGCTGACAAATAGAATGCGAACTTACTTCCATAAAGCAATATTCACAACCATCGTCCACCATCTGGCGCAACAGACTGTTTAACTCCACCGCATCGGGCGTCGTGTGCGTGGCAGGAACCACCTTGTCGCCCACCTTGTTGACGATGGTGGAGAGCATACCCACATGGCAACCGAGGTCGCTAAGCAAGCGGTGCAACAGCGTCACGGTAGTGGTTTTGCCATTGGTGCCGGTGATGCCCACCAACTTCAGCTGGCGACTAGGATAATCGTAAAATGCGGAAGCCAAACGGCCAAGTGCAATCGATGAGTCGGGCACCACAATGTAAGTCACGGCAGGATTCACCTCAGCGGGTAGTTCTTCGCAAACCACAGCACCTGCACCTGCAGCGATGGCCTGCGGAATATACTTATGTCCATCGGTTTGGGTACCGCGCTGAGCCACATACAAAGGCACTGCAGCGAGGGAGTCGTCACGCTGGATTTTCCGCGTATCAAACTCAATAGCAGATATTTCAATATCCGCATTACCTACAATTTCATATTTCTGCAACGATGGCAGTAAAACAACAAGTTTTTTCACGTATCAAAAAGGTTTTAATTTAAAGTGGAGAGATGAGAGTTAAAGGTTTGGCTTGGTTAATGGTTGGTTATGGTTTGGTTTTTCTAATTGTAAATTGTAAATTGTTAATTACTTAGATATAACGTTACCGTCTTCGTGGCTGCGTCCACTTCGGTGCGTCTGACAATGCCACGGCCCACGAGGCGTGTCTTATAGCCTTTGCGACTCAGTTCGTACACGGCGTCCGAGGCCAGCATATTCATAACATTGGGCACAGGCTGCTTAGAATCGAAATTGACACTTTTCAGTTGCGGTTGGTTGTTATTATCGCGGAAGACTGTCACGTAAGGTGAACCCGAAGGCACTTTCATTGGTATCTGCCAATCGGTTAGGATGGTCTGCAACTGTGCTGGCTGCAGGAACGGTACGGCAGGCAGCGTTTTTTCCTTGCTCTGATCGATGCTCTGTACTGCACCGTAGCTGGCCGAATTGAGGATAGCCTTGGCAATGCGAGCAAAAACTCCCACAGCCACATAGCTCTTCTGAGGCACATTGTACATGAACACCAGACAGGTATATTTGGGCTTGTCAGCAGGGAAATAGCCGCAGAAAGAGACACTATTTTTATGGTAGTCGTACTGACCAAGTGCTTCATTCCAAATGTCGCGGGTACCGGTTTTACCGGCAAAGCGGAAAGCAGGATCCCTGTAGCCACGAGCCGTTCCATGGTCACCATAAACAACCGCCTCCAAATACTTACGAGCTCTGCTGATGGTAGATGGTTTGCAGAACTGCTCGTTAATCACTTCGGCCTCAAAACGTTCAATCGTATCCTCCTGATTGGTAATATATTTCACAAACAGAGGAAGAATCATCTTACCGCCATTGGCTACGGCATTATAATACACTAATGTCTGCACGGGCGTCATGCTGAAGCCGGCGCCAAAACATGCATTATAATAACTATGGAAGTCTTTCGCATTTCGCTTAATAGCCGGTGCATTCACTTTGCCAAGTTGCGTAGAGAAGGAAGTGGTGATAAACATCGAATCTATCTTATTCAGATACTGTTTATAACCATAATAAGAATAGACATCGAAAATCATTGAAGCAATGCCCACATTGGAAGAGCGTTGGAACACATCTATCGGCTTGCCCTGTTCCTCGGCATGCCCCGGTTTATCCACCTTGAAATACTTGTTTACACGTGTTCCACTCCGATTGGGCACCGAGAAAGTGTGAGCCATCACGGGATAAATACGTGTTGTATCGTCTTTTACATTCTCAAGATAAGCCAATAGCGATGCCAACTTGAAAGTGGAACCTGGCTCCACCATGGCTGTCAGCAAGTAGTTGTGCACCCCATCACGATAGACATTTTCATTTTTCTCATCTCGCGTCAGGTTGGCAATGGCCTTGATTTCACCCGTAGCCGTCTCCATCACCACAGCACATCCCCATTCGGCCATACTGCTTATCAATGTCTTCTGCAGCTCGTTATGCACAATATTCTGCATTTCAAGATTGATGGTCGTATGCACGTTGTAGCCCTCCGTAGGTTCCACATAGTCACCCAGCGGGATGCGTGCCCTATTGTAAACCACATACTTACGACTGCCATTCTCACCGTATAGGTATGAGTTGAAAGCATTTTCCACACCAAACTTCTGGTTATCAGTATAGAGGCCGATGGTACGACGAGCCATTTCGCCGTAGGGATTGATACGTACGGTGGCTTGTGAGCAGTTGAGCACACTTTGCTTCTTACGACCCAACAGCGGTAAAGTCTTGATGAAAGCCGTATCTGCGGCAGTCACCCACTGAGTTTCTTTGGTAATGTTAGAGCCGAGGATAAAAACGTTCTTGCAATCCTTGATGGCCTTGGTGAACTGCTGTTTGTAGAAAGTCACGCTCTTATTAGGAAATCTATAGTGGAAATGCTGATAAAAGGCTTCTGCCAACTCTTGGATGAGCGCATTCACCTTGGCGGGTTCCCCATTGCGAGAGATGTTCCGACCATTACCACAATAAATAGTATCGTTAACTGTCTTAATCTTACCAATTTGCTTAACTTTCGGCTGCAGGCGGGTGCCATCCACTGTCACATCGAACACGGTAAAGTTGCCCGACAGCAAGCGACCTTGATCATCGAAGATTTCACCCCTTATCGGCTTTACGTCATTGTTGATCACAAAGCAATTGCAAGTGGTATCATGCGCCAAGGGGGAATCCTTCCAATTTTCCTCGGTTTTGTCGAGACAACGTTCGGAAGAGCCCTCGAAAATAGAGCGTTGGAATATCACAAGATGGAGTATTTTAAGACAGCACATCACGCCCAGCAACAGCGCCATGCCGTACACCAACTTCATCTTCCACCTGAAACGATTTTGATTGTTGTCTTTTTTTGCCATCTTATTTTAAAAATTCAAAGTTCAAAGAACAAAGAACAAATATGCAGTACTTAACTCCTTAGTTTCTTAACTATTCACCCCTCACTTCTCACTATTCACTTCTCACTTCATAACCTTAACTTCTTAACTTCTCACTCCTCACTGCTCACTTCCACCTTATACAGATGACGGTCGTTCTTCACAAAGCCTCTCTCCTCCATCATCTTGATAAGTTCTTGATTCTGCTCGTAGGGAATGAAGTTATTGTTCTGTTTCAACCGACTCAAACCCTCCTTATACTCAGTTTGTTTCTTGCGAATCAATGCCACCTTCCGTTCTCCGCACTGCTGGGTCAGGATGCTCAGGACGAACAGCAGAACCACAAAGCCGATAAAAGGATATGTTGATTTCACATCCTTATCCACCATAAACTCGCCTGTAATGAAATCTCTGAAACGGGATTTCTTTTTGTTTTTGGTCGGTTCTTTAGGGCTAGTGGTTTGCATTTATTTAGTTGATAGTTATTAGTTGTTAGTTTTTAGTTTTTCCGCTACTCTCAGTTTGGCGCTCCGGGCGCGCGAGTTGATCTCTATTTCCTCTTCCGTCGGCACAATAGCCTTGCGAGTAATCACCTTGAAGGGTGTCAGCTGGTTGCCGTAGAAGTCCTTCTCTATCTTGCCTTCCAGATTGCCCGAGCGGATGAAGTTTTTCACCAGTTTGTCCTCCAGCGAGTGGTAGGAAATCACCACCAGACGGCCACCGGGCAGAAGCGCCTCGGGGGTTTGTGCCAAAAACTCGCGTAGCACTTCGTATTCGCTATTCACTTCAATACGGATGGCCTGAAAGATTTGCGAGAGCACTTTGTTCTCACGGCCCTTAGGCAGGCAATCCTGCAATGTGTCGCGCAGCTGTTGGGTAGTGTCTATCGGCCCCTCTTCGCGCTTTTTCACTATCAATCGCGCCAAACGGCGGGCGTCGTGCAACTCTCCGTAGAGGAAGAAAATTTCCGACAGGCGCTGTTCTGGGTAGCGGTTCACCACATCGGCGGCCGAGATGCCGGCGGCGGTATTCATGCGCATATCCAACTGACCGTCGAAGCGGTGCGAGAAGCCACGCTCGGGTGTGTCGAACTGGTGCGAAGAGACGCCGAGGTCGGCCAGGATGCCATTCACCGGATAAGCCTGATGATACTGCAGGAAGCGCTTCAGATGCTTGAAATTCGAAGGCACGAAGGTGATTCGCGGGTCATCGGGCACATTGGCGGCACTGTCCTTGTCTTGGTCAAAAGCGATAAGCCGTCCTTGTGAGGAGAGGCTTTCCAAAATGCGGCGCGAATGACCACCGCCACCAAAGGTAACATCTACATAAATGCCGTCGGGGACTATGGCGAGTGCCGACACCGACTCTTCCAAAAGCACGGGATTATGATACATCATGCTGCTCCTCCGACGACTTATAGGTTCCAAGATGAATAGATTCGTTCAGGCGGTTCAGTTCTTCCGGATCCATATCATATTCGGCATGATACTCGGCGGCATTCCAGATTTCAATCTTCCCGTTATCCAGCAGCAGCACCACCTCCCTGTCAATCTTGTACAGCTCCATCAGCGGCTTGGGAATCACAAAACGATCTTGCGAGTCACACTCCACACAAGCCGTATTGCGAAGAAAGGCATTGCGGTACTTCTTCACGGCTATAACATTGCGGTCCAACGAGTTGAGAAAGTCCATCTGCTGGCGATACGACTTCTCTGTCCACATCATAATATGATTGCCGAAGCCGTGGGTGAGCCAGAAACTCTTGCGCTCATCCTCGGGCAGCGATTTCAACAGCGCAGTCGGCAGTTTGACACGACCGTGCTTCTCTATCGCAATTTCCCAGTAACCATAATCGTAATTTGGCATGTTTTTCCGTTTTGTTGATGACAAAAATACAAAAGAAAAACTTATTAACTCCATATTTTTGATAAAAAAATTTTTTTTGACAATTTTTTAATGTAAAATACTGATTATCAAAATGGAAAAATTTGGAGAAAAATTTTCAATTTTTAGTTATAAACACTAAATTATTGATAACTTGCTATTTATGACAACATCACTGTTAATATTATATATTATTGATTTTTAGATAGATATATCAAGATTTAAGAATCCAAACAATTGAACGGATTTTTTCTCCATCATTTTTCGGAGAAATTTGGAAAAAAATGGAAGAAATAGGATTTTTTGTCGCTAAAAAGTGACTGAACCATAAGTTCATCACTCAAATTATCAACAGAACAGATTTCATAACCCATCCCGTTGCGAGATACTTTAGGCGGTATTGATATTTTTTGTATTTTTGTAACTTAATTAAAATCA
>JAFTCA010000053.1 GCA_017454945.1 Bacteroidales bacterium
ACACGTTGCAGTCGCCGAACAAGATATTCTTTTCGGTCTATGCGGCGGCGGCGTTGATGCAGATATTTAAAAATCAAAGAGATGCGGTTGGGTTGAGCATCTTTTCCGACACGCTCGAGTTGCACACCAATGCCCGTGGCGGCCAGTTGCACCAGAAGATGCTCTACCGTGAGTTGGAGAAGGTGTTGCAGCCGATTTCTTCCGAGGTGCGCCGCAAGTCGATGGTGACCGACACGCTGCATCGCATTGCTGAGCAGATACATAAGCGCTCATTGGTGGTCATTTTCAGCGACATGTTCGAGACCGATAAGGATGTGAACGAGTTGATGTTGGCATTACAGCATTTACGCCACAACAAGCACGAGGTCATCCTCTTCCATACGTACCACAAGCAGCTGGAGTTTGATTTTGCCTTGGAGAATCGTCTCTACAAGTTCATCGATATGGAGTCAGGTGAGGAGGTGAAGTTGCACTCGAATAATGTGCGCGACTATTACAGGGCGGCCGTCAGCGATTTCTTCCACTTGCTGAAGTTGCGCTGCGGTGGTTATCAGATAGATATGGTGCCCGTAGATATCACGGCTGGCTTCGACCAGATTCTGCTTTCCTATTTGTTGAAACGGCAAAAGTGCTTGTAGCCATGCCGAAGCAAGCAGGTTCTTCCCGTTTGACCATTCCCGATTGGAATGCCATGGATCGTCCCCGCGAAAAGTTTATGCAGAAGGGGGCGTCGGCGTTGTCGGATGCCGAGTTGGTGGCTATTCTACTTCGCAGTGGCACTCGTGACGAGTCGGCGGTGGATGTGGCTAAAAGATTGTTGGTGAGTTGCGACAACCGACTTAATATGTTGGCGGAGATGTCGTTGCAACAGCTGACGAAGATTACTGGTGTTGGGCCGGTCAAGGCGCTAACGTTGCAGGCGGCTTTTGAGTTGGGTGCGAGATGCCGTGCTGAGAAAGTGGTCGCGCGCAAGAAAATTAGGAACTCAGAAGATATTCGCGAGTTGATGTATGGCCGATTGGCGCATCTCAAGTATGAGGAGTTCTGGACCATCTATGTCAACAAAAATGCCGCTATACTTACGGAAGAGAAAATAGGGAAGGGGGGACTTGACCATACGACGGTGGACATCCGGCTGATTTTGCAGAAGGCCGTGGAGATCAATGCCACGGGATTGTTCTTGTGTCATAACCACCCCACAGGCAATGTGCGCCCCAGCGCCGATGATATCAAACTGACCAACAAGATAAAAGATGCCGCCGCTATTTTCAATATAGCCGTCATCGACCATATTATCATCGGCAAGGAGAACTATTTCAGCTTTCACGGAGAAAGCCTGTTGTGAAATCTTTGATTTCACAACAGGAAATTCAGAATCCAAAATTCAAAATTCAAAATTCAAAGAAGTTAGTTGTTAGCGATTCAACCCCCGATAATACAGTATTTTTTCAAAAAAAAATTCAGGGTGTTGTCTGTTATAATAAATTTTGTATTTTTGCAATCCAATTTTAAAACAATAAAGTAACAAAAAACAAAATAAGGAAATGGCAAATCACAAGTCAGCGTTAAAGAGAATCAGAGCTAACAACAAGAAGCGTTTGGAAAACAGATATTATGCAAAGACAATGCGTAACTCTCTGAAAGAGATCAGATTGATTGAGGATAAATCGGCTGCTATGCAGAAGCTTCCCGCAATGACTTCTCTGATTGACAAGTTGGCAAAGAAGGGCATTATTCACAAAAATAAAGCTGCTAACTTGAAATCCGGTTTGATGAAAAAAATCAACAAACTGTAAGATTTTCTTCCAAAAATTACCATTTCCGCTCTTTGCATAGTGGCGATGATGTTCATCCCCATGTGAAGTGCGGATTTTTATTGCCATAGCTCGTCGTTGACGGGCTTTTTTTGTTTGAAAAATCATTTATTATTCCTATTATTGCAATTCTTTATATAAAAACATTTGATGTTTTTAATATTTGAAAATAAAGCTGTTACACGCTAAAATAAATTCTTATGAAGGTTTTGAGAATGTTAATTGTACCGCTTCTGCTGTTGGTGGCTACATTGTCGGCGACGGCTGAGGAGGTGAAGGAGTACCGTGCTTCGATGTTCGGCATCAAGTCGGACGGGGTGACGGTGAATACCCGTTCTATCCAGCACGCCATCGACTACATCAGCGAGAATGGCGGCGGTCGGCTGCTCTTCTATGTGGGCCGCTACCTTACGGGCACCATCCACCTCAAGTCGAATGTGGAACTGCACCTTAAGGAAGGCGCTATTCTGGTCGGCTCGACCAACCCCTACGATTACGACTATTGCGAAGGTCGTATGGATATGGGCCTCATCATGGCGTACAAGCAACATAATATTAAGGTGACAGGGCAGGGCGTTGTTGACGGACAAGGTCGTCAAACCGCCCTTAATCGTCAGCAACAGATATATCTGGGCTTCATTACCGACGACTACAATAACATGCGGTACGACCGCGCTTCACGTCGCCCCAACCTTTTCTATTTCCGTGAGTGCTCCGATGTGACCGTTGATGGCATCATCGCCAAGAACTCGGCGATGTGGACACTGCATTTTGACCAGTGCGATAACCTGCTGATACAGAATGTGTCGGTGGATAGCAAAAACTATTGGAACAATGATGGTATTGATGTGGTGGACTGCAACCATGTGCTAGTGCAGAACTGCTACGTGGATGCCTCCGACGACGCTATCTGCCTCAAGTCGCACGATGCCAGCAAGCTGTGCCAGAATGTGGAAGTGCGCAACTGCGTGGCCCGCTCGAGCGCCAACGGCATCAAGTTCGGCACGATGGGCATGGGCGGCTTCAAGAATATCAAGATTATCAATAACCAAGTGTATGACACTTACCGCTCGGCGTTCACTATCGCTTCGGTGGATGGCGGTATTGTTGATAATGTGCTGGTTGATAGTCTCTACAGCGCCAACACAGGCAACGCCATCTACTTGCGCATTGGCGACCGTCGCGGCAAACGGGCTTCGTTGCGCAATGTGACCATCCAGAACTCCACCTTCGAGGTTGTGGCACATAAGGCCGACAGCGGCTATATGTACGAAGGGCCCATTGAGGACAACCCGCGCAACTTGTCGCCGGCGAGCATTGTGGGCTTGGCTGGCAACAACATTGAGGGTGTCACGCTGCGTAACGTGCAGATTATTCACGATGGTGGCGGCAACCGTAATTACGCCTACCGCGGTACCAGCAACAAAGAGTTAGAATCTATTCCCGAAATGGAGAAGGCTTATCCCGAATTCTCGCAATTCAAGGAACTGCCGGCGTGGGGCTTCTTTGTTCGCCATGCCAAAGACATTGTATTCGACAACGTCACCTTCACGCTGATGCATGCCGATTACCGTCCCGCCGTTGTGATGAGCGATGTGAATGGTGTTTCGCTGAAAGATGTGCGTTACCATTTCCGCGATTCGGACAAGCCCATCACCAAACCTGCGCCTTTGATATTGCACAAATGCACGAAGGTGGAAAAATAATTTTGTAAACGCATAAATATCTAATAGATATGAGATTAAAAAGAATATTTATCATCGTTATATGTTTGTCGGGTGTGCTGTGCGGATTTGCAAAACAGTACAATGTGCAGGACTTTGGTGCAGTGGCCGACGGCAAATTTATGAATACGAGGACCATACAACATGCCATCGACTATGTGAGCGAGCATGGCGGCGGCGAACTTCTGTTTACGCCTGGCCGTTATCTCTGTGGCACCATCTATCTCAAGTCGAATGTGACGCTGAATCTGCAACTGGGTGCCACGCTGCTGGGTTCTACCAATCCGTTGGACTATGTAAAGGAGCCGCGCATGAAGTGGACGGCCTTTGTGATGGCCGTGGATCAGGAGAACATTGGCGTGATAGGCGAGGGTACCATCACTTGTCAGGGCTTTATTACGGCCTACAATCTGGTGGACTTGGTGAACAGAGGCGCTTTCCCCGACATGATGAAATATGACCGTCCCACCGAGGCGAGCCGCCCGTCGAACATCTACTTTCGTGAGTGCAACGGGGTGACTGTCAAGGGTATCACCTTGCGTGACCCCGCCAGCTGGAACCAGATTTACGACCAGTGCAAGAATGTGGTGGTTGACAATATTAAAGTGTACGCCACTTCCTATTGGAACAACGATGGCATTGACATTGTGGACTGCGACGGTGTGAAGATTACCAACAGTTTCTTTGATGCTGCCGACGATGTGATTTGCTTCAAGTCACACAGTAAGGACCATGTGTGTCAGAACATTGTGGTGGACAACTGTACTGGTCGCTCCAGTGCCAATGGGGTGAAGTTCGGCACCGTGTCGTGTGGCGGCTTTAAAAATGTGAAAATGACCAATATAACCATCTACGACACCTACCGTTCGGCTGTGACGTTGGCTGCCGTGGATGGCGCCGAAGTGGACGGCTTTGAGATTGACGGCTTGCGTTCCATCAATACGGGCAATCCCATCTATCTGCGCACCGGTCATCGTCGTAACTTGGAGAAGCAGAGCTCGATGAAGAATATTGTGATTCGCAATGTGTATGCCGAAGTGCCTGCCAGCAAAGCGGATGCAGGCTATGTATATGAAGGACCGGTGGAGGACCTGCCGCGCAACATCTCGCCATCGGGTATTGTGGGTCAGCCCGACATTCCTATCGAGAATGTGTTGCTTGAGAATATCGAGATTGTCATGCCTGGCGGCGGTACTCCCTATTATGCTTATTGTGGAACCACGCCCGAAGAGTTGGATGCTATTCCTGAGCAGCCTGCCAAGTATCCCGAGTTCTCACAGTTCAAGGAGTTG
>JAFTCA010000054.1 GCA_017454945.1 Bacteroidales bacterium
CGAGATGAGGCGGACAATGTCTTCATTCAAGCCTTTCGGCACAAAATCGGTCTCGATGTCGGTCACGAAGCCGTATTCATACTCCTTGTTCGTGACTTCGCTGATGATATTTTCGTTCGGATTTGTATCCATTTTATCCTTATTAAGAATGATTTCAAATTGGGCTGCAAAGATACAATTTTATTATGGTACATTCTGTATCATTTTATAACTTTCAGCAAATTTCGAGTGACACGGGAGAAGTTGATATGGATTTTGCGAAGAATAATATAAAATAAAGTTTATTTTATCTATTATTATTGCACTTAATATAAATTTTACTATATTTGCAGCCCAATTACAAATGATATGATAAAGAGATTTTCTGACGCTGAAATCCTCCAAATGCTCGGGCTGCGGTTCAAGCAATATCGCGTAGCCCTTGGGCTCACGCAGGCAGAACTGTCGGCAAAAGCGGGCGTATCGGTAATGACCATTCACAAATTTGAAACTGGAACGGCCAGAAACATCACAGCAACGACGCTGATTTCCCTGATGCGCTACACTGGGCTTATCGAGAATTTGGACAGTTTGATTCCCGACATTCCCGAGTCGCCTTATTCCAACCTCAACGGCAAACAAAGAGTAAGACATCATGACAAAAAACAATAAAGACATACAAACCCTTTCCGTTTCCCTTTGGGGCGTGACTATAGGCACGCTTCAATGGAACCCAAGTACCAACACTAGCCTGTTTTGGTTCTCTCCCGATTATTTTGAGAGGGAATATGATATGGCACCCATCACGCATCCCAAAGCCACAGAGAGTCCGGCCATTGCCATTCAAGGAATCAAAGACCCCAAGATTTATCAAGGACTTCCTTCGTTTTTGGCAGATTCATTGCCTGACCGCTGGGGTAATGCCGTGTTTGACCAATGGTTCAAGGACGAGGGTCTACACGAAAAGGACAAAACACCGTTGACGAAACTCTCGTTTATCGGTAAACGGGCTATGGGAGCCTTGGAGTTCTTTCCTGTCATGGATAGTGGCTTTTATGATAACGATTTGGTCAAAATCGACAGTCTGTACGAGCAGGCCAAATTGATTGAGGAACAGCTTGCGGGAAAGAGCATTTCCGCAGGAGAGCCTCTTACCCGTCGTGCGTTGACTGCCATCGGCACTTCTGCAGGTGGCCGCCAGATGAAGGCTATCATTGCCATTGCCCCTGACGGGAGTATCCACTCAGGACAGACGGGTGCTAATCCTGAATATGAGCATTGCCTCATCAAGTTCAACACTCCTGAACACGCGCTGTCGGAAACCGAAATGACCTATTTCCAGATGGCTCGCCAATGTGGCATCACCATCATGGATAGCCGTCTTGTCGAGGTTGAAGGGATTCGGCACTTCCTGACCAAGCGGTTCGACAGAAAAGACGGTCGTAAACTGTTTATGCAGACATTGGCTGCCGTCAATCCTGATGCTCACAGCTATGAAGACCTCTTCCGCACCTGCCGCGAGCTGGAGATTCCCAAGCCGGAGATTGATGAGCTGTTCCTTAGGACGGTGTTCAACGTCCTCACCAATAATACCGATGACCATGAGAAGAACTTCTCGTTCCTGATGTCGCCAAACGGGGAATGGCACTTGGCTCCCGCATACGATTTGACTTTCATCATTGCCACCAACGGCATTGAGGCGGAAAAACACCATTGCATGTCCATCGGTGGGAAGTTTGATGAAATCAGTAATGATGATCTTCTGAGGCTGGGCCGTGATAATTCCGTAAGAAATCCTGTGGAGGTGATAGACAATGTTTTGAAAGGCACCGCCAACTTCGAAACATTGGCTGCTGCGAATGGGATGGACAGCTTCCATATCGAACTAATCTCGCGACGATTGAAAGAGCTGCGTGGCGAAACCCACGAGGCATCTTCTTTCTCCTTTGAGTCGGAAGACGGGTATCAAGTGTCTGATATCCATTTTGAACGTACTACGAAAGGCAGCATACACATTATGGCCAATGTGAACGGACGAGAAGAAAAGTTTGTTGTCACCCAAAAGAAGGAGGTCTATCAGACAATCCTTGATGCTGGGTTCAACAGGATGCCTGATGAACAAAAAAAGGTTTTGGTGGAACAGTACCTATTATCAAAGGTCAGAAATCGAAGTGTATAATAACAGGAACGCGAAGCCCCGCCAAAACTCCAGCAGCCGGCAGGAACAAGGGGGAATACCCTCTTGTCGGATGTCCTGTCTTTGTCCCATTGTTGCACCGTGTTAGTCTCGTGGCAGCCTCGTAGTTATCTCGTACTCTCCTTGTCTTTTACTCAATTCATCTTTGTCTGTTATTCGATTGTTATTCGATTTTTAAACGAAGAACAATCGAATAACAATATAAGAACAATTGAATAATACACCTGTCAGATACGAGGCAATTACCTGCTTGGTACTTTGATATTACTTGGCAAAGACAGTGATTTTCCAAAAAAACAGCCCAAAAAACCTTGAAAAATACGCAAATTTGCGTATTTCCATCCCGTTTTTTTGTTATATTTTTGCCGCATGAAATCTAAATTAATGCAAAACACAATTAAAACATCACAAAAATGAAAAGACGATTTCTACTTCTCGCCGCCTTCGCCCTCATGGCGCTGCTCACCCCTTTGGGAGCTAAAGGGCAACAACAACTAAGCATCCGCCAAGTACGCCAATTGGCAGGCACCAACACGCCCGTGGCTTTTACGGGTACGGTGGTAGGCTATTATATTGGTTTTTATATAGTGCAGACAACGGATGCTTTCAACGTCACCTCTGGCATACTGGTCAACTATGTTGACAGCGATCACCCACTTAGTATAGGCGACATCGTCTCCATTCGTGCCACTAAAGTAAGTTATGATGAAACTTTTGGCGTGATTTCTATCGGCTATCATAACCTTACCGATGTCACGGTCATAGGGCACGATGACGATGAAGCACACTGGGTAAGAAACATTACCCTTGAAGAGCTGAAAAACGCCCACTATCCCGCCACGCGCCAACGCGTCGTCAACGACATCTACCAATACACCCTCGTGAAGGTGAGCAACCTGACCGTAGTCGATCATTTGCAAAACAGTTATTTCAACGAATATGTGGTGGAAGACCAAAGTGGTGTGAGTGACACCATCAGATTCTCCGACATCGATTCTGAGACTGAACTGCCATCAGGGGCATCGCTCCGCAGCGTAACAGCCGTAAATTACAGACAAAGCGGAGGCTACGGCGGCAGCATAAAGCTCTTCGTCCGCTCCTCTGAAGACATCGAATTCCCATCTCTCCGAACCATCCACTACGCCCGCACGCACTTGAACCAAACCATGGTGGTGGAGGGCGTGGTCAACCATGTGAATTTATCTTCATCGTACGTCTATATCCAAGATGCCACCGGCGGCATGCGATTGAATTTCAGCACCAACCCAAATCTCGCCATTGGTGATAGAATCCGAGTACAGGTAAATCCAGAAACCTATGGCATCTCGACCATCAGGAGCACGCCCGAAAACACCTGTATCCTCCAACGGCTTGGAACAGAAACCATTACACCTATCAGCACCGATATGGCTACGCTCTATAACAGAGCTGAACTCACAATGCAATGGTATAGCGACAATTACGAGAGCCGCATCATGCAGCTAACCGACCTGACCGTTACTGACAGAGAACGGGGGGCCATCTCTGGAAGCGCTTATTTGAAGGTGACCTAGTCCAAGGCGGCAATAACAGCCGACCCATCATCACCTATTTTTTTGACAGCGACATATCTGTCGAAGTCATGAACGAGCTGTTTAACAAACTTCCAATTGGCACTAACATCACCCATATAACAGGCAGATTATGGTATTGTCCTACTGAACATGGTGATGTTCCTATCATGAACTACCGCATGGAAGACGACATCGAAATCGCGACTCCGCACGACATCAACCTTTCGATGTATCCGAGCCAACTTGACGAAAGCATGTTCACCGCCTCGCTCAGCCAAAGCGGCGGCACACCCATCACCGAAGCCTATCCTGGCCAGCAGGTCTATCTGCACCTCAGCACCACCACGCCAAACAACACTGGCATCGAATACCTGAAGCCGAGCAACAGCAACTACAGCAAGCTGATGCACCACTCGATGCGCTGCACCAGCGATTCTGGGCTGCAACTCACCCGCGTGAACAGCACCTGCTGGAGCTTCACCATGCCCGACGAAGAGGTTGATATGGAAGCCATATTCACTCCCTCCCCCAACTTCGAGGCCATCTGCAGCGACGTGTGGGAAGCCCGAGAAGGGGCAAGACAAACCGAAAACGACCCATCGAAAGTGGCTTACTTGGCTGGTAGGGTAAACTTGGTCTGGGGCGGCTACTGTTTCTACATGGAGGACATACACAACGGAAACACTGGCGGCGACCCACTCAAAAGCAACAACGCCATCCGCGTTTATCTTGGCTATTTTGACAATTCAGTCAGTGTAGGCGATTTGGTTTATGTGCAAGGCTGTCCTACTGTTGATTTTGGCGAAATTGAACTTGAGCATGCGGTAATCATAAGCAAAGTTGGGCACACCGACCTTGAGCAACCCTATGTTACTGACCTGACCGCCATTTACAACGACCTGTTTGGCGAGGGTCAGACCGTATTTAACTCGCGTTTGCAAGACCGTTTGGTGCAATTAAGTAACCTTCGCGTGGATTCTCAGAGTGGACACCTCCAAGTGTACAATGTGTCGCAGACCATTGGCAATGTGACGCAAGAGGGGCAACTCTGGGTTCCTTACGGAGTAACTCTTCAAGAAAACAGCTTCATCACTGCCAAGGTCTTCAACGATACAGATACCAATGACACAAAACCTATTTTGAGTCTTCGCAGCGAAGACGACATCTTCGGCTTCAACGAAATCACCTTCGGCACCAACCGCGTGGAGTTTGACGAAGTTGGCGGAACGGTGAGCGTGCCACTCTACATCGGTGCCAACCTTGCAGGCACGCCCTACCTCAGCACCTATGACTCCGACCTCAGCTTCACCGCCACGATGAACAACGACCACACGGCCATCAACATCACCGTGCCCAGATCGTATAGCACCGATGACCGCCTCGGATTGATCACCGTTACCGTGGGCGATGTCGACAATACCATGGCAGTCTTCCAATCGGGTTGCGCCCCGGCAGAGTTCGCGCTCAACCCATCGTATATGGTGTATGGCGCTGACGACACCCAAGCACACACC
>JAFTCA010000055.1 GCA_017454945.1 Bacteroidales bacterium
GAATAACAATGGATTACGATTGTTTTTTTAATATGTTTAACGACATATTAACGCAAATGGGGAAATTAGGTGCAAAATTTGGCTGATTTTTGCTTGTATTTATTTGATTGTTAGAGAGAAATAATTAGAAGTCACCTTATAAAAGAAACTAAATCCGTATCATTTGCTTGATAGATAACACCTCTGGCTCCTTGCTCACAAACAACCCCATACTTTGATTCCGCCTCTTTTCTGTATGATTCGGGAACTATTGTTGATATGTTGAAAAGGAAACGTGATTCAGCATTGTCACATGCTTCATCATTCAGAGGAAATTTTATCACATCACAACCATTCCCAATCATTATATTAAAGATTGATACTTTCCCGTCTTTCGTATTTAATGCTTTAATTTGTTCAACTACAGCCTCCGTTTGTTTTATACAGTTTTCTAAATCAAGTTGATTGTAATAAGGGTGTCCATCTGATATATTTATAATAACAGGGGCGGGTTTGTCAGGACAAGTAACTATCCATTTTTCAACAATATCCTTAGCCATTTCAAAAGCAGCCTTCATATTAGTTGCGCCATCTTCGTATATAGGTTTAATCCACATGGGCACATTATCTTCATATTCTGGGACATCCATTTGTTCAATTTCACTTAAATATCCTGAAAGAAGACAACTCACATTGTGATTATAACCAATTACCGCTATATGACATCTATCTTTTATCTTAAACCCAGAGGAATTTCTGTTAATAATGTCATCAATCAATACATTAAGAGCCTTACATGCAAATTCAGAACGACTTTCATTATTTACGTATGGTTGTGTCATAGAGCCTGATTGATCCAATAAAAAAATAATCAATCCTGGATGTGCAGAACTCCATTTCATTACGTGGTCATGCATAAAATTAAAATTCATTTATTAAGTTAATATTATCTCATAGACATCACTCTCAACACCTTTTGGGCGTTGTCGATTTCAATTTTGAAATTTTCCGGATTTCGAGCAGCCAAAGAAAGCGAAAACGCCTTTTATGTCAAGAAGTTAATTCTATACTTATTCGATCTATCAGTAATTGTAGATAATGTAGTTTAAAAAAGTTGAATTAGTGTGCAAAAATAACAAATTTTGATTGCAAATCACAATAGATTCTCAAAATGTTCAAGAAATAATCTAAAACAAAGCAGGAAAATTTCTCGAAAATCAAGATAACGCCGTTCCCTTTAAAATCACCGGACGCAAGCATTACGTCCACACTAATCATCATTTGTTTTCACTCCTCACTTCACACACCTCACCGAATGTCCGCAGCTGCGGCTGTAACTGAAGTCGTAGAGGCTGCCGCTGGCTGACAATAACTGGCGATAGAAGGCGGTTCCGGCGCCGTCGGCACTGGAAGTCCAGAAGCAGGCGTCGGTGCCCCGGCCCGCAAATTGTCCATTTTTGAGATAACCAGCGGGCAATGCGGTAAAGCCACTGGCATTATCAGCAGCCGTGTTCGGCGCTACCCAATGGCTGGAACCCGATTCTTTGAGTGCTCCACCAGCAGTTTGAGCACCACCTAATGTTTCGCCTAACAAATTCCACTCGGCAGCCGAGGGCACGTGCCATCCTGCGGGACAAACGCCCTGCACACTCTCCTGCCCCGCCTCTCGCACTGTGGCTGGCCAGTTGTACAGCAAGCCGTATTCATTGGCATCGTCAGCACTTTGATTGTAACGATAAAAATAGCCCTCCGTCTCCGAAGTCATGCTGCCGCCTTCAACTATCGGCGTTCCGTCTGCGTAGTGGGTGGTGCGTAAATTTTCTCGCAACCAGCATTGGCCGCCAAATTCCACCACATTGTAAACATTTCCGTCATAGTCGGTTACCGTCAGTGTGCCACACGTGCGCAAGAGCGTCAGCGAATGTTCCACTTCGACCAAACGGCGCTCTAACTGACCAGCAAGACTGTCCAAACGGGCTTGAGTAGCCACCTCCGGGCGATGCTGTATTCTATTCCACTCAATTGAATCAATATGCATCTTCATCGCTTCAAACTTCTGGCTCTTAGCATTATATATCAGCGCATCGCCATCCTTCACTTTGGCCACGTCTATATAGGTCACAGCATCGGCTACAAAAGCGTACGGAACCGACACCAGCGCCGTGGCGTTCATCGAGTAACTCCAGTTGTACTTGCAAGTGGGGTCGTAGTCAACCTTGAAGTATTTCGGAGCACCTGTCCAATCAACGGCATTAAAACTTCCAATAGTCACAAAATCAGGCATTTGCCCAATCTGAAAGGCAAAAGAGCCGAAACCATTGGTGGTCACCGTCCTGATTTCCTGATAGACCGTCTCTCCGCTGGCCGAGCCTTCCAATATGGAGAAACGCACCAGCATGTTAGTGTTGGCCATAGACATTCCGCGCGTGTCGCGGGCAACAGCCTGGAAATTCACTGCCTGAGGCACTTGCGCCCACAGATGCATCGGCAACCATAGTGCACAAAGACAAAAAATGAAACGCAAGAGAAATTTAGACATAGCTGAAAATTAAGAAGTTAAGAAACTAAGGAGTCAAGGGTTATGAAGGATTAAATGAATAGTGAATAGTGAATAGTGAACAGTTAATAGTTAATAGTTAAGGAACTAAGAAACTAAGTAGCAATGTATTTGTTCTTTGTTCTTCGTTCTTTGTTCTTTGAATTCTGAATTCTGAATTTCATATCCTAATCACTTCTATCGCCTTTTGCATACGGTTAATCACCTCCTGCGGGCCGAGAATATCAACAATTTCAAAGAGGTCGGGACCTTTGGCGGCACCCACCAGCGAAATGCGGAAACTGTTCATTATCTGTCCCATATTCAGCTCGTTCTGCTGGATGTAGTCCATCACCTTGTCGTGGGCTGTCTGCTTGTCAAACGGAACTACGGAGCCGATAATCTCTGCGATTTTTGTCAGGTGGGCTCCCGTGCCGGGTTTCCATCTTTTTTTCACAGCCTGCTCATCATAGTTTTCGGGAGCCTCGAAGAAATAGTGGCTCTGGTCCCAAAGTTCACGCGTAAAGTAAATTCGCTCTTTGATCAACTCAACCACGCGGGTCACTTTTGAATCGTCGGCCTTAATACCTTTGCCTTCAAGGACTTTCTGAAATTCTGCTACCAGCTGGTTTACAGGTATTTGTTGCACATAGTGATGGTTGAACCATTTGGCCTTTTCAGGGTCGAACTTGGCACCCGACTTGCTAATCTTCTCCAATGAGAAGAGCTGAATCAGTTCGTCCATGCTCATAATCTCCTGCTCGGTGCCAGGATTCCATCCCAACAGAGCTAGCATATTGATAACTGCCTCAGGCACATAGCCGTTTTCGCGATAACCCGATGAGACCTCGCCACTCTTGGGATCGGTCCATTGCAGAGGAAAAACGGGGAAGCCAAGACGGTCGCCGTCGCGCTTGCTGAGTTTACCATTGCCATCCGGCTTGAGCAGCAGCGGCAAATGAGCAAATTGGGGCGCCTCCCAACCAAAAGCCTTGTAGAGCATCACGTGCAGCGGTGCCGAAGGCAGCCACTCCTCTCCTCTAATCACATGAGTAATTTCCATGGTATGGTCATCCACAATGTTGGCCAAGTGATAAGTGGGCATACCGTCAGACTTATATAAAACTTTATCATCCAGCGTATTGGAGTTAATCTTTACAATGCCGCGAATCAAATCTTCCACCACAATTTCGGTATCGGCAGGAAACTTGAAACGTACCACATAAGGAACTCCCGAATCCAAACGGCCTTTTACTTCTTCTGCGCTAAGTGTCAGAGAGTTGCAAAGTGTACCGCGCGTATGCAAATCGTACTGGAAGTTCTTCTTGGCAGCTTCAGCTTCTTTGCGGCGGGCATCCAGTTCTTCGGGAGTGTCGAATGCGTAGTAAGCCCAGCCGTTCTCAATAAGCTGGTCGGCGTAGGCTTTGTACATCGACTTCCGCTCCGACTGCTTGTACGGTCCGAATGGGCCACCAATATGGACTCCTTCGTCGAATTTAATTCCCAGCCACTGGAATGCTTCTATGATATATTCTTCAGCGCCCGGCACAAAGCGGGTACGGTCGGTATCCTCAATACGCAGAATCATTGTTCCGCCGAATTTCTTGCAAAACAGATAGTTGTACAATGCTGTCCGCACGCCACCGATGTGAAGCGGTCCTGTGGGACTTGGGGCAAAACGCACTCTTGGTTTCATAATTTCTTCTTTTTTAATAGTTTTATTCTATAGTTATTTTCTCATTAACAAATTGAATATCATGTGCTTTCAAGGTCTCGCGCATATCTCGCGATATCTTACGATTCTTGCAGCCGTAAGTCAAGGCGGTAATCACATCGCCTAAGTAGATGACTGCCGAAGCACTTGCACAGATTATAGCACTCCACTTCCAACGGTTGGCCTGTTTCTGGTAAAGCGGCTGTTTTCTGCTACCTTCCGGTTCTTTCAAGTATTTGTCATGCTGTTGCTTATAAAAGATGTAGGATGTAATGCCAGCACCTACGAACACGGGGAAAGTGACGAACGCGGTCCATCCTTTGGAGCCGTGGGTGGCAGCCAACGTACCCGCACTCGGCCAGAGCATAGAATAGAGCATGGCTTCGGGACCGACAGTCTTGTATTTATAGAGACTTACGTTGTGGAAATGATTGTTGTCCACGGCTTTCTCTTTCACATACAACGAGTAACGGCCTATCGGAAACTCATCTTTAGCCAGTTGTTTACTAACGATTTCGGCGGTTGATGTCATCAGGCGACCGTCGCCCACCACGATGCGACCTTTTTTCTTCTTTTGGGCAATCACATCTCGCGTGTTCCACCAAATCAGAAAATCACGCGACGTAAGTGACGAAACGGCAACACCTTCCAAGCGTGTCGAGGTGAGATACGGTGACATGAGCAGCGGCTCCATAAAGGTCGGCATCGGGTCCGATTCGGGATAATAGACCCACTCGCTCCTATTGATACCCAGCGTGTCGAAAGCCACATTCATCTTAAAGCGCAAGCGACCGGCATCAGCGCCGTCAACGTGCTTATTCAGACCTATTTGCAACTGATCCAGAAGTGTCTTGTAGGGCATTGGATTCAGCTGACTGTAGTCGTAAATAGTGGTTTTGCGGGCTTTCAGTACCGCGTCAATTCTATCCAACTGAGCCAACGAACTTAACGCTGTTTCATTGTTCGGCTCCAACTTAAGCACCTCATTGTACTGGAGACGAGCTTCGTTGTAGCGGCGGATGGCCAACAGCTGGTCGCCTTCAAGCAACAAGCTTTTCACCTTCTTGTTTTTAATCTCCACCTCAACGATAGAAATCTTGCGCTTTACCTCCTGATCGTACGAAGGCACCATGCCGAGCACGCTCTTTAAGCCAACGATGGCAATCTCGTATTGCTCCAATTTACGCAGCGAATCGGCCTTATCCAGCGCCGTTTGCACAGCCAATAGGCGACGACGCTGCAATTCAATCTCATATTGCTGACGTTCCTTAATACGGTTTATCTCGCGAGTGATTTCATCGGGATTGTAGTATCTGATATGGTAGGTCGGTTTGATACCTCCTGATTTCCAAAACACTATAGAGCAAAGCGAGTTCTTCTTATAAGTGGTTTTCGATGAATCGGACTCGATGGCCACGCGCGAGCATTCATTTTCAATTTGCTGACGCACAAAATTATAGCAATCTTCAGCCACCTGTAACTCAAGCATATTGCTATAGAGAGAATCATTCCAATAGAATTTCAGGAAGATGTCGTCATAGCTCATGGTGTATTTCCATGATTTAGAAGCAAAACGCACCGTGTCACCATCTACAATGAAGCGGTCGTTCTTGTTTTCCAGCACGGGCAGCCATTTTTCATAATCCATGATGACGCCCACACTATTCACATTCGAGAGATAGATTTGATAGATCTGGTCCGTTTTCAGACAGCCGCCAGAAACCTGTCCGGCTGCGGTGCCGAACAAGCAAAAGAGCAAGCAGAAAAGCCAAAATCGTCTCAATCTCATATTTTACGCGTCATTTGACTGCCTTATAAGGCATTATACAAAAAACGTGCAAATATACAATAAATTGTGATATATGAGGGGATTCTACCTGTTTCTACAAGCTACGATTATCTGCGCTCATCTGCGTGTTCTGCGGGAATTTAAAAAGCCCGCGGATCTCGCGGATTTACGCGGAAAAGCGTCACAAAAAAGTAGGAACGAACAACTTTCGCCCCTACTTTCAATTTTCAGTTTTCAGTTTCTTCCTACTGGAAGGCGTTCTCGCTGAGGCCATCGCCGCTGAGAGCCAGACGACTCATATAGGCGGGATATTCGCGACCGAGGAGCTTGTCCACATAGATCTTGGCCAGATATTGACCCAGCATGAAACCGTGGCCACGCATGCCGACCAGCAATCCGTGATCAGGATCGACAATGTAACGAGGCTCGGTGTAATAGCCAGCCCAAGTGGCCTGGAAGCTGACATTCTTCAACTGCGGAATCCAATCTACAAACATCTCAGCACAAACCTGCAAGAACTCTTTCGTGTTGTATTTCAACTCCTTACCTGCCTGCTGGCTGTCAAATTGCGGCGATGCACACCCGATAATCTGTCCCGTTTCGGCAAACTGCTGTCCATAAACGGCCGAGAAACCCTTGTATTTGCGGCGGTCGATGAGCATGTCGAGCGAGTCGCCATCTTTACCCAACATAGGAAGACGATGTGTAATAAACGCCTGATGCTTAATTGGATACAAGCCAATTTCAAGACCCAACTGCGATGCAAACTTGCTGGCTTGCGGTCCTAACGAATTGACAAAGTGTTCGCAATGGTATTCCACATATTCCTTATCATGATTGTAAACCAATGCCATGAAGCCCTTGTCGGTCTTGCGAACCTCCACCAAACGGGTATCTTCAAGCAGCACTCCACCGTGTTCTATGGCAATATTCCTGATGTAGTTGATGGTGGGGCCAGGTGTAGCCTGCCAGCACTCAGTGGTGATGCAGGCTGCTTGATAGGTGTTCAAGTTGGGATTGAAATAAGGTGAAACTTCTTTTACAAAGTCTTTTTTATCAACCATATAGCCATTCGACCAGCCCAACGACTTCTCCAATGCCACATAGTTGGCTTCGTCGTGGGCAAAGCTAATGTAGCGGGTGGGCTTATAGTTGATGTTGGTCACTTTCTGGATAGACTCGAAGATGGCGCGGTTATGAACGGCGATATCGGCGATTTCGGGCACCGAGAAGCCAGGACGGCCACCACCGATGCAACGCCATGACGAGCCACGCTCGGCATTACAGAGCACCACCTTCTTGCCTGCTTCGGCGAAATAGCGGAACAAGCCGCTACCGGTGATACCACCACCAGCCACGAAGACGTCGCACTGCACTTTCTTGGTCGGCGTGCCATTCACGGTGGTAACAAACTTTTCAGGACGCGGGTCGGGACACAACTCGCCGATATTGAGCTGCGAAGAGAGAGGGCCACGCGGTGTAGCATCACCAACGACCTCCACGCCGTAGCCAGCCAGCAGCTGTTTTACGCGCGGGATACAGCGTTTGCCACGACACGGCCCCATACCAATACGGGTAATGTGTTTCAGTTCGTCAACCGAAATGATCTTCTTGCCTTTCACAGCAGCAAGGATCGTATCTATCTGAACGTCATCGCAATGGCAAACGTAGGCGGGTGCTTCGTCCTTGGCGGGCACCTCGTGCCATACCAGCGGCTTCGGGTAACGGTCTTTCAGTACGAAACCCGTTACATCGAGCAGTGCTTCGCCCTCAATGTTAAGAGCCTTAACGCGAGCCACATGCGTCTTATTTTCGCCACGAGTAATCTTTTCAATCACGCCTTCGCCAATATTCTTTCCGGCATCGTTAACCAGATAAACTTCGGCATTCTCTTCTGCATCGTATTCAAACGGCAGATAGAGCAGATTTTTCGGCACATTGTAGCCAAACAATGCCAAGCCAGGACAGTGATTAACGCACTTCATACAACCGATACACTTGGTGTAGTCGATTTGCGGCACGCTGCTGGTTGACGACTTGGTAATAGCGCCTTGTGGACAAGCGAACGAGCAGGGATTGCAGGCAAAGCCGTAGAGGCAGTCGGCCATCACAAACGGTTTGGCCAATCTTTCGGCTGTGGGACGATTGGGCTTATCCAGCACTCTCACAGGATGTTGCTGCGAGTCGATATAGTCGCGCGAAACAGCCAGGTAATCGTCGTAGTTGAAGCGTTTGCCCAGCGCTTGAGCAATTTCCATGGCGGCCTGTTTGCCACGGAGCACAGCGCAAGTACCCTCTCCCACTCTGGTGGCATCGCCCACACCGTAAGTATTTAAGCCAAAGGTTACTTTTCCTTTTTCAAGAATCAGATTATCAGGTTTTAAACCTGTACAAATATTAATCAAATCAATATCTTTGATAATGCGCTCTGTGCCGGGCACGGGCTTGAAGTTCTTGCACTCAGCAATCACAGCACCCACCACGCCAGTATGATCTTCATTAGGAATAGCTTCCAGCAAGGTGTGTGAAGTGATGATAGGAATACCGAGACGGCGAACACGGTTGGCCTGTACGGGGAAACCACCTTCATGGTCCATTGCCTCAACAATAGCCACCACTTGTGCGCCAGCCTGCATGGCCTGATAAGATGTCAGGTAACCGATGTTGCCGGCACCGATAGTGAGGATGCGCTTACCCAGCAGGGTGTGTTGCAAGTTCATCATCTTTTGCACCACGGCAGCCGTGTAAACGCCTGGCAGGTCGTCGTTTTTGAAAGTGGGCATAAACGGAAACGCTCCCGTAGCCACTACCAGATGATTGGCATCCACATAAAAGATGGTGCCATCATTTATATTCTTCACAGCAATACGCTTGCCTTCCAAGATGTCCCAAACTGTGCTGTTGAGCATAATGCCCGAAGGATCGTCGCCAGCCAACGTTTTAGCGATGTCAAAGCCACGCATGCCGCCATATTTCTGCTCTTTCTCGAAGAAGAAGAACTGGTGGGTCTGCATCGTAAACTGACCACCAATCTGGTCGTTATTGTCGATGACGATATTGGGAATGCCAAACTTGTTGAGTTGCTCACGGCAGGCCAGGCCTGCAGGTCCTGCTCCGATGATGGCTACTTCAGTCTTGTAAATAGTTGGCTGTCCGTTTGTTGAAGCCGTATGGCTGTCAGACGGAAGATAATCATGAGCAATCTCTTCCACTTTCTTCACACCATCCACCTTGGTCACGCAGATACGCTTTACCACACCGTCAACCAGCATTTCGCAGGCTCCGCACTTGCCAATGCCACAATCCATACTACGCTCACGGCCGCTCAAACTATGGCTATGAATAGGAAAGCCAGCCTGATGCAAAGCCGCAGCAATGGTATATCCTTTTTGTGATTTGATAAGTTGGCCTTTGTATTCAAAGGTGACAATCTCATTCTGCGGAATGTCTAGGATAGGATGATGATGAATAGGATACATAACGCTAATTTTTAGTCAGTAAATGTGTTGCAAAAAAAACGATTGCAAATATAATAAAAATCAAAATTCAGAATTCAGAATTCAAAATTCAAGAAACAGAAAATAAAGTACAGACGCACGGCCGTGCGTCTCTTCTACAACAATTCAACACTTCAACAATCAACAATTCTTAACTATTCACCCCTCACTTTTTCACTCCTCACTTCATACATTATTCTTATCTTTGCATTTTCAAACGAATCAATTAAAACAATATAAATATGAAAGGAATAATTTTGGCTGGCGGCTCTGGTACCCGCTTACACCCCATCACTTTGGCGATGAGCAAGCAACTGATGCCCATTTACGACAAGCCCATGATTTACTATCCGTTAAGCACCTTGATGCTGGCTGGTATCCGCGACATATTGATTATTTCCACCCCATACGACCTGCCATTATTCGAGCATCTTTTGGGTGATGGAAATCGCATCGGCTGTCATTTCGAGTACAAAGTACAAGAAGTGCCCAACGGCCTAGCGCAGGCTTTCGTCTTAGGTGAAGAGTTCATCGGCAATGAGAAGGTGGCGCTGGTTTTGGGCGACAACATCTTCTACGGCATCGGTCTCGGCCAAATGCTTCACAAGCAGAACAACCCCGATGGTGGCATCATCTTCGCCTACCATGTCTCCGATCCCGAAAGATATGGCGTAGTGGAATTTAACGAACACATGGAGGCCGTTTCCATCGAGGAAAAACCCAAAGTACCCAAATCAAATTACGCCGTACCTGGCCTCTATTTCTATGACAATAGCGTCATTGAAGTGGCCAAGAATTTGAAACCCAGCGCTCGCGGTGAATACGAAATTACGGATGTCAACAAATACTACCTCGCTCACAACAAACTGAAAGTGTGCAAGATGGATCGTGGTACCGCTTGGCTCGACACCGGTACTTTCAAGTCGCTGATTGACGCCACCCAGTTTGTCCAAGTGATTCAGGAACGCCAAGGACTGAAAGTAGGCTGCATTGAAGAGGTGGCATACGTTATGAAATTCATTGACAAAGAACAACTTCTAAAAATCGCACAACCTCTTTTGAAGAGTGGTTACGGACAATACCTGGTTAATTTAGTGAACAAAGACTAAAACTTGCAATAAAATGACTGCTAATTACTTATATCGCGATGTCACCAAAGTGACCACCAACACTTTGCAACGCATGCACAACGAAGGCGAGAAGATCGCCATGCTTACCGCCTACGACTATTCCACAGCCAAACTGCTCGACATGGCCAAGATTGACGTCATTCTGGTGGGTGACTCTGCCGCCAACGTGATGGCAGGTTACAAGACCACGCTGCCCATCACGCTGGACGACATGATTTACCATGCCTCATCTGTAGTACGCGCTGTAGATCGCGCATTGGTTGTTGTGGACCTGCCTTTCGGCACCTATCAGGGCAACTCGAAAGAAGCCCTGCACTCGGCCATCCGCATCATGAAGGAATCGGGAGCCGACGCCGTGAAACTGGAAGGCGGTGTGGAGGTGAAAGAATCCATCGACCGTATTCTGTCAGCAGGGATTCCCGTTATGGGACACCTCGGACTTACCCCGCAGTCAATCAATAAGTTCGGAACCTATTCGGTCAGAGCAACCGACCCGAGGGAAGCAGAGAAGATCTTAGCTGACGCCAAAGTGTTGGAGCAGTGCGGCTGTTTTGCCATCGTCTTGGAAAAGATTCCCGCCCTGTTTGCTAAGGAAGTTTCCGAGTCGATTTCAATCCCCACCATCGGCATTGGCGCCGGTCCACACGTGAGCGGCCAAGTGCTGGTTTTCCACGATATGATGGGCATCACCCAGCAGTTCTCGCCCCGTTACCTACGCCGCTATCACAATCTGAGTGAGGAGATTATTAACGCCATCGGCCACTACATCCATGATGTAAAGAATCTGGATTTCCCTTCAGAAAAAGAGCAATACTAACAATCTATGAACGCCACATCGGAGAAAATTGCGCTGATACTCAAGAGCTTGCCAGACAAGCCCGGAGTCTATCGCTATTTCGATGAAAATGGCAAAATCATTTATGTTGGCAAAGCCAAAAATCTGAAGCGACGCGTATCTTCCTATTTTAACAAAACGCACGACAGCAGCAAACTGCGTGTGCTGGTCAGCAAGATTCGCGACATTGAAACCACCGTGGTGGACACCGAATGGGAAGCTTTATTACTGGAAAACAGCATGATAAAGCAGTACAAGCCACGATACAATATTCTCTTGAAAGATGACAAGACCTATCCGTGGATTGCCATCTCTAAAGAAGATTTTCCACGCGTCTACCCTACCCGTAATCCCAACAGACAAAAAGAGTTGCTGTTCGGGCCTTACGCTTCGGTCAAGCACATGCGCAACCTCCTTGATATCATCGAAGAGATCTTTCCTTTGCGCAAATGCGCGACTATGCAGCGCGGCGGCCGGCCCTGCCTGCAATACCAGCTCAAACGTTGCGCAGCACCCTGTGCCGGCCTGATAGATCGCGAAACCTACCAACGCAACATCGACCGTGTTATCGACATCATCAAAGGTAACCGCAATGCCGTCATCCGGCAACTGCATGACGAAATGATGGCTTTAGCCGACCAATGGGAATTTGAGAAAGCGCAGGCAATTAAGGAAAAGATTGAGATGCTCGAAAACTTCAAGGGCAAGTCGGTGGTAGTAAACCCCGAAATCACCCGCTTGGACATCTTTGCCTTGGAGGAAGACGAAGACAGTGCCTACGTCAACTTTATGCGTATTATGGAAGGCGCTATCATACAATCGTTTACCATCGAAATAAACCATAAACTGGACAAGACACGCGAAGAGTTGTTGCAAACAGGCATTATTGAGGCCAAAGAGCGTGTCGGCGAACTCAACAA
Source organism: Bacteroidales bacterium (assembly GCA_017454945.1). Lineage (GTDB taxonomy): Bacteria > Bacteroidota > Bacteroidia > Bacteroidales > WCHB1-69 > JAFTCA01. The sequence goes on from JAFTCA010000055.1 coordinate 12,401, forward strand.
CGACATTATCGTACCCTTTCTGCCCGACATAGAACATCCTGACATTCAATTTCATGTACCCCAGCGCGGTGACAAGAAAAAACTGCTTGAGCTATCGGAAAAGAATGCCCATTTCTTCATGTTGGAGAAGAAGAAACGACAAGAGTTGGTTAACCCCGAACGACACAAGCAACGCATCTTACAGACGCTACAGAAAGATTTGGGAATGAAGACCTTGCCGCATCGCATCGAGTGTTTCGACAACTCAAATACACAGGGCGAGGAACCTGTGGCAGCTATGTCATGCTTCATCGATGGCAAACCCGCCAAGAAAGAATACCGCCACTTCAACATTAAGACGGTGGTCGGTGCCGACGACTTTGCCTCTATGACTGAAGTCATCTACCGCCGCTACAAACGCGTTCTGGACGAAGGTTTGGAGCTGGCCGACCTGATAGTTATCGACGGTGGCAAAGGCCAGCTGCATGCGGCTTACGAAGCCATTCAAGCGTTACATCTGGAAGATAAGGTGATGGTCATCGGTATTGCCAAACGGTTGGAAGACATCTTCAAGGTGGGCGATCCATTCCCCGTGGCCATGGACAAAAAGTCAGAGTCGCAGAAGTTGATACAACACTTGCGCGACGAAGTGCACCGCTTCGGTATCACGCACCACCGCAAGCGCCGTAGCAAGAAGAGCATTGCTTCAGCACTGGACGAAATACCAGGCGTCGGCCCCGTCATCAAGGCCAAACTGCTACAGCATTTCAAGAGTGTAAAGCGAATAAAGGAGGCCCCAGAAACAGAAATTGCCCGCATAACGGGCAACTCGAAAGCAAAACGTATAAAATCTTTTCTGTGCTCGGAACAAGACTCGAACTTGCACAACCATTCGGTTACTACACCCTGAATGTAGCGCGTCTACCAATTCCGCCACCCGAGCTTTTGAGGCTGCAAAAATAACACTTTCTTTTGAAATGGAGAACAATTTTCGCCATTTTTTTTGAAAATATTGAAAATGCGATATTTACAGCGTCCAATCTGTCTATTCCAACACGATGTGCAAAATGACAGATGCTATTGCCTATCGTAATTTTGGCAACAATTCGTTCAAAAGATTGTCAATCGGCACACGATATTGCTTCATCGTATCACGCTCACGGATAGTCACCGTGTTGTCGTTCAGCGTGTCGCTATCTACCGTGATGCAGTATGGCGTACCGATGGCATCCTGACGGCGGTAACGGCGGCCAATGGCGTCTTTTTCATCATATTGGCACATCATTTCAGGCTTCAGGATATCCATCACCTCGCGGGCCTTTTCAGGCATACCGTCTTTCTTCACCAACGGCAGAATGGCTACTTTGACGGGAGCCAACTTGGCGGGGAAACGAAGCACCGTACGAGTAGAGCCGTCTTCAAGCGTCTCTTCGGTATAGGCGTGACTGAAGACTGCCAAGAACATACGATCCACACCGATGGAGGTCTCGATAACATAAGGCACGTAGCTTTCGTTCGTCTCGGCATCGAAATAGCGCAGTTTCTTGCCCGAATACTTCTCGTGCTGACTCAAATCGTAGTCGGTACGCGAATGAATACCTTCCAACTCTTTGAAACCGAAGGGGAACTTGAACTCGATATCAGTAGCAGCGTTGGCGTAATGGGCCAATTTTTCGTGATCGTGATAACGGTAATTTTCGGCAGGAATACCAAGGGCTTGATGCCATTTCATACGCTCTTCCTTCCAGAACGAGAACCACTTCAGTTCCTCACCCGGACGAACAAAGAACTGCATCTCCATCTGCTCAAACTCGCGCATACGGAAGATAAACTGACGAGCCACGATTTCGTTACGGAAAGCCTTACCAATCTGCGCAATGCCAAACGGAATCTTCATACGGCCGGTCTTGTAAACATTGAGGAAATTGACAAAGATACCTTGTGCCGTTTCGGGACGCAGATAGATGGTGTCGGCACCTTCCGACAGAGAACCTATCTGTGTGGAAAACATTAAGTTAAACTGACGAACATCGGTCCAATTCTTGGTTCCCGAAATAGGACAAGCGATGCCTAACTCCTCGATTAAGGCCTTGAGGCCTGCCAAATCGTTGTCGTTAAGACACTTCGCCATACGAGCGGTGGTATCATCAATCTTTTTCTGATACTCCACTACCCTTTGGTTTGTCTGGCGATAGAGAGCCTCGTCAAAATTCTCGAAACGCTTCTTAGCCTTCTCGACTTCCTTATTTATCTTATCTTCAATCTTTTGAATATAATCTTCAATCAATACATCGGCACGATAACGCTTTTTCGAATCCTTGTTGTCAATCATCGGATCGTTGAACGCATCCACATGGCCCGAAGCCTTCCAGATTGTCGGATGCATAAAGATCGCGCTGTCGATACCAACGATATTCTCATGCATTTGCACCATGGCTTTCCACCAATATTGTTTGATATTGTTCTTTAATTCAGAACCATATTGTGCGTAATCATATACGGCAGCTAAGCCGTCGTATATTTCACTTGAAGGAAAAATGAAGCCGTATTCTTTTGCGTGAGCAACAATCTGTTTAAAAAGTTCTTCGTTATTCATAATAATTTATAATTAACAATTTATAATTTATAATTGTTCTTTGTTTTGCATATTCTTTCTTGTTGATTTCAAGATAGATGTAAGAAGTTTAAGCAATTCAACAATATCCTTGTTCATGCTTTCAAACATCGTATTATCTATATAATCAGTTTCGCGAAACAACTCCAACCAATACTGTGTTTCGTTAGCTTCCTTAAGTGATATGTTCAATTTTGCCGTGAAATCAGCTTTTGATGAAGCCGCAATAGCTTCTCTAATATTAGCACCTATACTTGTTCCACTACGAACACATTGTTTACACAGCAAATACTCATTCTTATTCTCACGAATCCATTGATACATACGAATAATGCGCACTGCAAAGTTTTTACTTTTAACAACCAAAATATTTTCATCTTTCCCCTTCATAATCACCATTCTATATTAATTGTTAATTGTAAATTGTAAATTGTAAATTGTAAATTCTACTCGAACATGAATGAGATTTGTAAAATCTTGGATTTCAATGAGTGAATGCTGTTTATGTAAACATTGTCTTCGGGCACCATCAGGTTGACGAGGCCGAACGACATCTTCAATTCGGTAGAGAATTTGAAATAGGTACAATAGAAGTCAAAGCCTACACCCACTTGCGCTTGGAAGTCGTTGGGATACAACTTTACGAAGATTTCGCGTGGGTTGGCCTCCTGCTTCTTGGCAGCTGAAATCAAGTCGAGGCTGTACTGCGCTCCAGCAATCACATAGGCACGCACATTGTGCATACGCGACGATTTGAACTTGATTAACAGCGGTAAATCCATATAGACCGATTCGACACTCTTTTTGGTTATAGCTTCCGTCCCATCGGCATAGCGAATCGTGTAATTGACGATACGGTCACCAAACGAAAGGCCCGGTATAAACCTCAAATCGAAGTACTTACCCATTCTCAGATTGGCAATCAGGCCGAGGTTAAAACCGCTCAATGGCGTGGTGTTAATCACCATCATGGAGTCAAACTCCGACAAGTCGGCCTTGGGACGAATATGGAAGTCGAACGTGTTATAAGCAATCATGAAGCCGAAGTGCAACAATTGATTGTCGTATTTCAGCAAATTAGGTACGCCAAAAGGTGTTTTTTGTGCCTGCGCAGGCAATGTAACCAGCGACAACAAAAACCCTAGAATGATCACCTTGAATAATTTCATCAGCAAAGCATGATATGGCGCAAGCCGTTGATATATTTTATCTATCTTATAATCACTCACTTGCAAATAAAAATAAGACTTTACAAGTAGGTGTGAAAAGAAACGCAAAAATAGTAAAATTATTGTTGTAGAGCGCAGTCCATCACCAAAAATCTTTCGTCGGCATCAGGATCAGAAAGGCGGCTAATAACGACCGGTACCATTTGGTTAACCAGCGTAGGATTATAGGGCGTTTGGACTTTCACATAGTTGTCGGTAAATCCAGACATCATCCCTTCTTTTACCTCCGATTCGAAAAGAACTGTGTGTGAGGTGTTTTCATTTTCTCGATAGAACTTCAGTTTTTGGGCGGCAGAGAGAGCCAGCAGGCGGTCAGTACGCTCTTTCTTTACAGGTGGCGGCGTCTGTTTCATGGCCGCAGCAGGTGTGCCAGGACGGCTCGAATAGGTGAATACATGCATATAGCTCAACGGCAGCGACTCCACAAAACGATAAGTCTCCTCGAAATCCACATCCGTCTCACCAGGAAAGCCGGCAATAACATCGATAGCAATGCAGGCCTGCGGCATCAACTCTTTGATTAAATGAATTTTACTGGCGAAAAGGTCGCAGTTGTAGCGACGGCGCATCAAGGCTAATATGCGGTTGCAGCCCGACTGTAGCGGAATGTGGAAATGGGGCATCAGTGTGTGCGACGTTGCCACCAGACGGATAATATCTTCACTCAACAGGTTCGGTTCCACAGACGAAATGCGCACGCGCGGCACAATTCTCTCCTGCTCAATGCGTTGCAACAGTTGTAAGAAATTCACATCCTGACCTTTACCAAAATCGCCGATATTGACACCTGTGAGGTTAACCTCTTTAATGCCGCTCTCGTTGATGCGCTGTAACTGACAGATTACATGGTCAATAGTGTCGCTACGGCTCTCTCCGCGGGCATCCGCCACCGTACAATAGCTGCAATGATAATCGCAACCATCCTGAATCTTGAGAAACGAACGGGTACGGTCGTTGGACGAAAAAGCCGAGAAGAAGCGCGGTGCCGTAGGCAATGTTTCACCCAAAATGTACGGGATAGCGTTCATCTTGTCGCGGTTACCGAAGACGGCGGTCACGCCGGGCCAGCGGCGAATCAGCTCTGGGCGGAGCGAGCCGTAGCAGCCCAGCACTACGATTTCAGCATCAGGCGTTTCGCGATGCAAATGCGCCACTAAGTTACGCGACTTCTTTTCAGCCGTCGCAGTGACAGCACAACTGTTCAGGATGATAACATCGGGATGATCGGCATGAGTAAGGCCCGCCTCGGTCAGTTGTCGAGCAATTTCTGACGACTCACCGAAATTGAGTTTGCAACCCAAAGTGTATATAGCAAAAGATTTCGCTTTCATGCCGTTTAAAATTCAGGGTGCAAAAATAGGGAAAAAAGAGGAAAAAGAAGAGACGCACGGCCGTGCGTCTCTTCTTTATTTTTTCTGTACCATAAACACACCTACGATAACGATGGCAATGCCCAATATTTTTACGGGTGGAAATTCTTCGCCCACAATGAAAAAGGCTAAAATAGCGGTAGCCACGGGAATCAGGTTGGTGAAGATACTGGTTTTGGTCATGCCGATGTGGCGGATACCGTGCAGATAGAACATGAACGCCAAGGCAGAACATGCAATAGCCAGAATAAACAGCAGCGTCAAATTGGTGGGTTGCATCAGAGCGGTGATTTCGCTATGCAGTGCCTGTGACTTTTGGCCGAAAAAGAAGAGCGGAGCAAAAAAGATGGCGCCTAACAGATTTTGCCAAGTGATGATTACCAAGGAGTTATACTTTTCTGGCAACTTGTTGATGAAATAGGTGTAGCCCACCGCCGACAGTACTGCGCCGAACCCCAAAACGATGCCCCAACCATTGAATGAAACATTACCCAATGAGGGTATCAGCATGACAAAAATGCCGACAAAAGCAATTAAAGTACCGATTCTATTAATCCTTCCAATCTTCTCATGTTCAGTAAAATATGACATAATCATAATAAACATGGGGATGGTGGCAATCAGAATGGCCACGACGGTTGGATCACTGTACTTGATGCTGTATGTTTCACAAAGAAAATAGAGAAACGGCTCGAAGAAAGCCACCGCCACCATCATCCAAAAATCCTTTCCTTTCATCAAGCAGGAATCCTTGTAAAGAACGAGCGTGATGATGGAAAAGACCACCGATGCAATGACCATCCTAAGGAAGATGATTGTCACCGGAGAGGCCACATCCAGTAGTTGTTTGGTCAGCACAAACGAACCGCCCCAAAAAGTGGTGGTGCACAATAATAAGATGTAACTTAGCCAATTTCTATCTTTCTCAGTGTGAGACATTTTAGTAAAATAGAGTTATTTGATGAGTTTCTTGTAGTGAATGCGTTTGGGTTCAACGTCGCCCAATCGTTTCTTGCGGTTTTCTTCATATTCTGAATAGCCGCCCTCGAAGAAGGTGACTTGCGAATCGCCTTCAAAGGCCAGAATGTGGGTGCAAATACGGTCGAGGAACCAGCGGTCGTGTGAAATGACGACAGCGCAGCCGGCAAAGTCTTCCAGACCTTCCTCTAAGGCTCGCAAAGTATTGACATCTATATCGTTAGTTGGCTCGTCAAGTAGTAAAACATTGGCTTCCGATTTCAAAGTCAGAGCGAGGTGCAAACGATTACGTTCGCCACCCGACAGCACGCCGGTTTTCTTGCCTTGCTCGGTGCCATTGAAGTTGAAGCGCGAAACGTAGGCTCGTGAATTGATAAGGCGGCCACCGAGACTAATTTGCTCGTTGCCTTCCGAAATCACCTCCCACACGCTCTTTTCGGGGTCAATGGCGGCATGTTGTTGGTCCACATAACCTATTTTAACGGTCTCTCCCACTCTGAAGCTACCGCTATCAGGTTGCTCCAAGCCCATAATCATGCGGAACAACGTGGTTTTGCCCGCGCCGTTGGGACCGATAACGCCCACAATGCCGTTAGGTGGCAGACTGAAGGTCAGGTTCTCGAATAAAAGCTTGTCACCAAATGCTTTAGAAACGCCATTCGCCTCTATGACCGTATTGCCCAAACGGGGACCGTTAGGAATGTAGATTTGCAGTTTTTCTTCCTTCTCTTTCACATCCTCATTCAACAGTTTGTCGTAGGCATTCAAACGGGCCTTCGACTTAGCGTGGCGGGCTTTCGGAGCCATGCGCACCCATTCCAACTCGCGTTCCAGTGTCTTCATGCGCTTTGATTCCTGTTTTTCCTCCATTTTCAGGCGGTTAGCCTTCTGCTCCAGCCATGACGAGTAGTTACCTTGCCACGGGATACCTTCTCCCCTGTCGAGCTCCAAAATCCAGCCTGCTACATTGTCCAAGAAGTATCGGTCGTGCGTAACGGCAATGACGGTGCCCTTGTACTGACGAAGGTGCATCTCGAGCCATTCTACCGACTCGGCATCCAAATGGTTGGTAGGCTCGTCGAGCAGCAGAATGTCGGGTTCTGAAAGCAGCAAGCGGCACAATGCCACACGACGGCGCTCACCGCCCGACAGATTACGCACCGGCGTGTCGCCTTCGGGACAGCGTAGAGCGTCCATGGCGCGGTCGAGTTTGGCGTCCAGTTCCCAGGCGTCGTGCTGGTCAATCAGTTCGGTCAGCTCACCTTGTCGCTCAATGAGGCGGTTCATCTCTTCGTCGTCCATCGGTTCGGCAAATTTCAGATTCACCTCTTCATACTCTTTTAGGATATCGGCAACCTCTTGCACACCCTGCATAACAACCTCTTTCACAGTAAGATTGTCATCTAATTCGGGTTCCTGTTGCAAGTAACCAACCGAATAGCCTGGGGAGAAAACCACTTCGCCCTGGTACGACTTATCCACGCCAGCAATGATCTTCAGCAATGAGGACTTACCCGCACCATTCAGACCCAAGACACCAATTTTGGCACCATAGAAAAATGAGAGGTAAATATTTTTCAGCACTTGCTTTTGTGGTGGGAACGTCTTGCTTACGTTCACCATCGAAAAGATAATCTTTTTGTCGTCAGCCATAGCAATTTACAATTAATAATTTATAATTATACATTGTACATTATGAATTATAAATTAGTCCTTCACGCATCTAACTGAAATAAAGCGTTTTTTGCCAGATTGCGAGCTGGCCACATTGCTCTTGTTGCCCCAAATGCTGTAGGTTTCGCCATTCGTGCTATATTTCTCACCGGTAGTCCAGTACATGGCACAGTCGCCGATGCCCATCTCCTCGGTGCCTGCAGGCACTGCTGAGAAGCCTGTCATGTTGTTGGTTGAAGGATTGTGCATGGGCGAACAAGCGGGATAAGATCTCTCTTCCTGCCACAGCGTATCGAGGCACATAGCTTTGGCGATATTGGCGGCTGTAGCTTCGCACTGAAACTCAGATTGCGATGAGATATAGTTCACCAGCGTCTGCCACTCGCGGGGTGAAGGCATGTGCCATCCATCGGGGCAAATGCCTTGCACGCCACTCGGCATACGGTAGCTAAACTGGCCGCGAGTGGCTGTTTCCCAGTTATAGAGCAGGCCATAATTCTTGAAATTGTGCGGACGAAGATCGGGATACATGTATGCCGGCATGGTATCAGCCACTGGTTTATCATCTGTAGCATCAGCCAAAGGTGTACCATCGGCGTAATGTTTCACTTTCAGTTCTTGCTTCATCCATGTCTGCGTTCCCAAGGTGATCATTTCATACACATTGCCGTCGATATCCTTGAAGCAATTCTCGGGCAGCGGCACGTCAGGATCAGGTGCAGGAGCGGGTGTCGGCTCCGGTTCGGGCTCGGGTTCTTCTTTATTACAGGAAACGGCAAATGCCAGGGCCACGGAAAGGATGACAGCCAAAACAAGCGTAAGATTTGTTTTCTTCATAATGTAAAATATTAAGTTTCAAACAATAACGAATTCCAACAAAGTTTTTTCGTTGAAAGTTCAAAGATAAGAAAAATTTAGACTTTAAACTTTAGATTTTAGTTTTGACTTTAGCATTTTTTGAATTTTGAATTCTGAACTTTGAATTTTGATTTTCACTATCTTTGCCTATCCATTACATTCCATTGTAAATTATTAATTGTAAATTATAAATTATATGAGATACCAACCGTTGAAAGCCGATTTCTACATCGGCAACCGCCAGAATGTGATTAGCGAGATGGAAGAAGGCGCCATCGCTATACTTACCTCCAACGATGAGTTTCCGCGTTGCGGCGACACCACCCACCCGTTCCGCCAGAACTCCGACCTTTTCTATCTTTGCGGCATCGACCAGGAAGAGACCACACTCGTCTTGGCGCCGTGGCACACTAATCCCGCCTACCGCGAGATGCTCTTCATTAAAAACCCGTCGCCCGAGATGATCACCTGGTTCGGCCATCGGTTGTCGAAAGAGGCTGCGACACAACTATCTGGAATACAGACGGTTTTCTTCAACGAAGATATGGAAGGCATCCTACACGATGTGATGTGTCAATGCCAGTCAGTCTATATGCATCTGCCCGAAAATCCGCGACTGAAGCCGTCGATTGAGACCAAAGAAATCCGCTTGGCCAAGCAGTTGCGCACCGACTATCCGCTACACACTTTCCACCGCTTGGCGCCCATCCTCTACCCGCTTCGCTCTGTCAAGCAGCCCGAGGAATTGAGAGCGTTGAAACACGCCTGCGACATCACAAAGAGAGCCTTCCTGCGCGCGCTGAAGGCCATCAAACCGGGCAAATACGAATACGAGATTGAGGCGGAGCTGACCTACGAGATGATTCGCAACGGCGCCACCACGCACTCGTTTGCTCCCATTGTGGCAGCCGGCGCCGACACCTGCATCCTCCATTATATCAAGAACGACAAAATCATGAACGACGGCGACCTGCTGCTGATGGACTTCGGGGCCGAATATGCCAACTATGCCGGCGACGCCACCCGTACCGTACCCGTCAACGGAAAGTTTACGCCGCGACAAAAAGCTGTTTATCAAGCTGTTCTATCTATCTACAAAGACACCATCCCGCTTTTCAAACCGGGCATGAACATCCATAAAATCAACGACTTTGTCTTCCAACGAATGGATGAGGAACTCATCAAACTGGGCCTCTACACCCGCGAGGACGTCGAAAAGCAAGACCCTGCACACCCGCTTTTCAAGAAATACTACATGCACAATACCAGCCACTTTATAGGTTTGGATGTGCACGATGTGGGCCAACGCGACTGGACCTTTGAACCGGGCATGGTACTCAGCTGTGAACCAGGCATCTACATTGCCGAAGAAGGCATTGGCGTACGCATCGAAACCGATGTTGTCGTTGGCGAACACCCCGTGGATTTGATGGCGGATATGCCAGTGGAAATAGAAGATATCGAAGCTCTTATGAGATGAGAACGGAGAACGGAGAACTGAAAATTGAAAACTGAAAACTGAAAGTTAAAGGTGTTAAGTTGTTGAAGTGAGAAGTGAATAGTGAGCAGTGAGGAGTTCAAAAGTTAAGAAGTTAAGGAACTAAGGAGTTAAAAAATTGTTCTTTGTTCTTGAATTCTGAATTTTGTTCTTTGAATTTCCGCGTTAGCGGTGTTCTCTGTTCTTTGTTCTTTGAATTCTCTTTTTCACTCTTTTCTGTTCACAACTATCTTTTAGCGGCCTCTTTCCGCCTATAATTATAATGTACTTTTGCGTAGTTTAAAAGAATTACGCAGATGAAAATACATTTTATTGCCATTGGCGGCAGTGCTATGCACAATCTGGCTATCGCCTTGCACCTGAAAGGCTATGAGATTACCGGTTCGGACGATGAGATTTTCGACCCTACCCGCTCCCGCTTGCTGAAGTACGGCTTGCTGCCGACCAACATCGGCTGGGATCCGAAAAAGATTGACTCCTCGATAGATGCAGTCATTTTAGGCATGCACGCACGCGAAGACAACCCCGAACTGATTGAGGCTAAGCGCCAAGGCATCAAGATTTACTCGTATCCTGAATTTTTGTACGAGCAGAGCAAGGACAAGACGCGCATTGTGATTGGCGGCAGCCACGGCAAGACCACCATCACCTCGATGATCATCCATGTGCTGCAGCATTGCCACATCGACTGCGACTACATGGTGGGCGCCCAGTTGGCTGGCTTTGAAGTGATGGTCAAGTTGAGCGACGAAGCCAAGATTATGGTCATTGAGGGCGACGAATACCTCACCTCGCCCATCGACCGCCGACCGAAATTCCATCTGTATCAGCCACATATCGGCATTATCAGCGGCATCGCATGGGACCATATCAATGTGTTCCCCACGTTCGACATCTATGTGGACCAGTTCCGCACCTTTGCCAAGATGATTCCCGCTGGCGGCTCGTTCATCTATTGCCAAGATGATGTGGAAGCCGAAAAGATAAGTCACGAGATTACTCTGCCGACTAAATGTCCCTACACGGCGCATCCGCACCACATCAAGGACGGCATCACCTATTTGGACACCGAGTTTGGCGATGTTCCGTTGCAGATTTTCGGTCGCCACAATTTAGCCAACCTCAACGCGGCCCGTTTGGCCTGCAAGGCCGTTGGCGTGAGCGACAAGCAGTTCTACGAAGCCATTGCCGAGTTCAAAGGGGCTGCCAAACGTTTGGAGAAAATCGGACAAAACGACAACTGTGTGGTTTACAAAGACTTTGCACACTCTCCTTCCAAGCTCAAAGCCACTTTGAACGCTGTTCGTGAGCAATATCCTGATCGCACATTGGTGGCTTGTATGGAATTACACACCTTCAGCAGTCTGACACAAGAGTTCCTGAAGCAATACGCCGGCACAATGAAGGCCGCCGACACAGGCATCGTCTTCTTCGACCCGCATGCTGTGGCCCACAAAAAGCTGCCCCCCATTACCGATGAGATGATTTACGACGCCTTTGACCGTAGCGATCTGCTCGTATTTCACTCGCCCGAACTGATGAAGCAAAAACTAATGGAGAAAATTCCAGGAAAGTCTGTGTTTTTGCTGATGAGTTCCGGTAATTTCAGCGGCATCGACCTGAATGCGTTTGCGGAAGAATTGCTAAATAACAATAGATAGTTGTTAGTTTTTAGTTGTTAGTTTTTAGTTGTTAGTTATTAGAGAGATACGGATTTTTCAGTTAGATATTCACATTAAAAAATACTTTATACATTAAAATCACGTTAACAGAAAAAATTACTATTTTTGCACACTTTAAACTTTAACCCGTTTGAAATATCAATGGAATTATAACTTTCAAAAAAACAATACAATGAAAAGAATCGGTTTATTATTTACACTGATGAGTTTCGCAGTCTTGGGTTTCGCACAACCTAAGATTCAATTTGACCAAACCACTCACGATTTTGGCAGCATCAAAGAAGAAGGCGGCAAAGTAACCGGCAGATTCACTTTCAAGAATGTCGGCGACAGCACCTTGCTGCTTTCCCGTGTTAAACCTGGTTGCGGTTGTACGGCAGCCAACTACACCAAAACCCCTATCGAACCTGGCCAGACGGGCTTTATAGACGCCACCTACGACCCCTACAATCGTCCTGGCAAGTTCCACAAGAACATTAAAGTCACCACCAACGAGCCTCAGTTCCGTAATCCCGAAACGGCCAATGTTCCTCACATCATCTACATCAGAGGTGAGGTCATCAAGCGCCCCCCCACAATTTTCGAGCAAGCCGGTTACACCGTTGGCCGTGGTATGGTTCGCGTGAAGAATGTTTCCACCAAATTCCAACTCAAGAACACGCAAACCCATCTGGACACTTTCAAACTCAAAAACTTCTGGACTAAAGATGTGAAAATCGAATACCAGAAACTTCCCGAGTACATCACTGAGACTTACAGAAGCTTCGGTTCCGAACTGAAAGCTGGTGCTGAAGGTATCATCGTTATCAAGTACGACGCATCAAAACGCAACGCTTTCGGTACGCTGCGCGACAACATTGCGCTCAAAACCAACGACTCATTGGATGCAACAAAGACCTTGTTCTTCAATGTGGAAATCCTTGAGGACTTTTCAAAACTCACCAAGAAACAACTCGAAGCAGCTCCCGTACTGGTTATCGACAGCCAAAATGTGAAAATTACCGATGTTCCCAGGAATGTGAAGACTCGCAAAGAGTTCAACTTGACCAACAATGGTAAAACCACGTTACTCCTCCGTCAGATAACCACCACAAACTCTTTAACTTACGCTATTCCTAAGATGGAAATCGAACCTGGCGAAACCGTAAAATTGACGGCTACCTATGATTCGAGAAACCGCAAGGGTGTTCAGAGAGCGTTGATTAACATCATCTGCAACGATCCCAAGAACTCAACAGCTACCATCGAGCTGATGTTACACATCTTACCGTAATTTCCAATCTTCAATTTGGATATCCTTATCTTGCAAGAGCGCAAGATAGTTAGCATAGCGCGAGGCGGGAATTTTTCCCGCCTCGACTGCTTTTATGACGGCACAATCAGGCTCGTGCACGTGCAGACAGTTGTCGAAGCGGCAACTGTTGTTGTATTGTCTAATTTCGGGGAAATAATCACGAATTTCCTCTTTCGAATATTGTATCAGGCCGAACTCTTTCAAGCCGGGCGTATCAATGATATAACCGCCATTTTGCAAGGGATACATCTGTGCAAAAGTGGTGGTGTGCTTGCCTTTCTTATGCACCCCTGATATCTCCCCTATTTTCACTTGCAATGAAGGATCGATACAGTTGACCAGCGCCGACTTGCCCACGCCCGAGTGGCCACTGAAAAGCGACACTTTTCCACTCATCAGAGCATACATCTCCTTTATACCCTCACCTGTAACCGTTGAGGTGCGCAAAGTAGCGTAACCAACACTGCGATAGATATTTTCAATCTCGTCCACCCTGGCCAATTCATCGGGGGCATAGAGGTCCATTTTATTGAAAACGAGGCACACAGGAATGCGGAAACCTTCGGCTGTCAACAGAAACCTGTCGATGAAACCGAGCGATGTCTGCGGATTCTTGAGGGTAACTACCAGGAAGGCCATGTCGATGTTGGCAGCAATGAGATGGCTGATCTTGGAAAGCTTGGTCGATTTGCGGTCGATATAGTTTTTACGTTGCTCAATATCAGTAATGTAGCCATTGCCATCCTGTTCTATCAAGAAGGTCACATGGTCGCCAACCACCACAGGATTGGTGTTTTTGATGCCCTTGATGCGGAACTGGCCACGCAGTCGGCAAGGCACAATCGTACCTTCATCGGTGCGAACCTCGTACCAACTGCCCGTAGATTTGACTACAAGACCTCTCATATTGTCGTTTTATTCAGTGCACAGTTCGGTCAGCACCGAGCAGGTTGACTTGGGATGCAAGAAGGCGATCTTAAGTCCTTCGGCACCTTTGCGGGGCGCTTTGTCGATCAGGCGAACGCCTTTCTCTTCGGCTTCGTGCAGACAGCAAGCCACGTCATCCACCTTGAAAGCAATGTGATGGATGCCCTCACCGCGTTTCTCGATGAAAGCGGCCACAGGACTATCTTCTGCGGTCGGCTCTAAAAGTTCAATCTTGGTCTGTCCCACTTTGAAAAAAGCGGTCTTCACTTTCTGGTCGGCCACCTCTTCGATAGAATAGCACTTGAGGCCTAAAACGTTTTCGTAATAAGGAATAGCTGTCTCCAGACTTTTAACGGCAATGCCGATGTGTTCGATGTGAGAAATGTTCATTATGTTAAGGGTTTAGTTGTTTAACTGTTTAAATGTTGAAGTGAGTAGTGAAGAGTGAGAAGTGATGAATTTGTTCTTTGTTCTTTGAATTCTGAATTTTTATTTTCCATTCAGGATTTGCTGCTTGATTTTCGCCAGTTCGTGTTCGGAGGCTATTTTATCGATCACTTTCTTGATGACCGTGTCCAGTTCGCTGCCTTCGGTATAGTTGGCGGGAGCGATATAGTCGGCACGGCGGTGTGCAATGAGGTCGAGGCACTGTTCGCGGGGTGTCATGCGGCCGGGACGCGCCTTCAGAATATCGGGATTATAGACCGCAATGGTCGTACCACCTTGAAGTTTAACCATTTTCATGGCTGGCACATCAGTTTCCCCGTCACCAATATAGATGATATTGGAAAAGGGAACCACCTTCTCTTCTTCCGGCATAATCTTGTTAATGAGCGTATTGTCGTATGAATTATGAATGCCCTTGTTGATACGGAACAGAAACTGTGTTTTGTTGGTATAGTTGACAGCCAGCGCAGGCCATTGGGCAACGCCATTCTCATCGTACATAAAGCCCGATGCAAAGATATTGGTGAAATACTTAGCGATGGAGGTGCCGCTCACAAACTCACGCAAACCCGACGAGATAATGTAGTGTTCCACTTTCAGATTTTTCTCTTCAGCGTAGCGATTAATTCTTTCGAAATAGGTCTCCACTCCTTGGAAAAAGGTGATGGCATGCCCATATTCGATGAAGTTCTCCTCCTTGATAGGGATATTCTTCTCTTTGGCCTTCTTGAGCATCAGATACATATAGGCCAGCACTTCGTCCATGTCGTGTTTCTGTGCCTCATCGTTGGCTTCTTGCCAAAAGGCGGCTTTACCCATATTCAAATCGGGAATAAAATCGTGCTCCTGCATGTTGCCGGGCGCAAGCGTTCCATCGAAATCGTAGGCAATGGCCACAATGTTTTTTTCTGTTGACATCGCAATTATAATTTACAATTAATAATGTACAATTGGGCTACCAGAAGACTGCGTAAATAACTACCAACAAGATACATACCGTATAGGCGCAGATATTGAAAGTGCGGTCGGTTTTGAAGATGTCGGCGGTGAGATGGATGGCCTTCTCGTCGTCATCGGTCGGGCAGGTTGAAAGACTTACCAATACGATGATGGCCATAGTGATGATGCAGGTGTAGAACATCTGGTCGATGAAGGGCATGTCAATGGGTAAGAACTTGAGTGCCAGTGCCACGGGGATGGAAAGCAACACACCTGTAATAGCGCCTTTGTTGGTGGTCTTCTTCCAGAAGAGACCAAGGAGGAAAAGTGCCAGAATGCCTGGACTGACGAGTCCTGTGTATTCTTGAATATATTGGAACATTTGTCCCACATTACCCAACAACGGTGCAATGAGGCAGGCCACAACCAATGCTACAGCCGCTGTGATTCGTCCCACGGACACCAAATTAACCGGTTTATTACGTTTTTGTTCCATTTTAGGAGCCATGTAAGGCTTAAAGATATCCATGGTGAAAATGGTTGATACCGAGTTAAGCATAGAAGCCAATGATGAGATGATGGCAGCCACCAGAGCAGCCAGCACCAATCCCTTTAAACCATTGGGAATGAACGAACTGATGAGCCACGGATAGGCATTGTCATTGTTGAGAGTACCGTCGGCTAAAGTGAAGGCATCGACAGCACCATGCATATTTTCGGTGAACATCACGTAGGCGATGATGCCCGGCACACAAACAAGAAATGGGATGATAAGTTTGAGGAAGGCGGCGAATGCCAGACCTTTCTGGGCTTCGGGCAACGACTTGGCCGCAAAGGCGCGCTGGATAATATACTGATTGAAGCCCCAATAGTAGAGGTTGGCCACCCAGAGACCACCGATGAGCATCATGATGCCGGGAAGATTTTGGTACTCGGGGTTATCCTTTGACAGAATCAGGTCAAAGCGATCTCCGGCCACATTGGCCACATGGTTAACGCCTTGCATGATAGTGCCATCGGGGCTGACATAGTGCAAAGCCACGATAGTGGTGATGATGCCGCCCACTACGAGCAGAACCACCTGTAGCACGTCGGTCCACGCCACAGCCGAGAGGCCGCCATAGAGCGAGTAGCAAGCCGCAATAATGGCAAAGGCGATGATGGCGGGCACTATCAATGAGCCGTCGCCAGTGCCGATAATCGTGTCAATGGCCTTACTGCCCAGGAAAAGCACCGATGTAAGGTTCACAAAGATGAAGAGGGCGATCCAGAAAACTGCCAAAATGGTTTTCAATTGTGTGGAAAAACGCCGTTCCACAAATTCGGGAATCGTATAGATGCCTTGTTTCATAAATACGGGCAGGAAAAACTTCGCCACAATAAGAATAGTCAGCGCGGCCATAAACTCGTAGGAGGCAACAGCAAAGCCACCAGCGAAACCCGAGCCCGACATGCCGATGAACTGCTCGGCCGAGATGTTGGCTGCAATCAGCGAAGCGCCAATAGCCCACCAAGGCAGTGACTTGCTGGCCAGAAAATAATCCTCAGCGGTCTTCTCCTTGTTGTTCTTTTTGCGCGAAACCCAAAGTCCTAACGCAATGATCACCAACAAGTAAGCAATTACAATAACAATGTCAATGGTAGTAAAAGCAGGATTCATAAATATACAATTTTAGTATGTGCAAAAATAAGAAATAATATTGAAATGATGAAGAAGTGAGCAGTGAGAAGTTAAGGAGTTAAGAAACTAAGGAACTAAGAAACTAAGGAGAAGAATAATATTAAACAAAAATCCCGAAAAAATTCTGCAATTTCTTCGGGATCAGTTTGGTACCGCATGCGGGATTCGAACCCGCGATCCTCAGACTGAGAATCTGATGTCCTGGACCACTAGACGAATGCGGCGGTTCATTTTTACGGCTGCAAAAATAAGAAAAATTTCGGTAGTCTCGTTGTTTTTTTGAAAAAAAAAACAACAGAAGAACAAAGATCCAAGAACAAAGAACACCGCTAACGCGGAAAAACAAAAGTCCAAGAAAAAGGAACAGAGAACCTGTATTTGTTCTTTGCATTT
The DNA here is from genome assembly GCA_017454945.1 of Bacteroidales bacterium. Classification (GTDB taxonomy): domain Bacteria; phylum Bacteroidota; class Bacteroidia; order Bacteroidales; family WCHB1-69; genus JAFTCA01. The sequence goes on from JAFTCA010000055.1 coordinate 29,964, forward strand.
TGTTCTTTTCAAATCAAATCCGCATATTGCGCATGGACAAACTGCACCAGCTGGTCGGGGGCCAGTTCTACCTGAAACCCCACCCTGCCGGCACTGACAAAAATGCGGTCGCAGAGGGTGGCGCTCTCTTCCACAAAGGTGGGGAATGGTTTCTTCATGCCCACGGGCGAGCAGCCGCCGTGAATATAGCCTGTGAGCGGCAGCAACTCTTTCTGTTTGATCATCTGGATGTTTTTCACGCCAGCGGCTGAGGCCGCCTTTTTCAGGTTGAGCGAGGCACAGACGGGAATCACAAACACGTAATGCTCGCCCGTATTAGCCACCGTGACCAGCGTTTTAAATACCGACTCGGCCGCCTCGCCCAGCACTTGGGCAATGCTCTCTCCGTCCGTCAGCGTATTGTCGTACTCGTGCGGCGTGAAAGGAATATTGTTTTGCGTCAACAGACGCATGACGTTTGTTTTTTCCATATTTACAAAACTATAAATCAATACATTAAAACTTATGTTCATAGCTGATTTTAAGGACAGCAGATCCCCGAGGCATCATCGGTCCAACTTTATCAAAATCAGATCCCACAGTAAAATGCACACCCAAATTCAAGCCATCTTGCATAGTCAAAGGAATACGCCCTCCTAGTCCCAATGTTGCAGCAAGATATAAAAACGGTTTTTCTTCATGAAACAGTTGCACACCAACATTTAATCCTCCTCGAAAATAAAAGTGACGAATATGATACTCCATTTCAACAGGAATATATAAACAATGAAGCACTTCGTCACCATCACCTAAACCTATAATTGATTCGTATTTAATGCCAGTTGCCACTCCTGCGTGTTCGTTATAATTATACTGCATCCCGATCCCAGCCATCACAGTGCCCAATGGATATATAAAAATCACATTCACCCCTCCTGCTACATCGGCAGTAATTAAATAGTGTTTCTCAAAAGTGGAATCCGGAACAGATTTCTGCGCTTGCAGTCCGTACAGTCCACCAATGAGAAATAGGACTATCAAAAAAAATTTTTTCATAAGTGTCGTTTTTATCAAATCACAAAGATAAAAAATTTTGGTAATTATATTGGGGATTATATACTTGTATATAAATCCCAATTTTTTCCATATCAACTTTTGTATTATCAGCAAGTTCTACAGGCCAAGTAAAAACCCGCAGACAAAGTGGATTTTCATAGATGGGAACTTGTAAAACCCCTTTTTTCCCTTATCTTTGCACACGAAAAAAACCGACAGATTGAATTTGTAACATGCAGAAATACAGAAGTTTCATATTGCCCATTGCCATCACCATCGGTCTGTTTTTCCATCATTATATTGCATTTTTAACCCCTGCGGTCCCCTACCTTATCTTTAGCATACTCTTTTTCAATTTCACCGCTTTGGACTTTAGCAAGCTGAAATTCAGCATGATGGATGTCTGGCTGGTACTGTTCCAAGTGGTGGTGAGCATTAGCTGCTATGCGCTTATCAGTCCGCTGAACGAGGTGGTGGCACAGGGCGTGCTGATTGGCGTGCTTTGTCCCGTGGCAGCGGCTGTTGTGGTCATCTCGTGCATGTTAGGAGCTAACAGAGAGCGCATTACGACTTACACGCTGGTAGGCAACGCCATGGTGGCCATTGTGGCGCCCATCTACTTCTCGTTTATCGGCACCCATGTTGACATGCCCTTTTTCACCTCGCTGCTGCTCATTTTCTCTAAGATATTCCCTATCATTGTGTTACCAATGATTTTAGCGATTATTACGCAAAAGTTCATGCCTAAGGTTAACGGCTTTTTTGTGCGCTACGGGTTCCTTTCCTTCTATTTGTGGGCCATGGCGCTGACCGTCACCATCGGACAAACCATCGATTTCATCTTTTTGCACGGTCAAGGCAACACGCACATCATCCTTTGGCTGTCGGCAGCCTCCTTGATTGCGTGCGTCATCCAATTCGCCTTTGGCAAGAAAGTGGGCCAAAAATATGGAGACAAAATAGCTGGCGGACAAGCTCTTGGACAACGCAACACGGCGCTGGCCATTTGGATGTCGTACACTTACCTTGACCCGCTGGCGTCGATATTTCCGGCCACCTACTCCATCTGGCAAAATCTGTACAACAGTTATCAGTTGTGGCAGCACGACCGCGCTGCAAAGTCTGAAAAACACTAATTAGCAAATACTTGCGACAAGCGATGCATTGCTTCTTCGAGCGTGGCACGCGGACAGGCCACATTGAGGCGGAAGTGGCATTTGCCTTCGTCGCCAAAGATGGCGCCGTCGTTGAGAGCCAATTTTGCCTTCTTCACCAAGCACTCCGACAGCTCTTCGTGTGTCAGTCCAAAATGGCTGAAATCGAGCCACATCAGATAGGTTGCCTCATGGCGGAACGTTTTGATCTGTGGCAAATTCTCACGCAGATAATCTTGCACATAAACAATGTTTTCGTACAGATAATCAAGCAATTGACCGAGCCACTCGTCGCCTTGCGTGTAGCAAGCGATGGAAGCCGCTTCACCAAAGATATTGCCCACATAAATATGGAGACCATCGTGGACCACCTGCTCAAAGCGGCGACGTAATTTGCGGTCGGAGATGATGATTTCAGAAGTGGAGAGCCCTGCAATGTTGAAGGTTTTGCTGGGCGCCATGCAAGTGATGATATTGTCGGCGGTTTCGGGCGATGCCAGCGCAGTCGGGATGTGCTTGTAACCAGGCATGATAAGATCGGAATGGATCTCATCGGAAACAAGCAGGCATTGGTACTTCTGGCACAACTCGGCCACGCGGCGCAGCTCGTCGCGGCTCCAGCAGCGGCCCACAGGGTTGTGCGGATTACAGAGAATCATCATGCGTGCACCGTCTGCCAGTTTGGCTTCCAGATCCTCAAAATCCATCTCATAGTGGTCATCTTTTTTGAGCAGCAGGTTGCGGACAATGACGCGCTGCTGATTTTCAACAACATAATAAAACGGGTGATAGACAGGCGGTTGCACAATCACCTTATCGCCGGGCTGCGTAAAAGCCTGCACCAGGAAGGCCAAGCCAGGCACGATGCCCGGAGCAAACTCAATCCATTCGGCTTTAATATGCCAGCCGTGGCGGCGTTGCATCCACTGGATGATAGAACGATAATAATCCGCTGAATGGACAAAGTAGCCCAGCACGGGGTGTTCCAGACGTTTGCGCAGCGCTTCCAGCACAAAATCGGGCGTGCGGAAGTCCATGTCTGCCACCCAAAGCGGCAGCAGGTCATCAGCATCATATATTTCCTGATAACCGTCGTATTTCACGCAATCGGTATGGCGGCGATCGATAATTTCGTCAAAATTATAGTGGGTCATAATGGGAATTGTTGTCAAATGGATTAAGTGGAAATAAATGAACAAAGATGCATCACGCGTCTCTATTGAATCAGATCGGCCGGTGTCACCATGCCTTGAAGCACGCCATTGGCAAGGCCATTATGGGTGATGAACAGCACGTCCAGACGAATCCTGCGACTTTTGGAGCGCTGGAATTTCAAATAGACATCTTCCACCGTGGTATTAGGGTTGATGAAACCGTAATGCGCCGCCGACTCGTCAGCAAATGCTATATAATCAGTTATTTGATTGAATTTCAAGTTGTCATCAATGGAGGCGCCACCGCACTCGGCCACGATACGCATGAGGGTTTTGGCGCTGAAGACCCCAACTATCTGGTGGTTTTCCACAATCGGAACATAGGAGTAGCCATTACGGGCCATCACTTTCACGGCAGCCATCACCGAATCGGTCGGCGCCGGGGCGAACACCTGCCCTACCCGCAACGCTATACGCATCAGATTGAGAGGATTCAGGGCATAGTAGAGATTATCGACTTGCCGGAGGGCCTGTTCGGTCACAATGAGCATGTCGTTGCCCGATTTTGACCAGTCGTAATGCGAAAGAAGATTGCGAAGAACACGACAAAACGCCAAGTTGCTGCGAAGATTTTTGTACTTCGGCATTTGCTCCAAATCCTTCATCTCATGCACGTTCAAGGTGTTGAGTGCCCATTCCTCAATCTCACGGTATCTTTCCAAAAACTGTCCGGCTTTATTCTCTTCCATGGTTCATTATTTATGTCTGTAAGAAATGTAAAAGTATGTCAATCTGCATATTGGCAGACAAACAAGACAAAGGCAAAGATAGTAAAGAATTTCAGACCTTACTTCCTGATTCGGATTTTTATGTATTTGCAAACCCCAAACGTGCATATACACAGAATATTTTACTGATGGAGTTCAAACGAGAACCTGACAAACGAAGCAACGGTCATTTCGAGCCATGCCTAATTTGCTGAATTTTATCAAAAAAAAAGAGACGTTGCGTGCAACGTCTCTACTGAGAGCGGAAAACGAGACTCGAACTCGCGACCCCGACCTTGGCAAGGTCGTGCTCTACCAACTGAGCTACTTCCGCAAAAATTTGGAGCGGAAAACGAGACTCGAACTCGCGACCCCGACCTTGGCAAGGTCGTGCTCTACCAACTGAGCTACTTCCGCTTAAAAATGCGTACCTCGGGCGGGACTTGAACCCGCACGCTCGCAATGAGCA
>JAFTCA010000056.1 GCA_017454945.1 Bacteroidales bacterium
ACCGCTTGTTGTATGGTTTGCCAAGAGGCTTCAGGGGTGTCGGGCGAAACATAGAAGGTAAGTTCCTGCGCCGACAGCAGAGGCGTGAATAAAAGAGTATATATCCAACAAAGACTCCGGTTTTTCCACATTAAAGGGTTGCTTCAAAGATTAGTTGTGGATACATCTTACCGCCATACTATAGCATTTCGGCACAGCACTGTTCTGGGCGCAGTTGTCCCAGCCCCAGCGGGTGTCACCCCAATATTTTGCATGATAATATTGCGGCTTGTTATGATCAGCGTCCGATAATTCTGTCAAGGCTGAAGAGTAATCTTCTGGTAGTGGAGTTGCATACATCATAAAAGTAGCAGTCGTTGGGGAATCCAACGTGCCATCGGCCTTGTAAGAACCATCTCTGGTGAGGTTGAATTGACCATAAGTACCCGAGCCCGACAGAGCCTTGAAAAAGCCGTTGGCCACCTTGTCTCCCGAAATAACGGGATTGACCGTTGTGCCTGTCACAAAACCTTCCAGCGTGCACCATTCCTCCAAAGTGCCCACATGCCATCCGTTGGGGCAAATGCCCTGACGCGGACCGCTAGCCGTTGTGTATTCAATGGCTTCATCGCCAGAGCCAAAGCCCAGCGCGGCAGCATAATTGTAATAGTACTTGCCTCCATTTTCCTTATAGGACGGGTGGAACATCTCGTGCAGATCTCTTACTTCCATCACAGGAATTTCTCCTGAGCCTTCGCTTTCCGTATCGTATTTGGTGGCGCGCATGTTGCCGGTCATCCAGCATTGCGTACCGATTTGAATAGAGCCATAGGTGTTTCCGTTAACATCAACAACATCGTCTCCACAATTAAAGCCTTCACCTTTAGTGGTCATCGTTACCACTTCGCCATAGGCGGTACCTGCTTCGTTGGTGGCAAAGGCACGCACATAATAGGTGGTGGCCAACTCCAGTTCTTCCACCGTTGCGTCAAAAGCACCCGTAACAGGAGTTTCAACCAACACTTTTTGGTTTTCCACAGTCGGCTCAGCGACATCTTTGCTTAGGCAGAAGCCGATTTCGGTAATGGCAGTACCACCGTCCGTCATCAAGGTGCCGTGTAAGAGCGCTGATGTCTGTGTAACTTCGGTGGCAGCCTCTGTCTTAATAATGGGTAACAGCGGAGTCGTTTGGGTTTTCAAGCATCTAACCGCCATATTATTACATTTGGGCGTGGTGCTGTTCTGAGCACAGTTGTCCCACCCCCAGCGGGTGTCACCCCAATATTTTGCATTGTAGTATTTCGGTTGGTTGTACTCGGCATCTGCAAACTCCGATAAAGTGGCACTGTAATCTGCAGGCAGCGGTGTTGCATACATCATCATCGTACCATTGTTCGGCGAGTCTAATGTGCCGTCGGACTTGTACTGGCCATCGCGAGTGATGTTGAAGCCGCTGTAGGCGCCGCTGCCCGACAGGGCATTGAAAAAGCCAATAGCCACCTTGTCGCCCGAGATGACAGGAATTACCGTAGTGCCCGTTACAAAGCCTTCCAGCAGACACCATTCCTCCAAAGTGCCCACATGCCAGCCGTTGGGACAAATGCCCTGACGCGGACCGCTAACCGTTGTGTATTCAATGGCTTCGGCACCCGTGGCAAAGCCCAGTGCAGCGGCATAATTGTAATAGTATTTGCCTGCATTTTCTTTATAGGAAGGATTGAACATCTCAGCAAGGTCCTTCACCTCCATCACGGGAATCTCACCCGATCCTTCGCTTTCCGTATCATATTTGGTGGCGCGCATATTGCCGGTCATCCAGCATTGCGTACCGATTTGGATGGTGCCATAAACATTGCCCTCCACATCGGTAATATTGTCACCACAAGCAAATTCACCTTCTTGTGTTGTCATAGGTACCACATCGCCGTAAGCAGTGCCTGCAGTATTGGTGGCGAAAGCGCGTACATAATATGTTGTGCCAAGAGTCAAATCTTCAACGGCCACTGAGAATTTGCCTATGACAGGAGAATCCAAAAGAACTTTTTGATCTTCCACCGTCGGTTCAGCCACATCCTTGCTTAGGCAGAAGCCCATTTCAGCAATGTCATCGCCGCCGTTTCTTCTCAACAAACCATTCAAAACTGCAGAAGTCTGTAATACATTCTCGGGCTCTCTGGTCTCTATCGTCGGCAGGTCAGGCAGAGCGGTGGTAGAGAACGACAAGGTGTCGCTGTAACCAGTTCCGGCTGCATTGGTTGCAAATGCTCTAACATAATATAGCGTATTGGGAAGCAAACCTGTAATATGGGCAGTAAATGTGTTACCAGAAGCTTCACAAACAAACTTGCTGTCGTTAATGTCGGGTTGGGGATTGCTGGTAGAATAACAGAAACCCTTCTCGGTAATAACGGCAAAGCCTTCATCTTCAATTTTACCTTCAACGGCCACCTCTTTATACTGGGGTGTAGCGGGCGATTGGATGCTTACCGTAGGAATGACAGGATCCAAATCTTTCACGCAACGGATAGAATACTGGTCGCGTCTTTCGTTCGACCATGCACCGGCACTGATGGTGGCTTCGTTATACTTTATAATTCTCCACAAACCGCTGGCAGTCCAGAAATTAGCTTCTTTCCCAACGTTGGAAGCGTCAAGGTTGCCAGGTCCACAGCCACCTAAGGGTTCAATATCGAAAGCGCTGATACCAGCAACCACGGTGTTTTCCATACCTCTGTTGCCAGGAGCGTTTATAACATCCGTTTCATCCCAAGCGTCTGGCGATGCAATCAAGGCTCTGGCAATATTACCGCGGTTAGAACCTCCGCCAGAGGTCCTATACTGCTTTGCTTCTGACCAAGGCATGCCCGCGGCCTCTTCTACACGAGCCCATTCATAGTTGCTCGGCAAATGCCAGCCATCGGGACAAATACCCTGAATGTTGCTATATTCAGCATCCCCTGCACAAAAAGTTCCGCGGGCGGAAGTATAGGCCGAATAATAATAGTTTCCATACACATTTCTGTAATAGAAGTCCGTGGTAGCCGTGATGTTTTCGCGCGCATCCTCTTTGATTTCTGTGCCGTCGGCAAAATGTCGAACTTTGATATTTTCACGCATCCAGCATCTTCCGGCAATGATGACGGTTTTGTAGCGGTTACCGTCAACGTCGGTCAGCGTTCCGCAATTGGGAATGCTACTGGTTGTAAAGTACTTTTCTTCACCTAAAACAATTTTGCCATCATATCTTACATAAGCATTGTAGGCATACTCCGTTGCCTCATCCAAGTTAGAAAGGATTTTGCTAAATGGAGTTTCAAAGGACGATAAAGCAACTTCCGTGATACTTTGGCCATATCTCTTCTTGAATCGAAATCCTATTTCCGAAGCAGGAACGGTGCCTTCGACAAAGCTACCATAGAGAATAACTGAAGTAGCGGTGAAGAGTTGTGCACTGTCGGTTGTGACCGTCGGCGCAACATATTTCAGTGTGGTAAAAATCAGTGTATCACCATAATAAGTGCCTGAAGCGGTCGTCACATAAGCGGCAAACTTATAAGATGCCTCACTCTCCAGTCCCGAAAAGTCGCACTTAAATGGGGTGGTCACCTCCAAATCACTGATTTCGCAAATTTCAATTAATTCTGTCTCTTTTAAAAGAATAAATCCTTGTTTTTCAATATCTTCATCAGTCTTTGTAAAATGGCCGTGAACCGTAGCCGAAGCATAGCCCACTTGGCTAGCCGAATCGGTAACCACTATCGGCTCTCTGGGCAGAAGAGTGGTAAAACTGAGTTCCTCACCAGCGTACATTGAGTCAACCGTCTGAGCATAAGCTTTGAACATGTATTTTGTACCGGCTCTCAAGTCGCTTATATAGTAAGCAAAAGTTGTGTTCACTTGGTCGCAAGGCTGCTCTTTCCACACCTCGTCTGCCTCAGCTTTCCACCAAAAACCAACTTGGGTAATAGTATCGTTCTGAACGGTATATTCACCATTCAACTTGGCTGATGAGAAGGTGATGTTGGTAGCCTCTTGCGTCGTGACAGCGACAATATGCTCAGGTTCCACCTCTTCGTTG
>JAFTCA010000057.1 GCA_017454945.1 Bacteroidales bacterium
CGTATGCCTTGTCGGCAATGATCGTCGAGCCGCGTCCGCGAGTTCCGGGAATCACCACGACGTAGCCTTCCTTCAAGGCACGGCCTGTGGCATCACCTGCCTGTGGTTGTGCTGCCGGAGAGGCCATATAGCCACCGACGTAGGTACGCAGGAAGATGGGTGTCTGCTGTGTGGCTCCGTCGGGCACATAGGCATTGAGGAACTGGTAGGTGCTGTCCTCCACATTGGTTACATAGAACAACCGCTCGTAGGCAGTGTATGAAACCTTCGTCCCATCAAACAGTTCGATTGAGGACTTCACACCTGCATTGGCATCAAACTGCAATGCCTTTTGTGCCGATGCTCCAAGTGAGAGGCATACGCACAGAATACTTGTAAATACTTTTTTCATAATGTTGATGGAGTGTTTCGAGTCGCGGCTCTGGTCTCTGCCTAGACCTGTTAAGGTTATTTATGCCAACTTCTTGATTTAGTCGATTCCGTCTTCGTTCACACCTATGAACTACACTTTAAAACGGCGTTCTGGTCAACCCTCCATAGCTTTTGGCTGCGGTCTGAAGTGCCTCCTCGGTCATATACTGCTGATAGAGGGTGCAGCGGGTCACGATGGTCTGCGGAGAACATTTGTCGCCAACTACCCGCACCAGAGCCCAACCCTTCATCGGGTCGGCATACTCGTCTCCCTTCAAAATAAGTTGTCTGTCTGCAGAGGAATTTCGCTGCCAAAACACCTCGCTGCGTGTAAAACGCACTCGCGGCAAGTCTCCCACCATCTTTTGCTCTGCTGTGTAGAGCCATAGTCGCTCGCCGTGAAGCATATCGCCAGCCTTAAGTCCAGTTATCAGGGCTGGGGAGCCATCGACCTCGCCCAAATGCTGCTCCAAAGTGGGCAGTTTACCGTTGCTCACCGGTATGCCGGGCATCAGAAACGTGGTATCCCTCATGTGGTTCTTCTCTACAAACACCACTGGCAGACCATTGGCCAACGATGCAAAGTCTTGATAGGCGGTTGCCCGTTCAGTAAACATCGGATTATAATAGCGTAGCACCTTCCACAAGGCAGTGGTATGGCGCATCTTCTGTCGCTGGATGAACTGCGCCCGCGTGTTGCTGCGCCTCTCATGTACCTCCGACACACGGCCAATCACCTGACCGCCGCGCTGATAGATTGTCATGCCCCCGATGCGGAGCTTCTTGGGAATCAGCAATCCCAATCCTGTTTTCTTCATTTTCATTGTCTATAGTCTTTTGTTTGTAGCCTCTGAGTGGCTTATTCTTCGATTTGATTCCTTAGTTATACCATTCCTTTGTCTTAGCCATAGCCTTCCTTCGCTGTTGTGTCGGATCACCTTCACCCTTTGTTCGGTATTTGGTCGCTATCTGTTCAGTATTTGGCTGCTACTTGTTCAGTTCAGAGCGAATAAATACCGAACATGTACCGAACATATACCGAACATATACCAGACAAGAGTGCCGACTAAGAACTGCCTGCGCCTTGGGTAGGACTTGGCTACTTGCTGCCTATAAATGCCGCTGATTGATGAACATCAAAACTCTAATTCGGCACAAAAATAATGTTTTATCTTTGATTATCGGCTCATCCTGAACATAAAAATGCATAAATCAGATCTATTTTGAGCCGATTTGTTATCGAAGCATTGCTATCTTCCAAGTTTTTATTGGCAACTTGAGAATATGGACAGAAATCTGCGATTCTGAAAATTTGGTAAGATCCCCGCAAATTGTGTAACCGCAGTTTCTGGGAATTGTCATACCTTTGCACTATAATTATAATAAAGGTATTTTTATCCGATAGACGTATGGACGACAAGCAAGCGATTGAAGCCCTCTACAAGCAGATGTATCGGGCGATGATAGCCAAGGACACGGCGACGCTCAACCTAGTTCATGACGACGAGTTCGGAAGTGACCGCCACACTTGGCAACTCCAACTCCGTTTCCAGCTCGTCAAGCACGATGGTAGCAGGCTATTCACTGCCGCCTGTGCTTAGACATACTAATATAAACAGAAGTGCCGCGACATCATCAAACAAAGAGCGGGAAACGAAACCGAAGATGTCGGTACAGGTTCCTGCTCTTTGACATTATTATAGGCACTTTTTTGCTTAAACTATCGCTTTTCCCCTGCCCATCAATCCCATTTCTACCTTCCAAATGTTAAAATTTCCCTAAAAAGAAAAATTATTTGCGAAATAATTTGGTTTATAATATAAACTTATTTACCTTTGCACCGTGAACCGGACACGTGAGGCCGAGAACGCGCTTTCTGCAGGAGCGCCGACAAGGCCGGAGAACAAGAAAACTATTCTTTAAACCGTAAAAATGAAGGTAAAACAATGGAAGAAAAAAGCAATATGACTGCCGAGCGCAGTCTGGAAATAATCAGGGAATCAATTGAGCGTAGCCAGCGCACTATCAACCGCAACTCAGCTATTCCGCTCATCTGGTGGGGGCTTTGCGTGGTCGTATTCTCGCTGCTCATCGCCTACCTGTGGAAAAATCATGGCGGCCCGGCATGGAACATGCTTTGGGCAGTGCTGTGGCTGATAGGATATGCCGGCAACTGGCTCATCGACAAGCGACGGGAAAGCGTCCCGACGACGTTTGTCGGCAAAGTCATCGGTCACGTGTGGGCCACCTTTGGCGTTATGTGCTGCGGCGTGGGCGTGCTTCTTGGCTTCATCGGCGACGGAATGTTGCCAATGGAATTGGTTCTGCCCAATGTCTACATTTTCGGCTGCATCACCAGCGTCATCTCCCTGTGCTTCGGAATGGGGACCACCATCACGGGGCTCGTCATCAACAATCGCGTCATTCAGGTGTGCGGACTCATCGCTGGCATCGGCGGATTCTTCGGCGCGCTGCATTTCCCCGGCCACGCCCAGCTCTACGTGATGGCAGGCGTGGCGACGGTGGGC
>JAFTCA010000058.1 GCA_017454945.1 Bacteroidales bacterium
GAGGCAGCCCTCCAGAATGCCGATTATGTTTTAGGCCGTAATGCCACCGGATACTGCTATGTGACCGGCTATGGCCACAAGCCCCCTAAGAACATCCACCATCGCATTTCATCGGCCGACGGCATTGATGCCCCCATGCCCGGCCTGCTCGCAGGCGGCCCCAATCCTGGCCAACAGGACAACGGCGACGGCAGTCTGCCTTATCCGTCCAGGCAACCCGATGAGTCCTACATCGACGCTACAGGCTCCTTTGCCAGCAACGAAATTGCCATCAACTGGAATGCCTCGTTGGTATCGCTTCTGGGCTGGATTGATGCCGAGATGAAATAACCCGCCTCACGGGGCGCCATGAGGGCGAATGAAAAAAAAGACGGCAAATTTTTGCCGTCTTTTTCGTTTGTGCTAACCGATGGCGTTTTCTCTGCGGGGCTAATGCGAATAATGCAAAGCCTCCGGCTGTTTCTTCTGATTCTCAAAGTTTATAGGATAAAATAGGGAGTTTATTGAATTGTTGTCACAAGAAAACTATCAATTACAAAAGTTGAGTTAAATTTGTTGTCAGTCTTCTTATTAATATAGATGCAATATGAAGAAGTTCAACTCATTTTTGGTTTTATCATTGTTGATGTTGCCCTCTTTGATCTCCAATGCGCAGGAGTACCTTCGTGGTGATGTGGATTTAGATGGTCATGTCGATATATCTGATGTGACCTGCTTAATAGATTATCTGTTAAAGGGCTCTTGGCCTGATGCTGGCAATTACGAGTATGTGGATCTGGGCTTGCCCAGTGGCACACTGTGGGCAACGTGTAATGTGGGTGCAAACTGCCCGGAGGAAAATGGTGACTATTTTGCCTGGGGAGAGACAGTTCCCAAGGATGAATTTACCTATGAGAACTACAAGTGGTGGTACTTTGACGAGAATGGATATCGGTATATTTCAAAATACAACACACGCAGCAACTTTGGCCCTGTTGACAACAAAACGGAGATGGAGCCCGAGGACGATGCTGCCCGCGTGAACATGGGCCCATCGTGGTGCATACCGTCACAGGAGCAGGTCGCCGAACTCGTCAATTCTTGTACCTGGCAGTGGACAGTAAGAAATGGGGTGAATGGCCATTTGATTACAGGGCCCAACGGAAACACCATGTTCTTGCCTGCCGCAGGATACTACGACGGCAGTTCACTTGAGTATGTGGGTACTTACGGCATTTATTGGTCGCGCTCGCTTTACTCATATCTCCCAGACCGTGCTTTCTGCCTCTACTTAGATTCGCAGTACTGGGACTCGGAAGACTTCGGCCGCTACTATGGCCATGTTATCCGCGCGGTGCGGGTATCCCAAACACGGTAATACCTAGGTTCATCGGCTGTAGCCAGCGCCGCCAATGGTTCTCCCGTCAGTATTTCGCCTCAGTCATGCGACTGAAGGGTTTCTACTAGGAGAACAATGGCAGGACCTTATGCGGTATGTTGAGTTCGGTGCTGTCGAAAGATTTCAGACAAAACCACGAGTGATGGGTTATTCTTCTTCTTTTGGTTCCAGTTTATTCAGCGTAAGATGAAGATTGATGGCGGCACATGAAAGTGCGGTCAAAGCGAGCCATAGAACGAACAGGTCTACGATAACACCTTTATTCTTTATGCGTGGTTGCACTTGATTGTCACGTTTTTTGCTGGCCATAGTGGTTATTATTAAAAATGGTTATGTGATAAATACTTGATGCAAAAATAAGGTTTTATTCCGAAAAATCGTGTTTTTATTGGAAAAAATTTGTTTAATTTCCCGTGCAATAGCACGGTTGCATTACCGTGTCACAATTATGACACACCACCCGAA
>JAFTCA010000059.1 GCA_017454945.1 Bacteroidales bacterium
AATCCCGAAGCCCCCACTTTCGAAAACACCATTGAGGCTTTCGAATACAGCGGCGAGCTGCTCAACACCGTCAGCGGTGTGTTCTTCAACCTTACGGAATGTGAGAACTCCCCCGAGATGGAGGCTATCGCCGAAGAGGTTACACCACTGCTCTCGGCCCACGCCGACGACATCGCGCTCAACGCCAAGCTCTTTGCCCGCATCAAGGCTGTGTACGAGCAGAAAGATTCGCTGCAGCTCAACCCCGAACAGATGCGTCTGCTCGAAGAGACATACAAGGGTTTTGTGCGCGGTGGCGCCAATGTGCCTGAGGAAAAGCAGGCGCGTTTCCGTGAACTCAACGAGCGCATCGCCTCGCTCACCCTGCGTTTCGCCCAAAACGTGCTTAAAGCCACCAATGCCTACAGCAAGAAACTCGACGACGGCACTGAGGTTACCCTGCAGCTGCCCTCGTGGGAACCTTTCATGCAGACCTGTCCCGACCGCAAGCTGCGCGAGGAGCTGTGGCATGCCTATACCGACCGCTGCAACGGTGGCGAGTTCGACAATACCAAGATTATCGACACCCTCGTAAACCTGCGACTCGAGCGTGCCAACATACTTGGTTTCCCCACCCACGCCGACTATGTGCTCGACGACTGTCTGGCCAAAACTCCGCAAGCCGTGTACAGCTGCCTGATGCAGATATGGACTCCGGCGCTGAAAAAAGCCAAGGCCGAATGCGCCGAGTACCAGAAAATGCTCGAAAAAGACGAGCCCGGTGCCAAGCTGCAGCCGTGGGACTGGCGTTACTATAGCGAAAAGCTGAGAGCCGAGAAATACAACCTCGAAGACTCCGTGGTGCGTCCCTATTTCGCCCTCGACAACGTGCTTGGCGGCGCTTTCGATGTTGCCAACCGGCTGTACGGCCTCACTTTCGAGCCCACCGACACCCTGCCCACCTACAACAAGGAGGCACGCTGTTTCTTGGTGAAAGACAGCGGCAACGTGATAGGCATATTGTACATGGATTTCTTCCCGCGTAAGAGCAAACGCAGCGGCGCATGGATGACCGAGTTCCGCGGACAGAAAGTGAACCGCAAAGGCGAAAACGTGATACCCATAATACAGGTGGTGTGCAACTTTACCAAGCCTACCGGCGACAAACCTTCGCTGCTTAATTTCGACGAGAGCGAGACGCTGTTCCACGAGTTCGGCCATGCCCTGCACGGACTCCTCAGCAAGTGCCACTACCCGTCGTTGGCAGGTACCAGCGTGCCGCGCGATTTTGTGGAGCTGCCTTCGCAGATTATGGAAAACTGGTGCCGCAACCGTCAGGTGATGAAATCGTACGCCAAACACTACAAAACCGGCGAGGCCATCCCCGACGAGCTTATCGCCAAGATTGCCGCCGCACAGACCTACGGACAGGGTTTCATCAACACCGAGCTGCTGGCTGCCTCGCTGCTCGATATGGACTACCATTCCATTACCGAAAAACAGTCCATCGACCCCAATAAGTTCGAACAGGAGCACATGGACAAAATCGGCCTCATACCCGAAATTATCAGCCGTTACAAAAGTCCCTATTTCCAGCATATATTCACCACAGGCTACGATGCCGGCTACTACAGCTACACTTGGACCGCCATCCTCGACCACGATGCTTTTGCGGCTTTTGTGGAGAGCGGCGACATTTTCAACCCCGAGCTTGCCAAGAAATTCCGCCACTTGCTGGAGAGCGGCAACACCGTGGAGCCTATGAAACTCTACCGCGAGTTCCGTGGCAAAGACCCCAGCGTGAAACCTCTGTTAAAAGACAGAGGACTGCTGTAAATTCTTGTGTTGAAACTGAGAATAATAATGAAAATATTACAAAAAACGATACTCTTATTGATTTGTGCAGTAAGCTCCATTGTAATGATGACCGGCTGCAAGTACTGGATGGCAAATCGCAGTAACGCCAAAGTTGCGCTTATAGGCCATTGGGAAACTGTATTTGGCCATGAAGAATGGGTTTGTAATGAAAATGAGGAATCTGATGAATGGATTCGAAAAGGAAATCCTGTCGATAAAGTAAAACATGACCTGGATTCAGCCGACTATCTATATATATCATTTGATATTGACAAAGATTCAATATCAATGGTGATGCATGACAAATGCTGTGACCCAATGCCACCACTTAGTATAACCAAATTGACAGTAGGTTATTCTGTTGACAGTTTGGGTGTGGTAACGTGGTTTTTTCCAGATGTCAGAGGTAGTTGCCCTAAGTGGGAAATCCTTGAACTTACAGCAGATAAATTTGTTTTCAAAGAAGAGTACGAGTATGAGGACTGCATGGGTACATTGACTTACACGATGAAAAAACGTTAATTGGCGTATAGGTCAGAATGCAGGTTGATTTCTGCACGGAGACAACTACGGAGACAACTACGGAGACAACAGCAGATTTAATAGTTCGGCTTATTAAGGAAAACCCCAGAATTACTAATAAAGAGTTGGCAGAAGCATGTGGCATAACAGAGGATGGCGTGTATTGGAATACCAAAAAGTTGAAAAAAAATAACGTTATCCAACGTGTGGGAGGCGACTTTGGTGGACATTGGGAAGTTATAGAAAAATAATATTATGTTGGGGTGTTGCCGAAAACAGATAATTGATTCATTTGAATAATTCTCTGCTTCGTTGATTTGAAATGGGAACAAGTATGTAATTGATTTTTATGGCAAAGCTGAAAGATTTAATATTAAAGCGTGATAATAGTTTGCGGTTTTGTAGGCTTTGTCATGAAATTGTAAAGTATCACCCCGAATTTTATG
Organism: Bacteroidales bacterium; assembly: GCA_017454945.1. Classification (GTDB taxonomy): domain Bacteria; phylum Bacteroidota; class Bacteroidia; order Bacteroidales; family WCHB1-69; genus JAFTCA01. Next base: position 2,805 of record JAFTCA010000059.1, read on the forward strand.
ACGATAATGGACGTTATTTAAAAGAAGAATGGACTTCTTTTGATGATGTGGGGCATGAGTATGAAGGCAAGGTAGTAACTATTGACGATTATCTGGAAATAGAAAACCGTTTTATAGAAATTACTCATGCTATTCTCGAAGAGTCTGGCTGTAAGTTCTTGACATTGGGATGCGTGGAAAATTATCGTCGCAAAGCCGTAAAAGAAGGAAAACGTGTCCATGTTTCT
>JAFTCA010000060.1 GCA_017454945.1 Bacteroidales bacterium
CGTACCTTTGCAACCGACAAGAGAGTATTAACAATGCCGAATCGGCGCAAAATCGGCGCAAATGCGTTTTTGAGGAATGCCGAAGATGCCCATAAACAAAGGGGTACTCAAAGAAATTGAATGTCAGATTCCGGTTCTGAAGGTCTTGGGTTTGAATCCCAACGGGATCACAAAGAAAAAGGACGGTTGGTGCCAGCCTACTGATTTAAGTGCTCCTTTAGTGCATCGAGTACCAGCAGATCCGCTGGCAACCACTTCTATCTGTTTCATACCTCTTGTTCCGCCGCTTTTAGCGTTCCATCCTCTTCTTCGAGCTTTGGATAAGAATCACCTTACTCCTCTTCGTCATCGCAGTGTTCACCGTCGGCTTCGTCTTCTATCTTCTCGCTATGAGATAGCACGGGCTTCATCCCGTCCCATTTGAAAGTGTGTATGAAGTGGCCTTGGGGTCCGAATTCAGTAATATTGAGTTCCTTGCCTTCCTCTGGCAAGTCGTAGTAATATTTCGTGTCTTCCGTCGTTCGAAAACCATCAATAATCTGTGGCTCTGGAGTAAGGGTGTGACGCTTGGTGTCGTAGTCGTAGAAGCATACGAAATGTATGTTGGGGTAGCTGTCGGTTCCGCCAAAATATATTCCGAGCAGGCGGTTGCCATTGGAACGGTTCCAATAACATGCCCTCATGAATTCGTGGCGTTCAGCGTTGCCCCACCAGTCTACCTGTACAAAACCGTTCTTAGGTTTGTTGTGCACCACAATCTGTTCATTGTTATAAGTGTCTCTGCCCGCCACACCTTTCTTCATGGTCTTAACGGCAGCATTGAGCATCCATGTGGGCCATTTCTGGTTGAAGCAGTCAAGCATAGTTACAAGTGAACCATTGGCTACACCGTTCAGGGGTGTCTTTTCCCATTCGTTGGCTATTACTTTCAGGTCTGTTGAGCCGCTAAACATGTTTTGCCCTGCTGCTGTCGTGCAGGTAATGAGTGCAATGATTGCCTGTAAAAGATACTTCTTCATAATCATTATAATATTTGATGTGCGCTGCAAAATTACGCAAAAGATTTTGAATATCCAAATGTTTTTTATAACTTTGCACCCAGAAAGCATCAAGAGCAGTCACCTTTGATGGTGGACTCACCAACCGAGCTTTTAGCTTTAGCCACGATTGGTATACCAAAGAGGAATTCCTAGAGATACACTCTAACGAATGGTGGATGAGAGAATACTAGAATAAGTTCCCTACCGCTCAAAATTATTCATTTAGCTTGCTAAGAACTTCTTTATCCGCTGGCAACCAATCCACGCTATTAAGTTCATCTTTCGTCAGCCATCGTGCTGCCTCATGCTCATTCAGATGTAGTGCCTCCGTCAGCAAAGAGCAGAGATAGCGATGCATCGTCAAGTGGAATTTAGGATAATCATACTCCACCGTACACAGAAATTCATCCACGCTGATTTCCGTTGACAACTCCTCGCGAATCTCGCGTTTCAATGCCTCCTCTGGCGTTTCCCCAACTTCCATCTTTCCACCTGGGAATTCCCACCAATC
>JAFTCA010000061.1 GCA_017454945.1 Bacteroidales bacterium
AGGAGTTAAGAAGTTAAGAAGTTAAGAAGTTAAGGAGTTAAGAAACTAAGGAGTTAAGAGTTATAGAGTTATAGAGTTATAGAGTTATTGAGTTATAGAATTTTTTCTTTGTTCTTTGAATTTTGAATTTTGTATTTTGAATTTGATCTTTGTTATTAATTGTGAATTGTTACAGCATCTTCTTCGAAATAAAGTACTTGTTTCTGTCGGCGGACGAGCGGCTGATCATCTCACCGAGGAAGCCGGAGAGGAACATCTGCAAGCCCATAATCATGCCTAACATGGCAATATAGAACAGCGGCTGGTCGGTAACCTGACGGAAAGGCATGCCACCGTACAAGCAAACCAACTTCTTGATAATGAGCCACAAAGTTGTAATGCCGCCCACCAAGAAAAAGAGCGTGCCCCACAAACCAAAAAAGTGCATGGGTTTCTTGCCAAAGCGAGAAACGAACATGATGGTAATCAGGTCTAAGTAGCCGTTGATGAAGCGGTTCCAACCGAATTTGGTCACGCCGTACTTGCGTTTCTGATGGTGTACCACCTTCTCGCCGATGTTCGTGAAACCTGCCTGTTTGGCCAATACAGGGATGTAGCGATGCATCTCGCCATAAACCTCTATCGACTTCACCACATCGATATTGTAGGCTTTCAGACCGCAGTTAAAGTCGTGCAGTTGAATCTTCGACATGCGACGAGTGGTCCAATTGAAAAACTTGGATGGGATATTCTTTGCCAGTTTGGAATCGTAACGCACTTTCTTCCAACCAGAAACCAAGTCATAATGATCTTCGGTAATCATGCGGTAAAGCTCGGGAATCTCGTCGGGACTGTCCTGAAGGTCGGCATCCATTGTGATGACCACATTGCCCTGCACCACTTCAAAAGCGGCATTCAGCGCCGCCGATTTACCATAGTTTCTTCTGAATTTGATGCCCTTCACACAAGGATTCTTGGCTCGCAACTCCTCAATGACGTTCCACGAACGGTCGGTAGAGCCGTCGTCAACCATGACGATCTCGTAGGAAAAAGAGTTCTCTTGCATTACACGTTCTATCCATGCCACCAGTTCCGGCAGCGATTCTTCTTCGTTATAAAGCGGTACTACAACTGATATGTCCATGCTAATTAACAATTTATAATTTACAATTTACAATGTATAATTATTTGTTCTTTGTTCTTTGTTTTCTGTTCTCTGAATTTTGAATTCTGAATTTTATTTGTCTTCTTTCTTTTTATACAAATACATCGCCGTAAAGAGGTCGAAAAAGAGGCCATAGAGCAGCACTGGTAGCGAATAGAGCATAGCGGCGGCCAACACATTGGTCACTTTGCCTTCGTAGATGCGTTGCACCGCGGTCGGTTCTATCAAAGAGAAGTGGAACACCATATAGCAGAGATAGATAAGCAGGGCTGTCACCGTAACGATGACGCCAATGCCAAACGCCTTGGCAAAAGAGAGGTAACCGCCACCAAGGGTCTCCTTGTAATCTTTTTGCGCCAAATAGAGCAGCGCTATAAAGACAATTATCAGCACAAGGTCGAACATCGAGCGAGCCTCATACTGATACATTCGGGCATACATGCGCACCAATTCCCAAAATGAGATAGCCACTCCCAGCAGAACGCCCCATTTCAATGATTTTTTCCACATAGAATTTTACGGTTTAAAGTGCAAATATAATAGAAAATCCATTGCGTTGCAACTACCATTCGACAGAAAGGCCGTCGTAACTCAAAAAAACATTCTCGGGCAGTGTGGGCGCCACCTCGACATACTTGCCCAGCGAGTGACTGATATGCGTCAAATAAGCTTGTTTTGGCTTTAAACGAGCGATAATAGCCAAGGCTTGCTCCAGATTAAAGTGCGAATAGTGCGGCTCGAGTCTTAACGCATTGATAACCAGTACATCCAAATCATGCAATTTAGCCATTTCCTTTTCCGAAATAAAATTGGCATCGGTAATATAGGCCAGATTGGCGATGCGATACCCCAAAATGCGCAGAGTGAGGTGCTGCACATGGATAGGCGTCACCTGAACATGCTGAACCATAAAGGGTTCATCATGCACTGGAATCAGACTCAAGTCGGGCACGCCAGGGTATTTCACCCGCTTGAAGGCATAGTCGTAATCCTTTTGGATGACATGCAGCACTCGCGGCAGTCCGTAGATGGGCATAGTCTTCTCCATCAGGAAATTAACGGGACGAATATCGTCAATGCCACCAATATGGTCCTTATGCTCGTGGGTGGTCAGCAGCGCATCCACGCGTGTGATGTGATTGGTAAGCAGCTGCTGCCGCAAATCAGGACCTGCATCTATCAGGATGTTAAGGCCCTCCACCTCCACGAAGGCAGAAGTGCGCAAGCGGTGGTCGCGCGCATCATCCGACTGGCACACAGCACATTTGCAACCCACGATGGGAATTCCCTGCGAAGTACCGGTGCCTAAGAATGTCAGTTTCATACGCTGCAATTAAACGAGATGCAAAGATACGAAACAATTTACAATTTATAATTTACAATGTTCAATTAGGAACCGAAATTGTTGAGTTAAGAAACTAAGAAGAGGTGTATGGAGAATCGCAGGGACGTACCGCGTGCGTCCGTTAAACTAACAACTAAATACAGGTGCAGTCCATGCATAAAAAAACGGACCGACTTTCATCGATCCGTAATATATCTGTGTAAATATAAGTCTTTGTGAGCGGAAGACGGGTCTCGAACCCGCTACCTACAGCTTGGAAGGCTGTCGCTCTACCAAATGAGCTACTTCCGCAAGAAGTGGGGGGAGGAGGATTCGAACCTCCGAAGGCTGCGCCAACAGATTTACAGTCTGCCCCATTTGACCGCTCTGGAATCCCCCCAGTGTTTTAGTAGAGCCGATAGACGGACTCGAACCGCCGACCGGCTGATTACAAATCAGCTGCTCTACCAACTGAGCTACATCGGCACTTGTATTTACAACATGTCAAATAACTATTCCCGTGTTTTGGGACTGCAAAAATAGAATATTTTTTTAATCCCACCAACACTTTTCACCGTTTTTTTTCTTTGATTTTGCAAGTGATTGAAAATAAATGTCTTATTTTTCAAATAGAGACTATTACACCCCCACTCGACAGGCCTCAGCGCAGCGGGGAACGGCTATCCCCGCTGTCAATGAGCCTCCTATTTCGTCACTATTCGTTCACCAAAGCAGCAGCACCAACAATAGCCACATCATTGGCATTGAGCTGCGACAGCAGAATAGGAATCTTGCCTTTTTTCTCGAAAATGGGCAGCACATGCTCGCTGAACGACTTGCGCATCGGTTCAAAAAGCACATCACCAGCCTTGGTCGGGCCGCCAATGAGGAAAATAGCCTCGGGCGACGAGAAGGTCACAGCATTGGAGATGGCGATACCAAGCACATAGCCCGTGTATTCGAACACCTTGAGGGCAATGGGGTCGCCTTGGTTGGCAGCCTCACCAATGGCGCGACTGTCGAGTTTGTCGGCCGACAGTTGAGCCAGCGGACCGTTGTACGACTTGTCCTCAGCCATCAGCTCGCGGCAGGTTTGCACGATACCACGCGCCGATGCATACTCTTCCAGACAGCCTTTACGTCCGCACGAGCAGAGACGACCGCCCGGGAATACGATGGCGTGGCCCAGCTCACCGGCAAAGCCGTCGTGGCCATACACCAGCTTACCATCCACGATGATGCCGCTGCCAACACCCGTGCCTAACGTAAACATGATAAAGTCGTTCATGTTCTTACCACCGCCGTAGATTTTCTCACCGTAAGCGGCCGCATTGGCGTCGTTAGTCACCACCACCTTCACGCCCATCTTGGCATGCAGCGTGTCGCGCAGTTTTACCTCACCCTTGAACTTGAGGTTGGGTGCATTGTCGATAGTGCCGTTGAAATAGTTGCCGTTGGGCGCACCAATGCCGACACCCTTAATTTCGGTGATGCCATGCTTCTGCAGCAATCCGTTGATGGCCTTTACCAGGTCATCCATATACAATTCGGCATTGTCGCCATACGCGGGCGTAGAAAGGTTGCAGCGGTCGATGCACTGACCGGCTTCATTTACAATGCCTATATCGGTGTTGGTTCCGCCGATATCTATACCTACTGAATAAATGGGATTCATATTAAGTTGATTTTTAGTTAATTATTCTTGTTTTAAAGTTTCATTGCCCTTGCGGCTGTTCATCATGGCCACGAAAGTCAGATATGCCAAGCAAGCCAGCGTTACGATGAAGGCGTACTTGAAGTTGATGTTGGCAGCAGCACCCGTCAGCAGCGGCACAATACCGGCACCAACGATGGCCGTCGTCATCAAACCAGAGATTTCGTTCGACTTGTCGGGCATACGGTCGATGCACATCGAGAAGATGAGCGGGAAGATATTGGCGAAGCCCAGACCGATGAGGATGAAGCTCAACCAGGTAATAACGCTATTGTAAGGCAGGAACAGAAGTACATTGCCCAATACCGAGATACCAATCGTCACATAGAGGAACGTGTTGGGTTTCATGAAGCGCAAGAAGACACCGCCGGCGAAACGACCTACGAAGAGGGCTACAATCAGCACGATGTTGCCGATGGCGGGCGTTAAGCTCGGGTTGTTTTCAATCAGGATGGAAGGAATACGGTTGAACATGGAGGCCTCGGCACCGCAATAGAAGAAGATGCCCAGGAACATCATCAGGATATAAGGATTACCTAACGCCTTGATGCACTTGCCGACCGTCGTGGGCTTTTCTGTCTCTTCATTCTTTGCGTTAGGCACAAAAGCAGCCACCAGCAACAAGGTAACAAGCAGTACCACAGCGAAAATGGGGAACAGTATGCGGAAGCCCATATTAACGGGTTCTCCGTCCTGACCCACAGCCGAGAACCATCCGTATTTCATCAGCGAAGTGCCGATGAGCACAATAATCAGAGAAGTGGAAAGCGTTCCGATAGCCTTTACCGACTGGGCAAACGAGAGGTTGCTCGAATATTTGCCTTCAGCCGACACGTCGCGCATCATGGGGTTGCCCGACACTTGCAGGATAGCGGCGCCTGCACCCATTAGGAATACAGACAACAGAATCACTGAAAATGAGAAGGCCAGACAGGGCAATATGGCGCCACACAAGAACAATACCAGACCTATCATCAAGGTCGATTTCTTGCCGATACGCGATTGAACAACGCCCATGGGCACCGAGAGTACACCAAACATAATCAGGCCGAAAAACGAGACAAAAGAGGCCATAAAAGGCGAAATGTTGAATACCTTTTCAACAACCGAAACCAATTGTCCGGCGGCATCTCCGAAGCCCATGGCCAAGAATACCAAAAATACAGAGAATAACGATAATGATTTTTTCATAATTGTTTGATTTTATGGATAATGAATATTATTTTCGCAACGGGAAAGTCCCTACCCCAACCAGCTTGTCATACACCGTGCCTTCCTCCTGCAGGTAAATGAGGATGGTGTACTCGTTCAAAGTCTCCCAATGACTGCCTTCAATGTAGGTTTCGTCAATGGTGCGGGTACCTTTAGGAACATATACGTAATGATAATTGTAATAACCTTGTTTCAAGAAAAGGGAAGTTTCCCAACGGTTGTAGTCGGCGTTGAACTTGAGTTTGGCATCGTCGATAATTTGCCAGTCGGTCAGGCCACCGTAAACATAGAGGTCGCCATCGCGCACTTGAAAATCGGTACGCAAGGTGAAATGTGTCTGCACATAGTCTTCGGTATTCTCGCCGGCAAAATCTTCATTCTTGTAGAAGCAAGCACCTTTCAGCGTACTGTTCGACTCATACGCACCAAACGGACGGGCCAAGTCCTCCACCACATACGCCTGATTTTCCCCATGACGATAGCCCACCGAGACAATACGGTTGCCATTGGAACGCAAACTCTTCAAATCGAAGGTCTTAAACTCTGAATAGCCATCAAAAGCGTTCTCATTGTTATCGTAATCAAAGCTGTACTCTCCAGGCTTACCCGAACGGTAGCGAAGACCATAAATGGCATTGTCCCAACGACCGTTCTGCAAGATGGTGGCGTGCAGGTACATCATGGGATTTCGGATGTCGTAAACGCCCGCGTGCACCACAAAATCGACCTCCTGCTTTGTGAACATGTAGTTGACATCAGAGGCCTGTTTCACCACACCCGTCAAGCCAACCGACACCGGCTCCTGCACCATGAAACGGCGCGTCAGCACGGGATTGTCGGGAGTGTCGTCATAAACAAAAAGAATATAGTTGCCCGACTTGGTGATGCGGAGCATATCGGTCGGAAAATCGAGCTCATACTGTGTGTAATGGGTAACCGTGTTGAAAGAGTAGGAAATCTCGGTAATCTCATCTTCCATAAAGCCATCCAAATACTCCATTTGATTCAACCCATCCGGTTTCCAGTCGTGTGAGCAATGGATAAGCGTATATTTCAGGTAGCGGCTTTCATTTGAAAGGTCATCAAACTCCAAATGCAGGCGGTCGTCAGTGTTAAGCCTAATCACCGGCTTGCTCAACTGATTACCCGTAAGACTAAGCACAACACTATGAATATCATTTACATAGGTTTTGTTCTCTAAGGAGATATGATTGAAATCCTGAGCCTGTCCATTGAATCCACAGAGCACCAGCAAGTAGATTAACCCGCTGATATACAGACTCATTCGCTTTATTCTTCTTTCTTTCATATCCATTTGATTAAGAGAACATTACTTCATAAATAATGAAGACTGCTCTTCAGGGAAGAAGTTATATTTAATCCTATTGTAATTTTCTTGCTCTCTCAGATAGTATATCTTATATGAATCTGCCTGATAACGGGCGATTTCCTCGGCCGACATACCCGGAGCCAGAACAACATGAGGATTATCCATCTTTTCCTGCTTCATTTTCAGTTCGATATGGTTCATCCAAAAACCGCATAAAATTACACTTTTTTCATTTACCTTTTGATAGTTGTCGATAAATTTTGAAACAAAGTGTTCCTTATTGATGCGCTTAGTCACATCAGAAATGACGGGGCCATAGATGAAATCAAGGCTCACCTCCTGCCCTGCCACCACTTGATTTATGGCCAGCGGCGAAGAGAGGGAGCCACGGTCTTTGTCGGCCAGTTGCACCGAAGTGAAGAATGGCGATATGAGGAAGAGCGCGCACCAGAAGGCGTAACTCTTTTCATTGACGAGATAATGGTGCAGCAGGAGTATCATAAACGGCAGCGCTGGAATGAGGAAAGCCGACTTCTCGGGCAATCGCAGATACAGCAGCAAGTGCATCACAATCATCAAAATAGCGAACAGCAGCACACCTCTGCGCGAGTCATCGACTTCGGCGGGTTGCAACTTCTTACAACGAAAGAGCATCGTCAATACGGCGCCTGCCAGCGCCACACAGCCCCAAACGCCCAATACACCGACGGTGCCTTTATAGAACACTTTCGGCAGCGGCGGATATGGCAGCGGATACGTGTAGAAGAAGTCGGCACCATAGACCGTCATCGCAGGCAAAAAGAGCAAGGCTGTCATGATCAGTGCCGGTATGCCGACGAGAAACATCTGCTTGGCAGCATTGCGCGGACTTCCGTTCATAAAGAGGTAAACGACCAGCGGCACTACAAACAAGACCGAGGTAACCCTACAGCCGACGGCGAGACCCATAGCCAAGCCTGTCAGCAGATAGCGTCGTTTGAGTAGCAGCCACCACGCACACATCAGGAAGGCCAACGCCCACACATAATCGATGGTGTAAGTTGACGAGATGTAGAATACGGGCATCATCATGAGCAATAGCGCCGCCAGTAACGGTTTGGGATAGCGCAATTCGCGCATGACCATGAAGAACATGATAGTGGCCAGCATACCAAACAGCATCGAAAGGCCATTCATCACAAAGTCGGGAGCGTTAGGAATGCGCGACAGGATCAGTTCCTGCACGGGATGCCCAGGCGCGCGCGACATCTCATAAACGCCAGTCTCGGCAATACGCTGTGCTGTGAGCACCAACCCGTACGAGTCCTCTTCCACCCCATAGCCGTGAAACAGAAACGGCAGGCGCGTCAACAGGGAGAGGATGACGATAACCCAGATAGGATGTGCAGAAATGGTGCGCTTGATATCCATTTTCCTTATATTAAAAAAGTCCCGAAATCAGCGAATTTCGGGACTTTTGCGGAGAAAGCGGGATTCGAACCCGCGGTACCGTTGCCAGTACGACAGTTTAGCAAACTGTTGGTTTCAGCCACTCACCCATCTCTCCGGCAATATAATTTTGTTTCAAAAATTACTTTGCAAAAATAATCATTTTTTTGTCTTTGTCAACAACAAAACTTCCGAATTCGTCAGAAATGTAATCCGAACCGATTACGAAAGGTGCGGGCATCGACTTCTTCACGATAACCTTAACATTATCCGCTTCATCTTCACCAAGTTTCAGATTCTTCAGGTAGAGAACCGAACCTTCGATGATAGAGCCGTCTTCAGCCTTGATAGCTTTGTCTTTGGCTTCAAAATCATCAACGGTGATGATCATTTCCTTCAAGAATCTTGTAGCATCGGCGTAATTCATGTAAATATCGGCAGAGTTGTTACCCAACTGGAAGTCGAAAGTCTTGTTATTAGCGAAGCATTTACCTTTGACAACTTCACCTTCAACTGTGATAGGAATAGTTCTTTCGAGAACCACTGCAATAGGCTGGGTAGAAACGGCCTTTGAAATGGTGTCGCTCTTGGGAACGTAGTCATCACGGAGAATCATGAACTCAGTACGACGGTTCAAGGCATTGGCAGCCTCTTGTTCACCCTTGGTGGGCAAAGCGGTAATGTAAGCCTCGGTCAACTCAGTACCTTTGGTAAAGGTGTAAGATTTACCATCATACTTGATAGTAATGTCTTTATCCAGTTTTCTGGGTTTGTATTCACCATAGCCCTTAGGAACAATACGATCGGCATCGATACCCTTTTCTTTAACAAGGAAGTCAACGCAAGACTGGGCACGATTTTGTGACAGGATTTCGTTCTTTTCGTCGGTGTCACGGTAGTCGGTGTGTGAACGGAGCTCAACAACAATGGTAGGATTCTTTACCATAATATCATACAGATAGAGCAAAGAGTCTTTGTATTGCGGCTTGAGATCCCACTTAGCCAAGTCGTAGAGGATTTCGGGAAGAACGATAGGTTCTTTCGGAATGGGAGTCAAAGCAAAGTCTTGCTTCAGGTTGGTATTTTCGGTCAGACCAACAGTGGTAACCGTAGCGGTGTTGTGTTCTTCCCAATATTTCGACTTGGTAACCTTCATGGTGTAAGTCACATTATTGAGAATCTTGGTCTTATCGAAATTATAGTAACCTTTCACGTCAGTAGTGGTCTTGTAAGAAGAGCCATCCGAACCGATAATTTCAACTTCTGCACCATCGATATATTGCAGGGTTGCATCGTCTTTTACGAAACCTGCCAAGGTGTAAACCAGCGGGCGGAGAACGAAGTAGTAGATATCGTCACCACCACGGCCACCAGGACGGTTAGATGAGAAATAACCTTTATCCAAGTAGGGAGATTTCGACTTGGGGTCGAGCACTTCCGCCTCATCAAACATAATACCAATCTCATCCCAGCTGGAGTTGATGGGCGACATCAAGTTTTCGGGAGTTGAATATTTACCATTTTTGAAAGAAGCTCTGTAAATATCCAGACCGCCCATACCAGGATGTCCGTCAGATGAGAAAAAGAGCAATGTATCACCACGCAGTGCGGGGAAAACTTCCTGTGCGGGAGTGTTCACAACCGGTCCCAAGTTGGTGATGTTGCCAAAATCTTGCGATTTCTTGGTACGGGTAGCTTTGTACAAGTCGTAGCCACCGTATCCACCCGGCATATCAGATGCGAAATAAATAGTCAGTTCGTTGGTTGTGATGAAAGGATGCACATAATTGAAAGAGTCGGGACCCAGGTTCACCAGTTGCGGTTCATCCCAGCCTTTACCTTTCTTAGCAGTGCGGTAAACATAGCAACCTTGTACTTTCTTCTTGTCTTGAGGACATTTTGAGAAATAGATGGTAGTACCTTTCAGGTTAGCGGAAGCTTCGGCTTCGTTAACGCCAGTGTTCAAGATGCCGCTTTCATCAAGCATAGATACGGGCGACCACTCACCGGGCCACTCTGTATTCTTGCTCTTGGGCTTGTCGGTCTTGTACAAGTCGGAGAAGGCGATGCCAGTCCATTGGTCGGTACCTTTACCTGTTGAGCCTTCGCGGTTCGAGCTGAAGATAATCTGGTTGAACTTCGACATGTTGCCCCAACGGGGTGCCCACTCGTCCTGACGGGTATTGACTTTCTTGAAGTTCTCCACCTCGTAACGGGTAGGTGTCTCTGTCCACGCCTTGGCTTTGGTGCACGACTCTATGCGCACGTCGGCACGCTTATCTTCGGGAGCGCGTTTCTTGTAGTTATTGAAATATCTGAGCGCGTTGTCATACTCGCCGCGGCCCAAACAGATATTACCCAAGTGATAAAGAATGATGGGGTTATCCTTCTGGTAATTCTTCTTTTCCAAACGGATGTATTGCTGTTCAGCCTTCTTCAGGTCTCCCATAATACGATAGCATTCAGCTATTTGGAAAGTAATACGGCGAACCTCAATTTGGTTCTTGCTGACTTTCTTGATTACTTTCTTGTACTCATCCAAAGCCTTTTCGTATTGGCAATACTTGAAAGCGTTGTCAGCATCTTTAGTAACCTGAGCCTTCAGCCCTGTTACTGTCAAGAACAGAACAGCTAAAAGGACAGAAACAAACCTCATCATTTTCATAGGTGTCGTTTTAAATTATATGCTAAAAATTTGTCGGCTAAAATAAAAAAATTATTTCAATTCTCACAATTCTTCACAAAAATTATTTTTTCAGCTCGGTCTTTGCTCTCTTGGCACCCTTACCCAATCTCAACATATCGTATGCCAAAGGAGTTGCGATATAGATACCTGAGTAAGTACCAATCAGGATACCAGCGCCCATTGCGAAGATGAAGCCACGGATAACCTCACCGCCGAAGATGAAGATGGTGAGCAATACGAGGATAGTCGTACCGCAAGTGTTCACCGTACGGCCCAAAGTGCTGTTAACAGCGGCGTTGAAGTTTTCGTAGTTGTCGCGTTTGGGATAGAGAGCCAAGTTCTCACGAACACGGTCGTAGATAATCACTACGTTGTTGATTGAGTAACCGATTACCGTCAAGATAGCGGCGATGAACGACTGGTCGATTTCCATTGAGAACGGCATTACCTTGTAGAACAAGGAGAAGAGGCCGATGGTCAGCAAGGTATCGTGCATCAATGTAAGCACACCACCCATACCGAACTGCCAGTTCTTGAATCGGATAGCAATGTAGATGAATATCAGGATGAGTGATACGAATACGGCCCAAGCGGCGTCGCGTAACAATTCGCGAGCGATGGTGGGCTGTACTTTCTGCGAGCTCTGAATACCACGCGGGTCAACTTGTTCGCAGAACTCTTTTTCGCTGATGTCGTTCTTCACATAGAAGCCCTTCAATGCGTTGTAGAGTTTCTTTTCGCATTCGCGGTCAACTTTAACATCGTTGCTTTCAATCTTGTAGTTAGTGGTGATTCTCACCTGCTCGTCGCCACCGAAGGTCTTCACTTCGGGATTGCCACCGAATTCGGCAGCCACAGCGGCACGCACCTCATTGGTCTTCACAGTCTGGTCGAAGCGAACCACGTAGTTTCTACCACCGGTGAAATCGATACCAGGTTGAAGTTTCAAAGTGCAGAATGAAATGATAGCGATGATAATCAATGAGGAAGAAAGGGTGTAGAACACTTTCTTAGTGCTCAGGAAGTCGAAGTGAGCATTTCTAAATGCGTTCATGGTCACCTTGTTACCGAACTTCAGCTCTTTGTTCTTAGCCAACTGGCGTTCGAATATCAGACGAGAGATAAAGATGGCAGTAAAGAGTGACGAAAGGATACCGATAATCAACGTGGTGGCGAAACCTTGGATAGGACCGGAACCGAAGATGTAGAGTACGATACCAGTGATCAAGGTGGTCACGTTACCGTCGATGATAGCGGAGTAAGCGTTCTTGTAACCTTCATCTACAGCCACGCGAGTACCCTTACCTGCACGCATCTCTTCACGGATACGCTCGTAGATAAGCACGTTAGCATCGACTGCCATACCGAGGGTTAACACGATACCGGCGATACCAGGCAATGTGAGGACGGCGCCCAGAGAGGCGAGCACGCCCATGATGAAGAAGATATTGGTGAACAAGGCCAAGTCGGCAACGAAACCGGCACGGCTGTAGTACAATACCATATATATAAGAACGAGGATGAAGGCCACAACAACAGAGAGCAAACCGGCGCGGATGGATTCCTTACCAAGGGTAGGACCAACAACTTCGGATTGTACGATGTTCACGCGGGCTTCGAGGTTACCTGAGTTAAGAACGGTAGCCAAGTCCTTAGCCTCTTCGATGGTGAAGTTACCCGAGATTTCGGAGTTGCCGTTCGGGATCTCACTATTAATACGAGGATAAGAATAAACGAAATTATCAAGCACAATGGCGATGAAGGTGGTCTTCGTCTTATTCTCTACAGCGGCTTTGGTGATCTTTCTCCATTCGTCGGCGGCTTCAGATTCCATCGACATGGTAACTACCACGCGGTTGTTCTGATCCACATCCTGACGGGCGGTACGTACCACGCGAGCGCCGTTGATAGTCTCAGAGCTCAACTTAGGTCCTACTCTATCGTTGTTCTTCTTCAAAGGAACAAGAGGCATAGCGTTGTTAAAGTTCTTCTCTGCGCTACCCCAGTAGAATACAACGCCCTTGTCGCCAAGGATACGGTTCAAAGCGGGCAACATGGCATCGATATCCTTCACATCAGCTTCCTTGAAGTAGGCAATGGCGATACCGTCACCACCGGGAACAGCCTTGCTCAGGATAGCACCCAGCATCGTGTTGTCAACTTCGTCTTCATCTTCATCCTCCAAAGCATCTACAGCATTGGTTTCTGTTTCTGCGACAGCCAAAGTGGTATCGGCAGCCTCTTCCCCTTGCAGAGCCTTCTGGGCTTCCAGTTCACGTTTGAGCTGAAGGTCAGCTTGTCTGAAGCGTTCTTGAATTGACTTGCCATTAACCACATCGTTATACACTTCCCAGAATTCCAATTTGGCGGTGCTCTTCAACAGGTCGGTCACACGTTCGGGTTCCTTAACACCAGGAAGTTCCACGAGGATACGACCACCTTGCAGCAGTTGCAGGTTGGGCTGAGCCACACCAAAACGGTCGATACGGGTACGCAGGATACGGAAGGTACGGTCAACGATTTCCTGAGATTCAGTCTTCAAGAAAGAGACAATCTGTTGATCGCTGGCGTTCTTGATATCAGCGCGTTCGCCAAAATAGGTACGCAGATTGGCGTTATTCATACCTTGAGCGGCCTTTTCAGCATTGAAATTCTTTACAAAGATATCCACGAAGTCTCCGTGTGTAGCTTCATATTCAGCTTCGGCTTTTTCGAAAGCGCTGCTAAAGAGCTTATCATCCTTATTGGTTGCCAAACTGCTAACCACATCAGGCATCGAAACCTCGAGGGTAATGTTCATACCGCCTTTAAGGTCCAAACCGAGGTTAACCTCTTTGTACTTACACTGTCTGTAAGTGTTTCCCAAATAGATGGTTGAATCGTTCATATTGGTCAGGAACTGCAGTTCACGTTGGGTGAGCAGTGAGTCCACCAATTGATTTTCCAACATCACATCTCCATTAGCCGATTTACGGACTTCTTCAATCAAAGCCGGATCCTCGGAAGCATAGGCTTTAGCCTTTTGACCCACTCTCCACGTCACAAATGAGAACGATAAACAATACAAACAAGTGAGTGCAATCAGTACTGTAAATAACAGAATTAGACCTTTGTTACGCATAATTTTATACTATTAATTATTGATTTTTAATTAGATATGATTATTTTACACTTTTATTTAAAGTTTGCAAATATACAATTTTATTTGATTTCACAAACCATATAAATAAAAATAATTGCCACCCCTGGGGCCTGTCTGTGTTCCCGCAGACAAACCACGTCATTTCTAGGCACAAACTGTCACCCTTCTCGAACATCTCTTATCTCATCTTCTCCACTCCCAGACTACACCAACGCCAATCTTCAGGATTACGCACCAGTCCTGCCTTTACAGGATTGTTATCTATGTAATTCATGGCGTTATTGAAATGTCTTTCATCTCGTATGTAACGATCAAAATATTCAGACATCCAAAACTTACCTTTCCGCTTTAAAATCCTGTTTGCCTGATGTGCAATATACGACTTCCATTCTTGAACAATAGTTGACAGCGTAATGCCTTCCAAAACCTCAATCAGCACATGGACATGATTGGGCATTATGCACCAACGAATAAGTTGGTAATGCTTACCCTCATAAAAATATAACGTTTTCTCTACCAAAGAGGCAATTCGCTCATCACCCAGAAAGCACTGGCCATATCCTGCATCCTCATATTGGGATATACGCTCCCGCAATCTGGCTTCTTCCTCAAATTCATCAGAGCACCTAATTATCCCATGCAATTCATTCAATTTCTGTTTCCACTGTTCTATCACTTTTTTTGGAACAGAGTCATATAACCGAAATGTAATCATCTGTAACAACTTATACTCAATATGAGGCAGATAACCTCGTCTATGAAAGTCCTTGGTTATCTTATGTCCAGAAGACTCGCTTTGTTTCTGTGTAATGTCGACAACTGTTTTTGCAACAGCCGTAGACGGCTGTCGGCCCAGGGTGGGCTGCCGTTGCTCCTCTTTTTTCCCCTCAATCATTCCAAAACCCCAAAAATAAAAAAATTTGTGTAATAAATATTACCGTTTCAGCTCGAAATTCTTGCCGAGATAAACCTTCTTTACGGTTTCGTCCTCGGCCAGCTCCTCGGCCGTGCCCGAACGGAGAATCCTACCTTCAAACAGCAGATAGGCTTTGTCGGTGATACGGAGCGTTTCGTTCACATTATGGTCGGTAATAAGGATGCCGATGTTCTTGTCTTTCAGTTTAGCCACAATACTTTGGATATCCTCCACAGCAATAGGGTCGACGCCAGCAAAAGGCTCGTCAAGGAGGATGAAGTTGGGATTGGACGCAAGGCAGCGGGCTATCTCGGTACGACGGCGCTCGCCACCCGACAGGTTGTTGCCCAGATTCTTACGCACCTTGGCCAGATTAAACTCGGCAATCAGCGACTCGAGTTTCTCCTTTTGCTCCTCTTTGCTCATCTTGGTAAACTGCAACACGGCACGGATATTGTCCTCCACAGTCAGATGACGGAAGACAGAAGCTTCTTGCGGCAGGTAAGAAATGCCCATTTGGGCACGCTTGTACATGGGCAGCGATGTGATGTCTGTATCGTCCAAAAAGATCTTGCCTGCATACGGTTGTATCAGTCCCACAATCATATAGAACGACGTGGTTTTGCCGGCGCCGTTGGGACCCAATAGGCCGACAATCTCACCTTGGTCCACAAAGAAAGAAGCGTTGTTAACCACTGTTCTGTTCTTGTAGATTTTGACAAGACCTTCTGTTCTGATTCGCGAACCCATAACTTATTGTTTTTCAGTTTCTGTCTTTATTTTCGACATGATCATATCCAGTGCTTGCTGCAAAGGTTTCTGGATCATTACCGAGAGGAAAGGCGGCACGGCGGCATCCAGTTCCACCTCTACGACACTCCCCTGCCCTTCGGGCTGAATATGCACCTCCACACCCACGGGAATGTTCTTGTCGTTAGTGATCATATAGGCCACCTTATCGCATGCGCTACGCTCGGTGACAGCTATTTGCAACTCTGCCACACCTTGAATAGTGCATTGCACCGCATCTTCGGTCGCCGACCAGCGCGAGCAGCGCCCAGCCAGGAACTTCTCCAAGTTGCGGCAATCGGCAGCCAGCGCATAGACTTTCTCAGCCGGCGCCGACAGCGTTTCCTGTTTACTAACAATCTTCATTGGGCAGAATTTAGGTTGCAAAGATAACAATTTTTCGAGCAAGTTTGTCGTTTCCTTATTAACTGCCAACATTATGTGCAAAAAAAAATGTAATTTTGCAACTTAAACCAGAATCAAAACCACCAAGAACATGAAAATTCGATTGCTGTTGCTGCTTTTGCTCTGCTCATTGACCGCCTTGGCACAAGATGGGCCCATCAATCAGACCGATGCCCGCGGCAAAAAGCAGGGCTACTGGAAAAAATACGACAAAGGCCACCTCGTCTATGAGGGCAAATTTGTGAACGACGTGCCCACCGGCGTGTTCAAATACTACCACACTAACGGCCAGCTAAAAAGCACCTCCGAATTCATCAGCGGCACCTCGCGCGTGAAGACAACCCTCTATCACGAAAACGGCCAAATGTCGGCCGAAGGCGTGTTTGTAGACCAATCGAAGGATGGCGAATGGAACTATTACAGCAACACTGGAAAGCTCATTAAGACAGAGAATTACAAAAACGGACAGAAACACGGCTGCTGGAAAATCTATTCGGCGCAGACCGGCATCCTACTCGAAGAGATAAACTACCAGGACGGCGAGCTGAACGGCGAGTGGAAAAACTATTACGCCAATGGTGACATAAGCTCAGTGATGAACTACATTCGCGGCAAGCGCAACGGCGTAACCGAAAGCTATTACACTGGCAAAGCTCTGATGTCCAAGGGTGTATATCACGATGGCTTTAAGATTGGCACATGGGAATATTACGACGCCGACGGTAAAATCCGAAAGAGCGAGGAGATGGTCAAGTCGGAGCCGAAAAACACCTACCTCTACTTCTACAACGGTGCATTTCCACAGAAGATGAACCAAAACCTGATTGCCTACATCCAGAAGAAAGGAGACCAAACCAACGTGGTGCTCAAAACGGGCAAGATTTACACCACCGCCGACAACTTCGAGACCATCAAAGGATGGCTTGATTTTCAACAGTTTTGCCCCGTCACGCCAAGCATTGTAGCCGTCAACGAAGCCATCACCAGCTACAAAGAAATTGACGAAAACAGCATTCTGGTCAAACTGACCCCAGACCCAGGCCGGGAAGTCATCTCGCAAAAACCTGAAGCACTTTTCATCAAGATGCTGTTCGATAAGAGCGAGATAAAAGAAGAGGAGTAAACTAATTCACGATTCACAATGCACAATGCACGAATCAATTTATAATTTATAATTTACAATTAATATAACTTTATAACTTAGTAATACTTAACTCCTTAGTTCCTTAACTTCTTCACTTCTTCACTTCTCACTATTCACTTCTCACTTCAACATTTCAACAATCAACAATCAACAATTCAACATTATTCATATCTTTGCGCACTCAAAAACCGAATATAATGAAAAAGACAACTTTAGTATTAACCTTGTGCTTGATCCTTTGCGGGGCAAGCCTTTCATTAAAATCACAAGAAATGACAGAAAACGAACAAATCAGTTACGCCCTTGGAGCTGCCGTAGGAAGAGATTTCAAAGGGATGGGCTTAGACTTGAAAGTGGAAACATTCACCCAAGGCGTTGTTGACGCTATGAAGGGCGAACTTAAATTCTCAGATGAAGAGCTGCAGGCTATTTTCAATGTATTGAACCAGAAGATGCAAGAGCAACAGAACAATGCTATGGCTGGCGAGAAAGAGAAAGGCGCCAAGTTCCTGGCTGAGAACAAGAAACAACCCGGTGTAATAGAGACTCCCTCCGGTTTGCAATACAAAGTGGTGAAGATGGGCGACGGTCCCAAACCGAAAGCCACCGACAAAGTAAAAGTGCACTATCACGGCACTTTGATTGACGGTACCGTATTCGACTCCTCCGTACAACGTGGCGAGCCCATCACTTTCCCGCTCAACGGCGTTATCCGCGGCTGGACCGAAGGTGTACAACTGATGCCCGTCGGCTCGAAGTTCATCTTCTACATCCCCTCAGAATTGGCATACGGCGATCGCGGTGCAGGCCAAATTATCAAGGGCGGTGCTACCCTGATTTTCGAAGTGGAACTGCTGGAAATCAATCCGGAGAAATAACAAAACATTGTAGGTGCGTAGCACGCTACGCACCTATCATATACGCAAAAAGGAGGTTTGGAAAATCCAAACCTCCTTTTTTATGGGCTTCTTGTTATTAGCGATTGAAAAACGGGTCTAACACTTTATAAATCCTCTCCGACACAACCTCGATGGTGGACATAGCATCCACTCGATAGAGTTTGTTCTGCTTTTCGTAATAGTCGGCCAGCGGCTGGGTCAACTTGGCATAATTTTCCAAACGGCTCTTGATGACTTCAAGCGTATCGTCGGCACGACCGGAGATGGCCGATCTTTCCAAAATACGACGAACTGCCTCTTCTTCAGTTACTTCCAAGTAAAGAACCATGTCAATATTGATGGGTTTGTCGTAGCCAATGCCATCCATCATCTCGGCCTGTTTCTGTGTGCGAGGCACACCATCCAAGATAAAGCCGTTGGTTTCGGGCATCGATTCGATATGATTATGCAACATATTGAGTGTCAATTCATCAGGACAAAGTTGTCCGGCATCGATCAATTTCTTGGCCAATATGCCCAATTCGGTTTGTGCAGCAATCTCGTTACGGTACAACTCTCCAGTAGAGATAGTCTGCAAATGATAGCGCTCTGCTACCTCTGCTGCATGCGTACCCTTCCCACATCCCGGGGAACCGAAAAATACTATGTTGAAAGTCTTCTTTTGCATGATAAGAGAAAATGAAGTTTATTAAGTTATAAAGCTATTAAGTTATTAAGTTGCAATAATTTTGAATTTTGAACTTTGAATTTTGAACTTTGAATTCTGAATTTCTATTTGTTCTCTGTTCTTTGTTCTTTAAAATCTATTTCACCACCTGATAAATGTGAACCAAATTTCTTCCGAGTCCGTTATAGTCGAGGCCGCGGCCCACAACGAATTTATTCTGGATAACGATACCAGGAAAATCAACGGGATAGGGTTTCTTATAGGCATCTTCCTTGAAAGTCATCGTGGCTATTTTCACATCTTTCACGCCTTTCTCATGCAGCAGATTCCACAAGTATTCGTAAGTGGTGCCCGTATCCACAATGTCCTCAATAATCAGCACTCTCCTATCCTTCAGGTCTTCGGTCAGGCCGATAACATTCTTCACCTCGTTGGTCGTCTGCGTGCCAGCGTAAGAAGCCAACTTCACGCAAGTCACCTGACAGGTCACCGTCAGTTTCTTGAGCAAATCAGCAGCGAACATGATAGCACCGTTCAAGGTCACCAAAATCAACGGAATATCGTTCTTGTATTCTTCATTGACTTTCGCAGCTACACGTTCTACAGCCGCATCAATTTCAGAGCCATCAATATATTTGACAAACTCCAAGTCTCCAACTTTTATTTTATCATTCATAGTGAAGAGGATTTTTCGCACAAAAGAAAAAGCAAAAATAACTTTTTTTAAGATAAAACGAACGATTTGTAGGAAAAAATAATCAATTTAATGAGGGAAGTGAGGAGTGAGGAGTGAGAAGTGAGAAGTTAAGAAGTTAAGGAACTAAGAGTTATTGAGTTATAGATGTTTCCATAACTCCATGATTCCATGATTCCATAATTCCACAATTCTCTATATCTTTTTGAATTTTGTCCTTTGTTCTCTGTTCTTATATCATCTTTTTCAGCATATCCCATAACAACTTCGTCGGCAGGCCCATAACATTGTAAAACGAGCCTTCTATGGCTGTAATGCCCACACAGCCAATCCATTCTTGCACGCCATAGGCACCCGCTTTGTCGATGGGCTTATATTGTTTTACATAATAATCGATCTCTTCGGGCGACAATGTATCGAAATGCACTTTGGTGACACGGTGCGAAGTGAGCTGTTGCAAAGGAGTAGCCACGGTGACGCCTGTGATGACACGATGCTCACGTCCGGACAGCGTTTGCAACATTCTCACCGCCTCAGCGGCATCTTTTGGTTTGCCCAAAATCTCGCTGTCGGTGACCACAATGGTATCACAGGTGATGAAAATCGTATTCTCCGGGTAGCGACTGCGGTCGATGCCCGTAAGTTTGATTTGCGATAGGTACTCGGCCACCTGCTCGGGGGGCAACATTGGGTCGTACGACTCATCCACATCTGCGGTCATCACCTCGAAAGGAATGTCCATGTCCGTCAACAAAGCCGCACGGCGCGGCGACTTGGAGACAAGGAAAATGCGGTAGTTTTTAAGTTGGTCTATAAGCATACGATAAAATGAGAGTTGAGAACGGAGAGTTAAAAAGTTAAGAAGTTAAGGAACTAAAAAGTTAAGAGTTATGGAGTTATAGAGTTATAGAATTGCTAACGTCTAACGTCTAATGTCTATTTTAAATTTGTTCATTGTTCTTTGAATTTTGAATTCTGAATTTCATCAATACTGTGTGCAATATTACAAAAAAGAATCTTATTCTATATTCTCAAAAAAGTTGTATATTTGCACACAAATCTAAAAAAACTAAAAGTTTATGGCAACTGTAACCTTAGGAAACCAAACTATTGAACTCGACGGCGACGGTTTCATGACAGACCCCACCTTATGGAACGATGCGTTGGCTGCCGAAATCGCCAAAGTTGACGGCATTAACGAACTTACTGAGAACCACTGGAAGGTGATCCGTATCATTCGCAGCACTTACGAAGAGAAGGGCATTGCGCCGATGGTAAGAGTCATCTGCAAAGAAACAGGGTTGAAACTTCGCGAAATATACGACCTTTTCCCCTTAGGACCCGCCAGAGGAGCCTGCCGTGTTGCTGGCCTTCCCAAACCTGACGGTTGTGTATAGTCGTTTAACTTTTATCGTAAAATTATGAAATTCATTTCGTTAGCAGCATTAGCGATATGTCTCGGCATGTTGCTTTATCATTTTATCCGCATTGTCCGCCTTGGTAAACCCAAAGATTTGTCGGAGCCATCGGGCAGCGTTGCTAAAGGCGTGGTTTACGCCAACACCACTGCCATGATGCCCCAGAATAAGGAATCGGCGTACATGCACCTGCCTACCTACACCATGGGCATCATCTTCCATATCGGCATTTTCACATCCATACTGCTCTATTTCATTAGCTTCACCCCGCTGTTGGATATGTGGCCGCTGTTCTGGAAAATTATCGGCTGCTGTCTCGCCATCTCTGGCATCTGTGGCCTCACTCTTTTCATCAAACGCTGTATTAACAAGAACCTCAAGGTTATGAGCAATCTGGACGATTATCTCTCCAACATGCTCACCACCCTTTTTCAACTAATGACCGCCCTGCTGTTATGGTTCCACGACAGCACGCTGGTCAGCACGCTCTATTACATCGAAGTATCACTCCTCTTGTTATACATCCCGCAGGGCAAACTGAAACACATGCTCTACTACTTCGCCGCCCGCTACCACTTAGGCTTCTTCTACGGCTGGAGGAATGTGTGGCCAAAGAGAGAAAACTGAAAACTGAAAGGTGAAAATTGAAAACTTTTTAGTTTTGCTTCTTTTTTAGTGTTTTAATACTTGAAGTCAGTAAAGCTATCAATTCTTTGAGATCATCATTAAGAGCCTCAAATTCTGGTTGATTTATTATATCTGACGCATATAAGATTTCTATCCAATATTGTGTTTCGTCAGCTTCTTTTAAAGCAATGTTCATTTTGCTAATAAAGTCAGATAAACTCTGAGCATTCCTACTTTCACGAATATTGGCACCAATACTGGTACCGCTTTTCAATATTTGTTTTCCTAAAACGAATTCGTCTTTAGAACATAAGTATTTATAGAATTTGATAATTCTAACAGCAAAAGCTTGACTTTTGCTCTGTAACAATTTCTTCTTCATCACGAAATCTCCTTCACAATTGATATTTTTCAATTTTCAGTTTTCAATTTTCAGTTTATATAAAGCCCTATCAACCCCACGGCAAGGCCAATAACCACACAAATCGCTTTCATCAACAAAAAGTGCTTCTTCGACTCTGCGAGGAGGGGCAGTGCGCCGTGGCCATCTTGAACGATGGAACTGGCCAACAGGATGCTGAACGGAATGGCGCCACTGAAATAGAGAACCACAAAGACCAAATGCGGTCCCGACTCGGGGATAATGCCGATGAGCACCGCCAATAGCAGCAGCACTGGCAAAGCCCACTGGTGCGATGTAACCAATTGGTTTACATCAACAAAATGATACAGCAGGTGCAACGCTAACAGCACCCCGAACGTCCAAAGGAATATCTGTACAAAATGCTTTTTGATGACGTGCTCCCACAGGTGCGACTGCAGGAAATGCTCCGAGGAGCACAACACAATCAATATGGTGATGCCAGCCAAAACGACGAACAAAATGCTTTCCCAGGCGTCGGCATCGTGATGCTCCATGCCGCCCAGCTGCGGTATCATGCTGTGCTCGTGACCGCCCGATAAGATGGAAACGATGTACATGCAGAGGCCGAAGAGCAAAGCAGCGCGCGGAAAAGAGATGTTTTTCAGGTGTTTAAAGGAGAAACGGGCGTGCCCATCGTCGTGTTCGTGTTCGTGCGTCAAGTGCAGTTCCAATAGGTGGTCTTCCTTGATGAGCGCGCGCTTGCCCATAATCAGGTCTGTGAGCAAACCAACCACGATGCCGATGACAAACAGCCAGAGGCAGAGCCATAGCGCCGTCTTGGGACTGTAGGCAAACACAACAAAAGCCTCATCGCCAAAAGTGGCAATCATGCCAGCCACCAACGCCCCAAACGATATCAATCGGTGCGTGAACATCGAGACAATGGCAAAACCGCCTGCACAACCGGGAATTAAGCCTAACAATACGGCTAACAATATCTGCGAGAAGCGGTTGCCCTGCAGCCGTGCCATCCATTTTCCCGATGAGCCCACATTCACACATTCTATCATCAATAACATCACCATCACCAAGCAAGTAATGTTGAAAGAGCTTTTGAGAACATCGAGGAAAAGGTCAAACATAAGTAATAAGTTTAGAGTGGAGAGTTAAGAACGGAGAACGGAGAACGGAGAACGGAGAGATGAGAGATGAGAACGGAGAGATGAGAGATGAAAAGTGAGAAGTGAGGAGTTAAGGAGTTAAGAATTATGGAATTATGGAAATTTGTTCTTTGTTCTTTGTTCTTTGAATTTTG
>JAFTCA010000062.1 GCA_017454945.1 Bacteroidales bacterium
GCGGCATCACGGATTTCAAGTTGATGCTTCTCAACAAGGAGAAGGTTGACTTGGTGGTGTTTGACATCAACGGCAAGAAGGTGGCCGAGTACCACAACACATTGCCGAGCGGCGAGCACCAGTTCCGCGCCACGATGAGCACTCCGCAGACCTATCTGCTGAGCGCGGTGACGAAGAACGGCAACACATCGATCAAGATGATCAACCTGAGCAACACAGGCGAGCAGGCCCGCATCGAGTACATCAGCAGTCTGCCCCTGTCGGTTGACATGACGAAGAAGCACACGAACTACGAGTTCGGCAGCGGCGACAACATGCAGTATGTTGGCTATACGACTCAGAACACGGGTGTGAAGGAAGCCACCCTTACGCAGATCCAGCAGGGCAGCGAGGAGATCACCTTCACCTTCCCGACCGAGACATTTGATCCTATTGTGAACGTGACCACCGACAGTGCCGGCAGCATCGAAATGACGACCGCCACACTGTTCGGACGCTACACCGTACAACACACTACCGCTAAGGAAGCGGGTTTCGAATACAAGAAGACCGCCGACGGCGAATTCGCCTCTATTCTGGCCTCCAACACCAACGCTGCTTTCACCGCTAACTTGAGAGGTTTGGAAGCAGGTACCGAATACACATTCAGAGCGTTTGTCACGACCAACGAAGACAGCACCGTATATGGCGAGGAGAAAACCTTCACCACCGAACAGGTGAAAGAGACCACCGTCATCACGGGTGAGGCCACCGACATCAACAAGCGCGGCGCCA
This sequence comes from Bacteroidales bacterium, assembly GCA_017454945.1. Taxonomy (GTDB): domain Bacteria; phylum Bacteroidota; class Bacteroidia; order Bacteroidales; family WCHB1-69; genus JAFTCA01. The sequence goes on from JAFTCA010000062.1 coordinate 775, forward strand.
CCCTGCACGGCAGTTTCGTAATCGGCAACGAGGAACTGATGGGCCTCGGTATGGACCTGAAGTCGAAAGACGGTACAGGCGATTTCAAGGATTGGGAAAATGTGGGTTTCTCCCTCCCCAATGCAAATCCTTTTGAAATTAAGGTTGAAAACCTGCTTGAGCCCGGTACCACCTATTTGTATCGTGCTACAGCTACCACAAAAGACGGTAGCAAGACTATCTATGGCGAAGAGAAAGAGTTCACCACCCAGGAGGTTTCACCCGAAATGCCCGAAGTGGAGACTGGCCGCGCCATTACCAACACTTACGATGAAAAGGCAGCTCAACTGACTGGTAAGGTTATCTCGACTGGCTACTGCACCATGAGCGAAATCGGTTTCTATGTGGGAACCACCGAAAATCCTTCCAAGGATGGCGAAAAACTGGCAGCCGCTGATCCTGCAGCCACCGATTTCAACTGCGTAACCGAGACGATGGCTCCTGCCACTACCTACTATTATGTGGCCTTCGCTACCAACGAAGTGGGCACTGCCTACGGCGAAGTGAAGAGCTTCAAGACCCGTGAAGCCAAGGCTCTTCCCGAAGTGGTGACCAAGAAGGTTGACGCTTACTCGACCAGTGCCGAAGTGGCCTGCGAGGTTGTAAGCAGTGGTGAGACACTCACCGAACGCGGTATTTGCTACAGCACAACGGCCAATCCCGACACCAACGCTACTAAGATGGCCTATAATACTGCAGCCGTAGGCGCTTACACAATGACGATGGGTGAGCTGACCGAGAACACCAAATATTATGTAAGAGCATACGCCACCAGCTGGGCGGGCATCGCTTATGGTGATGTTATCGAATTCAGCACTGTATCGCTGACGATTCCCGAGGTGGAAACCAAAGAGGTTGTGAAAGTGGGCGGCGGTTCTGCCACCATCCTTTCCAAGCTGACCGTTATGGGCGGCTCGGCCAACCTGACAGTAGGTGTGGTTTGCAACGACACCGTGGCTGAACCCACATTGGAGAATGGTTACGTATTTGTTGGCGATGCTATTGCCGATGACAGCACCTACACCACACTGGCTCTCAAACTGAACAAGGAGACCAAATACTACGTACGAGCCTACGCCACCAACGAGGCTGGCACCGCTTACGGTAACGTGCTCGAATTCACCACCACAGCAGGCTTCGCTTGCGGTGATGAAATTTTCGACGTAGAGAACAACGCTTACAAGACCGTTCAAATTGGCAAACAATGCTGGATGGCTGAAGACTTAAGAGCAACTTCTTACGCTGATGGCACCAAATTGGATGGCAACGCAACGACCGCAGCCGGTTCATTAACCAATGGCAGATACTATTATGAAATCAATGATGAAGTATTGGGTCACGCCATTTTATATCACTGGTCTTCAGCTGCTAATCGTAGCACTGCCAACTTGGATCAAGAAGCCTATATCCAAGGTATTTGTCCTGATGGTTGGCACTTGCCGTCATACAGAGAGTGGGCTGTTATGTTTAAAGCAATTGATCCTGAATATGATGGTGGAGCAGAATATGCAACCACAGCTATTGATGTTCCCAGCAATGATAAATTAGCTGTTCGATTAGCTTCTCCTGAAGGTTATTGGAACACATGGTCACAAACAGGTACAGGTGGTAATGGCCGTGTTGGTGATATTACCTACAGTACTACCGCAAATTCTCCAGGCTACCTCAAAGGTAACAATATGTTGGATGATCCCGCTTGGAATAGTTCAGGTTTCAATATTAAACCTGTGGGCTATTGGGATAGAAAAATTGCCAAATGGTATGCAAACGGTACCGGTTATTTCTGGACAAGCATCTCCAACGGAGCTTACAATTACAGCAACTTTATTTCTATTTCGCAGTTAAGAGTTGGTGCACGTCATGGTTCATACTCTGATGTTGGTCGTGACTACTATTCAGTACGATGCATCAAGGATGCCGATCCTACCGAACCCGAAGTGAAGACCAACCCTGTAGGTACGGTTACCGCTTCTACCGCTGTTATCAACGGTGAGGTTACCTTCAACGGTCGTGCAGCCATTACCGAAAAAGGTTTCTACTACAGCGATGATAAGGACAGTGTATTAACTACTGGAACCAAGGTGGTTTCGGAAGATGCTGCAACTACCTTCTCAGCCACATTGACTGAACTTGACGCTCTGACCACTTATTACTATGCTGCATACGCAGTAAACGAAGTAGGTACAGGATTTGGCGAAGTTGACTCCTTCACCACCAACCAGGAAGCTGTGATGGCTACCATAGAAACCAAGAACTTCAGCAACGTATATGCCACTTCCTTGTCGGTTACCGGTGAGGTTGTTGACGACGGCGGTGAGGTTGTAAGCGAACGTGGTATTTGCTGGAATACGGCCACCGAACCTACGATTGAGAACTACAAGAAAGCCGACACCAAGACTGGCGAAGGCGAGTTCACAGTTGACATCGACTCGCTGCAAGGAAGCACACAATACTACTTCCGCGCTTACGCCGTTACTTTGAAGGGTGTGGCTTACGGCAACGAAATTGACACTATCATGCCTGAGGCAAAAGTTCCTACTGTACAACTTGATTCTGTTTACAGTGTTGGTAAGAGAACTGCCAATGTGGACGCTCAGATTCTGGATGCAGGTAACCAAATCGTTACTGCCAGCGGTATTGTGTTCGACACTATCGCCGAACCTACCATTGAAAGAGGTACGGTGATGGAAAGCGGCATGACCGAAGGCACTTTCACCATTAAGGTAAAGGGTCTGACCGAAAACACCAAATATTATGTAAGAGCTTTTGCAGTGAACAGCACGGGTGCTGGTTACAGCGAAGAGATGACCTTCCAGACCGACACGGCAGCCGGCGCCTTCAAGAAGTGCGGCGACAAGCTTACCGACGTTGACGGCAACGAGTACGCTACCGTTAAAATTGGCGGTCAGTGCTGGATGCAGGAAAACCTGCGCACCAAGACCATGCCCGACGGTACCGAAATGATTCCGTGGCACTCGAACCTTACGACAGACGAACTGATTAAGAACAGATACTATGCCGAATATGAAAATGATGTTATGGGCAACCAGATATTCTATCCTTGGGCAACTGCCACCGATGCTATAGCTAATGTGTCTCAACGTAACCAAGATAGTATTATTCAAGGTGTTTGCCCCGACGGATGGCATATGCCTTCTCCCAATGAATATGCCGAACTGTTTGAATTCGTTGATCCTGAATGGACCCGTTACAACGGCATTTGGGCTTCTACAAGCAACAGTGGTAATGCTGGTACAACTAAGTTAAGTAACAATAAGTTAGGTATCAAATTAGGTCTGAAAGAAGGTCACTGGTGTGGCTATGCAGGCCCTGGTTTGGTGAACATGAACTCCACTACTTATGCAAATGTTGGCTCACCTGGTTATGCATGGACATTGGATCCTGAAGAAACTGCATGGAACGAATCGGGCTTCTCAGCTCTGCCTTGCGGATATATGGTCAAGAATAAAGCTGCTTCAACTTCCTATGACCAATGCTGGTATTTTAATGGTACACTTAACCTTTGGACCTCTGTGGCTGGAACAGGCGTATCTTCGTATGCTAATGCTGTGAAGATTTCATGCTACGAAACGGGTGTTCCTCTCTACACATGGAGCGATGAAGGACGTTCGGGCTACAGCGTACGTTGCTTGTTAGACCCCGCACCCGAAGAACCTACAGTAACTGCTGAAGAGGCTACGACAGTAACCGCTTCCAAGGCTACCATCGCTGGTAGAGTGGTTCACAATGGCCGTCGCGACATTACCGAAAAGGGCTTTATGTTCGGCACCACCGAAAACGTAATCGCTGAAGGCACCAAGCTGGTGATGAATACCGAAGGCGACCGCTTCGACACTACCTTCAACGAACTTCCTTCCAAGACCACTTTCTACTATGCAGCATTTGCTACCAATGAAGTGGGCACTGGCTACAGTGATGTGAAGACCTTCACCACGCAGAATGATGCCGTTCTGGCAACAGTTGAAACCAAAGAAGCCACTAACCTGTTGGCTACAAGCGTAACCATCCTCAGCGAAGTTGTAAGAGACGGCGGTGAGCTGGTTACCGAACGTGGTTTGTGCTATGCCACTACCGAAAATCCTGACACTACAGCTACCGTTATCAAGGATAGCAAAGCTGAAGTAGGTGAATTCACCACCGACATTGCCGACTTGACCTCTGGCACTACCTACCATTTCCGCGCCTACGCAGTGACCCTGATGGGTGTTGCCTACGGTAACGATTTGGTTGTAAATGTACCCGAGGCCAAACTGCCCGTTGTTACCACCGATTCGGTTGGCAACGTGGGAGCTGGCAGCGCAGTGGTTTACGCCACCATTACCGACAACGGTAATTTGGACATCATCGAACGCGGTGTGGTTGTTGACACGTTGGAGAACCCGACTATTGACAGCAAGCTGGCACTCTCGAACGACAAGACCGACAGCTACGCAACCAATGTTACCGGTTTGAAGAAAGTAACCACCTATTTTGTACGTGCATACGTTAAGAATAGTGTTGGTGTTGCTTACGGCGACAATGTTGAGTTTACCACCGCCGAAGGTTTTGCCTGCGGTACGCCTATCCAAGACGTTGAGGGGAACTCTTACAGAACCGTTCAAATTGGAGAACAGTGCTGGATGAAAGACAACATGAGAGTGAAGAAATATCCTGACGGAACTCCTCTGCAGGAATGGACCACTTCACTTAGAGATCAAGGTGCCAAGATTTATGGCGTTGTCAGCGACCCGACCATTGGCGGTGAGCAAGTGCTCTACTCATGGAGAGGAGCCACTAACCTGGATGCAGCAAATACTGACCAAGAATTAAAAGTACAAGGTATTTGCCCCGACGGTTGGCATGTTCCTAGCTACAGAGATTGCGCCACCCTGCTGAAATTTGTTGACAACGATTGGGATGCTGGTAGCGAAACCGTGTACACCAACCGTGGTAATGTAGGTAATACCGCAAAGAGTAACAACCAACAGTCCATTAAATTGTGCGCCAAAGATGCTGTTTGGGAAGCTTATAGTGGCCCTGGTATTGGAGCTGTTACAGCAACCAGCCACACGAATCCCAACTCTCCTGGTTATGCTTATGCCAATAATCCTGATGATCCGCAATGGCAATGGGATATCTATGGTTTCGAAGCCCGTCCTGCCGGTTACATCATCAAGGACAAAACCTACACTGTTCCTGCCGGTCAAAGCCCTGCTCAAGTTCACTGGTGGAACAATGGTACTATGAACATGTGGACATCCATTTCCAACAGCAGTGCTTCCAGCGGCTATGCTCAATGTATTAAGTTCTCCTGCTATGAAACAGGTGTTCCTCACTATATGTATAGTAATGAGGTTAAATCCTGCTACACTGTTCGTTGTCTCTGGAACGGAGAGGAAGAACCCGAAACTCCTGACACTCCCGATGAACCTACAACTTGCACCGCCCACGTGATGTTTGACGGTGAAGGTTGGAGCAGGAGCAACTCAGCAAGCTTGAATACAGACGACAAGCCGTATCACGTTCAAGCAAGTGCCGAACCCTTTGATAAGGAAATCACCTTCTCAGAGTTCACCTTGACAATCACCAATTTAGACAAGGATGCTACTATGGGTGAACAATGCCACTTCATCATTGACGGCATTGATGGTGTTGAGCCTTTTATGTCGGAGCAGCATGTTGATGAGCTTGTCAAAGCCGACCAGATTATTATTTCCTATAAATGTGGTGACGCTAAGTTAACCATAGATTACAAATAGGACATATTAACCTATAATTCTTCAACACCGGTGCGGTCACGTGCCGGTGTTTTTTTTATCCATTCCGCCGCGCAGCGGCGGAATCCCTATCAATTATAGGGATATAATAGGGTTCCGCGACCAATGGTCGCGGAATGGTGGAGTTGGGCGTTGTTGTAATAAGCGGCGGCAGTTCTGCAGGATGATTATTCACAATAGTGGTGCCGCCGCAAAATTAAGAATGAAAATGCGGCCACCATTCCGCAGCATCGCTGCGGAATCCCCTGCGTTTGAGGCTTAATTGTGTGGGGTTCCGTTGCGGACCATGTCCGCAACGGAATGGTGTTTTTTTGTATCTTTGTGCCTTGAAATGTAATTATATGAAAGCATTTGTATTTCCAGGACAAGGGGCGCAGTTTGTCGGCATGGGACACGATCTGTATAAGGCCTCTCCCAAGGCGCGCGCGCGTTTCGAGCAAGCCAACAAGATATTGGGTTTCGACATTGCCCACATCATGTTCGACTCGACCGAAGAGGAGCTGATGCAGACCAAAGTGACGCAGCCTGCGGTTTTCCTGCATTCGGTGATTGCGTGCGAGGTGCAGAGCAACGGTGTCAAACCTGCCATGGTGGCCGGTCACTCGCTGGGCGAGTATTCGGCGCTGGTGGCCAACGGCACTCTCGAATTTGAGGATGCCCTCCGTCTGGTCTTGTGTCGTGCACTGGCTATGCAGAAAGCCTGTGAGCACAATCCATCGACCATGGCTGTTGTGCTCGGTGTTCCCGATGAGCAGGTGGAAGCCATTTGCCGCACGATTGACGATATTGTTCTTCCCGCCAATTACAACTGCCCGGGCCAGTTGGTCATCTCGGGCACGCTGACAGGCATCGAGAAAGCCATAGCCGCTATGAGAGCTGCCGGCATCAGGAAGATATTGCCGCTGAAAGTGGGCGGTGCCTTCCATTCGCCGCTGATGGCTTCGGCGCAGGAAGAACTGGCCGCCGCCATCGAGCAGACCCCCTTCCATAAACCCTTCTGTCCCATATACCAGAACAAAACATCCTTCCCGTCAACCAACCCGGAGGTGATTAAGCAGAATCTGATTGAGCAGCTTACCTCGCCTGTCATGTGGACCCAATCGGTGCGCAACATGGCTCAGGATGGCGCATACGAATTTTTTGAATTCGGTCCCGGAGAGGTGCTGCAAGGACTGATAAAGAGGATAGTGGAGAGATAAGATCAAATTCAGAATTCAAAATTCAAAGAACAAAGAACAGAGAACAAAGAACAAAGAACAAATACTGTACTACTTAACTCCTTAGTTCCTTAACTTCTTCTATTCGCTTCAACAATTAAACAATCAACATTTCAACAAATAATAACCCCCCAATACACACGTTATGAAGAAAATTTTACTTTTCGCCTTGTTATTTAGTTTTTCATTATGCTCGTTTGCCGATGAGGGCATGTGGATTCCGATGTTGCTGAAGAAGAACGAGGCCGATATGCAAAAGAAAGGCTTTAAGCTGACAGCCGAGGATGTGTACAGTATCAATCACAGCAGCATGAAGGACGCTGTGGTATTGTTCGGTGGCGGCTGTACAGGTGAGATTATCTCCTCGGAAGGACTTCTGCTCACCAACCACCATTGCGGCTATTGGGCCATCAACTCCATTAGTACGGTGGAACACAATTACTTGCATAATGGCTTTTGGGCTAAGAGCAAAGAAGAGGAGATTCCCCTGAAAGGTCAGAAAGCCACCTTCCTCATTAGGATGGAAGATGTGACAAACGCTGTGCTGGAAGGTGTGACTGACAAGATGAAAGAATCTGAAAAACAAGAGATTATCCGTAAGAATGTGGCTGCTATCCGTGCCAAGGCTGTGGAAGGCACTCATTACGAGGCTGTGATTAAGCCGTTTTTCTATGGAAATCAATACTTTATGTTTGTCAATGAGGTGTTCCCCGACATTCGTCTGGTGGGTACTCCGCCCGAAAGCATCGGTAAGTTTGGCGGCGACACCGACAACTGGATGTGGCCCCGCCATACGGGCGACTTCTCCATGTACCGCATCTATGCCGACAAAAACGGTAACCCTGCACCCTACAGTCCCGACAATGTGCCTTACCACCCCAAACGCCACTTTACTATTTCGACCAAAGGCGTGAATGAGAACGATTTCACCATGGTATTCGGCTATCCGGGCTCTACGCAGCAGTTCCTGATTTCCGATGGCGTTGAAATCGTGGCCAAACACCAAAACCCTGTGGCTGTGGATCAGAGAACGACTCGCTTGGACATCATGAAGAAATACATGAACATGTCCACCGAATTGCGCTTGAAGTTTTCGGCCCGTTCAAACTCTGTTGCTAATGCGTGGAAAAAATGGATTGGCGAAACCAAAGGCATAACCGAGTGCCATGTAGTGGAACGCAAAGTAGCTGAGGAGAAGGAGTTTACCAACTGGGTGAATCAGAATGCCGACCGCCAGCAGAAGTATGGCAATGTGCTGCCTGCTTTGAAGAACGAGTATGCGCAAATGAAGAATTACGTCATCATTTACACTTATATCAGCGAGACTTTCAAGGCGATAGACGTGTTCAACTACATGGACAATTTTGCTTCCATCGTGGAGAAATCGAAATTGAAAGAGACCACCAATGAAAGTTTGGCCGCCGAGAGAGAGGCTTTACTGAAGAAGACACAGAGCTACTTTAAGGGGGCCTATAAGCCTATGGACAAGGAGATTTTCGCCGCTCTGTTGCACTACTATTTCACCCATATTGACCCGATGTTGATTGCTCCTGATTTGCAGCGTTATATCGTATGTTCAAAGGCCGATTTTGAAAAAATGGCCAACCACTTGTTCGATGAGACCGTTTTTGCCAGCGAAGAGCAGATGACGCAGTTCATCACCAATGGCACCAAGAAGGATTTTGCCAAGTTGGAAAAATTGGAGGCTTTCAGAATGTATCAGGCCGCCTTTAGGCAGTATGACGAAAACATCAAAAAATACGCAGCTTCGATGTACAAAATCAATGACTTGTACCGCGTCTATGTGAAGGCGCTGATGGAGAAGGATGCCGACAAAACCTTCTATCCCGACGCCAACCTGACGCTGCGTGTCGCCTACGGCAACATCAAAGGGTTTTCGCCAGCCGACGGTATCGAATACCAATGCTACACCACGCTGGACGGTGTGATGCAGAAGGAGAATCCCGATATATTTGACTACAAGGTACATCCGCGTTTGAAGGAGCTTTACGAAAAGAAGGATTACGGGCGCTATGCCAACAGCAAGGGCGAGCTGCCCGTGTGCTTTGTCGCCACCAATCACACCACAGGCGGCAACTCGGGTAGTCCCGTCATCGATGCCAACGGCCGTCTGATTGGTGTTAATTTCGACCGCGTATGGGAAGGCACTATGAGCGACATCAACTACGATGTGGACCGATGCCGAAATATCAGTTTGGATATCAGATACTTCCTTTTCATAGTAGATAAGTTCGCCGGAGCACAGAACCTGATAAATGAGATGACGCTGGAATAATAACCACTGCGTGTATGTTGTTTTAACTTATTGACCATGATTAGTTTTGACAATATAAACAAGTTTGACCGAAGATATGATTTGTACAACCATTACCTTCGATTTACTCACAACTACTTTTATTATAAGAAGTTTTATGTTGTAGGAAGGGAAAATATCCCTCCTCGGGGAGTGCCCACCTTTGTCATTTCCAACCATCAGAATGCTTTGATGGATGCATTGGCTATTCTTTATCTGTTTGATGACAATCGTCAGCCGGTGTTCATCGCCCGCGGCGACATTTTCAAGCGCGATTTCGTTGCCCGTATCCTACGCTTCCTGAAAATCATGCCTACTTTCCGTACGCGCGACGGCAATCGCAGCGATATTCGCAGCAACCACGACACTTTTGATTTGGCAGGCAGGATTTTGGGCGAAGGCGGTACTCTGGCCATGTTTCCCGAAGCGGGGCACCAGCACGGACGTTACCTTTCCTCTTTCAAGAAAGGCTATCCCCGAATCGCCTTCCGTGCCGAAGAGTTGGCCGACTTCAAGCTCGGCTTGCAGATTCTGCCGCTCAACATCCATTATTCCGACTACTACAACTTCCGTGGCAAGTTGCTGGTCACCGTTGGTAAGCCCTTTCAGATAGATGAAGAGCTGCTTGAGTTATACCGGCATGAACCGAACAAGGCTTATCTGGAACTTAACGAAAAGTCGCGTGCCATCATCAAGCAGATGACCCTCGACATTGAAGACCCTGAGTATTACGATGAATACGACCAGTTGCGTCTTATGCTCGACAAGCCCATGGCGTCGCTGCATCGCAAGAAGGTGGATTATTTGCCCGACTTGTTTCAGGAGGACAAAAAGATTATTGACAATCTGGATAAAATGCGCACCGACCAGCCCGACAGTTTTAGCACGCTTATGGGGAAAACCGCCGAGTACATTAAGGGGTTGCGTCAGTTAAAACTGCGCGATTGGATTATCAATAAGAAAGTTACAGTGTGGTCTCTTTTTGTCAAGGCCCTTTGTCTTTTGGTGACATTTCCCATCTTCCTTTTTGGTTTTATCAACAATATACTGCCGTTCCAGTTCTCCAAGTTGCTGAAGCGGAAGGTACAGGACAGGCAGTTCTATTCCTCGCTCAACTATGCGTCGGGAGTCATTTTGGCTTTTCCGCTCATGTATATCATCCTGCTGGCGGTTGTGTGGGGCATCACGGGCCACTTCTGGATGGGGTTGCTTTATGTACTGCTATCGTTTGCTACGCTGTTCTATTTTTATGCGTACAAAATTTATTGCATAAAATTCTGGGCTTCATGCCGTTATATGAATTTTCATAACACTAAGAATGCAACCCTGACGCATCTTCGCGAACTGAAAAAGGAAATTATGGGAATCTATATGGATTTTTGTGATTTGAAATAGGAAATATCAAATGTCATCGAAGATATAGCGTTCATCGTATTCTACTTCGTGGCGCTTCAAAAGTTCAAGATATTCTTCTCTAAATGGTTTCTTTTCGTGATGAATCTCTTGATTTTGAATATATTGAATAATGGTTGGCAGATCTTTTTTAGTATATGAAAATGCCCCATACCCTTCTTGCCACTGGAATTTTCTTTTAGTAAGATGTTCTTTATTTATCCATTCTGATGATTCTCGTTTCACTCTTAGCATCAATGAAGATAATGATTGTGTTGGACGAAATCCAAATAGAATATGCAGATGGTTTGCAGTACCACCAATAGCTAATGTTTTATGTCCTTGGTCATTTATGATGGCAATCATATATTGATATAATCTCCTTTTCCATTCGGAAGATATTAGTGACTCCCTGTATTTTACGGCAAAAACCGCTTGAATATGAATTTGTGTGTAGGTGTTGTTCATTTTAATATCACATTTATACGATTATTAAAATGCAAATATAAATAATAGTTTAAAAATACAATAAATTATTATTAATTAATCATATTGTTTAATGTGGTTATAAATATATGTAATTTGTAATGAATTGGTTATATGTATCCCCGCACACCTACGGCGTGCGAATTTATGACTGTCATGACGTGTCCTACCAAGCCAGACAGTCCTAACGGACTGCCTTATGTTGGATAGATTGTAAAACATAGATGTATCCTCGCACACCTACGGCGTGCGAATTTATGATTGGCATGACATGTTCTACCAAGCCAGACAGTCCTAACGGACTGCCTTATTATTGGATAGACCGTGAAACATATATGATTTTTGGGTGCTAAATTGCGATATCAGAATCAACGCAGTCCGTTAGGACTGCAGGGCTGGGTAGAGGAACGTGGTTGTGAAATGTTTACCGCACGCCGTAGGTGTGCGGGCAATATTAGCAAATTACCAATTGTTGTATTACCTGCGGGTACAATGTGTGTTCCAGTGCGTGTATTTTGGTTTCAATTTCATCAACGGTTTCGTCACCCTTGGCGGTGAAACACGATTGTGCGATGATCTTGCCCGTATCCATGCCGGCATCCACGTAGTGGATGGTAATGCCGAACACCTTGACGCCATAATTGTAAGCCTGCTCAATAGCGTGTTTGCCAGGGAAGGCGGGCAATAGGGCGGGGTGAATGTTGACAATCTTATTGGGGTAGGCGTTGAGCAGCACCTCGCCAATGAGGCGCATATAGCCAGCCAGCACAATCAGTTCGACATCACGCTGTCGCAGTTGGGCCACGATTTCGGTTTCAAAATCGGCTTTGGAAGGATAGCTCTTGGGATTGAAGGCGAAGACTTCCACATGGTGGTTGTGCGCCCGCTCCACAGCGTAGCAGTCGGCGTGGTCGGTAACCAGCAGAGCTATTTCGGCTTCAATTTGTCCGCTTTCGGTGGCAGCGGCAATTACCTCGAAGTTGGAGCCGAAGCCGCTGGCGAAAACAGCTATTTTTTTCATATAAAGTTATTTAAGAATAATGTTTACACCTTCCTTGTCGGTTACAGTACCAATGGCGAAAGCTTTCTCGCCATGTTGTGCCAGTCGCTCGATGATGGTATCCTTATCCTTGGCGTCCACCATCAGCATCATGCCGATACCCATGTTGAAGATGTTGAACATTTCGCGATGAGGAATCTGACCGTGTTTTTCGAGGAAATCAAAAATAGGAGGTTTTTCCCAGCATTTTTCATCCACGGTTACGCCTTGGCCTTTCTGCAGGGCGCGGGGAATGTTTTCGTCGAAGCCGCCACCGGTGATGTGGCAGATGGCGTGTACATCAATGTTGCGAATGACGTCCAGAACGGGTCTTACATACAGCTTGGTAGGGGTGAGCAGCACGTCGCCCAGTTTGCCTCCCAGTTCTTCGTGGTATTCTTGCAGGTTGAGTTTGCAATCCTTGAGGACGATTTTGCGCACCAGCGAGAAACCGTTGGAGTGCACGCCCGAAGATTGGATGCCGATGAGCACATCGCCCACTTTCACTTTGCTGCCGTCAATTAGTTTCGACTTTTCGACCACGCCTACGGTGAAGCCGGCGATATCGTACTCGTCTTCGTCGTACATGTCGGGCATTTCTGCCGTTTCGCCGCCGATGAGGGCGCAGTTGCTGATGACGCAGCCGTCGGCCACGCCCTTCACAATCTGTTCAATCTTGGCGGGGTGGTTCTTGCCCACGGCAATGTAGTCGAGGAAAAACAGCGGTTCGGCTCCTTGTGCCAGCACGTCGTTCACACACATGGCCACCACATCCTGGCCGATGGTGTCGTGCTTGTCCATGAGGAAAGCGATTTTCAATTTGGTGCCCACACCGTCGGTGCCACTCACGAGCACGGGTTCTTTATAGTTGAGTTTCGACAAGTCGAACATGCCGCCGAAACTGCCTATATTGCCCATCATGCCCAGTCTTTCGGTGGCGGCGATGTGTTTCTTTATGCGTCTAACTGATTCGTAGCCTGCCTCGAGGCTGACGCCTGCTTTTTCGTATGATTGTGCCATAGCTGTTTTGTTTATTGGAGATGCAAAAATAACGCATTTTTTCGTATCTTCAAAAACTTGCGAAAAAGAAATATCCGCTCTCTTTTTACCAATTATCTCGTAATATTTCGTAATATTGCAAAATTGTTTTTTATTAAAGGAGATATTATGAATTCGATTCAAAATGTAGAAAACGTAAGCCAGCGTCCGGAGACCAGATCCAAGAAATTCTGGCGTGTGGTGCTCGGTTCGATGGTGGGCTTTATCCTTGCTAACATGATAATTGGCCTCTTCACCGTCTTTTTTATGATAGCCATGATTGCCGGCGCCTCGACTGGCAGTGCACCTGTGGTGGAGAATGGAAGCGTGCTGAAAATAGACTTGCAGAATCCTGTCGTGGAGCGTGCCGAAGACAATCCTTTTGAGAATATGGACTTGGGGTCCTATTATTCCACCGCCTCCATTGGTCTGGATGACATTCTGAGCAGTCTGAAAGCCGCCGCTGATGACAACCGCATCAAAGGTATTTTTCTTAACCTGAAGTCGGTATCGGCTAGTCCCGCCACACTGACCGCCATCCGCGACGCGCTGAAAGCCTTTAAGGAGTCGGACAAGTTTATCTATGCCTATAGCGAAACTTACAGCCAAGGAGCCTATTACCTCGCTTCGGCTGCCGACAAGGTGTTCCTCAATACCAAAGGTGGTCTCGATTTCAGAGGCGTGGCTTTCCAAGTGATGTTCTACAAGAACATGCTCAACAAGCTGGGCGTGGATGTCCAAGTGGTGCGCCATGGCAAGTTCAAGAGTGCCGTTGAGCCGTATATCCTGGATAAAATGAGCGAGGCCAACCGCGAGCAGATGGAAGTGCTGGCTCACTCGCTGTGGAACTCCTTTGCACAGGAAATCTCCGTTGATCGCCGTATCAGCGAGGATTCGCTCAACATCATTGCCGACAACCTGCTGGTATCAACCGCCGAGGATGCACTTCGCTACCACTTGGTGGATGGCTTGGTGTATCGCAACCAGTTTGAGGATGCCATGAAACAGAAACTGAAACTGGAGAAAGATGATGATATCAAGTATATCTCTCTGAATCAATATAAAAAAGCCGTAACTGAACCTCGCAAGCGCTCTTCCAACAAGGTGGCCGTCATCTATGCTGTGGGACAGATTGTGGATGGCAAAGGCGGTTCTTCCATCATCGGCTCTTCTTCGTTATGCAAAGAAATTCGCGAAGCGTATAAGAATGACAAGGTGAAAGCCATCGTTCTGCGTGTCAACTCGCCTGGTGGCAGCGCTTTGGCTTCGGAAGTGATTTGGAACGAGATTGAGCAGGCCAAAGCCGCCGGCAAGATTGTGGTTACGTCAATGGGCGACTATGCCGCTTCGGGCGGTTATTATATTTCATGTAATTCGGATATGATTTTCGCCCAGCCTAATACGCTGACGGGCTCTATCGGTGTGTTTGGCCTTATTCCCAACGCTCAAAAGCTGATGAAGGACAAACTGGGTGTGAATGTGGATATTGCCCAGTCGAACAAGCATGCTGCCGGCATCGGCATCTTCAAGCCGATGGATGAAACGGAGTACAAGTTCATGCTGACGCAAATTGAGGATATTTACGCCACCTTCACCCAGCGCGTATCTGACGGTCGCGGGATGCCCGTGGAAAGAGTGGATGAAATTGGCCAAGGTCGCGTATGGAGCGGTATTGACGCTTTGGAACTCGGCCTGGTTGACAAGTTGGGCTCGTTGGACGATGCCGTGGTTGCCGCCGCCGAGCTGGCCAAGATTTCGGAGTATGATGTGGATTACTACCCGCTCAAGAAATCGTGGTTAGACAAGATTCTCAACAGCATGAACGAAGAGGAAACCGCCATCAAGATGATGAAATCGGAGTTGGGCGACCTCTACTACACCTACGAGGCATTTAAGAATGTGATGACCATGGAAGGTATCCAGGCCAGAATGCCCATGGAAATCAAAATAGAAGAATAATGTACGCCAGCGCCTTTTATATCTACTTATGGGTGATGATAGCCCTGGCCGTGGTGGTCTTTGTGGCACTCTATTTCGTGGAGGCGGGCTATGGCATGATGATTTCGCCCAAGTGGGGAAAGGCTATCAACAACAAGATAGCATGGTTCCTGATGGAGTTTCCCATCTTCCTTGCCATGCTCATATTGTGGTTTTTTTCACCGCATCGCATGGAAGCCACATCCATTGTCTTCCTGCTGATATTTGAAACACACTACTTTCAGCGGTCGCTCATCTTCCCCTGGCTCATGAAAGGGAAAAAGAGCCAGATGTCGCTGGTGGTGATGTTTATGGGCATTGCCTTCAATGTGCTCAACGCCATGATGCAAGGCTACTGGCTGTTCTACGAAGCCTACAACGTCAATCCGCCGGCCCTGTTTGTGCAGGCGGGATCCAAGTGGTTCTGTTCTTGGCAGTTTGTCTTGGGATTGGTGCTCTTCATCATAGGGTTCGTCATCAATCTGCGCTCCGACTATATCATCCGCCATCTGCGAAAGGACGACAATGACACGAAGCATTATCTGCCTCAGGGCGGCATGTTCAAATATGTGACCAGCGCCAACTATTTCGGCGAGCTTACCGAGTGGCTCGGCTTTGCTATCCTCACTTGGTCGGTGTCGGGTCTGGTGTTCTTCATTTGGACTTTCGCCAATCTGGTGCCCAGAGCCAATTCCATCTACAAACGCTATCGTCAGGAGTTTGCAGAGGAGATGAAAGGCAAATCCTTGAAACGAATAATCCCCTTTATTTATTAAAATCATATATTAATCTAAATACCAATTACTTATGAAAAAATTATCGTTGATTATTGCGCTGGCTCTCCTGTTTGTCATGAATGGCGTGCTGGCACAAGAGGAAAAGAAAGACGAAGGCTTCACCTTTACGACGGTGAAAGAATTGCCCATTACTTCCATCAAAAACCAGAACCGTGCCGGTACTTGCTGGTGCTACTCAGGCCTGGGCTTCATTGAGGCTGAATTGCTTCGTATGGGCAAAGGCGAGTATGACTTCTCGGAGATGTATATCGTTCACCATACTTACATCGACCGCGCCAAAGCAGCCGTGCGTACTCACGGTGATGTTTCCTTCTCGCAAGGCGGTTCGTTCTATGATGTTCTCTATGGTATGAAACATTATGGCCTGGTGCCCGATTCGGAAATGCCCGCAGGTGCCATGTATGGCGACACGCTGTCGAACCATACTGAGTTGTCGGCCGTTTCGGATGCTGTTGTGAACGCTATTGCTAAAGGCGACCTGAAATCGCTGCAAACGAAAGACAATCAGCCTCTTTGGGTAAAAGCTATCGAGGCCATCCACGATGTTTATTTGGGAAAATGCCCCGAAGAATTCACTTACAATGGCAAGAAATACACTCCGAAAACATTCTATGAATCATTAGGTCTCAACCCCGATGACTATGTTTCCCTCACTTCTTATACGCATCATCCTTTCTATGAACAATTTGTTCTCGAAATCCAAGACAACTGGCGCTGGGCTCAATGCTACAACCTGCCTTTGGACGAATTCATGCAGGTATTCGACAATGCCATTGAAAACGGCTACACCATTGCCTGGGGTTCGGATGTTAGCGAAGAGGGTTGGCTGAGAGGTAAGATGGCCGGCATTGCCGTGCTTCCCGACCTGAAAGCCGAAAACAACGATCTGACAGGCAGCGATATGGCACACTGGTTGGGCATGTCAGCCGCCGACCGTAAGAAAGAAGCTATGACGAAACCCACTCCGCAAAAATGGGTTAGCCAGGAGGAACGTCAAGCCGCATTCGACAACTGGCAGACCACCGATGACCATGGTATGTTGATTTATGGTACCGCTAAGGATCAACTTGGTAATGAGTACTATATGGTTAAGAATTCATGGGGCAAATATGGCCAGTATGACGGTATGCTCTATGCCAGCAAGGCCTTTGTTCGCTACAAAACTATGAACATTGTCGTTCATAAAGACGCTCTTCCGAAAGATATAAAGAAAAAACTGGGTATTAAATAGGACTTTAAGACCTTAATTTAATGAAGGTTAACAGATTTATTATCAGCAACCGCTTTCTGGAGGTCCATATTGCCGACTTGGGTGCCACTATCATGAAGATGGTGGTGAAGGATGTGGACTCTCAACCGGTGGATATTGTGTTGGGTTTTGACGATGCCGACCAGTATGCCAGCGCTGACTACCTCTCCAATTATCCCTATTTTGGAGCGATGATGGGCCGTTGCGCCGGTCGTATTGGCAACGCCTCGTTCACCATTGATGGCACGCGCTATGCGCTGTCGGCCAACGTGGCTCCGCATCATCTGCATGGCGGCTTTTCGGGCTTTGACCGCAAAATTTGGACTATGCAGAAGCACGATGACCATACGCTGCAACTGCATTATGTCAGTCCCGACGGCGAAGAAGGCTACCCAGGCAACTTGGATGTGACGATTCTTTTCCAGCTGGAAGAGAAGGAGTTGAAAATCTCGTACACCGCCACTACCGATAAGAAATGCCCTGTTAGCCTGACGCATCATCCTTACTTCAATTTATGCCCTGAGCAGCCTGACATCAAACGGCAGTGTTTGAGATTATATGCCGACAAATACCTTGCCACCGAGCAGGGCATTTCGATGGGCGAAGTGCTGCAAGCCGAAGGTTTGTATCTGTACGACAAGCCGAAGGCTTTGCGGGCCGTAATTGAAGAGGGCAACTCGCTGGATGATTGCTACGTTTTTGGTGATGACGGGCAGATGAAGCTGATGGCCGAAGTGTCGCATCCCGATAGCAAAATCCGCGTAGCCCTGCTCTCTGATTATCCTGCGGCGGTTGTCTATGCGGGCGAGTATATCGGGGTTCGTAATGGCAAGCAAGGTCGTGAATATCAGGCGTATGCAGGCTTGGCTATCGAGCCGCAGTATAGTCCCAATACGGCCAACCTCCCCAGTTTCCCCTCCAATTTGCTTAGTCCGGGCGAAACCTATCATCATACCATCATTTATAGAATATCGTAATTTCGTAACACACATCTTTATCTCTTTATAAACCAACAACTTAATAACTTTAACATCTTAATAATCAAAATATTATGCCGCAAATTTCTCAAAAAGGACAAACTATGCCTTCCTCACCAATTCGTAAATTGGTGCCTTTTGCCGATGCAGCCAAAGCTCGCGGAATACACGTCTATCATTTGAATATCGGCCAGCCTGATATTGAGACGCCTCAAGGTGCTCGCGAGGCTGTACGCAAAGCCGATATTCCCGTCATCGCCTATACACACTCTGCTGGTAACCTCAGTTACCGCAAGAAACTTGTGGACTATTATCATAGTGTGGGCATTGACATCACGCCTGACGAGATAATTATCACGACTGGTGGTAGCGAAGGTCTGCTTTTTGCTTTCAACAGCTGCATGGATCCTGGTGATGAGATTATTATTCCTGAGCCGTTCTATGCCAACTATAACGGTTTTGCAGTGACCTGTGGCGTTGTGGTGAAGCCTATCGTTTCAACTATCGAGAACGGTTTTGCATTGCCGTCAATCGAAGAGTTTGAAAAAGTGATTACGCCAAAGACCAAGGCCATTATGATTTGCAATCCCAATAACCCGACGGGCTATCTTTACTCGAAAGAAGAGATCATGCAGTTGGGTGAGATAGCCAAAAAGCACGATTTGTTCCTCTTCGCTGATGAGGTTTACCGCGAATTTTGCTACGATGGCGTTGAACATTTCTCTGTTATGCAGTTGAAAGGTTTGGAACAAAATGTTGTTCTTTTGGATTCTGTTTCAAAACGTTACAGCGCTTGTGGTGTTCGTACAGGTGCTCTCATCACGCACAACAAGGATGTGTACAATACTGCCATGAAGTTTGCCCAGGCTCGTCTGAGTCCTCCTACTTATGGCCAGATTTTGGGAGAAGCCGCCGTTGACACGCCAAAGGCCTATTTCGATGCTGTTATAACCGACTATGTGGCCCGACGCAATACCGTGGTTAATGGTGTAAACGCCATACCAGGCTGTTTTTGCCCCATGCCGAAAGGCGCTTTCTATTGTGTGGCCCGCTTGCCCATTGACAACTCAGACCGCTTCTGCAAATGGATGCTCGAGGAGTTCAACTATAACGGCGAAACGACCATGATGGCGCCTGCCACAGGTTTCTATTCAACCAAAGGCAAGGGTACCGATGAGGTTCGTATCAGTTATTGCTTGAAAGTAGAGGATCTGAAGAAGGCTGTGAAGTGCCTCGAAGAAGCTCTGAAGGTTTATCCTGGAAGAACGAGATAAGACACATGAGTCAAGAAACTAAGAAGTTAAGAGGTTGAGGATGAATTAGTTCCTTGATTTCTTAACTTCTTAACTTTTAAGAAAAAGAAACAATAAATATAGCTATGAAGGTAACAATCATCGGTTACGGCAAGATGGGCAAGGAGATTGAGAAGATTCTCCTCCGGGCAGGCCATGAAGTGCTGGCTACTATTGATAATGACCATGAGTGGACAGAGCGCATGGATAAGTTCTTGCAGAGCAATGTGGCCATAGAGTTTTCCACGCCGCAGACGGTCATCGGCAATTTGAACCGCTGTTTCGAGCATCATATTCCCGTTGTTTCGGGAACCACAGGCTGGCAGGACCAGCGCGAGGCGGTGATTGCCCGTTGCAAGGCAGAAGGAGGTTCGTTAGTTTATGGTTCCAACTTCAGCATTGGCGCCAATTTGTTTTTTGCCATCAACTCGCTGATGGCCAAGATGATGAATGAGCAGTCGCAGTACGATGTTTCCATCGATGAAACACACCACATCACCAAAAAGGACGCTCCCAGCGGCACGGCCATCACGACGGCCCAGCTGCTATTGGCGGAGCTACAGCGCAAGCACGGCTGGAAACTGGGCGATGCGGCGGCTGACGAGATTGCCGTCAGGGCGCACCGTGTGGGCGATGCCGCCGGCATTCACACAGTGACCTACACTTCCGACGAGGACAGGATTGAAATTACCCATACAGCCAATAGTCGTTTAGGCTTTGCCCAAGGCGCGGTGAAAGCGGCAGCCTGGCTGGTGAAGAATCCGGGTATTTACGAATTTAAGGATATCTTTGGCCGATTATAGCGCTGATCCGAACGGATTGGGAATAGCCGAGATAAGTTTCTGAGTATAATCTGTTTGCGGATGGAAATAAACTTCATCCGCATCATTTATTTCTACAATGCGCCCCGCCTGCATAACGGCCATGCGGTCAGACATGAACTTGACCACCGAGAGGTCGTGCGAGATGAAGATGTAGGTGAAATGGTACTCTTGTTTCAGTTCGTTGAGCAAGTTGAGCACTTGCGCCTGCACGGAAACGTCGAGCGCCGAAACCGATTCGTCGCAGATGATGAAGCGCGGATTGACAGCCAATGCGCGGGCAATGGAGATGCGCTGCCGTTGACCGCCCGAAAACTCGTGAGGGTAGCGGTAGTAGTGCGACTCGTTGAGTCCTACGCGTTCCAGCAACTCGATGGCATGGTGCTTGCGTTCCTTGTCGTTGGCAAAGAGGCGGTGCACCTGCATGGGCTCAATAAGGGCAGAGCCTATTGTAATCCATTGGTTAAGAGATGAATATGGGTCTTGTAGGATGATTTGCAGGTCTTTTCTTAACTTACGCATTTCACGTACCGAAAGTTTGGTCAGATCGGTGCCTTTGTAGAACACGCGCCCTTGGTTGGGCTCAATGAGCCGTATCATAGTGCGCCCCAGCGTGGTCTTGCCGCAGCCCGACTCGCCTACCAGTCCCAGCGTTTCGCCTTCATACACTTCCAAGTTGATGTCCTGCAAGGCGTGCACGTATTCTCTTTTCTCGAAGAGTTTTTTCTTGCGGATAGGGTAGGTCTTGTAAAGATGCTCAATACGAATGAGCGGTTCCTGCTTATATAGTTGAATGTGAAACTGTTTTCTCTCTTCGGGTGAAACTGTCAGGTCGGACAGGGTGCTCTGAATGTCACGATTGTGCCCTTGCTCGTACGAGCGCATAAAGTCATCTACGGTGGGCAGCACTTTCAGGCGCACATCGAGTGGCGGGCGGCAGGCCAGAAGTCCTTTGGTATAAGGATGTTGCGGTGCCTTGAAGATGGGCTCCACCTTCCCTTGTTCCACAATGGTGCCTTTGTAGAGGACGATGATCTCGTCGGCAATTTCGGCCACCACGCCCAAGTCGTGGGTGATGAAGATGACGCTCATGCCGTGCTTCTGCTGTAGTTTCTTGATGAGTTCCAGAATGCCTTTCTGCACCGTCACATCGAGGGCGGTCGTCGGCTCGTCAGCAATGAGTATGTCGGGATGGCAGCTCATGGCCATGGCTATCATGACACGCTGTTTCTGACCGCCCGAGAGCTCGTGTGGGTAGGAGTCGAAGATCTTCTCGGGACGGGGTAGCATCACCTCCTTGAAGAGCGAAATCACCTCTTCCTGTGCCTGCTTCTTGGTCATCTGCGTGTGCAAGAGCAGCGCTTCGGTAATCTGTTCGCCGCACTTGATAACAGGATTCAGCGAGGTCATCGGCTCTTGGAAAATCATGGCGATGCGGTTGCCGCGGATATGCTGCAACTCTTTTTCGCTCAGCTTCGTCAACTCGATGTCGCAGTCGGCTTTTTCATCATGGAAGATGATATTGCCGGAAGTGATGTTCGATAACTTGCTGTTGATCAGTCGCATGACCGACAGGGCGGTGACCGACTTGCCGGAGCCCGACTCGCCCACGATGCCGAGAGTACGGCCTTTCTCTAACGACAAGGAGATATGGTGCAGGATGGGCTTCCATTCGGTGTCGTTTTTAAGTTCAAGCGAGAAATCGTTAATGGTCAGGACAGACATGCGAACATCAATTATACATTAGGGAGAATAGAGATAGCGTTTTCAACCGAGAAGTCGCCGATGCGGGTACGTCGTAGTGCCGTCAGATGGGCGCCGCTGTGCAGGGCCTCTCCGTAGTCGCGGGCCAGTGAGCGGATGTAGGTTCCTTTGGAGCAGACCACGCGGAAGTCGATGTCGGGCAAGTCGAAGCGGGTAATTTCAAACTCCTTGATTTCCACTTGTTTCGACTTGATTTCCAGTTCCACACCTTCACGGGCCAGTTCGTACGCCCGTCGTCCTTCAATCTTGATGGCCGAAAATAGCGGCGGCGTCTGTTCAAAGGTGCCTACAAAGCCGGCAGCCGCCTCTTTGGCCATCTCTTCGGTAATATGCTCGTAGGGATATTCTTGGTCGATTTCCTTTTCCAGGTCGTACGATGGTGTGGTGGCACCAACGCGGAATGTGCCCGTATATTCTTTGTCGCCACTTTGATACTGGTCGATTTTCTTGGTGTAGTTGCCGATACAGATAATGAGCAGTCCCGTAGCTAGCGGGTCCAGCGTGCCGGCGTGTCCCACCTTGATTTTTTTCAGCTGTGTGTAATGGCGCAGTTGGCGGCGCAGTTGGCCTACCACATCGAAGGAGGTGCAGCGATACGGTTTGTCGATGAGAATAACATCTCCCTCAATGTTCATCTTTTCCACAGGAAAGGTGAACTCGTACCGCGGATTTTCTTCCTTGTATGAGAATCGTTGTTTTGTATAGGCCATATTGTCAGAAGAGGGCGTTTATATCAGTCCGAAAATGATGGCAACAGCGCCCACGATGGTGCAATAGACGGCAAACCAGATGAGCTTGCCTCTCTTCACGATGTTGATCATCCATTTACAGGCAAAGCAGCCGGTGATAAAGGCAGCCAGGAAACCCAAGATGGCAGTCAAGGGCGAGATGCCGCTCATGGCTTGACTGAAGCCCACTTCGAGGATATCTTTTATGTCTAACAGGGCCTCTCCTAAGATAGGCGGGATGACCATGAGGAAGGAGAATTGTGCCAACATCTCTTTTTTATTGCCGAGGAGCAAACCAGTGGCGATGGTGCTGCCCGAGCGCGACAGGCCTGGCATGACGGCGCAGGCTTGGGCGATGCCGATGATGAAAGCGTGCCAACCGCTTAAACTCTCCTTTTGGCGCGGTTTGGCGAAGTAGGAGAAGGCCAGCAGACCAGCGGTTACCAAAAGCATAAGGCCCACAATGAGCAGTCCCGAGCCGAACACTTCTTCCACTTTATCCTTGAAACAGAAGCCCACAATGGCAATGGGTATCATTGAAATGAGGATGTTGATGGCGAATTTGGTGCCGTCGTTGAGGCCGCTGTATGTGCGCCACGATTGTTTGGCGAACAAGTCTTTGAAAATCCAAACGATTTCCTTCCAGAGGATGACCAACGTGCTGCAGACGGTAGCCACGTGGAGCAGCACGGTGAAGGCCAGATTAGAGGCCCCGTCATCCATGCCGAAGAGGGCTTGTCCGATGGCCAGGTGGCCGCTGCTGCTGACGGGCAGGAACTCGGTCAGTCCCTGCACCAACCCCAAAATGATAGCTTCAAACCATTCCATAATTAGCTATTATTCAGCAGGTTCTTCTTTCTTTTTCCGAGGGTGCCACATGATGGCGAAAATCTCAATGACCAGTCCCGAGAGCATAAGAATAGGTGCCACCACCAGACGGCGGGTGTCGAAGATGGCTTCGCTGAACTCGTTGGGCGATTCGGCGCCGCCGCCACGCAGGCAGATGTAGCCGATGGCTAAGATGACTACACCGATAACCATCAGGATGTAGTTTACCTTGCGGAAAAGAGGAGGTTGTTTGGAGTTTTTATTTTTCAAATTCGGTTTTGTTGATTTGTTCTCAACAGGAATTACTTGTGTCATAATGTTTTATTTAGAGATAAAGTCTGTCTGAATTGATTTTGATGTATCGGTTAACCGAATACAAGCTGGTGAGCATGGTGAAGAGGATGCTGAAGACGAAGACGCTGGCCAGGATGATGGTGATGGCGGTGATGTACGAGAAATCGACAAATTCGGGGAAGAGGCCGTTGCCGTAGTAAATCAGGGCACCGAGCATCAGGATGGCGATGAAGCCGCCCCACACGCCTTGTACGAAACCCTTGAAGAGGAAGGGGCGGCGTACAAAACCGCGGGTGGCGCCCACCAGCAGCATACTTCTGATATTGAAACGCTTGGCGTAGATGTTCAGTCGGATGGAGTTGGCAATCAGCAGCATTGAGATGAGCATGAAGACAAAGCTGATGCCGAAGATGACCAACTGAATGGATATAAAGTTGTTATGGATAGACTTGACGATAAAGTCGGGATATTGCACATCTTGCACGATGTCGTGTTGTTTGATGCGTTTGGAGATGACTTTGAGCGAGTCGGAATTGGCATACTCGGGACTCACGCTCACGATGATGGAGGCGTTAATGGGGTTGGCGATGATCTCGGTGTAGTTGTTGCCGATGGTCTTGATGGCCTCGCGGGTATTGTCGGCACGCGAGGAGACACGCGATGCCGAAATGAAGGGCTCGAGTTTCAGTTTCTGTTCCAGGGCGATGATGTTGGCCTCTTTCACATCGGAGTAGAAGAGGATTTCCATCTCAATCTTCTTCGACAGGTTGTTGATGTATTGGGTGGAAAAGAAGGCGAAGAAGGCCATGGTGCCGATGAAGAACATAGTGAGGGCAATGCTGACAATGGAGCCGAAAGCCGAGAATTTCAATCTCGCTTTGGTAATCCTGTCAATGGACTCGGGGTACTTGCTCATTTTTTCAGATTTTAAAAAGCAAAGGTACAAAAAATATCATTGGGGCTGCGAGCGATTTATCAAACCTCATTTGTTCAAAACTTCGAACACCGAGTTGTTGCTTTTGAACTCAGGGACAATCTCTTTCATCTTTGCAACAATCTTGTACGGGTCGTCGTTGCGGTAGCTGATGAGGGTGTCGATGTCGGCGGCCACTTTTTCGTATTCGTAGGTGCGCACCTTGGCGATGAGAATCTTGTGGTAGTCGGTGCGGATGGTGTTCTCCTGATTGGCCAGTAGCTCTTCGTAGAGCTTCTCGCCAGGCCGCAAGCCCGTGAACTCAATCTTGATGTCTTTGTCCAAAGTCAACCCCGACAGCTTAATCATCTTAACGGCCAGGTCGTAGATGCGCACCGACTTGCCCATGTCGAAGATGAAGATTTCGCCGCCGTTGCCGATGGCACCGGCATTGATGACCAGCTGGCACGCTTCCGAGATGGTCATAAAGTAGCGCGTGATGTCGGGGTGGGTCACCGTCACAGGTCCGCCCTCGGCAATCTGCTTGCGGAAAATGGGTATCACCGAGCCGTTCGAGTCGAGCACATTGCCAAAGCGCGTGGTGATGAATTTGGTGCCCTGCTGGTGGTTGCTGAGCGACTGCACGTAAATTTCGGCAATGCGCTTCGAAGCACCCATCACATTGGTCGGGTTGACAGCCTTGTCGGTCGATATCATCACAAACTTTTTCACGCCGTACTTCACAGCCAGGTCGGCCAGTATCTTGGTGCCGCGCACATTGGTCTTGATGGCGGCATTGACATTCTCCTCCATCAGCGGCACATGCTTGTAGGCAGCGGCATGATAGACGATGCTCGGCCTGTATTGGTCAAAGAGCTCCTCCATCTTTACCTCATCGGTGATGCTAACAATCTCTACATCAATATTCTTTAACCCGTTGAGGGCCTTGCATTCATTCTTGAGGAAGAAAACAGGTGTTTCGGCATTGTCAACCAGAATGAGCCGCTTATAGTCGAACTGCATCAGCTGGCGCACAATCTCACTGCCAATCGAGCCAGCCGCCCCCGTAATGAGAATGGTCTGTCCGCAAATGTCCTGATTGATGCTCTCTTTGTCCAAGACAATGGGGTCGCGCTCGAGCAGCTCTTCTATCTTGACTTTTTTTATCTGCTTAAAACTCAATTCATTATTAATCCATTTGTTGACGGGTGGCACCACCAGCACCTTGACATGGTGCTGCAGGGCACATTCGGTCACTTCGTTCTTCTTGTCGTTGGGCAGGCCCTGAATGGATATGATAAGGAAGGAGATGTCGTTTTTTTGCAGATAATCACTTAACGTATTGTAAGCCAATACTTCCACATCTTCCAGTTTCTTGCCGATTTTGGTCGGGTCTTCGTCAAAGAAGGCGCTGACATGCAAGCGGCTTTCGGTGTCGCGGTCCAGCGCACGCTTGGTGGTGATGCCCGACACGCCGGCTCCGTAGATGACCACATTCTTTTTGCGCACGCCGGGATTGACCGTTTCGAGATAGATCATCTTAAAGGTAAAACGGTACAAAATCATGAGTACCAGCGTAATGAAGAACTCCATGCAGAGGATGGAGAAAGGCACCAGAAAGTGGCTTTGGATGAAGAACAGGACGATGTTCACCACGGCGATGAAAAGCGTGCCTGTCAGGCAGCAGAGGAAGATGGTGTAGGTGTCGCGGGTGTTGGTGTAGCGGACAACAATACGGTAAGTCTTGAAAATCAGAAACGAGACCATCCTCACCAGTACCAGCGAGAGGGGGATAATGTAATATTCGTAACGGTAGAAGTTGGCGGGTATATGGAAATTGTCGCGCAGGATGAGGGCGAATAGGGCTGCAACACAGACACATAGTGTGTCGATGAGGAAGATGACCCACGACGGAGCAATGCCCATCTTCTTGACAAGTTTTTTCCCTAAAGAGAATATGGTGTTGCCGCGCATGCCGTTATTTAATTTGAACATGCAAAGATACATCATTTTAGCGATTGAAAATAACGAGATATTTTTTTATCTTTGCCCGTTCATTCTAAAATTAGAAAAAATGACGAAATATAATGAGTATAAGGGACTTAAGTTGTCTGAAATTGGAAAAGAGATAGGAAAATATTGGGCAGACAACGACATCTTCGCCAAAAGTCTATCCACCCGCGAGGGGCACGAACGGTTTGTATTCTTTGAGGGGCCGCCGTCAGCCAACGGTATGCCCGGCATTCACCATGTGATGGCCCGCACCATCAAGGACATCGTCTGCCGCTACCAGACCCTCACTGGCAAACACGTCGGCAGAAAGGGCGGCTGGGACACACACGGCCTGCCTGTGGAACTTGGCGTGGAGAAGACCCTCGGCATCACCAAGGAGGACATCGGCAAAAAAATCTCTGTGGAGGATTACAACAAGGCCTGCCGCCGCGAGGTGATGAAATTCAAGGATAAATGGGACGAGCTTACCCGCGAGATGGGCTACTGGGTCGATCTCGAACATCCTTATATCACTTTCGACAATAAGTATATTGAAACCGTATGGTATTTGCTTTCAGAACTTTATAAGAAAGGTCTGCTCTATAAGGGCTACTCTATCCAACCCTACTCCCCCGCCGCTGGTACCGGTCTCAGCTCTCATGAGCTCAATCTCCCGGGCTGCTACCGCGATGTGAAGGATTTGACCTGCGTGGCATTGTTCAAGTTGAAAGTGAGCAGCAAGGAGTTGGGTGCTGACGAAGAATTGCCGAATTATGCAATTGCATGGACCACAACTCCGTGGACACTCCCGAGCAACACCGCTTTGTGCGTGGGCCCGAATATCGACTATGTGCTGCTGAAGACCGTGCATCCTTATACGGAGCAGCCTTGCCACATCCTGATGGCCAAGGCATTGGTAGAAACGATGTTCAAGGAAGCCCCAGAAGTTGTGAAAGAGTTCAAGGGCAAGGACCTCGTGGGTATTTCGTACGAGCAGCTCATTCCTTGGGTGAACCCCGGTGAGGGCGCGTTCCGCATCATCCCCGGCGACTATGTCACTACGGAAGATGGTACGGGTATCGTCCACATAGCTCCGACCTTCGGTGCCGACGATAAGCGCGTGGCTGCCGCTGCTGGCATTCCGCCGCTCGTGATGATCGACAAGGACGGCATCCGCCAACCTATGGTTGATCGCACTGGCAAGTTCTACCGCATTGAGGACCTCGACCCCGAATTTGTCAAAAATTGTATGGACGTGGAGGCCTACCGCCCCTACGCTGGCCAGTTCGTAAAGAACGCCTACGACCCCACCAAAACGGAGAAGGACAAATCCTTGGACGTTGACATTGTCGTGATGCTGAAGGAGCAGGGCAAGCTTTTCAAGAGCGAGAAGCACACCCACAACTATCCGCACTGCTGGCGCACCGACAAGCCTGTGCTCTACTATCCGCTCGACTCTTGGTTCATCAAGACAACTGCCTACCGCGAGCGCATGATGGAGCTGAACAAGACTATCAAGTGGAAACCCGCCGCCACAGGCTCTGGCCGTTTCGGCAACTGGCTCGAAAACCTCGTCGATTGGAACCTCTCCCGCTCCCGCTTCTGGGGCGTGCCGCTTCCTATCTGGACTACCGAGGACAAGAAAGAGCAAATATGCATCGGCTCCATTGAGCAGCTGATGGCCGAAATCGAC
>JAFTCA010000063.1 GCA_017454945.1 Bacteroidales bacterium
GAACCCCTAACGGGGTTCTGAATAATGTGAAATAATACACAATGTCGCTATATACATTGCCGCCTCATTTTATTTTGCGTGGAAGACGCGAAGCGGCTTGCAAAAAACGAGGCAGCATTAAGCGTATAAAAAATCTGCTTGTTTGAAGCAGTAAGGAGCATAGTGACGAACTGCAAGTCCAGATTTTTAGCGTATGGTGCCCGTTTTTTAGCAAAATAAAATGCCAGCGGCGAAGGCAACTTTTCTTTGCAACTTTAGATAAACTGCTCTCGTTCAAAAATGCAAACAAGTTCGCATTTTGTTCACTTATTCGCAGTTTTCTTTTTTTGTCTGAAAAAGAAAGTTGATAATAAAACTACCAATCCTTCTCCTGCGGGTGCTTGGTGCCTTGCTGTTGCTGCTGCTGTTGCACCTTCTGCTGAATCTGGCGCTCGTTCTGCTGTAATGCGTCCAACTGGCGCTTATTCTCTTGCTGGCGCTGCTTGTCGGCAGCAGATTGCTGTTGTTGCTGTTTCTGCTGATCCTTATTCTGGTCGCCGTTCTGGTTCTGGTCCTGATTTTGGTTTTGGTCCTTATTTTGGTCTTGATTCTTGTCTTGACCCTTATCTTTATTCTGGTCCTTATTCTGCTGCTGGTCGTTCTGACCGCCGCCCTGCTGATTTTGATTCTGCTGGTTCTGGTCCTGATTTTGCTGATTCTGTTGATTTTGCTGCTGTTGTTGCTGCTGGGCAATCATCTTCTTGCGAGCATATTCCAAGTTATATTTGGTGTTCATATTCTTGGGATCCAACTTCAACGCATTTTTATAGGCATCTATACTCTCTTTGTATTTCTGCTGCTGCAACAGCGAATTGCCCAGATTATGAAACGCCTTGGCTCGCAGTTCTTTATCCGACGATTCCTGCTGGCTAACGAAGCGGAACGACTCTTCAGCATCACCATATTTCCCTTGACGGTAAAGGGCTGTACCAAGGTTATAATTGGCCTTGTCGTAGCTTTTTGTCTTCTCCATCGCCTTGCGGTAATTGATCTCGGCATTCTGATAGCCTTCGGCGGCTTTCTTCATCTTCTCAGCGGCATTGCGCTGGTTAATCTCTCCACCTTTCTTCTGCAACTCCACTGCCTCTTTCTGCAACTTCTCGGCCGTTTTGAAGTCGTCGTTGCCACGTCGGATGGCCGACAACTCATCGCGGGTTTGGGCATGAGCGGCGGGAAGAGCCAGCATCATGGCTAATAAAAAGATAGCAGGACCTTTCATCTTCTGCTGCCAATTAGCGAGCCACTTTTTCCAGCGAGGTTTCACTGTAAAGAGGAATCCTTCGAGAAATAGCAATATCAGTCCAAGCAACAGCGGGTACTGGAACTTGCTGTCGTAGCGCGCAAATGTCACTTCGGCCACATCGACTTTATCCATGCTGTTAATTTTTTTCAGAATCTCATCAAATCCCATCATGGCGTTGGCGGCGTGCACATAAACGCCATTGCCTGCAGCAGCGATATCGCGCAACATCGCCTCGTTCAGGCGGGTCATCACCGTATTGCCTTCATTGTCGGTTTTGAAGCCCGTGCCACCTTTGGTGGGGATGGGTTCACCGCGCGTAGAGCCAATGCCGATGGTGTGTATGGTAATGCCCAATTGGGCAGCTTCTTTCGCCATATCCACCGCCTCGGTGAAATGGTCCTCACCGTCCGACACCACCAGAATCACTTTGGAGGTGAGATTGGCCAGATTATTGGGGTCAGCAACGCCCGCTTCAGGGAGCATGGAAGCCGCCGCCAGGTCGATGGCTGCGGCAATGTCGGTACCTTGTTCATTAATCAACTCCGGTGCCACATAGTTGATGAACATCTTGGCGGCGGCATAGTCGGTGGTGATAGGCAGTTGCACGAATGCCTTACCCGCAAAGACCACCAAGCCGACGCGGTCGCCCTGCAGTTTGTCGATAAAGCGCGACATGGCCATCTTAGAGGCCTCCAACCTATTGGGGGATATGTCTTTAGCGAGCATACTGTTTGAGATGTCGAAGCAGATCATCACATCCACACCCTTGCGTGTGCCTTTCTCCATACTGCTGCCCACTTGCGGATTAGCAGCAGCAAAGATAAAACATGCCAGTGCCAGCATCAAGATTGAAAAACGCAGATGTCGCATTCCCTGCGAGCAATTGGGCATCAGCTTATCCAACAAGGGCAAATCGCCGTACGCCTCCAATTGCTTCTTCCTTTTATATTGCAAATAGATATAGCCCGCCGTCAACAACGGTATCAGCAATAAGGCAAACAGGAAATAGTTATTCTCGAATCTGAACATTTTTCAAAAGCTTTTGCAGTTAATCATTTTAGTAGCCGAAAATATCCTCCAGCGTCAATTTAATCACCTTACCATACTTCTTTTCAAGCAAATCGAAATCCATATCCGACTCTTTGGAAAGAATCATGTAAGTTTTAGGTTTTCCTTTGATATACTGACGGTTAAAGTTAGCAATATCTTCCAAAGTGCAATGGTCTATCGCCTCGTAGAAATCCTTACGGTAATCGTAATCGTAGCCCAATTTTTTGTTACGGAAATAGGTATTGAGAATATTGCCTTTGGTGATTCTGTTGGTTTCGATACCGGTCTTAGCACCTTCCTTAGCCAAATCGAAGGCAGCTTGCGAGAGCGGCATATCGTCGAAGAGTTCGTTAAAGGCATCCAAAGCATCCACCACCTTGTCGTTTTGCGTGCCGATGAACGAATAATTGTACATATAATCATCCCATTTTGAAGGGATTACAAATGCCGATGTGGCGGTGTAGGCCAGTGAGCGTTTCTCACGCAGTTCTTGGAACACGATGGCATTCATGCTACCACCAAAGTACTGGTTGTACATGCTGATAATCAGACATAATGACTTGTCGAACAGGCCTTCGCGGGTAGAGGTAACCACGCGCGACTGTTTGGCGTTGTAGGGTGCGAAATAGACCACATTCTCGGTCACGGGTTTGCGATAGAAGCGCACGGTAGCGCCCAACGATTCAAACTGCCTGGGCATCTGATAAATAGGCTTGCCTGTGTGGCTATCTTTCGACAGCAGCATGGCCTTCACCTCTTCGGCAGTAGAAGGACCATAGTACATGATCGTGGGCGTGCATTTCAACAGTTTTTGCACGAGCTCAATCAACTCAGTACCAGTAAGATTCTTCAGTTTTTCTTCCGACAAATTGTACTTAACCAGTTCGGGGCCAAACTCGCCGTAGGAGCGCAAGGCGTTCAGCACCGCCGATTGGTTACCTTTGGCATCCTTGCGCTGTTTGAGCAATGTGGCCACCATATTCTGCAATGCAGCCTCATCGGGCTGGGCATTGTTCAGCAAGTGCATCGTCAAAGCAACTACCTCTTTAAAGTTCTCATTCAAGCCTTGAATCTGGATAGAGCTGTTCTCATCGCTGACACTGACATTGAAGCTGCAAGCCAATTTGTAGAACTCCTGCTTAATCTGCTCGGATGAATAGAGCGGCGTGCCCAGGTAGTTGAAATAGCGAGCTGCCACGGGAAGGCGCAGATCGGTGAGTTCGCCAGCATCGAAACGGATGGTCAACGCGAAGACATCATTCTCCACATTCTTCACGGCGTAGATTTCTGCGGCGGAAGGATTTTTCTTGGAAGGTTTCGTCATCTGACAGCGCTGAATGGTTGAGAAATCTGCAAAGACGGGCGCAATCGATTGCGGCTTGTTGGCTTTGATATTCTTAAAGAACGCCGATTCATCATCACGGTTCACAACAATAGGCGTGATGGCGGGTTTCACCACCTTGGTCACTTCGGGCGGCGTGCCTTGGCGCTTATACACCACCACATAATTGTTCTTGAAATGGCGATTGGCAAAGTTCACAATATCCTGCTTGGTAATTTTGGACATTTCATCCAACTCTGCCACAGCCTGTTTCCACGGAATATTATTCATAAACGCATTGGCCATCATCATTGCACGCGACGAGTTGCTTTCCAGCTGGCGCATCTCTCTCATTTTCATATTGTTGATAGCTGCTTGCAACAGACCATCGTCAAATTGTCCTTGCTTTACCAGCTCCACTTGCTGCAGCAACAAATCCTTCACCTCATCCAGTGTTTGGCCTGCTTTCGGTTTGCCGTAAAGCACAAATGCGGAATTGTCGCACAGCACCATCGGATAGCTGCTGGCCGACTGTACTAACTGTTTCTGGTTGAGGTTCAAGTCGATAAGGCCAGCCTTGCCATTCGAGAGGATATTATCCAACATGGTCAGTGTCAGGATTTCTTTGGAGTTGGCGGGCGCATCAATTCTAAAGGCCAATCTCAAGAATTCGGCCTCCTGCCCTACCACTTCCTTCACTATCGGCGCGGTAATCGGGGTCTCGGGCTTCACTTTCCATTCGGGAACTTGTTTTTGCACAAGGCCACCGAAATAATTGTCAATCAATGCAATTGCATTATTAAAATCAAAATCGCCAGACATAAATATCGCCATATTGTTAGGCACATAATACATATTGTAGAAGGCCTTGATATTAGAGATGGAAGGATTCTTCAAATGCTCGGTGGTGCCAAGCGTCGTTTGCTGACCATAGGGATGATTAGGATATAAAGCGGTGAGCATCATATCATTAGACAAACGGCTATCATTGGTCAGCGACATATTCTTTTCCTCATAAACGGTTTCCAATTCAGTATGGAAAAGGCGGAGAATAGGATGTGTAAATCGGTCGGCCTGAATTCGGAGCCAGTTCTCCAACTGGTTGGCAGGGATATTCTCGATATAGTACGTGTAGTCATAGGAGGTGGCGGCGTTGGTACCTTGCGAGCCGATGAACTTCATCATCTTGTCGTACTCGTTAGGGATGGCCAACTTGCTGGCTTCGTAGGAGAAACTGTCGATCTGGTGGTAGATGGCGGCACGGCGTTGCGGGTCGGTCTCCATGCGATACACTTCAAACAGCCGCTCAATCTCATCCAACAACGGGCGCTCGTTAGTCCAATCTTTGGTGCCGAAATTAGGCGTTCCTTTGAACATCAGATGCTCCAAATAGTGAGCCAGACCAGTGGTCTCCTTCGGGTCGTTCTTGCTACCCACACGTGCCACGATATAAGTTTGAATACGGGGCGCATCCTTATAAACCGTAAGATAGACCTTCAAACCATTGTCCAGCGTATAGATACGTGCATTCAGCGGGTCACCGGGAACGGTTTCATAGGCGTATTTTCTCTGACCATAAAGCGTGGTTACTGTCACAAGCAGAGCCACCAAAAGAAACAGTATTTTTTTCATAAGATATTAGTATTTAAATATTTTCATTAAGGAATCATTCTAAAGACGGTCATTCTCAAAATCAGTTCAAGGCAAAAGAAGAACAGTCCCAGCAAGAGGAACGGCATAAACTCATCGGCTTTATTTTCGAAGACCACTTCGCTGATAAGGGTTTTCTCCATTTTGTCGATTTCGGCATACACCTCCTTCAGTTTCTGCGAGTTAGTGGCGCGGAAATACTTACCACCTGTTTCTTGGGCGATAGCTTTGAGCAGGCCTTCGTCGATTTCGGTCTTGAAATAGACGGGGCCGAATGCGCCTCCCGGATACGGGGCTTGGCCATTGGTGCCACAGCCGATGGTATAGACTCTGATACCGAATTCCTTAGCCATTTCGGCGGAGGAGTACGGATCGAGGTAGCCGGCATTATTGACACCGTCCGACAGCAGGATAATCACCTTGCTTTTGGCTTCACTCTCGCGCAGGCGGTTGATAGCGGTGCCCAAGCCATCGCCAATGGCGGTACCGTCTTCCACAGCACCAAAATCGACCTTACTGAGCAATCCTTGCAGTGTGTTATGGTCGGTGGTGACAGGGCACTGCGTGTAGGCTTCACCAGCATAGACCACCAGCCCGATGCGGTCGGTGGGGCGACCGTCGATAAACTCGGCGGCCACTTTCTTGCAGGCACCGAGTCGGTTAGGTTTGAAATCCATGGCTTGCATACTGCCCGAGATGTCGAGGGCAAGCACGATATCCACACCTTCCACATCCACTTGGTTGCGGCGGAAGGCCGACTGCGGGCGGGCGAGAGCCGTCACCAGACAGATGATGGCCAGCACACGTAACGCCAGAGGCAGCCAATGGAAGCGCTGACGCCATGTTTTACCTCCCGTTACAAACGGCGACACAGTCGTCACCAGCATAGGAGGCTGTATCTTATACCTTTTCCATAACTGCCAACCCACCAAGGGGATAATCAGCAATAAGAGCAGAAACCAATAGGGCTGCGCAAATTCGATTTGTTTTAGCATTTGGAAAAAGCCTGAAAAATAGTTCATCATCACAAGTTTTTATTGAAATCGACACTATTTCCTCTCATTATCACCCTTGACCTCCATAGTTTCGGCGGTCGCACTTACAAAGCCGACAGCATCCTTGAAACAGCGATCGTGGTCGGTTGGCATCGGCTGCCACTTGGCAAACTTCACCAAGTCGGCGGTATCCAGTATCTGCCGCATCATTTCGCGGTTTTCGGGCGACAAGTGCAGACGCTCCAATTCGGCCATAATTTCGGGTGTTACCATCTCCATCGCACCAAACTGCCAACGGTTTTCCATATAATCGCGAATAATGTCGGTAAGTTCTGAATAATAATTCTTTATCTCTCCAGCCTCCCACAATTTTTTCTTGCGTAGCGCCTCCAAACGGGAGAGTGCGATGATATGAGCCTTCTCCTTGGGCACCACTTTCTCACGTACCTTCTTCGGTTTCTCCTTCTTGGCATAATGCATAATGAGGAATACTATCAGCGCCACCAGCAGGGCAACTGCCAGCACGGCCAAAATATAGGGTAACACCTCTTTAAAGGTTAGCGGCACTTTGATCGGTTGATGTATATCTTTGATAGCCAATGTTGTATCCACAGAAACCGTGGTCACTTCAAAAGGCAGCGGGTTGGTTGTTCCCAGCAGTATAGAATCATTGGTATAGAACGGCAACGCAGGGAAAACAAAACTTCCCGAATCGAAGGCAGTGACGGTAACTGTCTGTTTATAAGCAGCCACATTGTTTTCGATGAGCGTATCAATCTTCGACACGCCAATCATCTCAACGCTGTCGGGCAGCCACGGCTGCACAGCAGGGAACAGCACCTTGACGGATGCAGGCGCTTTCACCGACAACTGCACATTCAAGTAATCGCCAATCAGGATATGCGTCGTAGAGTCCAAGCGGGCTTTTACCTCGCCTTGCTGACCGAAAGCCACGGCGGCAAGAAAGGTCATCGCAAACAATAGTAAACATCTCATTTTTATCTTCATAGCATCATCCTCTTCTTCTAAACAATTCCAAAAGCGGGGTTACATAATCCTTATCGGTATAGAGTTGTGCCACATCGACACCAGCCTTGTTGAAGATCTCCTCATTGTGGCTGCGCAGCTCAAACCACCAGCGGGCGTGTGCCTGTCGCACGGCCTTATCGGAGGTGTCGGCCAAAAATATGCGACCCGTCTCGGGGTCTTTCAGTTGGACTAATCCCAGGTCTGGCAGTTGCGACTCGCCACGGTCAATCACTTGCAAAGCCACCACATCGTGCTTGTTAGCAGCGATTTTCAGTGCCTGCTCAAAATGAGAGTCCACAAAATCGGAAATCACAAAGGCCGTACATTTCTTCTTGATGGCATTGGTCAAGTAGCGCATAGCCTCGCCAATGTCGGTTGGCGATTGGGCGGGTTCATAGTTGAGAAGCTCGCGTATAATGCGCAGGATGTGTGACTTACCTTTTTTCGGCGGGATAAATTTCTCCACCTTGTCGCTGAAAAAGATGACACCGACTTTGTCGTTATTATGGATGGCAGAGAAGGCCAGCACGGCCGCCAATTCGGTCACCAGCTCAGACTTGAAGCGTTGGCGGGTACCGAACAGGTTAGAGCCGCTCACATCAATCAGCAGGACCACGGTCAGCTCGCGTTCCTCTTCAAACACCTTGACATAAGGCTGATTGAAGCGCGCTGTCACATTCCAGTCGATAAAGCGCACATCGTCGCCATAGTGATACTGGCGCACTTCGCTGAAGGCCATACCGCGACCTTTGAAGGCACTATGGTACTGACCTGCAAACACTTGTTGCGACAGGGCACGAGTCTTTATCTCTATCTTGCGTACTTTCTTCAGTAATTCAGCAGCTTCCATGGCAGCAATTTCTGATGGTTCTCACTGATAATCTATTATTACGGCACTTCCACCTGATTCAAAATGTCGTTTATGATGTCGGGTGAAGTGATGTTCTCGGCTTCAGCTTCGTAGGTCAGGCCGATACGGTGACGCAGCACATCGTGACAAACGGCGCGCACATCTTCGGGAATCACATAGCCGCGACGCTTGATGAACGCGTATGCCTGTGATGCCAGCGCCAGATTGATGGAGGCACGCGGTGAAGCGCCGTAGCTGATCATGCCTTCGTACTTATCCAGCTGATACTTTTGCGGATAGCGGGTGGCAAAGACGATGTCTGTGATGTAGTTTTCAATCTTTTCATCAATATAAACCTCTTTCACCACGGCACGCGCGCGCAGAATGTCTTCAGGGCGAATGACGGGCGAAACGGTGGGATATTCGGCTGCCAAATGCTGGCGTAGGATACGTTTTTCCTCATCCTGTGTAGGATAGGAAATCACCACCTTCATCAGAAAACGGTCCACTTGCGCTTCGGGCAGCGGATAAGTACCCTCCTGCTCTATCGGGTTTTGCGTAGCCATCACGAGGAAAGGCTCGTCGAGTTTGTAGGTCGATTCGCCGATGGTCACCTGACGCTCCTGCATAGCTTCCAACAGGGCGCTCTGCACTTTCGCCGGCGCACGGTTTATTTCATCTGCCAAAATAAAGTTAGCGAAGATGGGGCCTTTTTTCACCACAAACTCCTCCTTTTTCTGACTGTAAATCAAGGTGCCCAGCAGGTCGGCGGGCAAAAGGTCGGGAGTGAACTGAATACGGCTGAACTGCGCGCTGATAGTACCAGCCAACGACTTGATTGCCAACGTTTTTGCCAAGCCGGGAACACCTTCCAACAGGATATGTCCGTTGGCCAGCAAACCGATAAGCAGCTTCTCAACCATAGCCTTTTGGCCCACAATGACCTTGTTCATCTCCATCGTGATAAGATCCACAAAAGAGCTCTCGCGCTGGATGTGTTCATTTAATTCTCGAATGTCGATTGTACTCATTTTTATATTATTTGATGATACTTCATAGAGATGTTTTAACGGCGTTTTCTTGTTTTTGTTGTTACAAAAAAAAACATTTTTCCCAACAACATTACAAAATACAAAAATACCACTTTTACTCAAGATGATAACGGCCTGTTCACATTATTTTCAATCTTCTCTTAATGTTTTGCTATTTAAGTTTTTTTAACAGAAGCATACTTTACATTTGTACAACCTCGGTGAAAATGTTGTAATTTTGCCGAAAATTTACAAACTCATGGAATTTAAAGTTTCACAAATCGCTCAAATTCTCAATGCAGACATTGAAGGCAGCGCCGATGCTGTCATCACCACCGTTTGCAAAATTGAGGAAGGAATTGAAGGAGGCTTGAGTTTTCTGGCCAATCCAAAATACACTCATTATATATATGAAACCAAGGCCACTGCGGTCATCGTCAATAAGGACTTCACACCCGAAGCGCCCATTAGTGCGACGCTCATCCGTGTGGACAATGCCTACGTGGCGTTTGCCAAGTTGCTCGACTTCTACAACCAACTGAAGACCAACAAGAAGGGAATCTCCGAACATGCCTACATTGCTCCGACAGCCCAAGTGGGCAAGGATGTCTATATTGCCGAGTTTGTCAGCGTGGGCGACCATGCCGTCATTGGCGACGGTGCGCGCCTCTACCCTCACGTTTGCATTGGAGACAATGCTAAAGTTGGCAATAACAGCACCTTGCATTCCGGGGTGAAGCTTTACGCCGAATGTGTGGTAGGCAACGACTGCATTATCCATGCGGGCACGGTCATCGGAGCCGACGGGTTCGGTTTTGCCAGCCAGAACGACACCTACCTCAAGGTGCCCCAAATCGGCAATGTGGTCATTGAAGACAACGTGGAAATCGGAGCCAACACCTGCATCGACCGCGCCACGATGGGTTCGACACGCATCCATAAGAATGTCAAGCTCGACAACCTCATCCAAGTGGCACACAATGTGGAAATTGGCGAGTCATCGGCAGCCGCTGCCCAAGTAGGCATCGCCGGTTCTGCCAAGATTGGCAAACATTGTGTCATTGGCGGACAGGTAGGCATCAACGGCCATATCACCATCGGCGACCACGTGATGGTAGGTGCCCAATCGGCCATTGCCAACACCGTGCCCAACAACCAGATTCTACTTGGCACGCCAGCCATCCCCTACCGAGAGGAACAGAAGTTGCTCGTTTACAGAAAGAAACTTCCCGAAGTCTTCCAACGACTCAAAGAAATAGAAAAACGACTCAAGAAAGAAGAATAATCATGATCCAACTACAACATACCATTGCTTGTGACGCATCTGTTACGGGCAAAGGCTTGCATACGGGCAAGCACGTCACTGTCACTTTCCACCCCGCCCCCGCCAACCACGGTATCGTCTTCCGTCGTGTGGACTTGCCTGAGCAGCCGTTGGTACATCCCTGTGTGTCCAATGTTTTCGACACCTCGCGCGGCACTTCCGTGATGGAAAACAACGCTGCCGTGCGCACCATAGAGCATCTGATGGCGGCCCTGGCTGGATTGCGCATCAACAATGTCCTGATTGACATTGATGCCGAAGAGACTCCCATTCTGGACGGTAGCAGCCGCTTGTATGTTGAAGCCCTGCAACGCGCTGGTTTACAAGAACAAGACCAGCCTGTTAAGTATATCACTTTGGAGAAGCCTGTGACGTTTGAGAATGCGGAAAAGGGCATCCAGCTCTGCATTACACCTGCCGACGATTTCTCCATCGACATGACCGTGGACTACGGCACGCAAGTTTTAGCGGAACAAAAGGCCGAGTTGCACAACATTGACGAGTTTGTACCCGAGATATACAAATGCAGGACTTTTGTTTTTCTGCACGAATTGCAGTTCCTCATCATGAACAACTTGGTGAAAGGAGGCGATGTGGACAACGCCATCGTTTTCGTTGCCCAGAAACCCGAGCAGGCCGTCCTTGACCAACTGGCCGTTTTCTTTGGCAAAAGCGACATCCAAGTGATGGAGAACGGCATTTTGAACAACATCAGGCTCTACTTCGACAACGAGCCAGCACGCCACAAACTGCTCGATTTGGTGGGCGACCTCTACCTGTTAGGCGGTCCCATCAAAGGACATGTCACAGCCCAAAAGACAGGGCACTGGGCCAATGTTGAGTTCGGCAAAAACATTCTGAAAGCAATTCAATAATAAGACGTTGAATCGTTGATTGTTGAAATGTTGAAGTGAAAAGAATTAGATTCCGCTGCGCTTGCGGAATGGAGTAGAGATGCACGGCCGTGTGTCTCTATAACAATTTGAATTCTGAATTTTGATTTTTTGTAGGTGCGTAGCGCGCTACGCACCTACAAATCTTATCTTACAATAGTCACACTCCCCACTTTTCTCTCCTTGTGGTCAGGTGCACTCATACAGGTATAGTAAATTACATACGTGAACACATCAGAGGGCAAACGCGTACCTTTCACGGTGCCGTCCCACGCTTCGTTCACATCTTCGGTTCGGAAGATCATCTTGCCCCAACGGTCGAAAATCATCAGCTCATACGATGCCAGATTATTGCTCACCTGCGGCAGGAACACATCGTTCACGTCATCCTTATTAGGAGTGAAGGCGTTGGGCACCCACACCTCGCACGGACAAATGGGTATGGTAATGTTGGCGGTTCCTGTGCATCCCTGATTATCGGCAATGACCGTGTAAGTACCGTGCGTCGAAACTGTGATGCTCTGGGAATTTTCACCAGTATTCCACTGGAAGTTGGCATCGGGCACCGTAGAGTTGGCAGTGAGAGTTACATGTCCTGAGGCACAGAAGTCCTCAGCATCCTTGGTTATGTACAATTCGGGATTGGGAATGATGGTAATATTCACCGTGTCGGTGGCGGTACAACGATGTCCGCCCGGGTATTCTTCGAAAATTGTTACGCCATAATCACCTGTCTCAAAGACGGTAATAGTCCGGTCAGAAGAGCCGTTCGACCATTCGTAGCCCGAATTGACAACAACAGAATCTGCGCCCACAACGCCCGCATCCAACGTGACGGGGTTGTATTCTTTGGAACAGAAGCTCTGGTCAGGACCGAGGTCCACCGAAACCGAATGAGTATAAACATACGACGTTACGATACTGTCGCAGCCCATGCGGTTGACGAGCGTGTCAACGTAAGTGCCGGCTTCGTCGTAGATACTATTGCCGATAGCGTAGATGTCGCCCACACACATGTGGACCACCGTGTCGGCGTATTCGGTGCTGACAAAGCCCGGGAATGCGATATCAAAGCGGTTGTTGGAGGTGTCGCACTCCATCTGCTGGCCACCCTCTTCGGATATGCCCGTGCCGATGTCGTTGATGGTGATAACGATTTTGTCGAGCGGCATGAATGGTTGCAGGTCGGCCTCGGTATATTTGAGGTGCAGCGAGCGCTCAGTCTTGATTTCCAAGTCCTCGTCAGAATATATTTTCTGGTAAACAATCTGACCTTTGTACTCATCTTTGTAGATAGTCAGGCCGTAGGGTTTGTACAGGGCTTCGGTACCGCTGTTACCGAAAGTGATGTCGATGGTAATGGAGTCGCAGTGTTGCGTCAGCGTGGTAACCGTGGTATCGAGGTACGCGTTGGCAGCCGTGGCGAACATCTCACCGTTCTTGTTCAGCTTGGTCTGCTGTTTGAGGAATGCATTGAAAGGCTTCTCTCCATTGGCAAAAGGCGTAGTGATGTTGAACTGGTATTTGGGGATGGTCATATCCTCATTGATATTCACCACATTATAAGGCCATTGGTTCCATACTTT
Organism: Bacteroidales bacterium; assembly: GCA_017454945.1. Classification (GTDB taxonomy): domain Bacteria; phylum Bacteroidota; class Bacteroidia; order Bacteroidales; family WCHB1-69; genus JAFTCA01. The sequence continues at coordinate 13,012 of JAFTCA010000063.1, forward strand.
ACGGGCAGGTCCCCATGCGCCGGGAGTACTACTTTCATAAACCTTCATGGAACCAGGTTGGGAACTAATATCATATTGGTCTGTCACAATAATGTCGGCATGGCCGTCGCAATCCACATCAGCAACGATAGGATATTCGGCCAAAGTGCCCGACAAACACTCCTGCGGAGCACACAACCTGCTAAGTGTCGTACCATCCAAAATATAGAGGTCGTTTCGTCCACGATACACAATCTCCGATTTGCCATCTTGGTTAAAATCAAACACGGTAAAACCGGCACTTTCAGAGTATGCTGTAGTCTGAGTACGAGTAAATACTTCTTCAATATTCTTTGCTTGAGTATTATTGGATGTAGAAGAATAACCCTTCTTATATCGCCACACGTGCATCATATCAGGATATTGAGGCTGACCATTCTGTTGTGGTTGCCAGTGATAACCCAGAATCCAGCCATTCGCAATAATTTCAGGGAAGCCGTCTCCATCAATATCGGCAGCAAAAGGGATACTCAGCGAAAAAGTTCTGGGATCGCAAATAAAATATCCTATCAATTCCGTAGTTTGTCCGTCCCACACATAAAGACCTATATGGTTTTGTCCTGGTGCACGAAAAATGTTAGAGCCAAAAGCGTCTTTGCGGTTACCGATGACGCACACATCCATGTCACCGTCGTTGTCAAAATCAAGCACAAAGGTCTGGCCGTCGTAAATGTCACTATACGGCAATGTTGCAGTACATTGACGCAAGGTTGTAAAACTGTTACCCGAAGTTCCTGTAGGATTGGTGATATTGACCTTGTACACCGTATTACCGGCACAAACTTCCAATTTGTTGTCTCCATCTATATCAGCCACGGCACATAGATGATACCCTTCTCCTAAAGAGCCCGATTTGGAAGTGTTCCACGTTCCATGTACGCAATGCGGATCACCATACCCCATGCCTGTAGGTGTCATTGTTCCTTTCACAAGGAGCGCTCCTGTGACGGCATTGAAAATAGTTCCGCCACAAACCAATTCGGGGATACCGTCGTTATTCATATCGGCCAACATGGGGGTAAAGGTATAGTCAAGCTGGACTTGACTTTTCCACTTGTAGTCGTCCGCACTGCTGTTGGCCTTGCTACCATCGTAACAATATACATACCTGTCATTATAGCGTCCGCCTCCCAAGTTTTTACTAATGCTCACAATAAACACTTCGCTTTTACCATCTCCATCCACATCGCCAATAGCGACAGTTTGTCCCATTGTTTGAAAATTCTTGGTTTTTATCTTGTACTTCAAATCGCCTGTTTTGCCATCCAAGACCAACAAATCGTATGTAACATAACCACCAGGAACACTATTTCCGTCTGTTATACTTGCAGGACACCACACACCAATCACTTCCGGATTGCCATCGCCATCCATATCAGCAACCAGCGGAGTTGAACATCCGTGTACGGAGTTGCCCTGCGAACGCATATCTTTTGATTTCCACTTCAACTTGATGTCGAAAGCCTTGGCTGGTGGTGTTGAAGTGCAGTCAGACGTATCCACATTGTCGGGAAGTTCACCCGGTTTGTCACCATGACGCTGTGCCCAAGAGAATGTGGACAAACCCAATGTTAACGCTAAAAGCAGGATGATTTTTTGCAGTTTCATATTGAGGGGGGGGTGTTTGTTTAATCGTTGATTGTTTAATTGTTGAAGCGAGAGATTCCGCTGCGCTGCGCTTGCGGAATGGAGTTAAGAAGTTAAGAAACTAAGGAGTTAAGTTTTCTGAATTTTGAATTTGTTCTTTGTTCTCTGTTCTTTATTCTTAATTGTACATTGTAAATTATTAATTGTCAATTATCGTATCAGCGTAATGCTGCCGTGTTTCGAAATCTTCTCCTCGGGTGCGCTCATGCAGGCGTAGGTTAACACGTAGTAGTAAACGCCGTCGGCTGCCTTAGCGTGACCGTGGATGGTGCCGTCCCACTTCTCTTCGGGGTTCTCGCTCTTGAACACCGACTTGCCCCAGCGGTCGTAGATGATGAACTGGTAATATTTGAAGTCGGCTTGTAGTTCGGGGGCAAAGAAGTCGTTGATTTGGTCGCCATTGGGTGTGAAGGCGTTATATAGTGTCACTTCGCAGGGACACGGGGCAACAGTGTCTTTTGTGGCGCACTTGCAATCATCTCCATAATTGCATACCACAATCACGCTGAGACCGCTTTCAATGGTTTCGGTGGTGATGGTGATGGAAGATCCTGTTTCGCCGGTGCTCCAGCCCCAGTTTAAGACTCCCTCATCAGCTGTTGCCTCCAGTGTTACTTCACCTTCTTTGCAGTAGTCTTCTGGATTCTTGGTGATGGTTGGGTGGTTGTAAACATAGATGAGCACAGTGTCGGCTGCCGTACATCCGTCACGGTTGGTTACGGTTACGGAATAGGAATGGACGCCTGTGGGCAGATTTGCGGATGTTGTAAGGTAGCGGTTGCTTGAGCCGTCACTCCAAATATACGATGCGGCAGAGGCACCTCCATCCAGCGTGACTGGAGAATAGCCCTTACTTCCAAAATTGTCATGGTGCTCGCAGAAGCGCTGGTCGGGACCGAGGTCCACCGAGATGGAGGACACGGTCAGGTGTGTCTTGACGATACTGTCGCAGCCGTTCTTGTTCTTCAAGGTGTCTATATAGTTGCCCGAGCGGGTGTAAGCGTGTTCGCCCACGACGAGGGTGTCGCCTTCGCAGATGATGATGTTTTGGTCAATCTCTTCCGAGGAGCGTACGCCATCGAAAGGACATTTGGCGTAGTTGTTCTTGAGGTTGCATTCCTGCTGCTGGCCACCGTTTTGGGCGGTACCGGTTCC
>JAFTCA010000064.1 GCA_017454945.1 Bacteroidales bacterium
AGAAACATGGACACGTTTTCCTTCTTTTACGGCTTTGCGACGATAATTTTCCACGCATCCCAATGTCAAGAACTTACAGCCAGACTCTTCGAGAATAGCATGAGTAATTTCTATAAAACGGTTTTCTATTTCCAGATAATCATCAATAGTTACTACCTTGCCTTCATACTCATGCCCCACATCATCAAAAGAAGTCCATTCTTCTATTAAATAACGTCCATTATCGTCATAAAATTCGGGGTGATATACTTTACAATTTCATGACAAAGCCTACAAAACCGCAAACTGTTGAACCGATTTGTTATTAAATCTTTCTGTTTTGTCATAAAAAAACAATATCATAGTTGTTTCACCCACCAATCAACGGTGCTGTGGATTATTCAGTGGGATAATTTTTTCCTTGGGTAAATTCAAAAGGCATTGTGTAGTAACAGCGTCTTATATAACCATGAATTACGGCTGGTTCCCATTTCGGCATAGTGTTCAAGTTTAATACGCGAATGACTTCGGCGCCACAGCCAAGCTCTGATGCCAGACTGTCGGCTTCATCGCTGCCGTAAACAATGTCTCTCAACACTTTTGCATCCGAGATGCTACCGTCCTTCTCGACAATGAATTGAACATATACCTTTCCCTCAATTCCATTTTCCAATGCTTTTTGGGGATAGCGCACGTGTCTATCCAAATAAGCATCCAACGAATCGGTGCCACCGGGGAACTCAGGAGACTTTTCAGGCACAGTGATAACAAATGTGTCATTGGGGTCAACTTTTGGGGGTGTATGAAAGAAAAAGCAGGCGGTCATCATCCCTATAACACACGCCATAGTGGCGATTAAAAGTATTTTCTTCATTGTCTCGTTTGGTTTAATTGTTCAACTTAAGACATCACATCAATCCTCTATCTTTTAGCAGGGGTTTCACGCTGGGGTCTTTGCCACGGAACTCGCGGTAGAGCGTCATCGGCTCCACGGTGTTGCCGCTTTCGAGCAGGTGGCGGAATTTCTTGGCAAGCTCGGGGTTGAAAATGTCGCCACTCTCAACGAAGGCAGCAAAAGCGTCGTGGTCGAGGATAGCGGTCCAAGTGTAGCTGTAGTAGCCGGCATCGTAGCCTGTGGTAAAGATATGCTGGAAATACGGGCTTTTGTAACGGCTGATAATTTCGGGTATGAGGCCGATTTTGTCCATGTGCTCCTGTTCGAACTTATTGGGGTCGATGGACTGTTTTTCGGTAATGGAATGGTAGTCCATATCGAGCAGCGAGGCGGCCAGCAGCTCGGTGTTGATGAAACCCTGTCCGTAGGTCTGTGCGGCGGCAATCTTGGCGATAAGCTCGTCGGGGATGGCCTCGCCGGTTTTGTAGTGTTTGGCGTACGATTTCATCACCTGTTTGTTGCGGCACCAGTTTTCCATAATCTGCGAAGGCAACTCCACAAAATCGCGCGGCACGCTGGTACCTGCCAACGACGGGTAGTGGCACTTGCTGAGCAGTCCGTGCAGGGCGTGGCCGAACTCGTGGAACAGAGTCTCGCTTTCGTCGAAATTGAGCAGCGAAGGCTTGTCGCCAGCGGGTTTGGTGAAATTGCACACCACCTGAATTATGGGTATAACGTTTTCGCCTTTCTGGTTCACTTTCTGTCCGCGGAACTCGGTCATCCATGCGCCGCTGCGTTTGCTCTTACGCGGGAAGAAATCCATGTACAATATGCCTATCACGTTGCCGCTGTCTTTCACCAAGAAACAGCGTGCCTC
>JAFTCA010000003.1 GCA_017454945.1 Bacteroidales bacterium
AGAGGTGGTCTCGTTTTGTTTTGTTTGAGTGAGAAGTGAGGAAAACTGAAAATTGGGAAGTGAGGAGTGAGAAGTGAGAAGTGAGAAGTGAATAGTGAGGAGTTAAGGAACTAAGAAACTAAGGAGTTAAGTGTTATTGAGCTGTTGGTGTCATTCCGAGGCGGTGGTTGAGCTTGCCGATAACACTGTCGAAGGAATCCCTTTGAATTTGTTCTTTGTTCTTGAATTTTGAATTTTGAATTTCAGACGCGGCACGCCGCGTCTCTACTTTGTTCTCTGTTCTTTGTTCTTTGAATTTTGAATTCTGAATTTTGAATTCTGTACTTTGTTCTTCCACCACTTGCGGTGTCCTCTATTTGGCTGTTAATAAGCTGTTTCCCGTTGATGGGAGCGTCGGGTTTCAAAAAAAATCAAAAAAATCATCTAAGGTGTTGATTATATGAAATAATATTGTAATTTTGCAGCCCCAAAAACCGATTATTATCTTTCTTAAAATTTGAAAGTTGAATCATGAGAAGCGGGTGGGTGAACGCCTGTTTCTGTAAAAGAAAAAAGTTAAAAATGAACACATTAAGTTACAAGACAATTTCTGCTAACGAGAAGATCGTTAAAAAAGAATGGGTGTTGATTGATGCGGAAAACGAAGTGGTTGGCCGTCTGGCAACTGTCGTCGCTCGTATTTTAAGAGGCAAGACCAAAACTTACTACACTCCTCATTTCGATTGCGGCGACAACGTAGTCATCATCAATGCAGACAAAGTAAGATTCACTGGCAACAAGTTGACTGAAAAACAATATGTTCGTCACACTGGTTATCCCGGTGGTCAGCGTTTTGCCACTCCCAAAGAGGTTTTGAAAAAGAACCCCATCGCCATTGTAGAACATGCAGTAAGAGGCATGCTCCCCAAGAACAGACTGGGAGATCAACTCTACAGAAACTTACATGTTTATGCTGGTCCTACTCATCCGCACGAAGGTCAGCAGCCAAAATTAATTAACATCAACGAAATCAAATAACAAAAATGGAAGTAATAAATACGTTAGGTAGAAGAAAGGCCGCTGTTGCCAGACTTTATATGAAAAAAGGCAGTGGTCAAATTATAATCAACAACCGTGATTATAAAGAGTATTTTCCGTTGGCAACATTACAATATGTTGTAGTACAACCTCTCCAGATTGCAGAAGTTGAAGGTCAATACGATCTCAAGGTCAATTTGGATGGCGGCGGCATGGCAGGACAGGCCGAGGCATTGCGTCTGGCTATCTCCAGAGCCCTCGTGGAAATCAACCCCGAAATCCGCCCCGCACTGAAATCGAAAGGTTTGCTGCGTCGTGACCCGCGTATGGTTGAGCGTAAGAAACCCGGACAACCGAAAGCTCGTAAGAGATTCCAGTTCAGTAAACGTTAAAAGAAGTTTAGTATCGAAATTGCTGAGACTTCGGGCTTGGGTCCGGACTACCCAGCAATTGATTTTAATGAATGTAAACAAATAAAAAAATGGCAAAAGTAACTTTTGAAGAATTATTAGACGCTGGTTGTCACTTCGGACACCTCAGAAGAAAATGGAATCCCGCAATGGCTCCTTACATCTTTATGGAGAAAAACGGTATCCACATCATCGATTTGTACAAAACTGCCGACAAGTTGGAAGAGGCTTGCGCAGCTGCCAAACAAATCGCCAAATCAGACAGAAAAATCTTGTTTGTTGCCACCAAAAAGCAGGCTAAGGAAACCGTAGCCGAACTGGTAAAACAAGTGAATATGCCTTACGTGACTGAACGTTGGCCTGGCGGTATGCTGACCAACTTCTATACCATCAGAAAGGCCGTGAAGAAAATGAGCGATATCGACCGCCTGATGAACGGTCCTCAATTCAACGCCATCTCCAAGAGAGAGAAACTGCAAATCCAACGTGAGAGAGCCAAACTGGAGAAGAACCTCGGTTCTATCGCCGACCTGTCGAAGCTCCCCGCCGCTGTATTTGTAGTGGATATCTTGAAAGAGCACATCGCCGTTGCTGAGGCACGTCGTCTGAGCATCCCCACTTTCGCTATTGTGGACACCAACTCGAACCCCAACCTGATCGATTTCCCCATCCCCGCTAACGACGATGCTTCGAAATCTATCTCCGTTATCGTGAAGGCTATCTGCGAGGCCATCAAAGAAGGTCTGGCTGAAAGAGCTCTGAACAAAGACAAAGTGGAAGAAGAAGTAGAGGAAGTTGAAGAAGTGGCTGCTCCTGCTGCTGCTCCCGAAGTAGAGGAAGAGGAAGAACCCGCTCCCGAAGCTGAGAAAACTACCATCAAGAAAGTAAAAAACGTGGTAGAAGAAGAGAATACGGAGGACAAACCCAAACGTAAAAGAACCACTGTGAAGAAGGCTCCCGCCAAAGCAGCTAGTTCAAAATAATTCATTCAGTTATTAACATAAAAAATATCAAGATATGGCTATTACTGCTGCTGATGTAAATAAACTCAGACAAATGACTGGCGTTGGTTTGATGGATTGCAAACACGCCCTCGTAGAAGCTGACGGTGATTTTGACAAAGCTATCGACATCCTTAGAACCAAAGGACAGAAAGTGGCTGCCAAACGTGCCGACCGCGCTTCAAACGAAGGTCGCGCCATTGCCAAAACCAATGCTGATAAGACTTTCGCCGCTGTTGTAGTGGTTAGCTGCGAAACCGACTTCGTTGCCAAGAATGGTGAGTTCGTTGCTTTCGCCGACAATTTGATCGACGCTGCCATGAAGAACGGTATCGAGACCAGAGAAGACCTTTTGAAGATGGTCATCGACGGTACCACCGTTGAAGAGCACATCACTCTGCTGACCGGTAAAACTGGTGAGAAAGTGGAACTTCCCGCTTACAATGTAATTAAAGGTGACTGTGTGGCTGCTTACAACCACATGGGCAACAAACTGGCCGTTATCGCTGGTTTCAACATGAAGGGCGAGAAAGTTGAAGAAGCTGCTCACAGCGTAGCAATGCAGATTGCCGCTATGAATCCTATGGCTGTTGATGCTTCTTGCATCTCTCAAGAAACCAAGGATCACGAGCTGGCTATTGCCAAGGAAAAGACCAGAGACGAGCTGATTCAGAAGGCTGTTGAAGTTGCTTTGAAGAAAGCCAACATCAACCCCAACCTTGTGGATTCCGATGATCACATCGCTTCCAACATCACCAAGGGTTGGCTCACCGAAGAAGAAGCTGCCAAGGCTCGCGAAATCAAAGTTACCGCCGCTGAGGAAAAAGCTAAAACTTTGCAAGACGCCATGATCAACAACATTGCTCAAGGCCGTCTGAACAAGTTCCTCAAGGAAAACACTTTGATGGATCAGGATTTCATCGACGACAGCAAAATGTCGGTAAAAGACTTCCTGAATTCAGTAGAAAAAGGCCTTGCCTGCACAGGTTTCTTCCGTCAGCAGTTAGGCGCATAATTTCTATTGGAAATATAGTCCGACGGGGCAACCTTTCGGTTGCCCCGTTTTTTTTGTTTTATGTTTGAAGAACCAATAGTGCGATAACGTGTGAAAAATATTCACACGTTATCTATTTTTTTTGTTATTTTTGTCGCGCCAAAAATCTCCAAGATTTTATAAGCAAGAGAGTTGGTGTCGTTTTATTTAATTAGATGTTATAACTATGAAAAGAATCGTCTTGTTGCTTTCTATGGTGTTCGTTGGTGCTTTTGTTCAAGCGCAAAGCCCTATTCGCACAGAACAAACTGTAGTGATTTGCGAGTCGGAACTGCCATATAATTTTAACGACAGATTGTTGACTCAGGCGGGTGATTATGATTTTAAGTTCGAGTCCTCCATTGGAACTGACAGTGTTGTTACTTTGCATTTACGGGTTACACCAGACCATTATGAAATGAATGTGAATATCTGTGATGCGGATTTGCCTTACAATTTTATGAATGCCGTTTTGACAGAGGGTGGTGATTATGATTTTATCACTAAAAAATTTGTATGTGGACAAGAAGTGTATGATATAGAGGGTAATGGGTATAAGACCGTTCAGATAGGAAAGCAATGCTGGATGGCAGAGGACTTGCGGACAAAGACCATGCCTGATGGGACAAAAATGCAACAGTGGAAACCCGGACTGACTTTGACAGAGTTACGGAATAACAGATATTGTCATGAAGTGACCAACGACTGTATTGGAACCAGTGTGTTTTATCCGTGGCATACAGCGTGCGAGTGGACTTCCACTACTTCGAATTCGAATGTGGATAATGTGGTTCAAGGCATTTGTCCTAATGGTTGGCATGTGCCTTCGTATAAGGAGTTTGCAGAAATGTTCACCTTTTTGGATACTACCTTTAATCCGGGTACCCCGTACAATAGAGCTCAGAGTGGAAACGACCCAGTGGCGGAGCAGAGCAGCCGCGAGCTGGCGGTCAAGTTGGGAAATCCTAACAGCCATTGGCTGTGGCATACGGGCCCAGGACTTGGTGAGCCTACCACTCAGAGTGAGGTTCCTCAGACTTTGGGTTACAATTATATAAATAATGTAAAAGCTCCGCACGCTAATAGTTCCGGTTTCAATGCTACAGCTAATGGGTACTTGTCGAGAAATGCCTATGCGGGAGGAGCGGAATTTTGGTGGTATCAGAATGGAACGTTGAATTTGTGGTGTTCGCATGGTTTTAATGTTGTTAAAATTGCCCATAATCTGACGGGTATAGGACATTATTATTATGGCAATGTTTATGCGGATGCCTATAATGTCAGATGTATTAAAAATGCAGACTCTGATTCGCTGACGAGCTCGTCTTCAACCTGTGAGAAGACGGTGAAACTGCATTTGACCGTTCATGAGACTTCAACAGATAATGATATTTTTGATACGGTTTGCCGACAAGATTTACCCTATCATTTTCTTGAGTCGGCCTTGATGCAAGGCGGTGATTACCCATTTACATTGCAGACGGCTTGTGGTTGTGACAGTATGGTGACTCTTCATTTGGTTGTTTTGTCGAAATGTTATGACATTAGCGAGGAAACTTGCGAAAATGTTCCCTATTCTTTTGTGGACACCACACTTTCAGAAAAGGGTGATTATATGCTGAAATATCATTTTGATGACAATCATAAGTATGAATTGGTAAATAAGGATGGCAAATATGAGTTTGTTCGCAGCGACTTTGCGTGTGGTGACAAGATTAAGGACATAGATAATAATGAATATGCTACTGTTAAAATAGGCGAGCAATGCTGGATGCAGGAAAATTTAAGAGTGAAATCGACTCCCCAAGGGCTGCCGTTGGCAAACACAGTTTACACGGAGCTCTCGCATGAGGTGATGGGCACACAGATTTTTTATCAGTGGAAATCAGCGGTTAATAACGGGGGAGAGGAAGATATTGTTCAAGGCATTTGTCCGGAAGGTTGGCATGTGCCTTCGTATGAGGAATTTGTCAACTTATATCAGTATATTGACCCTCAGTGGGATGCTGCGTCGCCCGATGTGAGCAATAATCAGCTGGCCATCAGATTGGCATCTCGAACAGGTCATTGGGTTTCGTATGGAGGCTCGGGCATAGATGAAACAGCCGTATTATATGATTGTGCTTCTACACCTGGTTCGCCTGGATACGCATTCAAAAACAATCCTAATAGTTCGTTGTGGAAGTGGAACGAATCGAATTTTAATGCTATTCCTTGTGGAGTGATGGAAAGCTATTGGAGATTTAACGGCTCGCTAAGTTTGTGGGGAACGGATGCTTCTACTTCCATATCTTGCTATAAAACAGGCGTTATGCTTTCTAAGGGACATGGAACCGAGAAGAGAAGTGTGCGATGTGTCTATGGGGCTGCTTCTACAGCACAGGATACGGAACCGGATGATAGCCAAACCATTATGGTGAAGTTGCATTTGACGATGAACCCCACCTATCGGATGGATATTTTTGACACCATCTGTCAGAGTGAGTTGCCGTATCATTTTTTGGACAGTACGATAACCGAAGAAGGTGAGTATGATATGACATTTTCCTCGGCAGATGGCTGCGACAGTGTGGTAACACTCCACCTTGTGGTAAATCCGACCTATCAACACAAGGCAGAAATGACCATTTGCCAAAGTTCTTTGCCTTATACGTATGGCAATCATATTTTTGACGAAAATACGGAGTCGGGCGATTACGATATTCTTTTTGAAACAGAACAAGGTTGCGACAGCTTGGTGACACTACATTTGACAGTCAACGAGTCGGAAAATACAGAATTTTGTATGGTGACGGTGAACGAAAAGAATATGAATCAGTTGGTTTGGGAGAAAAAAGCGCATATTGCACATTATAACCTTTATCGTGAGGGTGATGTGTCGTCGCAATACGAACTGATAGCTTCAGTTCCATTTGACGAACCTTCCACTTGGACAGACAGCGCCTCTAATGCCAATGTGCGTTCGTACCGTTATCGTATCTCTTCTGTTGACGAGTGCAAGGTGGAATCCGAATTAAGCACCATTCACAAGACGATGCACTTAACTATTAATGCAGGCATTAATAACAGTTGGAATTTGACGTGGACCGAGTATGAGGGAGCTTCCTATTCAACATACTATATATATAGAGGTAGCTCTTCGGGTAAACTTGAACAGATTGCCACACTTCCGTCGAATAATGTTTCCTATACAGACGAGAATGTCTCTTCGGATGTGGTTTATTATCAGGTTGCCATTGTGTTGGACGAGCCGTGCAATCCGACCAAGGCCTACAATTCCATCAAATCAAATATGGCCACCAATGATGTGAGCGGTATCAATATTTACAATTTCGAGCATGCCATTACCGTCTATCCGAATCCTACTCTTGGCAGACTTGTTGTTCGTAATGCCTACGGTATAATGGACAAGGTTCAAATATTGGATGTGCAAGGAAGATTGTTGCACACCGAAAGCTGTGCAGGGCAAGAGGCGAAGATAGATGTTTCAAGGCTCGCGGCTGGCTCGTATGTTTTGAAAGCTATCAATAAAAATCAAATTGTAGGAGTTAAGAAGATTGTGAAGGAGTAGTGGACAAGTGAATTGATATAGAGAATGTTAATTACCGTTTTTTTTTATCATGAATATTAATGATTAGTTGTAATGGCTGGTGTATTAGTAATTGGTGTCGCAATTTTCCTGTTTGTTAACGGTGTGATTAAGATATGGAAGGAACTGAAAAAATAACCTTCTATTGATTAAAAGTGATAAATGCGAGTCTGCGCAATTATTCTATGTTAACGCTTCCTAGTACTAATGCGATGTGACCTATATCGCATATAGGAATGTCGAAAGGGGGATACTGTGGGTTCTCCGATACGGCTGTAAAGCAATCTTTTTGTCGGGATGGTTTTAGTCGCTTGCACAGCACACCTTGACTGTGTGTGGCAATGATGTGACATCTGTTCCATTGGATAAACTGATAGTTGCGCAAAAGAGTGCAAGCGGCAATGTCGCCGCTGTTCAGATAGGGTGACATTCCTGAACCGCTGATTTTAATGAGAAAATCTATAGGTGTTTGGTTAAATATGGGGATGATATAATAATCCTCTATTTCACCATCTGGAATATGATTGTCTGTCAGATGTAAAAAAGTATCATGTGAGATTAATGGCAGAACAGAAAGTTTGTCGTTGTGTAATAATATGGAAGGGTCTCGCAGCATTAGGCCGCTTCCAGTCAAAAGCCAATCGGGTGATATTTCCGGATATGATTCTAAAATTTTAGAAATTTGCTCGCCTCCCAATTCCGATTTTTGGGCATTCCCTTTGATATTTGAATACGAGATTCCTGTTTTTTTACAAAAATCTGTCTTTGAAATAGATTGATTTTCAATGAATTGTATTATTCTTGATTTGATTATTGGTTTTTTTTCTACTTTTTTATCCATTATATAAAATTTTGTCTTAAATTTGCGAGGTTGATTAATTATGAATCAACGCTGTAAAAATACGAAAAAAGAGGGCTAAAAAGAGGCTCAAGCCTGAGCTATGCATTTTGCTATGGTATATGAACATAACCTTAAAAACCAATAATTATGGGAAATTTGAACGACATTACATTTATCAAGACCAACGGCGGCATGGGCAGAATTGCCGCCAGTGAAGACCCTATTACCGGACTGGTGATGTACCTGCCTGACATGGAGGACACCGACCTTGTAAACGGCACCTCAATGCGTCACTTTGATGAGATTGAGGCTGCGGACGGCACAAATAGTCTGTATGTGGCCAAGTTGCGTTGCAAGGAGGAATTGAATGACTATGGTCTGAAAGAAACCGAATTGAAGACGAAAATGGATGATTACACAGGAACCTCCGATTCGGATAAATTGGATGCCTTCAGGAAAGTTGCTGCCATCAATGCGCTTGTGTATCATGCGACGAGGTTTTTCGACATGAACGAAGCGGGCACTTTGTATTTGGCCGTAAAAGTGGCCTCCGAAAGCCATATCACGGGAGCAGATCTGAAAGCATTGCAGAACTATACCAATGGCGCAATCCGCCAGTGCGGTGTGTTTACGCCTGGATTCGAGGAGACCACCTCGGGAGGCAACACTACGATAAGTAGCACCATGGAAGCCTTGATTGGCGAGTATCAAACGGCGTGCGCTGGCGATGATAGTCTTGAAGAAGACCACAAGCCGATGAGTGTGGTAATGACTGTTTCGGGCAAAAGTGTAGAGGTTTCCAAAGGCAGCGAAGACTCCGACCCGAGCATTACCGTGACTCCTACCGATGTGACAAGCCACACACTGGCTTATTTTGCCGGCACAGATAACCATAAAGCAGCAGGCCGTTGCAATGTAAGCTTATTGATTGGCTGCGATTTGGATTCTGGTTTGGTTCAAAAACTTGGCCAATATGGCTACTATGGCTGCATAGGCACATGTATGGGTGCCATTAGCAAGGCGGCGGTAAACGAGTGTATTGCCTGGGTGCAGAAGTTTCCCTTGGGACTGACAGCTCCAGGACTTATCAGCGGCGAATTGATAAAGAATGTGACCACTGCCCATCAGAATGCTATAAACAGCAATCGTTACATGTTTGTGCGTACGCATGTGGGTATAGCCGACAACTATTTTAACGACAGCCACACACTGGACGTGGAGACGAGCGATTACGCCTACATTGAAAATGTGCGCACCATCGACAAAGCCTGCCGCGGGGTAAGAACCAATCTGTTGCCTTACCTTAACAGTCCGTTGAACATAGATCCGACGACAGGGCAACTTGACAGAAATACCGTTGCCTATTTGGAAACCGTAGCGGGCAAAGCTTTGGAAGAGATGGAGAAAGCGGGTGAGTTGAGTGGATATGTAGCAGAAATAGACCCCGCTCAAAATGTACTCAACACAGGTGTCTTGAAAGTAATTATTAAGAATGTACCTACAGGCGTTATGCGTCAGGTGCAGGTGCAAATAGGTTTTGTAACAAGTCTTTAGTAATGAATTTTAAAATAAAAGAATTATGAACGGAATACCATTGATTAACGGAATTGAATACAGTTGGGGCGATATTGTATGCTCTATAGGCGGTACTGTTGTAACCGGCATTACAGGAATAGAATATAGTGATGAGCAGGAGGTTGTTGACAATTATGGGGCAGGTCGCTATCCTGTGAGCCGAAGCAAGGGACGAATTACTTGCGCTGGTAAAATAACACTTTATGTATCTGAGGTGAACGCCTTGGTGGCACAATCTCCCAATGGGCGTTTGCAGGACTTGGCCGCTTTTGATATTGTGGTGTCCTATATTCCCGATGAAGGAGGGATAATTATTAACGACAAATTGCGCAATTGTCATTTCAAAAAGAACGAGCGTTCGTGGAGCGAAGGTGATACGAGCAAAACCGTTGATTTGGAATTGGCAGTTAGCCATATAGAATGGGGTAGATAATAAAAGCAAAACATTATGACAAAAGAAGTTGAAATTATAGTTACAGACGGTGAGCAGTCTTATTCCTGTAAACTGAAAAGACCCGACATTGCCACATTGAGCAGGGTGAACAAATTATCGAAGAGTGATGAGGTGTTGGCCGCTCAGGAATTGCTCAAAGGCTGCTGGATAAGTGGTGATGCTGAAATACAGAGCGATGCCTACCTGATGATGGCTGTGGTTGGTAAGATGAGTGTGCTCCAAGAAGGCGTAACGGCAGAGTTAAAAAACTGATAGAGGCATTCACCCTTGGTTCGTCGGCAGGGAAAAACGACCCCGCCGACGAACTTTTGAAGATGAATGCCCTAATACGAGCCAATCTTGGCGTGAGCCCTGACGAGTTAAATATAGAAGCGTATGCCATAGCTTACAATCAAGCTATTTGGATAGAGGAATTCCGATTAAGGAACTTGGCGGAATTGGTGGCCGCTATGTTTGGAGCAAAGAAAAGGGAAGGATATAGGTAATAATCACCAGTAATCACCTTTCAAAAAACGTGCAAGTGCATAGCCAAAATTATTCTTTCTATCCTTCCTTTCTTCTCCTTTCCAACCTTGTATAAATCCTACAATAAAATTAAATGTGATAAGGATTAAAAATATCCAAAACAAAATAGCAAGTATCATAACTGACAAGTTTAATGCTGCAAAAATAAAAAATAATTGAAATACAATGCCTATTGTAGATTTTACATTCACTTTAAACGGAAATGCATACACGGGCTTTATAAAAATAGATAAAGTCATAGGCGATATATTTCAAGATGCGCAACAAACTCAGAAGTCCCTTTCCAGCATGATTAAGGAGGCCATGAAATTTGATGCATTTTCAGCCCTTGTTGATAAGGTGTCACAGGCATTTAAGCCGTTGGTCGGAACTTCATTGGAATTTGAACAACAACAGGCCAATTTACGCACATTATTAAACGGTGACGCAGAAGCTACAGAAAACCTTGTCGGTAAGATACGAGAATATGGTAAATCCACGACTTATAGTAAAGGAGTCTTGCTTGAAGCGCAAAAGACCATGATGTCGTTCGGGATAGAGGCGGGAGTCGCTTTCAGCAAGTTGAAGAACATAGGCGATATTGCCATGGGCGATAGTCAGAAGATGCAGAAACTGTCACTTGCTTTTGGCCAGATGAGCAGCACTGGCGCATTGGCGGGGCAGGATTTGCAGCAAATGGTCAATGCGGGATTCAATCCGTTAGAGATAATCAGCCGAAAAACTGGTGAAAGCATGTCGGAGTTGAAAGACAAGATGAGCAAGGGGGCTATATCAGCTGAATTGGTGGCGCAAGCATTTGAGTGGGCTACCGAAGAGGGCGGTCTTTTCTATCAAGGAGCTGAAATGGCTTCTGAAACCACTGCTGGCAAAATGGCTAAGATGAATGAGACCATTGACGATATGAAGATAAAACTGTTTGAGGCTACGGGGGGATTGACGGCTTGGTTGGCTGAATTAGAAAATATTATTGATCCTCTATCCAAAATATATCCTCTTGTTTATGGTCTTGGTAATAATATAGTAACTTCCATCAAATGGTGCAAAAGTCATTGGGGGGGCTTTGTGGCTGCGGTAAAGAACGGTATCAGCATCGTCAAAGTGAAGATGGCCACCATGAAACTTTCTATACAAATAGCAGGCGGATTCTTTTCATGGCTATCAAAAACCGCAAAGAAAGCCTGTGGGCGTATTAGTATGGCTATCATGAAAATCCCTATCGTGGGATGGATTGCTGCTGCTGTGGCGGCTGTAATTGCGTTGGTGACGATACTGTGGAATAAAAGCGAAGGTTTCCGCAAACTGGTTTTCGGGGTGTTCGAGTCCATCAAAGCCATTTTCAATAATATTTGGGTGATCATAAAAGCAGTAGCCACCATGATATGGGAGGTGGTTCTCAAGCCTTATTTCACTTTGGTGAAAAACATATTCATAACAATATGGGATGCCATCAAGTCATTTATTGATTGGATAGTGTCTGTAGCACAAACAGTTTGGGAGACGATTGTCAATGTGGCGACTACTATTGGCGATTTCTTTGTGGGGATTTGGGATTGGATTGTGGAAAAATTTCAAGCGGTTATTGATTGGATTTCGGAAAAATTGGGTGATGTTGGAAGTTGGTTGAAAGAGCATATTTTGGCCCCTGTTACCGATGTGTTCTCCAAACTTTGGGATATAATAAAAGGTGTTTTTGGCAAAATTAAAAATAAGTTAAACGATATATTAGCCCCCATTATCACTTTATGGAACAAAGCGTTTAAAAAGGATCAGATTAAGAATGTGAAAGTAGCTTATCAAGAAGGAGAGGCTAAAGGAGAGGAATCGTGGGCGGCGTCACAGGAAGGTAAAAAGAAAACAGCGGAAGGGGTGAAAGCCGAAACAGCTGTTTTGACTCCTCCTCAATCGGCAATACCCCAAGCAGGAACTTTGAGTGGAGGCAATCTGGGTAAAACTTCTGGCACATCGGTCGGCAAGGCACAGCAGATACACATCAATATTGGCAGTATGGTGGGCACGATGAACTTTAATGGAGGTATGAGCGATAATCACACTTTGGTGGAACGACAGTTGGCAGAAATGATGGCTCGTATTTTGGGTATGGCAGAAACAGCAGTATAATGAATGATGGAAGAATTTAAACCGAACATACCATTGATGCCCGCTACAATGGCGGTGAGGGTCAGATACTTGACTTCTGGTCTGCATGGCTCGTTGTTGGCAAAAGACCAGCATGGAGAATTATCTAAATCCGATTTGCGAAGTGCAGATGAGCAGGGCGACCCCTATCCGTTGGTTTCTGGAGCGGATTTGCTGGGCAAGAATCTTGTGGTTCCGCTGACTATGAAAAGCAAAAGTGATGAGATTACCTTCAAAGAAGCTGTTGTGAATGTGAGCAGAGGAAAGACCATTGTGGCCACACCCGTGCTTAACGGCATGGGAACGGTGAAAGAGATGGTGACTAACGGTGATTTGAAGCTGAGCATCCAACTTGCGGTAGTTAGCAATACAACAGCAGGTTATTTTGATGGTGAACTTGATGACGACTGTCCGATATATGACACCTACCCATACAATGGTGTTGAGCGTGTGCGCAAGATGCTTGATGAAACTTGCAGGATTGACATTGTGAGCGATTTCTTGAAGCCGTTTGACCTTGATGGCGGAGATTTTGGAATTGTAGTTGAAAGTTATTCCATCAAACAGGAAACCCATACAAATCGGCAAGTGATAGATATAGAGGCGGTAAGTGATTATAAATACGATTTGTTAATTGAGCGTTGAGAATCATGTATTGTTTGACTTGGGATATAAAGATTGGCAAGTACAGCTTGAAGACGCTGAAAGAGGTGAAAATCACCACTTCGGTGCTTAATTTGAGCGATACGGCTACCATAACGTTGCCTGGAAAATATTTGAACGCATGGGTGGAAATAGAGGACAAAGTGCAAGTAAAAGACCGTGTGGAGATAAAATTGGGTTATGACGATAAGAATGAAACAGAGTTTACGGGCTATGTAAAGCGCATTTCAAGAGACAACAATTCACTGGTAATAGAATGCGATGATGCTCTTTGTTTGTTGGAAAAGACACTGAAAAATGCTGAGTATAAGTCTATCACATTGAAAGATTTGCTTCGAAAAATGTTGGAGCAAGTGGATCCTGCTTTGAAAGTGGAATGCGATTATGATTTTACTTACGATAAAATGGTGATTTTCCATCAGACGGCTTTGGATATATTGAAAAAGGTGCATGAAGACACAAAGGCCAATATTTGGTTTGAAGAAAATACGCTGCACATCCATCCATGTTACCAAAAGCCTAAAGGTGAAGTTTCAATTATCTATGATACGAAAGTGAATGTGCAGAGTAACGAACTGAAATGGAAGAAACTATCTGATAAAAAGATAAGTGTAGAGGTTATTTTTGTGGACAATAAAGGAAAAAGACAATCACGAGTGTTTGGAAGTAAAGATGGAACAAAAATAACTAAATATGTTGAGTCGAGTAGTGAGAGCGATTTGCAGAAAGCCGCAGAAAGTGAGTATGGTGTGTGGAATTACGAGGGGTTTGAGGGAAACCTGACGGGTTGGTTAATCCCCAACACTAAAGCGGGGGATAGTATTCTTTTACGAGACAGGGATAGAAAACACGAGGGAATATACTATGTGACTGGAGTGGATATAGAGTTTGGACAGAGTGGAGCAAAGCGAAAAGTATCATTGGGAAGGAAGTTTGTACAAAAACCTACGGATAACTAAGTACTATATTCCAACCAGCATCTTTTCGGACTGAGGTGAAATGAATGGTGCAGTCTTCATGTTCTTTGACATAACGTATGCTGAAATCAGCCTTGTTGCGATCTTTTACAAACCGCCATTCTCCGCATTGTTTGGGGGTATCGTAGGTTTTGTAAACGCTAAAATTGGCAATGGCAGGATTTGTTACAACTTTCACCTCCAATTCAACAGGCTCTTTAGGGTTGGTTTCAACATAAACATCACCATATGCGGGAAAAGTAAATCTCATTCCGCCATAGTCGCGTGTTACAGTACATTCTTCAATTACAACGGATTGTGCGTGTAAGGCATATAGGCAAAATGAAAACAGAAAAATAAACAACAACTTCCTCATAACCAAGAATTTTTGACAAAAGTATAAAAAATAATGGAACCATTAAGCGAAATAAAAAAAAGTATTCGAACAATCGCCTCTGAAAATTGGAAGGCTACGTGTTTCATAGCCAAGGTGGTGGACGTTGATGGAGAGGTGTGCACGATAGAAATGGATGGACTGCAATTGACGGATGTGCGCTTACGTGCAGTAGTGAACGGTGAGACGAGTAAGATTTTGATTACTCCCAAAAAAGAAAGTTATGTGTTAGTGGCTGATATGATGGGAGATATGAGCCAGCTTGTGGTGGTGAATTTTTCGGAAATAGAAAAAATTGAGATTGATGCAGATAAAATAGTGTTTAATGGAGGAGACAATCACGGATTGGTGAAAATTAAAGAGTTGACGGAAAAACTAAATGCTTTAGTGGATGCATTTAACAATCACACTCACACGGGAACATTTGAAGGAATTATTGCGGAATCCGAGGCTTCTGGTAATATTCAAACTATTACAATGTCATCTCAACATCCGAAGTTCGATAAAGCATTTTATGAAGATACAAAAATAACCCATTAGGAAAGTTGAAAGTTGAGAGTTAAAAGTTAAAAGTTTAGAAGATGAAAGGCATATTAGTAGATGATAACGGTGATTTGATGATAAGCGGCGGACGCTTGGTGATAGGCGACAACCGCGCACAGGTGGCGCAGCACTTGATAGGTGCGTTTGCCGGCGAGTACAAGCACGCCCCGATGCTAGGCGGCAACGCCCGGAACATGATAGCCGGACAGCCCGATCCGTTCTGGGTCGGCAGCGTGAAGAGCCAGCTGAAGCAGTGCCTAGTGGAGGTGGAACGTGTGATTGTGGAAGATGGGGAAGTTGTTGTGGAGTTAAAAGTTGAGAGTTAAAAGTTGAATGAGGTTCCGCCGCGATGCGGCGGAATGGAATTAAGGAACCAAGAAGTTAAGAAATATGGCAAGGACGATTAAAGAGATAGCAAACGGCATGAAGGCGGATTTTGTGCAGCACGAAGACCTGTCGGCTCTATATGGTTTGGAATATAACAGTGAAAGAGACGGTGACGCTGCCGATTATTTTGACAAACACTTTTCAGCACCGAGCGTGGAAAGCGTGCTGATTTGGATTGTGGCGGCCTGTGTGGCAGTGGTTGAGAACATGATGGACTGGCACAAGAAGGAAATTGACACGAAAATCGCCCGAGAGCGATACGGCCATGCAGGATGGTATGAGCAGATGGCGCTGAAGTTCCAGTATGGCGACGGGCTGAGCGTGAACTACACCGCCGATCGCAATGTTAACGCCCCAGACGGCAACTTTGCCGAGAGTACGGAGTATGCGACCGTGGACCCCGAAAAACAGATTGTGAAGTATGCGTATTGCGAGGATGATGAAGATGGCATAGGTGTGGTTTTGAAAGTGGCGAAAGATAATGGGAACGGACATTTTACATATCTGGATCCGGAGAATGAACTTCCTGCATTCAAGGCTTATCTGTTACGGGTTAAGCCTGCGGGTGTGCCTGTGGAGGTAATAAGTCAAGGCGCAGAAGAACTGAATCTGACGATGACTATATATTATGACCCATTGGTGCTGAAGCATAATGGCACTAAAATAACAGATGGCGAAAATCCTATAAAGACTGCTGTGAATAGATATCTGAATTCAATAGGTTTCAATGGAGAGTTGACGATACAAGCCTTAGTTGATGCGATTCAAGTTGCAGAGGGGGTAAGATTAGTGGGATTTGATAGTGCGACAGCCAATGGAGAGCAAATAACTCATAAGTACACCCCCTATAGTGGATATATGAGTGTGAATTTTGATCAATGTGCAATAACATACGAGCCTTATGTCAAAATATAATGTGAATTTGAGAAGGTTGGTTAACAGTTTAATGCCAAGTGCACTACGAGGAAACATAGTGGTGTTGGCTCGAGTTCTAATCAGCGGTGTGGAGAATTTGCAAGACCGAATGGTTGTTGTTCGTAATACACAGCATGAAGATTTGGATTATAATTGTCAGTATGCCTCAATGCAGCGAATGTTGAACGATAAACTTGACAAATATTTCCGACGAATACAGGTTTGTGAGGCTACGGGGGAAATGACAACGCCGATAGTTTACCCTAGCAGTAATATTTATGTCCAGATGGAGATAGCTTTGGTTGTCGTATATCCATGGCAGGTGTATGTTTATAGCCCGTTTGAAATTTGTGTGCCGGCAACGGTATATGATACTGAATACAATAAGGTCGTAAAACTGGCTGACATTTACAAATTGGCAGGAACAAAATATAAAATCAAAAAACAAATAAATGAATAATGGATTATGGACAGACTTTTGAATGTTAAGAGAACCGATGGCTACCCATGGTGTGCCGAGGAGATAGAAATTCTGGAAAAACGTGGCGATTATCTCAATGCCTTGTTAGATAGTTTGCGGTTGCCAGCGAAAAGCTGTGTGTTTGTGCAGAAGAACACCGATGGTAATGGAAAATTGAAGAAATCGGTAGTGTATATAGTGGATGCAAACAAACAAGGTGAACTATATGAATTGGAGGAGGACAATGAAGTGAAGGTGGAAGATTTGCTGAACGCAACATCTGTGAAACGAGATATTGGCATAAGAAGATTTGATTATAGTGTTTTCGGTGCTCAAGATGTTGAATGGGACCGATGCTATAGATTGAAGACTGTGACTTTAGGGCAAGGTGCGACATACACTTTTTACGATTTGAACGACCTGCTGAGGCCGGCTGTGTGGCGAAATATTGGACTTGGTGAAAATATTGTTATATGCCCTTCGGGACGTTATGGCATTGTTTCTGATATGGTACTGAAACAAGGATATAACCAGAAAATGCGCGAAAATGGTTCCGAAATTGAGATTGATTTGATGTATGAAATGCCAGAAGAAGGGAGTATTGGTGCATATGATCTTTTGTTTCATGCCATTACAAGCGGCATGCCAGAAATAGATGATATGGGTTTCCCATTGAATGTTGTACAGATGGGAGAAACAGGGTTGGTTACAACATGGGGTTATGTTACAAATGAAGGAGTATATTTTAAAATGCCCGATCAAGAACACACGGTTAGTAGATATGTTCGCGTTTTTGGCCATGTACTATTAAAATAGCAAATTATGAAAGTGACGGTAAGAGACAGGCAAAGTGTATTCGACCTAGCGTTGCGCTGGTGCGGTGATGCGGAGGTTGCTTTCGCCATTGCGGAGCTGAACGATATGAGCGTGTCGGAGCAGATTGATCCAGACACGGAGATAGAGGTGCCGAGTGTGATGGAACGCAGGGTGGTGGAATATTACAAGCAAAATTCTATTGAGCCGGCTACGATGGTTGAGGATACGAACTACTTAATCACTTATAAGGAAGAACTTATCATTACCAATAATAACGAAAATATGGTTGAAAATGGCTAATAAAAGATTTATTGATTTTAGATTGGATACGGAGGCGGGCAATGGCAGCTACCTAGTGGGTCACGACAGTACGGGAATGGAGTTCAGAATACCAGTGAGCAACCTTTTGGCAGGCTTGCCAACCCCCGAAGTGCCGACTTTGAAAGTGCAGTGGAGTGCTAACGGCAGCAGCTGGACAGACCAATGGAGCGAATCGTCGCACTATATACGTGTAAAAGTGGGCAGTGCCGCATGGAGTGGAGCCATGCGTATTTCTTTGGAGAAACAGATTGTAAGACCTCTCTTGACGCTATCGGAACAGTATGTTGAAGTGGAAGTTTATGGTGATAATATTTATGAAGTGCCCTCGACCGTGTTGGCGCAGATTGTCACCTGTAATCAGTCCATATCCGATTTAATTGACGCATATAATGCTGGGAAGGCAATTATTGCCGAAGTGAATGACCAAAGAGGATCCATCACACCGGCTATTGTGAAACTGGATAAAATAGCAGTGCCACTTGTGGTTGCCAAAACCACATCGCAGACAACTTTCGGTGGCGTACAGATAACTTATTCTCTGACATTTAGTTTGTTTAGAGATAACCAATCTGTCAGGTTTATGGGAACTTGCTCCTTTAATCAAACCGTTGGGCAAGAACATGAAGATGTGTGGAGTTTCAGTATATCGGACAATATATATGAAGAAAAGGCAAATCTAACGCAACAAATTACTTCATCTTCTAAACCACATCAATATCCCTCTGCCGCAGCGGTTTATTCCGCCTTACGAGGAATTGGAGGAACATCTTATGACGGGGATTTTAGGATGGTTCTGCCCATTCATTTTTCACCGCGCACAGAAAAACATCCGATAGATTTGAATTATTGTCTTGATTATTCGGAAAACGTTGTGGTTCATTGTGATACAGGGATAGGTCAGATGGTGGATAATACACAAACTGCTTCAGATTATATGACAGTCGAATATCCTATGATAGGAATTGTGGATGATTATTATAGAAAAAGGGTGGAAGGATATTTGTTCGATGGTAGGTTTTATGAAGATTCTGCCCATACGATTGAACTGTTTTGCGATGAAGAGAACATATATATTGATTTGACTGGAGGAGAAAATGATGCACCTTATCGTTATATTTCTGGACATTTTGAAGAATTTGTTTGGGGTGAAGGATATGCAAATACCCAAGGTTATTATAATGTAAGTGATGGCAAGTTCTATGAGGATTCTTCTTTTCGAACACCTGTGGAAGAACAGGAATATAGCGTATATCAGGATTTGACAACCGGAAAATATTATGCGTGGATTGCCGAATGCTTCATCGGTTGCCAAATTGAGGCATGGCTTATGGAACATGGCAGACTGCAAATCGCCAATATGAGCATTCGTGGTGACGGAAACTTGGGCACTCGTGTGAAGTTTCAGTATTTTGATGCGAATAATGAATTGACATTCAATGGCGTTGTTATGCAAAATTATGATGAGAACATAGACTTGTGGTCGATGAACTTATCGCAAAATAAGTATGAGGAAAAGGCTAACAAGGTGCAATCCATATCGAAAAGTAGCGAAGATGCTTATCCTTCATCGGCAGCCGTGATTGCGTATGTGCAACAAAATTCTTAGTTTTATATTATTATATTGTAAGAAGTTTGATTTAAAAGTTAAGTTTGTAAATATACTTTTTTTTCAGGAAAAGTATATAATGCTCCACACTCCTACAATAGGTGCAAAAATCCAATGATGTCGAAAATTATTTCGGCGATTGTCTATTTTTGTCTTATTTTTGTGCCTTCATTTAACTAAATTTAGATTATTATGGAAGAAGTAGAAAAAACACAAGTGGAACAGGAGCAGCCTGAAATTAAAATGCCCGAAAACGCCTACCGTGAGCTGAAGGAAGGCGAAGAGTACAAGCCCATCCTTTTGGGTGATAAGAAATACCCTGAATTGAATGCGTGGACAATCATTTGGGGTATCCTCATGGCCATCATCTTTTCGGCAGCAACCGCCTATGCCGGCTTGAAGTTCGGTCAGGTGTTCGAGGCCGCCATTCCCATTGCCATCATTGCCGTTGGCGCTTCTACCATCGCCAAACGTAAGGGAGCCCTTTCCGAAAATGTGCTTATACAATCTATTGGGGCCAGCTCGGGTGTGATTGTGGCTGGCGCTATTTTTACGCTGCCCGCCATCTATATCATTCAAGAGAATAATCCCGGCATGGAGCTGAATGTCAATTTCTTCCAGATATTCCTGGCTTCGCTCTTCGGCGGCTTTCTCGGCATCTTGTTCCTGATTCCTTTCAGGAAATATTTTGTTTCGGATATGCACGGCAAATATCCCTTCCCCGAAGCTACGGCTACAACCGAAATCCTGGTTTCGGGCGCCAAGGGCGGAAGCCAGCTTAAACTATTATTAGTCAGTGGCTTGATTGGTGGTCTGTACGACTTCTTTATGACCACCTTCCACTTCTGGTCGGAGAACATATCCACCCGTATGACCGCCTGGGGCGAACGGTTGGCCATGGACCACAAGTTCGTCTTCAATTTGAGCGGTACCGGTATCCTTTTGGGTACGGGTTATCTGATTGGCTTGAAATATGCTACCATCATCTGCGCCGGTTCGTTCCTCTCGTGGTGGGTGATCATCCCGCTGTTGGGAGCGTACGGCGTTACGGCTGACGGTACACTGATGAGCACCATGGACCCCGACTTGATTTACAAAGGCTATGCCCGTCTGATAGGCATTGGCGGCATCGCTATGGCCGGTATTTTAGGTGTCATCAAGTCGGCTGGTGTTATCAAGACCTCGATGGGCACTATCTTCAAGAGCAATAAAGGTGCGGCCGGTACGGCACAACAGCAAGTGCTCCGTACTCAGCGCGATATCTCGATGAAGATTATCCTCTTCGGTTTCCTCGGCTTGCTGGCTGTGATGGGCATCTTCTTCGCTTTCGGCGGCTTACAGATGAACCTCACGCAAGTGATTGTGGGATTGCTTATTGTCTTCATCTTCGCCTTCTTGTTTACCACAGTGGCTGCCACGGCTATCGCTACGGTCGGCAGCAACCCCGTGTCGGGTATGACCATGATGACGCTGATTCTTTCCTCGTTTATCTTAGCAGCTGTTGGTTTGAAAGGCACGGCCGGTATGGTCACCGCACTCATCGTGGGAGGCATCGTTTGCTCGGCCTTAGCCATGGCAGGCGGCTTCATCACCGACTTGAAAATCGGTTACTGGATTGGCTCGTCTCCCTACAAACAGCAGGCCTTCAAGTTTGTTGGCACGCTGGTGTCGGCATTGACGGTGGGTGCTGTAATTATCCTGCTGTCAAATACATACGGCTATGATGCTAACAACGGTGGTTTGGTGGCTCCGCAGGCCAACGCCATGGCTGCCATCGTAGAGCCGCTCATGTCGGGACAGGGCGCCCCGTGGATTCTCTACATTGTGGGTGCCATCATCGCGCTGCTGCTCGATATGATAGGCATTCCCGCTTTGGCATTCTCGCTCGGTATGTTTATACCGTTGCAACTGAATATACCTTTGCTCGTGGGCGGTGCCATTGCTTGGTACGTAGGCTCGAGAAGCAAAGATCCTGAAGTTAACAAGATGCGTAAGGATAAGGGCACGCTGTTAGCTTCCGGTCTGCTGGCAGGTGCTGCTATCTTCGGCGTTATCAGCGCTATCCTGGCCTCTACGGGCGTCAATCTGGCTATGCCCGAGTCGTATGTCAATTCGCCGTGGGCAGGCCTCTGCGCCATTGTGATGTATGTGGCCCTGTGCGCTTATCTGATTATGCATTCCATGTCGGCAAAGAAAGAGTAGGAGGGGGCGATGAGAATAGTTTGTGTGGAGCCGATTGGCATCAGCCAGGCCCAATCGGAAGAGTTTAAGAGTCAATATGCCGCTATGGGGCACGAGTTTGTGTGGTATGGCGACCGCAAGGAAGACGCGGCCACATTGACCGAGCGCATGCGCGATGCTGATGTCGTCATCATCTCCAATATCCGGCTGCCTCGCGAGGTGCTGTCGGCTTGTCCGAAACTGAAAATGCTATCGGTGGCCTTCACTGGCATCGACCATATCGATACCGACTACTGCCGTGAGCACAGCATCTGCGTGTGCAACGCTTCCGGCTATGCCACCGTGGCAGTGGCCGAGCTGGCTATCGGGCTGATGCTGGATGTCTATCGCAAGATGACTGAGCTGGATGCGGCCACCCGTCACGAGGGGACTCGCAACAATTTCCTTGGTCGCGAGTTGCGTGGCAAGACTGTCGGCATTGTCGGCACGGGAGCCATTGGCTGTCAAACAGCATTGTTGCTGAAGGCGTTGGGTTGCCGTGTGCAAGTGTGGAGCCGCAGCCAACGTCCTTTGATACAGGAGAACGGCATTCCCTACGTTGATTTGGACACGCTGATGCGCACTTCTGACATCATCTCGCTACATGTGCCGCTAACACCTGAAACACATCATCTTATATCGGCAGACAAACTGGCCCTTTGCAAGCCGTCGGCAGTGCTGATCAATACTGCGCGCGGCAATGTGGTGGATATGGATGCGCTGGCCAAGGCTCTGAACGAAGGCAAGTTGGCTGGTGCGGGCATTGATGTGTTCGAGAAAGAACCTCCGTTGGCCACAAATCATCCGCTGTTGCAAGCGCCTAATTGTGTGGTCGTTCCGCATGTCGGCTACGCTACAAGGGAAGCGTTCGACATCCGTATAGGTATTGTCAACGACAATGTAAAGGCATGGCTGGCTGGCAAGCCCGTCAATGTGAAGATTTAGTGGTAATGACGCGGTGGCAGGCAATCCACATCAGGCCGCCGCGGAATACGAGGAACAGCAGGAAGGCAATCCAGAGGCCGTCGTTGTCCAGTACGGGAGCCAGCAGGTAGTAGCCGCCGAAGAAGACAGCCGTGGCGATGAACATGATGTTGCGCATGGCTTTGGAGGCGGTAGCACCGATATAGATGCCGTCGAACAGGAAGGCTGCAAAGCCTGCCACGGGAACTGCTATGGTCCAGCGCATGTAGCTCATGGCCGTGGCGATGACCTCTCGTTTATCGGTGAAGATGCCCAAAATCCATTCGCCACAGAAGAAATACAGCAGCGTGAAGATGGCTGTCAGTCCGCAACCCCAATATACCAGGTAGCGTATCACTTTGCGTAGCGAAGGCTCGTCTTCGGCTCCGATGAAGCGGCCTACCAATGCTTCTCCGGCGTATGCAAAGCCGTCCATGATGTACGAGAACAGTGTGAACAGCTGCATCAGCAGCGTGTTGGCCGCTAAGATGTCATCGCCCATGTGGTAGGAGATGAAGGGTATAAAGGAGAAGACGGCCACGAGGCAGAGTGTGCGCAGGAAGATGTCGCTGTTGAGGTGGAAAAAGCGCTTCATATCGTCCCAACGCAGACTCTCCTTGATGTGGATATGTTGGCGTAGATGTCCATATTTGTATAGCCAGCAGCCGATGGCCATCAGCAGGCCGCAGTATTGCGCCAGCACGGTGCCGAGCGCTACGCCGGCGATGTCCATGTGGAAGACCATGACAAACAGCAGGCTAAAGAGGATATTGACGATATTGAGCAGGATGGCGATGATCATAGGCGTGCGCGAGTCCTGCATGCCGATAAACCAGCCTTTGAGTACGTAGAGTCCTAAGGTGGCGGGTGCCGCCCAGATGCGTACGTAGAAGTAGGTGAGTGTCAGTGCGATAAGTTGGGGACTTCGGTTGATAAGGCGTCGTGCCAGTTGGGCTATGGGCACTTGCAGTGCAAGCAGTAGCAGAGCGGCGCTGAGGGCGATGGTGATGCCGCGCACGAGGATACGGAGCGTCTCATCGGTATTGTTGGCGCCGTAGGCCTGGGCGGTAAGTCCGCTGGTGCCCATGCGCAGGAAGCCGAAATTCCAGTATATCAGGTTGAAGATGGTGGTGCCCAGCGCGATAGCACCGATGTGGGTGGCGTCGCCAATGTGGCCTACAATGGCCAAATCGACCATGCCAAGCAGTGGTACGGTGATATTGGTGATGATGTTGGGCAGCGTGAGCCGCAGGATCTGTCTGTTCATGCTTCGCAAAAAGTGATGCAAAAGTAAGAATTATTCCATTTTTTATTGAAAATAATTATTCGCTTATTGTTTGTTGAAAAAAATCGTGTAACTTTGCCCCTTCAAAAACCATTAAAAAAGACCCTCAAGGTCTTTAACCTTTAACCGTCATTTATTATGCATATAGCAGTCGCAGGCAATATTGGTTCCGGAAAGACCACGCTGACAGGTATGTTGGCCAAACACTTCGGTTGGGAGCCCATGTTCGAGAGTGTAGTTAACAACCCCTATTTGGCCAGTTTTTATGAAGACATGCAACGTTGGTCATTCAACTTGCAGGTCTATTTCTTAAACAGCCGTTTCCGTCAGGTGATTGAGATTCGTCAGAAGAAGAAAGACATCATCCAAGACAGAACCATCTATGAGGATGCCTACATTTTCGCGCCCAACCTGCATGCCATGGGCTATATGCCGACCCGCGACTTTGAAAATTATGCCTCTCTGTTTGAACTGATGGCGCAATTTTTGCAAGCACCTGATTTGCTGATATATCTGCGTGCAGATACTTCCACACTGGTGTCGCAAATCCAGAAGCGCGGTCGTGAGTATGAGAACTCTATCCGCATCGACTACCTACAGAATCTGAACGAGCGCTATGAGGAGTGGATTTCGAACTACAAGGCTGGCAAATTGTTGATTATTGATGTCAACACGCTGAAGTTTGCCGAGCGCGCCGAGGATTTTGGCGAGGTAATTGAGAAAGTCAACGCCGAGTTGTTCGGATTGTTCAAGTAGAGGCGATTTGCACATTGTTTCAGCCAACAACATCTCGTTCATGCGGAGGCATGGCGTTTCATTGTGTGCGCTATATTTTAAAACGAAATAATACATACTAACCTTAACTAAAAATAATACGTTATGTTTTTTGACAAGAAGATTTTAGATAGTGTGAAGAACATCATTGTTGTTGCTTCCGGCAAGGGTGGCGTAGGCAAATCGACTGTGGCCGCCAATATGGCCATTGCTTTGGCCAATCAGGGTTACAAGACGGCGTTGGTGGATGCCGACATTTATGGTCCGTCGATGCCGGCCATGTTTGGCATCACGCACGAGATGATCAAGGCGGTGCAGATTGACGGTCATGAGATGATGGTGCCGTTTGAAAAATATGGTGTCAAAATCAACTCCATTGGCTTTATGATTGATACGCAGAGTGCTGTCATCTGGCGCGGACCGCTGGCGGCAGGTGCCATGTCGCAACTCATCACCAACACGATGTGGGGCGAGATAGACTATATGATTATCGACTTCCCTCCGGGTACGGGAGATATTCAAATCTCTGCTATTCAGCAGTTTGAGATTGATGGCGCCATTGTGGTGACCACCCCTCAGGTGATTGCTGTGAACGATGCCCGTCGTGGTGCCGAGATGTTCTCGCCGCGGATGATGAATGTGCCGTTGATTGGTGTAGTGGAGAATATGTCGTGGTTCACGCCGCAGAACCATCCTGAAGAGAAATATTTCCTCTTTGGCGAGGGTGGCGGACAGGCCTTGGCTGAAGAGTTTGGCACAGATTTGCTGGCGCAGATTCCGTTGATTAAGGATGTGGGCACGGCTGCCGAGAATGGCGCCAACCTGCTTGCGACGGCGCCCGAGGGCGTCAAGGAGGTCTTCACCAACTTGGCCAACAGCATGCGCCAACGTTTGCAGCAGATTAAGGAAAACCGCAAACCCGAAACGATGAAGATTGCGGTGCCCACCAAGGATAACAACGTGGATGACCACTTTGGCCACTGCGACCATTACACCGTTTTTGAGGTTGACTCGCACCGCAAGGTAGTAAATCGCACCGAGGTTGCTTCTCCCGAAGGCTGCGGCTGCCAGTCGGATATTGCCTCCAAGTTGGCAGAGATGGGTGTGACCGTCATGCTGGCGGGCAATATGGGCGACGGCGCCAAACAGGTGCTCGAAGAGGAACACATTACCGTCATTCGCGGCTGCACTGGCGACATCGACGAGCTGGTGAAGAAGTTCATGGACGGACAAGTGTCTGACTGCGGTCACGGCTGTGGCGGCCACGAAGGCGGCTGCTCGCACAACTGCGGCCACAAACACTAATTGACAATTGATAATTTACAATTAATAATATACAATTAGTTGTTTGCTATTCCGCGAGCGCTGTCTGAGCTTGCCGAAGACAACGCAGCGGAATCTCCTTTGAATTCTGAATTTTGAATTTTGAATTTCAGACGCGGCACGCCGCGTCTCTACATTGTTTTCCATTCCGCAAACGCAGTGCGGCGGAATCTCCTGCTCTGTTCTCTGAACTTTGAATTTCAGATGCGGCACGCCGCGTCTTTACTTTGTTCCGTTTCCTTTTCGGCGGAAGGCAGTTTCCACGAGTTTACTTCATTCATGGTGCGGCTCAGGCCGATGGTGACGAAGGAAAGGATGCTTTGGGCGGCCTTGGTGATGGCGGGCTCGATGGTTTTCAGTTCCTCGGAAGAGAACTTGCCGAGGACGAAGTCCACTTGGTAACCTTGGGCAAAATCGTGGCCGATGCCGAAGCGTAGGCGAGGGAAGTTGCTGTGTCCCAGTGTTTCTATGATGTGGTTGAGGCCGTTGTGGGAGCCGCCGCTGCCTTTGGGTTTCATGCGCAGCGTGCCTAACGGCAGGTCGAGGTCGTCGGAGATGACC
Organism: Bacteroidales bacterium; assembly: GCA_017454945.1. Taxonomy (GTDB): domain Bacteria; phylum Bacteroidota; class Bacteroidia; order Bacteroidales; family WCHB1-69; genus JAFTCA01. The sequence goes on from JAFTCA010000003.1 coordinate 26,769, forward strand.
AGCATGCTGTCGGGGGCGATTTTCTCTTTGTCGAGCCAGTAGCGGACAGCGTTGCCGCTGAGGTTCATGTAGGTGGTGGGCATGATGAGCGTGAGCGCACGGCCTTTGTATTTGGCGTGTGCCACGTAGGCGTAGCGCTCCTGCTGGAAGGTGGCCGACAGTTTTTGAGCCAGCGCCTTCACCACCTCAAAGCCGATATTGTGGCGTGTGCCTGCATATTGGTTCTCGGCGTTTCCCAGACCTACAATCAGAAATTTTTTGTTGTCCTCGTCCATGCTGGAATTTTTGGCAAAGATAAGGATTTTACGAATGCAGGATTCACAATTCATCATGCGAAGCGAAATCTCTTAGCTAATTTTCTTCTTCCTCTTCTTTTTCGTGAGGTCGTATGAATCCAATTGAATGGTGCTGTAAGGGAGAATGGGTTGGCTTTTCAGATGATTGCAGTTCAGCCAAGGCGATACTGATTGCATCGAGTTGGGCACAAATGCTCTCATTAATGTCATTTTGGTCGGCGAGAATGTTGTTCATCTCTTTTCTGATATCTTCAATCTGCTTTCTTAAGTCGAGATAGGTAGCGGCAATAGGCAGTTCAGCTAGATGACGGTATGCGACGAAGGCTCGCATGATTTTCCGGTTGGCTTGTATGGCGACTTCAGATCGTAGCACACTGCTTAGCATTGAAACGCCGATTTCAGTAAATGCATAAGGTTGGAATCTTTGTTTTCTTATGGATTTTGCGGTCACAAATTGTGACCGCAACTCTGGAATATCCTCATTGTTAATAGGATATGTGTTAAGAGTTTGTGCGATGATGGATCTCCATTCAGCTTTTGTAAGTTGAAACATGAATTCTTCACCCTCAAATCGTTTGGGATTTCTTTTAACCGCCTGATTGAGAACTTTTGTTTCAACTTGATAGATACGCGCAAGGTCGTAGTCCAGCATCACACGTCGTCCGCGAATGACATAAATAAGATTTTGTATTGTTTCGATCTGTTCCATATCTTGTAATGTTAAATGATTTAAAATACAAAGATAAAAAATATTTAAAAATAAAGAGTAAAATATTTTGTTTAATGCATTTTTGAATCGCGAATCGCCGTTTCTTTTTATCTTTGCAGCATGAAAATCCTGACAGATTATCCTATTGTGATTCTCGCTAATGGCGAAACGCCCACACACGAGCTGCCGCTGCGGCTGTTACGTGATGCCGAGCATCTCATCTGTTGCGACGGCGCCATTGACAAGCTGGCGGCGTTGCACCTGCAGCCGTCGGTGGTCATCGGCGACTTTGACTCCATTTCGGCAGAAAACAGAGCTCGTTACAGGTCGCTGTTGGTAGAAGATAAGGACGTGGAAATCTGCGATTTGCACAAGGCTATCCGCTACGCCATCCAGCATTACGAGGGTGCCATTGCCATTGTGGGCGCGACGGGCCTGCGCGAAGATCACGCCCTCTCGAATATTAGCCTGCTGATGACATACGCGCCTCAGCGCGAGATGGTTATGGTGACTAATTATGGTGTCTTTTATCCGGCCTGCCAGACCATCACGCTGCCATCGCAACCAGGACAGCAGGTCTCCATTTTCAGCTTTACCCCAGAGACGAAACTGACTTTCCACAACTTGCGCTATCCCGTCAGCCGGCGGAGTTTCCATCACTTTTGGGAAGGAGCCCTCAACGAAGCGCTGGGAGAGGAGTTTACGGTGGAGTTTGAGAAAGGGGAGGTTCTCGTTTTTGTAGAGATGAGAGAGGAGAGATGAGAGAGGAGAACTGAGAAGAAAATTCAAAGTTCAGAATTCAAAATTCAAAGAGATTCTTTCGACGGTATTTTCGACAGGATCAACCACCGTCTCCGAATGACACCAACAACTCAATAATACTTAACTCCTTAGTTTCTTAGTTTCTTAGTTTCTTAACTTCTCACTATTCACTCCTCACTCCTCACATCTCACTCCCTCACCTAATATTCTTTACTGTTTTATTCTAGAATTTTCCGTATCTTTGCGCTCCTGAAACAAACTAAATACATCGCATTATGATAGATAATAATCTTGTAATTTTCAATACATTAAGTAAACAAAAGGTGACTTTTGTGCCGTTGCACGAAGGTCGTGTGGGATTGTATGTTTGCGGTCCGACTGTCTATGGCGACCCGCATCTGGGTCATGCCCGTCCGGCGGTGACCTTCGATTTGGTGTTCCGCTACCTGCAGCATCTGGGCTATAAGGTGCGCTATGTGCGCAACATTACCGATGTGGGCCATTTGGAGCACGATGCCGACGAAGGTGAGGACAAGATTGCCAAGAAAGCCCGACTGGAACAACTGGAACCCATGGAAGTGGCTCAGTATTACATGGATCGCTATCATGATGCTATGGATGCGCTGAATGTGAAACGCCCCTCCATCGAGCCGCGCGCTTCCGGCCATATTATCGAACAGATAGAGATGGTGCAACGCATTCTGGATAAAGGCTATGCCTACGTTTCCAATGGCTCTGTCTATTTTGATGTGGCCAAATTTGACAAGGATTTTGGCTATGGCAAACTGTCGGGTCGCGTGCTTGACGAGATGATTTCCAATACGCGCGAACTGGACGGTCAGGACGAGAAACGCCATCCCGCCGATTTCGCCCTCTGGAAAAAGGCTGCCCCTGAACATATTATGCGCTGGCCTTCTCCGTGGAGCGACGGCTTCCCGGGGTGGCATATCGAGTGTACTGCCATGAGCACCAAGTATTTAGGCGAACATTTCGATATCCATGGCGGCGGCATCGACTTGCTCTTTCCTCACCATGAGTCGGAGGTTTGCCAAAGCACTGTGGCTAATGGCAAACAGTCGGTTAAGTATTGGATGCACAACAACATGATTACTATCAACGGACAGAAGATGGGCAAGTCGCTGGGCAATTTCATTACCCTTGAGCAGTTCTTCACAGGCGATCACCCGCAGCTCGAGCGCGCCTACTCGCCCATGGTTATCCGCTTTTTTGTGTTGCAGGCACATTATCGCGGCACAGTTGATTTCTCAAATGAGGCGCTTCAGGCCGCCGAAAAGGGTATGGCCAAACTGTATGCAGCCGAAGCTCTGTTGCCCAAATTGAAAGCAGGAGCCACCTCTGCTGAGAATATCCAGGATTGGGTAAAACGGTGCTATGAAGCTATGGATGATGACTTTAACAGTCCCAAGCTGATTGCCGAGCTGTTTGACGCCACCCGTATCATCAACTCTGTTCATGATGGCAAAATGACTTTGACCGCCGAAGATTTGGATATGCTGAAAAAGTATTACCATATCTTCTATCATGAAATTTTGGGTATGAAAGAAGCGCTGCAACAGAATGATAATGCAGCTCTTATCGATCAGTTGATGAACATGATTCTCGATATCCGTCAGGACGCTAAGGCCGCCAAGAACTGGGCCGTGGCTGACGCTATCCGCAACAAATTGCACGAGGCCGGTGTCCAAATCAAGGATGCCAAGGACGGCGCTACGTGGGAGTTGTTATAGAATATTCTGTAATGATATATTGTCTCCGAAAAAATGTCCCGAAAATATTTAGTTTTCGGGCGTTTTTTTTGATGGTTTTTCTAACATCATCATTTTCAAAAGAATAAAAATTAACAAAAATTTTTCATTTCTCTGTTTCTTTTGATGAAAAATTGTATTTTTGCCTTTTGAGGATGCCTCTTTAGTGAATTTGATTAATTGATTGAAACGTATGCCTTACAGTCTTGATTTTTCGAAGATAACGCAGTATGATAATTTGGAGTTTGTGGCCAGGCAGGTGGTGGAAGGCTTTATCACGGGCATGCACAAGAGTCCTCTGCACGGCTTCTCGGTAGAGTTTGCCGAGCATCGCCAGTACAATACAGGCGAGCCTACCAAGCATATTGATTGGAAGTTGTATGCCAAGACAGACAAGTTGTTTGTGAAGACTTTTGAGGAGGAGACCAACTTGCGTTGCCATATCATCATCGACAATTCCTCGTCCATGTATTTCCCGTTGCAGGAAAAGTACACTTTGCAGTCGCCCAACAAGATTTTCTTTTCGGTTTATGCTGCCGCTGCGCTGATGCAGATATTTAAAAATCAGCGCGATGCTGTCGGGTTGAGTGTTTTTTCCGACACCTTGGAGTTGCATACCAACGCTCGGGGAGGGCAGTTGCATCAGAAGATGCTTTACCGTGAACTGGAGAAGATATTGCAGCCTATTTCGTCAGAGGTGCGTCGCAAGTCGATGGTGACCGACACGCTGCATCGTATTGCAGAGCAGATACATAAGCGCTCATTGGTGGTCATCTTCAGCGACATGTTCGAGACCGATAAGGATGTGA
>JAFTCA010000065.1 GCA_017454945.1 Bacteroidales bacterium
CGCGCCGGGTTAAAAAGTGAGATAAAAGAAAATAGTAAAAATATAAAATTAAAATTATCACATCATGACAAATTCTACAACTGGAAATCGGGTTATAAACGGCCTGATGAAACACAACGACAGCACGAACAAGAAGGTGCGGAAACATTTCGCCCTGGCATTGGGCTTCCTGCTCATGCTGCTCACAGGGCTCGCTCCCGCGGCGACGGCGCAGAACCACGGCAACAAGCCGGCGGGCGGTTATGCGAACACCACCGCCCAGCAACACCCCATGGCGGGCTCCGTGACGCTGGCCAAAAGCCTCACCGCCCCCGACGGACGGCAGCTCTCCCTCTCCGTCTCCGGCAAGATGCCCTCCACCGCGAAGGTGAACGCCACCCCGGTGCAGCGCACCATGCCGCAGGGCAAGCAGGTGTTTGGCGCCTACGATATTACCATTCAAAACGGCAATGCCGAGTGGCAGCCCCAAAGCGGCAAGACGGTGACGGTCTCCATCTCCGACCCGAACTTTGTTGATGGCCAGTTGATGGATGTCTATCACGAGGGAGCCAACGGTAACGAATTGGTGGACATAGTTTCCCCGACTAACCACACCATCACATTTCTGGCACAGTCGTTCTCGGTGTATATCGTGACCGAGGCGGGCGATGATGCTCGTTTGAAGGTGTGTTTCCACCAAAACAGCACAAGTGATCCAGTAATCATTTATGTGAAGAAGGCTGATCTTACCCCAGAACATTTTGAGACTGTTTTGTATGACCCTGGCGTGGGGACGCTTGAAGCTGGAGTTAGCTTTAGAGGATGGTCAACGAATTCAGATTATACGAAAGCAGAAACAGGTAAGACGATCGCAGGTGTACGCTCAGATGTTCAAGCTATTTTGAATGATGAAGCGAATCCTATTACCGATGGACAGGAGGTGCACTATTATGCCATGCTTTTCAAAACTTACGTTGTATCATATTTTGATGGCAGCCCGGCCACTCTCGGATCCCATGAAGTGAGTTTCCGTGCAGATGCTACCCAGCAACAATATTCCTATATTGTGGATATGCTTTATACGCCAACATCTTCGGATAATAATTTTATGGGCTGGGTAGCCGGTGAAGGAAATACGAATATTGTAAATCCTCACAACCCCAACTTGTATCAGAATGGTGACACGATTATCATTACGGGTAATGTGAATTTTGATGTGGATGAAGCACCAGGGCATTGGTTGGTGTTTAACGAGAACGGCAAAGGCGCTACTTATAATGCTCCACAGTTTGTTAAGAGTGGAGAGGTTACCTCTGATGCTGAACTTTTGCCTATGGAGCGTAACGGTTATACATTTGGAGGATGGTACTATAATGCTGAGTGTACAGGGGATGAATTTCATTTCGGAGGACAACTAACGGATAGAACCGAAATTTTTGCCAAATGGATTGCAGCAACCACGGCCAGTTACACTATTATTATCTGGAAGCAGAAATTGACAAATCAGTCGAATCCTAATGATCCAAATGCCGATTATGACTTTGAGAAGTCTATTTTGATTGAAAATGCTCCAACAGGACCAGTTCCTGCCAATATGATCCAAGGAACAGTAGGAAACGCCTCTGCCAGCGTGAATGGCACTTCTTACAATTGGACAGGCTTTCATTATGCTGGGACAAACCGTGCTGAGGTTACCATAACCCCCGAAGGCACCGCGGTGGTGAATGTCTATTTTGATAGAGATGTGATTACGATGAATTTCTATACGTGGCATGACGCATATACAGAATATCAATATACGCCGACAACGAGCACAAGTAATGGAAACTATTATATTTATGAAAATGGGTCTTATACACAAGTGTATTTGTATTACAATAATGGTACATGGTATAGGAATAGAGAATGTACTTTGTGGATTATTGTGTGTCTGAATTACGAATATTCTGACCCTGTTTCAGGTACCGTATATGAACGAAATACCATCGACCATTCCGGTAGTTGGGAATCTTATACCACTATGACCGGTCGTTATGGCTCCACTTTGGCTCAAAATGGCTATACATGGCCAACGGAGTATGACTGGCATGAAAGTTATTCTGGCAATACAGGTACTGGCACTCGAACTACGTTTTTGGATGCTTTCTTGCCCACAAGTGACGAAACAACGATTAAATTTTATGCAAGTGCTACAACATCAGGTAAGACAGTTCACTTTATGCAACACAATACTACGGGGGATGGTTATACGGAAGCCATTCACGTTGACATTTCCAGCAATAGCGGAGGATTTAACCTTTCTGACAAATATACTGGTTTCAAGTGTGTGGCTTGGAATACTGCCAATAACACCAGCACATGGACGACAGTTGGAGAGTTGATGCAGGAGGGCAGTAATTATTATTATGATGCCAACCCGAATCAATCAGGTTATCAAACAGCAAGTTTTGGAAACAGCAATCATTTGTATATTTATTTTGACCGTTTGACTTACAATCTTGTCTATGCCAATGGTTCAAAATATAAAGGTACGAGTAATAGCCCACAAGATTTTGAAGAAAAATTGACTCCTTCAAATATTCGTGTGGTTGAAAACATTAATTTTGGCGAAAATTTAAATACTTCCTCATACAAAGATTATCAACCCGATGAAAGTGAATGGCCGAATGGGTATGTGTTTGAGGGCTGGTATGCAGATGACCAGTGTACAACCCCTTATTCTTTTACAACGATGCCATCCAACAATTTAAAAATATATGCCAAGTGGCGTCAAGTCCGTTTTCGTGTATTCCTGCACCCGAATGCATATTTGGAAAATGGCAATAAGGACCAAACCCTTACCTGGGGTTCTACGAGTCAGCAAATGAATTTTGCTGTTGCCTGGGGTAGCAAGGTGAGTGTGCCTACAGGTCGTAGAGATGGTTATGAATTTGTAGGTTGGTATAGGGATGAGGACTTCACACTCTCTTTTAACGCGGATGCTTTTCTACTGAACAACACCACCGTGCCTGCAACGCCGGTTTACGACAAAACCGTAGATATGACAGACGAGATGGATCGCTGGGGAGAAATCGTTGATCAATCAACAGCTTCCAATTCAGATGTGAACCGTCCATACGTGCGCCGAAAATTAGACCTCTATGCGCTTTGGCGCAAAACAGTTGAAGGTGCTATCGGTATAGACGTTATTTATGATGCCAATGGCGGTACCAATGCCCCTGCCGATGAAAACAAGTATCTAGACGCTGCACATGCCACGGCCGGCGCTGCCTCAAAAGCTCCCGCAGGAAAGGTTTTCTCTCATTGGGTTGTTCAAACTTTCGACTGTGAGTCGGGACAATTCGTGGATGGTAATGTGACAGTATATCCCGGAGCCGAGTTCATTGTTTACAGAAATGATGCTCAAATTACTGTTAATAAATGGCAGAACTTGCGATATAATCCTGATTATGATCCAAATAACCTGCAACCAGGTGAAGAACCTAATCCATGTGCTTTTGTTGCTCAATACTATACTGTTCAAAATCCAGAAGCATGTAATGAAACCACACCACCTAGTGATTGTTATGATAAAATATATGATGCGACATATATTATCCAACTTCGCGCTGAGTATAAGGATGTGGAGGCGCCTACACTGACTCATATTACTTGGTATAAGAACTACAATGATGGAAACTCCTCGCCAACCTATAGAGAAGACACGGATATCCACATAAACGAGGCTGTGGATATTTACGGCTTGGGTGCAAATGAGAGCATACCCTCCCGTCCCGGCTACATTTTCAAGGGCTGGTATAAGTTCAAAGTAAAAGCTACTACAGCGAATCCTAATCCACCAGCCCCGACAATGCTGCCAGATACAGCTCCCAACCGTTGCAACCCCAACTTCATATACTACACCGACGGTGCATACTTCGCAGATGATGCATATACACAACCTGCCACCCAGGTGGCTGCCGACGAGGCCAGCCCATACGATTACCTGTATGCTATTTGGGAGCCCATCGTGGACTTCAATTTTAATCCTGTTTGCCAGGGCAAGACGATTGCACTGCCCACCACCACGAAATATGGTGTGGATTTGTCCAGTGGAACATGGTCATGGACTGCATCGGCAGGTACGGTTGATGGAGCCACCTACACCGTCCCCAATCAGGGAGGCACGGTGACCCTCACCTTCACCCCGGATGCCGCCACCACTTGCGCCGCTATGAAGTCATTCGTGTTTACGGTGAACGCAGCCCCGACGGTGTCGCTCACTACCCCTGTAGAGGTCTGCTACAACGGTACCGTGACCTTGACTCCGACAGGCTTGTCCAACGACATCACCCAATATATTTGGGTTGACGATCCGGAGAGCACGATAAACCCGGATGACATTCAAACTGGCGCTCCTACCGCTTACACGCAGCAGAACGTCACGCAAGATTTCAGCAAGACCATTCTCGTGGCCAACGAGAACGGCTGTGTTGCATCCGACACGGCGGATGTGACGGTGATTGCGCTCCCGTCGGTGACGTTGAACAATGCCACCCAATGTGCAGGTGGTACAGCAACCTTGGAAGCAACTGATTTCACCAATGTCACCCATTATTCCTGGGATAATTCTACATGGTATGATTATGATGCTGCCAATTGGGAAGACATCTCTTTCTCGGATCTTGATCCAGCCCAAACATATCAAGCTACATTATACGTAAAGAATGTGTATCAACCAGCAGTTGAAGCCACCTCAGAGACAGAAGCAATTCCGGAAGGAGCTTGTACTTATAACACTTCCGCAAGTGTGACGGTGAACGAAGTGCCTGCGGCAGAGCTTACTCCTGCCACTGTATCCATCTGTCAGGGTGAAACAACTACTCTGTCTGTGGGC
>JAFTCA010000066.1 GCA_017454945.1 Bacteroidales bacterium
CCTGTAGGCTCTTTCCTGTCACCCTTCCGTCAAGGTCTGCAACTTGTGTGGTTTTAAGGCTGCTGCCCAACTGGGCCGTTGTTGTAATGGCTGAGTTCTGTGCTGCGACATCGGTTAACTGCCATACCGTCGTTCCGCCCAAATCAGTGGGGACGGTTCTCCGTGATTATTTCTGCCGATTGCCTTTTCATTTGCAAATTACTACTTATTTCTCATTGAGCAAAATTTCTGCGTGAAAAAAGTAATCAAAGAGAACCGTCCCCGGTGATTCATAATATCCATAATACGAAAACGCTCCACTCTTGAAATTATTATAATGGAGGAAATAAGGAGTATGCATGAACTTATGTACAAGGTTTTGAGTAAAAGACTGTACAATTTTTGCACTAGCACCTATTCGGTAAGCTTTATTGCCATTTCGGTATCCCACCCATAAGGGAGATGAAAAAACTTGAAGGGTCATGGGGACAGGCACCTGACCCAGTATCGGGGCAACGTGCCTGTCCCCCATGTCCCCTGGATGAAACGTCCTCACTAATCTATACATATTCTCAAATCCTTTTTCTCTGAGTGTCCTGTCCTTGTTTTTCTTGTTGCACCTTCAAATCTGTTTATAATGCTTTCTCGGTATTCTGGCATTATTTTGATGTCTCTCTTTCGGATTAGGTCATATTTTCCATCCTTTAAATCTTGCTGAACAACTCCATGCAGTTCAACAGGCTCTGGCCAACAAAAATAAATACGACCATCTTTTACAAACCCAATATCATTGTATTTGCTGCCAATCGTCTGTAAGGCTACCAATGCTTCTGCCTTGTATTTTCTGCTGGTTTTAAGGATCGATTTCAAGTGCTTGTAAAATTGCCGAATAAACTGATAGTCAATATCATCTCTATTAGTAAAACTCTTATATGTATAGTGGTCATCCAACTCAGTTATACCTAAAAGTTTCCCTTTTGCGTCCAATGGTACAAACAGCAAGCATTTAGTACTATCCAAGATGATGTGGTCGTAGATGTTGTCTTTCTCGTCGTAATATTCCATATTATAGTAGTTCAAGACCACAAAGTGGATTACATCGTGCTCACGGATGTCGATTTTTGACGGAGAGTAAAAACAAGACCTAATACCCCATGACTGTGTTATCTTTGGGAATGTGTCCTCCAGCCAACAGTCATATTCTTTCATACCTTTGTATACTTTCTCTTTATAGCAATCAATGTCTGCATTACGGTAGAACGCAACAATAGAATCTATCGGTATGCTTTGGCTATGAACTGTCAAGCTAGTTATCAACGTCATAATGAAAAGATAAAAATGTTTCATGTTTAAGAACTACTTTTTGATTCTAAGGATGAAAGTCGGTTCATTTTTATAATTGAACTCCAAGGCATTTGCATTATATTGACTTTGCCTAAATACAAGGGTGTTTTTATACTTATCTCTTAGGAAAACTTTCAGCTTTCTCACGTTATCAGCGTGGCCTGGTTTTTTGAAATGTACTGTTATGACTTCTCCACGTGATGCGACTTCTTCCATATAGGATGGATCAAATAAATTATGTGATTGTTTGGTCAATTCTGTTGCATTGAAATTTTCTGACAACAACCTTTTGTATTCGCCTACTGTCATTTTAACGCCTTCTTCTGTATAATTATTTTCTACCTGACTGTAAAAATCATCATATGTTCTGCTCCCCCCTATTTCGTTTTCAATCTCAGTCATAGTTGCTATCATACAATCGTTTTCATTTTTTGCAATAGTCTTTGTTCGCGTCAGATTAATAATATAATCTGGTTTGTCAGTATTGATGAAAGACCATTGAGTCCGGTTGTATTTCACTTTGTTGCCCCACCAATAGTTCAGTCCTGTTCTCTTAGATTCAATATAACCTCCGATAGCACCTTCCAGAAATCCTACTGTGGCAGACATTCCCCAATTGTAAAAGAATCCACGGTGTTCACAAATATTCGTTATTCCGTTGATGGCAACGTTACCAGTAGCATGAAGTAATCCATTCGTAAAAATGCCTGGAACATTAGTTGAAATACCCAAACCATTTAAGGCACCTCCTGCTAATCCCAAATAAGTACCTACACTAGACCAATTCCAATTTACAGGGTTGAAAGGATTGGCATTGATGTTACTGCAATGAGATACATTTGCCATTATTCCACCTATGTATGCAAATGCGGCTATAGTTATTAAATCATCAATGCCAAATATCTCTCCACTCGGATCACTATACCTCAGCGGGTTGTTCAGGCAGTAGCTGTAGCGGTTGAAGTTCTGGCTGTTCCATGGCTCCTGCACGTAGTTGTCGGTGGAGAGGAAGCGGCCTATCTGCGGGTCGTAGAGCCGGCCGTTCATATTGATGAGGCCGAACTCGGGGAGCATCTCATGGCCGGTGTAGCCACGGTGGAAGCCGATGTCGTTGCGCGTGACGGTCTGGTTGCCCCATGCGTCGTAGGTCGCCTCAAATTTCTTGCTGCCGTTCTGGTCCACGATGGCGACGACGCTACCCAGATGGTCGGTGAAGAGGAAGAACACGCTGTCGGGGCAGCTGGTCTGCTTCTTATAGAGGACATTTCCGGCGAGGTAGTAGAGCTGGCGGGTGGTACCGCCCTCAACTATCTCCTCGTAGTCGCCCATGTAGTAGGTGGTGCGCTGCAGGGTGGAGTAGTCCTTGTACAGCCGTGTGCACCACCGCTCGTTGTCGGGGCCGTAGGTGAACAGCATACGGTATTCGTCATCGCCGTAGTCCCTGATGGTGCTCACCTTCCCGAAGACGTTGTACTGGGTCTGCAGCTGCGACGTGGGAATCCTGTGGCGTGTGTTGTCCACCGAGGTCACGGCATGTGGCCGACCACCCTCGTAGTAGTAGCGGCCTATGTCTGTCTGCATGGTGATATTGCCGTTGGGTGCATAGCTGATGTCGTGTGCGGAGCCGCCACCGTACTGTATGCCCGTAAGGCGGTCGAGGTCGTCGTAGGCGAAGGTCTCGCTTTCGGGGAACATCCCTGTGCGCCCGGTCATGTTGTCCGTGGCGGCGTTGTAGGTGAACGTCATGGAACGGATGGGTATGTCATAGAGATCCTGTAGGCTCTTTCCTGTCACCCTTCCGTCAAGGTCTGCAACTTGTGTGGTTTTAAGGCTGCTGCCCAACTGGGCCGTTGTTGTAATGGCTGAGTTCTGTGCTGCGACATCGGTTAACTGCCATACCGTCGTTCCGCCCA